>JAOUEV010000031.1 GCA_029858565.1 Nitrospirota bacterium | reverse complement strand
ATGTGCCGTTGGTGCCGAAGCCGAAGAATAGGGCCGACCGGGCAAAGTATCAGGAACGAAAGAATGCCCGGGACATGGAAATAAAAAAGCGTAAAGAACGTGAACAGGAACTCTTTCGAGGGTTGCTCGAGCATCTTAAGCTTAATCCGGCTGACAAAGTGCGGATTGAGGCACATGTGGATGATGCGGTTTTCCCCAGTGAGAAGGGGAAAAAGAAAAAAGGTACTCAAGACCTGCAAAAGCTTACCATCGCACGGGCCCGCGCGATATCCCGGCTTATTGCATCCTACGGCATCACCGGCAAGAATAGGATCGTTGTCGCGGGGATGGGAGCGGCCCTTCCCAAAGTACCGAATACGACGAAAGAGAACCGCATTGTCAATAACCGGATCGAGTTGGTTGCCTATCCTCCTGATGTCCAGGTGCGAAACAGCCTGAAACTGCCCCTTCTTGCGGATCGCGAAAAGATCATCATCAATGTGTCCTATAGCAGCAAGGCAGCTGGTGTCAAGAACCTCAAGATCGTTGAGAGGCTTCCCAAAGGAATGCAGTATGTGAAGGGGAGCGGTATCCTCCGCGGGGCGGTCAGGGAACCGCAGGTACAAGGCGATGAGCTGCGTTGGCAGCTTGGCGATCCCTCGGGAGAATATCAAGAGACGCTTTCCTATGTTGTCAAAAAGTCGGCAGGGACGGCAGCGACTATCAACTCCGCGGTCCGGCTTGCCTACACTGCCGGACGGCAGGAGGAAACCCGGGATATCGATCCCCTGAAGCCTGCCAAGAACGGACTGACCGTTCCGGAAACCTGCGAGAAATGTCATAGCGATGTCATGTCCATGCCTTTCCGGCACGGTCCGGTGGATTCCGGGTACTGCAATCTCTGTCATGATCCCCATGGCAGCGATCATTCAGCATGGACCCGCCTAAGATCATGGGAGCTCTGCACGACCTGCCACCGGGAAAAAGCATCGGATGTCCATGTGATCGCGGGATTTGTACATGGCGTCAGCCATCCCACCAGGAACGTCAGGGATCCGCTGCGGCCCGGCAGGAAGCTTTCCTGCATCAGCTGCCATTCACCGCACAGCGCTGAAACAAAGTATCTTCTGGCCTTCGGCGTCACCCGCGAGACCGATCTGTGCGGCTATTGCCATAAGAAAAAATAGTGTCGCGCAGGATTGTTGTGGTATATTTAAGGATATGAGAGCTAATAAGAACATACACGAGAAGATAATCCCCTATGTCATGTTGTTTCTGATCGCGTTTGGCATCGGGGGATGCGCGCTGCTCATCGGAAAACCCGATGAGGGTGATTTGCCGGACCCCTCGAGACCGGTTCGTATCAGATATGTCGAGACGCTGCGGAACGAGGCCAGCTTTCTCACGGAGCGATACCGCCAGTCGGATCCCCTGGCGCCCGCCGCTACCTCGCTTCAGAAACCGGTCTCTGTATCAGCTGACCAGTTCCGCGTCTATGTGGTCGATCGTTCTCCCGTACCCCGTTTGTTCATCTTTGACCGGAACGAACGGTCGGTAAAGATCATTTCCTCGCCGACTCCCACCGTTGCAGTGAATGCATCGTTCATGGATCCGTCGGCTGTTGCTGTGGCCGAAGCCGGGGATATCTATGTTGCAGATCCTCCCCAGGGGAAGATATTCGGACTTGACCGCGCAGGGAATCTTGTCTTCACACTCGGGAAGACCGGCAGCCTTGCTTATCCCGCTGCAATGGCTGTTGACTCGCGGCGCCATCGGCTTTACGTGGCCGATAAGCATGCACATAAGGTCCTCATGTATACGAACCAGCGCGATTGGGCGTCCATCGAAACGCGCGGGAATCAGACTAAAACAGGGGTAATACAATCGCCGGCCAATCCCTGTTATTCCAGCGATGCAGCAGGGGCCTTTACAACATACCAGAGGGTATGTGACCTGGGTGACCAGGGCACGAAGGATGGCCTCCGTTCTCCCGTGGGTCTCGCACTGGACAGTGCGGGAAATCTCTTCGTTCTTGATGCGCACCGGAATCGGGTGCATATGTTTGACAGTGAAGGCATCTTCGTACGGCGGTTTTCCCTTATTGCAGACCTTGCCCATCCCCTCAACAATCCGACGGGGATCGCCATAGACTCCGACGGCCATGTCTATGTGAGCGACGGCGTCGCCAATACCATCCTTATTTTCGATCAGAACGGCATGTATCTTCAGCGATGGGGCGGTATCGGCGATCAGCGTGATGGCTTCTGGTCACCGGCAGGCATTTTTATTGACAACAGGGATTATCTCTATGTCCCGGATCAGATGAATGGCAGAGTACAGGTATTTCAGTACGAAAAATGAGCCTTTTCTCGATATCCTATCGCGCAGCAACTCTTGGTTTCACGCTCGTCATGGGGTGTTTGCTCTGCTCCTGCGCACAGCCCCGCACCCGGATCGAACCGGCCAACCTTGTCTGGCCCAAGCCGCCTGATCACCCGAGGATCCAGTACGTCCAGTCCATATACACCGAAGACGACATCGGAAGGCGCTACTCCTTCTTCGAGCGGATCTTTGGGAAGCCGTATTTTGACGGAATGGTCAGACCCTATGGGGTCAGTGTCCGGCAGAATGTACTGCTGATCTGCGACATCGTGTCGCGGAGGGTCATGGTGCTGGACCTTGTTGAAAAACGGCTGATGATCATTACGGGGAACGATGGGTCTTTTCGCCTGCCCGCTGCGGCTGTCATGGAGGGAAAGGGCAGGATCTACGTCGCTGACAGCAGTGGCGCCAAGGTTGTTGTCTTCGATCGCCAGGGAGGATATGTAACCAACTTTTCCCTTTCTGGCGGGGTTCCGGTCGGCTTGGCGATCAACGAGGGCCTTGGGCGGCTCTATGTGGCAGATCGCGCAAAGCACCGCATCATGGTATTTGATCTTGACGGTAGGTTCCTGTTCGAGTTCGGCGGCCGCGGGAATGCCGATGGCAGGCTCAATATCCCGCTTGATGTGACCGTGGATCATACCGGCAAGGTCTACGTGCTGGACAGCGGAAATTTCCGGGTCCAGGTGTTCACGGCAGACGGCAAGTATCTGTCCAGGTTCGGCGAGGTGGGGGACCGGCCCGGGATGTTCGCGAACCCCAAGGGTGTGGCCGTCGATTCCGAGGGGCACATCTATGTGACCGACGCGGCGTTCAGTAACTATCAGATATTCGACTCCACCGGCAAGGTACTGCTATTCATTGGAGAGGCCGGGCCGTGGCCCGGTTTTCTGAACATGCCTGCGGGCATTGCCATTGACGAGAACGACCAGATCTACATTGCCGATCAGCTGAATTCCCGTGTCCAGGTGTTCCGTTATATGAAGGATAAGGGGCAAAGCGCCGCGCCATGACCCAGCAGAAGGCAAATTTCCGCGGCATAGTTCAGTCACTCGGTCTTGTGTTCGGCGACATCGGCACAAGCCCCATCTACACACTGACTGTCGTCTTCCTTCTTACCGAGCGAACAGTGCCGAACGTTATCGGGGTCCTGTCGCTCATTGTCTGGACGATGATCACACTGGTCACGATCAAGTATGCCTGGCTCGCCATGGGACTGGGAAGGCGCGGCGAAGGCGGCATCATCGTCATGACCGAGATCCTGCTGCCCTATCTGACCACGGGTCGTCAAGCTGCGTTCGTGACGCTCATATCGTACGTGGGCATATCCCTGTTCGTCGGTGATGGCGTGATTACGCCGGCCATCTCCATTCTTTCCGCAGTCGAGGGACTCCTGCTCATTCCCGTGCTTTCCGGCACGAGCCAGGCCGTTCTTATCGCAATTGCCGCGGTCATCGCCATCGCACTGTTCTCGGTCCAGAAGAAAGGCACCGAAAAGGTGTCCGGTGCGTTCGGACCGATCATGCTTGTCTGGTTCGCAATACTGGCACTGTCAGGGATCGCGTCGATCATTCAGATGCCGATCGTGCTGAACGCAATTAGCCCCGTGCCCGGAATCCGGTTCCTCTGCCAGAATGTGACCACGGGATTTTTCGTCCTCGCCGAGGTCATCCTGTGCGCCACCGGCGGGGAGGCCCTCTATGCTGATATGGGACATCTGGGCGGCGTTCCGATCAGGCGGGCCTGGAACTTCGTGTTTCCGGCGCTTCTGCTGAGCTACTTAGGACAAGGGGCCTTCCTGGCCAGTCATCCCGACGTGAAGAACGTGCTGTTCGAAATGCTCTTCTATCAGGCTCCGGCATTCTATATCCCGTTCCTGCTGCTTAGTATCGCGGCAACGATCATCGCATCGCAAGCCATGATCAGCGGCATGTATTCACTGGTGTTCCAGGGCATCATGACCCGCATCATGCCGATCCTCAAGGTCGATTTCACGTCTCATGAACGGCAAACGCAGATCTATATTGGCGCCGTGAACTGGTCGCTGCTCCTGGCGGTCCTGTTCATCATCTTCGAGTTTCAGACCTCCGCACGCCTTGCCGTGGCCTATGGTCTCGCGGTCACCGGCACCATGGCAATCACCGGGAGCATGATGGTCTGGATCTTCCTGAAGCGTCAGGATAGCGTCAAAGCGGCCGTGTCCGCACTCGTGACGCTGATAGCGACAGTGTACCTGCTTTCAAACACCACGAAGATCCCGCACGGCGGCTACTGGTCGCTCGTCATAGCCTCGATCCCTTTCGGGATCATCATGCTTTACACCCGGGGACAGCGAAAGCTCTATTATTCCCTCCAGCCGCTTCCCATGGATGTATTCCTGCTGAGCTATAATCAGATATTCTCTGCGGTGCCAAAGATCCGGGGTACGGCGCTCTTCTTTGCCAAGGACGCCCAGGCGGTGCCGCCCTATATCGTCCACACGATGTTCAAGAACCATATCATCTATGAAGACAACATCATCGTGTCCATTGTGAGGCGTGAGGATCCCTTTGGCGTGACCGGATTCTTCAAGGAGGACATCGCACCGGGTCTCCGGGCTTTCGAGATCCAGATGGGATACATGGAGATCCCTGATGTGGAGGAGATCCTCCGCGAGGCCGGGATCAGCGAGAAGACGATCTTCTACGGCGTCGAGGATATTGTTGCTTCGAACATCCTCTGGCAGGCTTTCTCGGTCATCAAGAAGTTGACACCGAACATTGTCCAGTTCTTCAAACTTCCCGCGAACAAGCTGCACGGGGTGGTGACCCGCGTCGAGATGTGATGGGAAAGAACTTCGTCCACCCCGGTTGCTGCCATGAGCACGCAAAAAGATACTGTAAAAGGCATTGTCCAATCGCTCGGCCTGGTGTTCGGTGACATCGGCACAAGTCCTATTTATACCCTTACGGTCGTTTTCCTGCTCACGGACCCGTCGCCAGACCATATCATCGGTGTGCTATCCCTCATCGTCTGGACCCTCATCATCCTGGTGACCATTGAATATGCCTGGCTGGCAATGAGCCTCGGTCATCGCGGTGAAGGAGGGACCATTGTTCTCCGCGAGATCCTCACGCCGCTGCTCACCTCGCCGAGGCAGCGAGCATTCGTCACCGCGCTTTCTTTTGCCGGTATCGCGCTCATCATCGGTGACGGCGTTATCACGCCGGCCATCAGTATTCTCTCCGCGGTCGAAGGAGCGCTCCTGATCCCGGGTCTGGAGTTGCTCCAGCAGAACGTTCTGATCGCGGTCGCGGCTTTCATCGCGATAGTCTTGTTCTCGGTGCAGCGCAAGGGGACGGACAAGGTTGCCGGCGCTTTCGGACCTATCATGGTGATCTGGTTCTGCGTGCTCGCGCTATCTGGGTTGGTAGCGATCGTTACGGCGCCGTCGGTCCTGAAAGCGCTGAATCCGCTTGAGGCGGTGCATTTTCTGTCAGGCAACGTTATGACGGGATTTCTCGTGCTGTCAGAGGTCATCCTGTGCGCAACAGGAGGTGAAGCGCTCTACGCGGACATGGGTCACCTCGGCCGGAAGCCGATCATCCGTGCCTGGAATTTCGTTTTTATTGCGCTGGTGATCAACTATCTGGGCCAGGGCGCATACCTCATGCATCACCCGCATGCAAAGTTCATTCTGTTCGAGATGGTACGCGATCAGGTCCGGCCGCTCTATATTCCATTCCTGCTCCTGAGCATCATGGCCACGGTGATCGCCTCCCAGGCCATGATCAGCGGCATGTTCTCCATCGTCTACCAGGGCATCTCGACCCGCATCATGCCTATGTTCCGGATCAGTTTCACATCCCGCGCGCGGCAATCGCAGATCTATATCGGTTTCGTCAACTGGTTCCTGCTCGGCGCCGTGCTGTCCATCATGTTCCTGTTCCAGCGGTCGAGCAATCTTGCCGCAGCCTACGGCCTGGCAGTGACCGGCACGATGACCCTTACCGGATTCATCATGACATGGATATTCCTGCGGCGGAGCAAGTATTGGCACGCGGCCGTGGCGATCTTCGTGACCGCGGTGAATGTGGCATTCCTCGTTTCCAATACTTATAAGATACCGCATGGCGGCTATTGGTCGCTGATCATCGCTGCGGTCCCGCTCTTTATAATCGTTCTCTACACGCGGGGGCAGAAGCAACTCTATCTATCGCTGCAGCCGCTTCCCCGGGATGTGTTCCTGCTGAGCTACGGTCAGATCTATGCAGGTGCTCCACGGATCCGCGGCACTGCGCTGTTCTTTGCCAAGGACACCCGGGAGATGCCGCCTTATCTCGTACACGCAATGTTCAAGAACGGGATCGTTTATGAGGACAATATCATTGTTTCCATTGTACGGCGTGAGGACCCTTTTGGAGTGACCGGGTTCTTCAAGGAGGACATCGCACCGGGCCTCCGGGCATTCGAGATCCAGATGGGATACATGGAGATCCCGGATGTGGAAGAGATCCTGCGCGAGGCCGGGATCACCGAGCGGGCCATATTCTACGGAGTAGAGGACATATCAACAGCCAATATCCTCTGGCAGTTGTTCTCGGTCATTAAAAAACTGACGCCCACGATCGTCCAGTTCTACCGGCTGCCGTCGAACAAACTCCACGGAGTGGTGACGCGGGTCGAGATGTGATGGTCTGACAACTCCCGCGGTTCACTTTCTTGTGTCGTTCCTGTCTCCAGCCCCCCTTCCGTGGTAAAATACTGCATGACCCTCGAAGAAAAGCTCCAGAACCTTCCGGACTCGCCCGGCGTCTATCTCATGAAGGACGCACGCGGACACATCATTTATGCGGGCAAGGCGCTATCCCTCAGGAATCGCGTACGGTCCTATTTCCAGAAGGGCGCGAAGGATGAAAAGACCGAGGCGCTGGTCCGGAATATCTCGGACCTGGAGACCATCGTTACCCATACGGAGCTTGAGGCGTTGATCCTCGAGGCCACGCTCATTAAGAAACACCACCCGCGGTTCAATATCATCCTGCGTGACGACAAGAACTACCCGTATTTGAAGCTGAACATGAAGGCCGAGTATCCTCGCCTTGACGTTGTCCGGGGGCTCAAGAAGGACGGTTCGGTCTACTACGGTCCCTATGTGCCTGCCGGCGGCATGTGGGAGATCCTTGCTCTTATCCGTCGCACCTTTCCGCTCGCCACCTGCAAAAAGGAGTTCAACCGGGAAAAACCGGAACGGCCCTGCGTGCAGCACCAGATCGGCAGATGTCTGGCTCCCTGCTCGGGTGAGGCCGACCAGAACGCCTACCGCGACATGGTGCAACAGGTGCGGTTGTTCATCGAGGGAAAGAACCGGGACCTTATCACGATCCTGAAGCAGCGCATGACGGATGCTTCGGAGCAGCTGGAGTACGAACGGGCGGCGGAGCTTCGCGACAGGATAGCGAAGATCGAAGGGGCCTTTGAGAAGCAGAAGATCATCTCCCCGGGATTCGAGAACCAGGATGTCATTGGTTACGCAGCCGAAGGCGGCCACGCGGACATCCAGGTGCTCTTCATCAGGAACGGCATGCTGACCGGGAGAAAGGATTTCACCTTCACGGAAGTCCGCGGCATGTCCGGAGAGGATGTCCTTACGGATTTCCTGCACCAATTCTATGCAAAGGAAATGATCGTGCCCGCTGAGGTCCTGCTGCCGCTCGAGGTCCCGGACCGGGATATTCTCGAACGCTGGCTTGCAGACCGGCGCGGCGCGAAAGTGGAAGTCTCCGTGCCCCACCGGGGCAGGAAACGTGAACTTGTTCAAATGGCATGCGATAACGCGATGCAGGCGCTGAAGGAACAGACCCTTTCCCGCAAGAGCAAAGAGCGCGTTCTTCGGGCGCTGCAGGAGGAGCTGGGGCTCAAGCATCTGCCCCGAAGGATCGAGGCTTTTGATATTTCGAACATCCAGGGAACGGAGGCGGTTGCCAGCATGGTGGCCTTTGAGAACAACCTTCCGGACAAGCGGAGCTACAAACGATTCAAGATCAGAACAGTCGCGGGCCAGGACGATTTCGCGAGCATGGCGGAGGTCGTCCGCCGCAGGTATCTGCGGGCGAAGGAAGAAGGGCACTTGCCGGACCTCATCCTGATCGACGGCGGAAAGGGCCAGCTCAACAAGGCGCTCGATGTACTGAAGGAACTGGAGGTGCAGGAGCCGGATGTCCTGGGGTTGGCCAAGGCGAGAAGCGGGGAGGACGGATCGAGAAGAGAGTTCGAACGGGTATTCCTTCCCGGCGTGGAAGAGCCGGTCATTCTGGACCCCGCGAGCGCGGTGACCCACCTGGTCGCCCGGGTGAGGGACGAGGCGCACCGGTTCGCTATTGAGTATCACCGGAAACTGCGGGCCCAGCGCGCAATTGCATCCGAGCTCGACGACATTCCGGGCATCGGCGAGACAAGAAAAAAAGCGCTGCTGCGCCATTTCGGGAGCCTGGCAAAGGTGCGCCAGGCCAAAGTAGAGGACCTGGCTGCAGTGAAGGGCATGACCAGGAAGGCTGCGGAGGAAGTGTACGGCCATTTTGCGGCCAGGCAGGGTTCCCCGGCACAGGAAGAAAAGGAGGTGTCATGACGACCGAACAGTGGCTTGAGGTGTTCCGCGGCATCGGCAAAGAGATGCGCGCAGGACTTCCCGCGATCCTTGATCTTGAGACCGGCAGGACCGCGATCGGGCGCGGCGCAGGCGGGGACAAGACCTTTCCCGTGGACAAATGGGCCGAGGATATCATGGTGGCGGCGATGGAACAGGTCCATGCCACCAATGGCGCTGCCTTCACGCTCGTTTCCGAGGAACTGGGAACCAGAACGTTCGGAGCAGGTACCCAGGTCGTGCTCGTGGACCCGGTTGACGGGAGCAATAATGCAAAGAACGGCGTGCCGTTCTTCGGGTTCGCCATAGCACTTCTGGATGGGAGCACCCTTGCGGAACTCAAGGCAGGCTATGTCATGAATCTCGCGGTTGGCGACGAGTTCTGGGCTGTGCGGGGGAAAGGCGCGTTCAAGAACGGCAAAACGCTCCGGACCCCGGATACGGCTGATATCGTGATCGTATCCTATGAGGCGACGGATCCCGCTAATGATCTTCCTCTGATCCTGCCGCTGCTCACGTCTGCGCGGAGAACGCGCTGCTTCGGGTCAACAGCGCTCGACCTGACCTACCTGGCGTCAGGCGCCACAAGTGTCTTTGTCACTGCGACACCGTCCCGGACCTTTGACTATGCTGCGGGCATGCTGATACTGGAGGAAGCTGGGGGTATCGTGACTGACTGGGCAGGCAGTTCCCTGGGGAGTGTTCGGGCCGGTCTTGACCGCACTGTGCCGCTTCTTGCGGCTAAGAACAGTGTCACCCATCAAAAAGCACTCGCGTTGCTCAGGAAAAATTGACATTCCTGCAATAGCAGCTATGAATATGACCCATTTTGTCGGTCCCATGCTTCCTACCAGGACTTGAACACTCCGACTTTTCTTCCTACTCAGCTTATCCTGTGAGCAGTTACTACCCGCTTAAATGAAGGATCGTGGAAGATCCTTGCTTGGCGCTGAACACTTGATTTATCAGCAGGTTAATTCACCTACCCTTATGGGTAGTTCCCAAGATAGGGAAAAGTCTGTATATTCCTGTGAACAGTGAAAACGGGCCGACCACATCTACTGCAAAAAAGGAACCAATGAAGCTGGCGGAGATCATTGATCGTGAGCTGAAAAATCGCAAGGTGAGAAGCCTCAAGGCCGCGTCACAGCTTATCGGCATCAGTGCGGAGATCATCCGGGCCATCCTGGTGAAAGACCACATTCCCAAGGACAGGACCCTTCGTGCCATCGCGCAAAGCCTGGAGCTGGACCTTTCACTGCTGGTCATCGTCGCTCACCAGCAAAAGCTGCCTGGGGATGTCAAGGGGCAGTTCCTCGTTCCGGACAACTATCGAGGGAGAAACGGGAAATCCAGGCGAAAAGCTCCCCTGTCCCAGGAACAGTGCGACTATCTCAAACAGGAGATCGGCACCGATGAGATCCAGCTGGTCAGGAAGTACCGTCAACTGTCCGATGAAGGAAAGATCCAGAGTCGTGGATATATAGACTACATATACAGTACGGCGAGAAAGACCAATAACTCAGCGAAGGGTGATGCCGCAGCCAGTTCGGGAATAAGTCAAAACAGCGGCAAAGGTCAGATCGGGAATCCCGGTCTTGAAAGTACCGGGACGTCGGAGCTGGATAAAATATAATGACAACCTGCATACATTGTTTTGGAGAGGGCAGCATATCCTGCTCAAGCTGCAGCGGCCGCGGGTATGTGATCGGGCACGCCGATGCCGGAGAACATGAAACAAGGCCGTGTCCCCTCTGTGGAGGAATGCGACGTATGCGTTGCGATCCCTGCTCGGGAACAGGCAGGTTCATGCGGCAGAAGCCGCTGTCATCACCTTCGGCCGGCCTCCCTGTGCCGGGCAAGGATATCCTCGCTGGCACCTGGAAGGGGACCCAGGGCGGAACCTATGAGTTCATCAACCGAGGTGGATATTACGAATTGAATGAATACGGCCTGCTGGGCCGCTCAGGAACAGGCGTTGCCACCTTGTTGGGGAACCGTGTAGAACTGCAGGTCACGAACGTTCTGCTGGGAAGGTATTCCTTTCAACTTGAGTACCAGGAGAATACGCTCCGGGGCTCGATGAAGGTATTAGGTATCCCCGTGCCAATGGTCCTGACCCGGAGCGAAGAGCAGGAGTAAAAAGTAAGTTCCGATCTGCAGGGAGCGGCAGGTGCCTTGAGTGTGCCATGAGACGGGCTGCAGGTCCGAAAGTAATCCTGTTGGATGTGCAGACGGGTCATAGTGAAATACCTGCAGGAATGGTTGACAGGGTTATACAACTGTCCAGTAGCGAAAGCAGCAAGCATGGTGATCCTAGACTGGTGACCGAACGCGGTGTTCTGAACTATCGCAAGTCGGAGGGGCCGGAAAAAGGGGGGGGTCACCTTGTTCCAAAACGCTGCCGTCGGGGTCGCAACCGGCGGCAGCGTAGTAGTAAAAGGGATCAGCTCCATTGCAGGCAGCCAGGCCGTATATTCATCACCTCAAGCGAAAGACAACTCCACTGCTCATCCCGTCTGTTCGATCATCCTTTTCATGACGTTGCCCAGCCTCTCGATCCCGGCTGCTATCGTTGATTCATCAACGCAGGAAAAGTTGATCCGCATGGCCCGTGTCCTGCTTTTGTTGACATAAAAAGGATCACCTGGCACAAAGACTACATTCTCCTTCACCGCAAGCTCAAAGAGGTCCAGCGCGGCAAGACCGCGCGGAAGTTCGGCCCAGACGAACATGCCTCCTTCCGGGCGTGTATGGGTCACGCTATTGGGAAAGTGTCGCTCCATGCCGGCCAGCATGGCAGCGCACTGCTTGCCGTAGGCATCGCGGATGGTTTGGATGTGCTGATCGATATCATTGTCCGCAAGATACTGATGCATGATCGCCTGGATCATGTGGCTGGTATGGAGGTCAGCGGCCTGTTTCGCGATCACCAGCTTGTCCATAAGCGGCCTGGGCGCCACGATCCACCCCAACCGGAATCCCGGCACCACGGACTTGGAGAACGACCCCAGCAGGATGGTGGTCTGCGGAAGGTACGTACGGAACGACGGCGCAGGTTCGCCTGAGAACCGAAGGTCGCCGTAGGGATCATCCTCAATCAGCAGGGCGCCGCTTTCCCTGACCGCCTCCGCTACAGCCTGCCGGTTCCCTCTGGAATAGGTGATCCCCGAGGGGTTCTGAAAATTCGGCACTGTGTACAGGAGCTTCGGCCTGCTTTGCGCAAGGGTTTGTTTCAGGACCGCGGTATCAAGGCCCTCCTGCACGAGCGGTACCGGCAGGAACCGGGGGCGGTAAAGCGAAAATGCTTGAATAGCCCCGAGGTAGCCCGGTTCCTCAATGATCAGTCCATCTCCCTCGTTCAGCAGCACTTTTCCGAGAAGATCGAGTCCCTGCTGCGAACCGTTCGTGATCAAGATGTCGTCAACAGCAACCTGCAGCCCGAGCCTGGATTCATAGCGCCGGGCAATAAACTCCCGGAGCTTCACAGACCCCTCGGAATTTCCGTACTGGAAAACGTCCCGTCCCTCGCGGTCAAGGACCTTTCTCGCCGCCTCGGCTATTTCCTTGACCGGGAACAGGTCCCGGTTCGGAAGGCCGCCGGCAAAAGAGATGACGTTCGGCTGCAGCGCGGTCTTTAATATCTCTCGGATGAAGGACCGGGGAACATCGGCAATCCGGTCGGAGAACAGGCTATCCATGGCGCTCCTTGTGTTGGATACGGGTGAAATAGGGATATTTGCAGAGTACCGCAGTATGACAAATTTCGCAATACCATCCCGCCGGCCGGCACAGGGGCTGTATTCAGGCCATGCAACAGCTCAGGAATACTGGTCTTTTATCTCCTACCCTTATGGGTAGTTCCCAAAGGGATAGGAAATCTGTATAGTCGTGCTGTGCTGGAGCAGAATGTGCCCGTGAAATTCATTCTGGCTATCGCTGTAAAGGGGAGGGGCATGATCAATAGCTATGGTGTCGCAACTGTTGCGCTGATGTGGTTGATGTGCTGGAGCCTGGCAGGCGCCCAGGAAACAGACCCCGAGCCGGGAGCGCGCAAAGCGCAGCTCGAGGACCTGCAAAAGAAGGTAAGGCAGATCCCCGATGCAACGTTGAGCGCACCCGAGAAAAAAGCTGTGGATGAGAGTTTGTCGGACAGCGTGAAGGAACTGGAGAACATCCAAAAATCGGCTGAAAAGTTCAAAGGACTGGGCTTCGGCGTAGCGTTGTCCTACACCCACGACCTGGGCAAGAGGAACCGGGTCGTTGATGCGAGCATCGTGAACGGGGTCGTGCGGGTTAACGAGGAGAACAACGATATCGTCAGGTTTATGCTGGAAACGCACTATTTCTTTCCCTTCACGAGCGATCACTGGTATGGCGACAAGGGGAAAGGCGGGTGGGGGCCCTTTGTCGCATTTGAACCTGCATCGGACGGCGGCGGGCCGATCAGATCGATCGGGGCCGGGATCATGTTCGGGTGGCGCCGCGACAAGGCTCGGAGCGACAGCTTCAATTTCGGCATCGGCGCGATCATGGATTCCTCGGTCAAGGTGCTTGGCGATGGCGTCAGGGAGAATGAACCGCTGCCTTCAGGAGAAACGGAGATCCGATATAAAAAGACATCGCAAGGAGGTCTCCTGCTCCTGCTGTCCTTCGCTTTTTAACTACTTGAGGACTGGCATTAAAAAAGCTTTGGTCATATTTTCGGTTACCGTAGACGCGGTAATTACGGTCAATCCGCCTCCGGCGCCTCCTGTGGACTTATCCTGCGCGATAACGGAGTCCCGTTCGGGAGTAGGGCCTTTTATCCTGTCAGAGGCCTATGCTCGGACATATGCAGGCGGTCAACTGCCTGTGACTGCGCAGACCAACACGGCGACGCATAAGACCGTGACCGCTCCTGTTGTGACTGTGCAGGAACAGAACAACGTGATCACAGATTGAAACCATTGAATATCGGCGCGTTCATGAATATCATCAGATGAGGTAACAAGGAGGAAGAACATCTTGATGCAGCGGACGAGGATCTTGCGGTCATATAGTGCTAAGCAGTGTGATCTGATGGACCTGATGTACTGAACAATGCCGGACAGTCCTACCTGTAACTATCCCGGGCCTTATCAGATTCATAATACCTGCCAGAATAACCGCTGTAATATCATTCTCCATTGACCAATGCCTTTCCCCAGGCTCTTTGAAACGAGCAGAGGAGGTGTATAGCTCAGTTCTGCTGGATTGACTTGCGGTAATGTACAGGACTGCTGCGAAAAAATAAAATCCGCTTGACAATAAACAGTGACATCACTATATTCAAGTGTCAAATCGCTTGATATTTCAGTTGCATGACAGGTGCGCACAGCGGTCCCCGGATCGCTGGTCATGCAATGCCCTCCCGCAAGTTATCAGTGCATTATTACCCGACTGTAGAATCAGCTTTGCCCTAGGCGTACGTTGAGATGAAGATAGGAGCCCGGTTGCGCGGGCACTGCTTGTTGTCATCTGAAGCTGAGGGAAATACCAACGCTGTTCTCAACAGTTCCGCAGTTGATCTTAAAGCTGAACCCCGGGGGGGAGATAATGGATATACGCATCTATCTGGCAGAAGACCATAAGATCATACGCGAAGGCCTGAAGATGCTGATCGAGGACGAGCCGGGTATGACCGTTGTGGGCGAGGCTGACCAGGGATGGACCGTGGTGCTCCAGGCTCCCAAACTGTCACCGGACATTGTGATGATGGACGTTTCCATGCCCGGCCTGAACGGCATCGAAACAACGCGCCAGCTGCGGGCTGCCGGATCAGCATCCAGGATCATTGCCCTGTCCATGCATCTCGACCGCCGCATGGTGCTGGAGATGGTCGATGCCGGAGCTGCTGGATATATCCTGAAGAACTCGGGCTTCGAAGAGATGATCCATGCGCTTCGCAGGATTTCCTCCGGAGCGACATGGCTCAGCTGGCCGGTCATCGACCTACTGCTGCGTGAGTATTACCACCGGATATCACGGGGTGACCTGCCTCAGGATGTGAAGCTCACTGAACTGGACCGTGAGGTCCTGCAACTTTCGGCAAAAGGGAAGGACCGCGAGGCAGTGGCATCGCACCTGGATATGACGGTTCCCGAGGTCGAGGTCCTGCTCCAGTCGGTCGTGATGAGGCATGTGGTGCCCTATCTGCAGCGCGCGCCTCTGGGGGAGAAGAAGGGGCCCATCGCCTCGCTCACCGCGCGGGAGATCGAGATCCTGATCTGGCTCAAGGACGGAAAGAGCATCGGCGAGATCGCAGGAATACTCAAGATCAGCAACGACACGGTGAAGTTCCATCTGAAGAAGATCTATTCCAAGTTGAACGCCAACGGCAGGATGCAGGCCATTGCCATTGCGATCGAGCATAAACTGATACATCCGTGATATCTGCATTTTGTTCCTTCTCCCCATACCCCAAAAATACCCCTTCGTGATGATTGCAAAAGACAGATATTTGACTTAAACTATAACAGTATAAATTGTTGCAAACAAAAAAGAAGTCGTTCGGCGTGACCACATGGATACCGGACGGGACAGTCAAAATATACTATCAAGACAAGGTACCGCCTGTTGCGTGCGGGATAGGTATGATGATATGTCGAGAATATTGGTCATTGATGACTGTGAAGACGTCAGGCATTGCCTGGAATACGCGCTCGAATCCTACGGATATGAGGTCGTGTCCTGCGGGACCGCCTGCGAGGCCATGGAGCATATCCGGAAGGAGCCTTTCGGATTTGTCATCACTGACTTTGAAATGCCGGACACGGACGGGATCACGCTTACCCAGGCGATCCGCGCGGTCATGCCCCGCACGATCATCATCGGGATCAGCGGCATTGACTGCAGTGAGGATTTCCTTCGGGCCGGGGCCAACGATTTCCGCCAGAAACCTTTTGTGCCTTACGAAATCGCCATGATGATCGACGGGGCTGATATGACCGACCCCGAACCGATGCAATAGGACTACTGATCAGACAGGCGGGAATATGTTGCGACGAGCGGTCGGCATCGGGCGCTTTTGTGCATATCGTCTAAATTTCAGAAAGACCTCTTGTCAGCACTCATCGATTTTATTTCTGGCCCTTGCTCATTTCGTATATAGAACGACAGGTTTCGGACAGTTCTCACAAGGAATAGGGCCAGGAAGCGCTCGTTGCTTGCGCCGTGGACTACAATAAAAATGCCCCTGTAAGTTGCATCATGACGAACACAACTGCCATAACACCTAAGGCGAAGGTATTGCTCGTACAGAGCGCCCAGACCCAGGGCAACGGCACACGCCGTTTTCTCGAACATTCGGGTTACGACGTGGTCTGGGCCGGGTCCGGCATGTCGGCGCTCATGGCTGCGAAGAACCAGGCCGTGAACATGATCCTGATGGATTTTGCGCTTCCGGATATCGAAGGCAGCGACCTTTGCAGAAGGTTCCGGTCGCGCGATGAAACGAAGAACATCCCGATCATCCTGCTCACGGCCCGCGGCTCCGCACCGGAGTCCTTTAACCGGCCGCCGGCAGGGCCTGATGATTATCTCGCGAAGCCCTTTACCGAGAACGAGCTTGACGACAGGATCATGTCCATGCTGAGGGCGGTTGCTGTGAATAAGGCCGCCTCTCTCGCTGAAACTGCCGCATCAGAATCAGAGGCCGAGGGTGGAGCAAGGATCAATGCGCAGCTGAAACCATTGCAGGAGGCAGCCCCGCAGGCAGTTGCGAAATTTCGGCCACGGGAGGCGCCCGTTGCCGCTGAAGTGAACATGCCTGACTGGGACCCTCGGTCAACGCCGATCACATCGCAGGTATTGCGTCCCCAGCCGGAACAGCCGCATCCGCAGAAGGGCGGTTCGGGGACATCGCCGGACGGCGCGGCATCCGGCCCATCACGCCCAGCGCAGACCTTTCCGGCCGCGAAACCTGCAGCGAAGCCTCAGGCCGCGAGAACGCAACCAGCATCGCCTGCGCTTGCACACGCGCCGGCAGGGGATAGAAAGCCAATTGCCAAACCAACTCCATCTGATCCTTCCCACATGGGGACCATGGCAGAAGTCGTTGATGCCTCGACCGGATTGTTCACCCGTTTGCAGTTCGAGGCCATGTTCTCCAAGGAGTTTAAGCGCAGCGTGCGCTTCAAGCAGCAGATGAGCTGCATGATGATCGACCTGGACGGCAAATCCATGGGACGGGTGGCAGACGAAAAGCTCGTAAAGGCGATCATCAAACTGGTGCAGAGCACGATCCGCGAGGTGGACACGGCTGCGTGGTGGACCGGGGACGCGCTCGTGGTAATGCTCCCGAACACGCTCAGGAACGACGCGGTACAGGCAGCCGCGCGCATTCTCGAGGTCGTGGCGAACCATCCTTTTACTTGGCCCGATTCCACGAAGGTGACCATGAGCATCGGTGTGGCTGGTCTGCCGGACAAGAACATCGACAGCGAGCAGAAAATGACCGCTGCCGCAGCAATGGCATGCAAGCGTGCCCGCGACCTCATGCTCCCGTTCCAGAAGCCCTGATCCGGCTGGCGGGAGAATTCCCTTTGACTTGCCCTGCCTGCCGTGGTATAAAACGAACACAATTGAATAGCTGACACATCAAGGCGAAGGGAATCCCGTGCAAATCGGGAGCGGACCCGCCGCTGTGATCCCGGTCCCGCGAAAGCGGGGTCAATGCCTCTGCCGACGTTAGCCACTGATTGAAGATCAATTGGGAAGGCCGGCAGAGGAGGGAAAGCCAGAAGACCTGTCTTGATGTTTCTCGCACGGTCTTCGGCGTTAAGACGATGTGTGGGCTGATAGCATCATCTTTCATCCCCGGTCCTCTCCAGAAGACCGGGGATTTTTTGTTTTCAAAAAATTGTAATGAAACGGAGGAATAAGAGAACGGAAAGGGGTGCGATTCCCCTGCTGTCGCGCAACTGTGATGGAAACGAAAGCCGAGGATCAGCGACGAGAGACAAGTTGCAAACGACTCGTTGATCTTTATGCCACTGTCCGTGCAGGGATGGGAAGGCCGGCAAGTAGGTTGTCCTAAGCCAGGAGACGTCTTATTCCGATCTTCGCGTAAAAGGAGTCTCGTATGATCATTTCAGTATTCACACGGTCGTCATAGGCGCCGCACGATACAATTGGCCGGCGAGAAAAAGGAATGCGCGGTCTCATGCAGTATCGCGCATATGCGCAAGGAGCGGACCTATGACAACTCAGATCGAGTGTGCCCGCAGCGGGCTGATTACGCCGCAGATGGCGGATGTCGCTGCTGCGGAAGACGTATCAACGGATTTCATCAGGACCATGATTGCAGAAGGGAAAGTCGTTATTCCCGGGAACGTTTTCAGGAAACCGAAAGCTGTCGGTATCGGAAAGGGACTTCGCACCAAGATAAATGCCTCGATCGGGACATCTTCGGACATCGTCGATTACTCTGCGGAGGTCCGGAAGGCAAAGATCGCCGAAGCGGCCGGCGCGGACACGCTCATGGAACTTTCTGTCGGTGGAGACCTGGACCGTGTACGGCGCGAGGTGCTGGCTGCCGTGGACCTGCCGGTCGGGAACGTCCCGTTGTACCAGGCGTTCTGCGAGGCAGGACGGAAATACGGAGATCCGAACAAGCTCGACGAGGAGATGCTGTTCGACCTGATCGAACAGCAGTGCGCAGACGGCATAGCCTTCATGGCGATTCACTGCGGCATCAATCTCTACACCATCGAGCGTCTGCGGAAGCAGGGATACCGGTATGGCGGTCTGGTGAGCAAGGGCGGGGTCGGCATGGTGGCATGGATGCTTGCCAATAATCGGGAAAACCCCCTGTATGAGAAATTCGACCGCGTCGTCTCGATCCTGAAAAAATACGACGTAGTTCTGTCCCTCGGCAACGGCCTCAGGGCAGGGGCGATCCATGATTCATCCGACCGGGCGCAGATCCAGGAACTGGTCATCAACTGCGAACTCGCGGAGATCGGCAGGGAAATGGGATGTCAGATGCTGGTGGAAGGTCCCGGCCATGTGCCGCTCGACGAGATCGAGGGAAACATCCAGCTCCAGAAACGGATGAGCAATGGAGCTCCTTACTATATGCTCGGGCCCATCTCAACCGATGTTGCACCGGGGTTCGACCATATCACCGCGGCCATCGGCGCAGCCCAGTCAAGCCGCTTCGGCGCCGACCTGATCTGCTATATAACCCCGGCAGAGCACCTGGCGCTGCCGAATGAGGAGGACGTGCGCCAGGGTGTGCAGGCGGCAAAGATCGCGGCCTATATCGGCGATATGAACAAGTACCCTGAAAAGGGCAGGGAGCGGGACCGGGAGATGAGCAAGGCGAGGAGGGATCTCGACTGGGGGAAACAGTTCGAACTCGCGCTCTATCCTGAAGAAGCAAAGGCGATCCGTAAAAGCCGCATGCCCGAGCACGAGGATTCCTGCACCATGTGCGGGAGTTTCTGCGCTGCGAAAGGCGCTGCCAAGCTGTTTTCCGAAGATCTGCAGGCAAGCGGGAAGCTCTGATGCCGATAAAAAACGAATCGAATATCCTAAAGGAGATAAAAATGAAAACATTGAAAGAAGTCATTGCACATATCAAGCCCGTTGACGGCTCGCGAACGAACGCGATTCAGGCACAGCTCGACGACCTGACCAAGCCGCAGGGAAGCTTGGGCCGCCTCGAAGAGCTGGCCAAGCGGTATTGCCTGATTACCGGCAAGGACAAGCCGGTAATCAAAAAGAAGATCATCTTCACCTGCGCGGGAGATCACGGCGTGACGACGGAGGGCGTGAGTGCGTTCCCGGCTGCAGTGACCCCACAGATGGTCTACAACTTCCTGCGCGGCGGCGCGGGCGTGAATGTGCTCGCCAGCCATGCGGGCGCCCGGGTGATCGTGGTGGACATGGGTGTTGACCATGATTTCGAGCCTGCCGAAGGATTGGAGATACGGAAGATCGCCAAAGGTACGGCAAACATGGCTGTTGGTCCGGCCATGACGCGGGAACAGGCTGAAGAATCAATCCTGGCGGGCGTGGGTTTGGTGGAAAAGTACCGCGAAGGTCTGGACATCATCGGGACCGGCGACATGGGCATCGGTAATACCACGCCGTCATCTGCAATCGTATCGGTGATCACGGGAACAGATCCCGAACTGGTAACGGGCAGGGGCACCGGTATCGACGACGCAGGACTTAAAAGCAAGGTCGCGACGATCAGAAAAGCAATTCAACTGAACCAGCCGGATCGAAAAGACGCCCTTGATGTGCTGGCCAAGGTGGGAGGATACGAGATCGGCGGGATTGCAGGACTGGTTCTCGGAGCTGCGCTGTACAGAATCCCGGTCGTTGTGGACGGTTTCATCTCAACTGCCGGCGCGTTGATCGCAGCGGAACTCTGTCCCGCGGTGAAAGATTACATCATCGCTGCCCATCAATCGGTCGAGATCGGCCACCGGAAGATGCTGGAGCGCCTGGAACAGCGGCCGCTTCTGGACCTGAACCTGCGGCTCGGCGAAGGTACCGGCGCGGCACTCGGGATTTCGCTGGTCGAGGCAAGCCTGCGCATTCTAAGCGAGATGGCGACGTTTTCATCAGCAGGGGTGTCGGAAAAGAACGCTGAACAGCCGGTGCAGTAACAGAAAAAACTTGGGAACCACGGGTCATGACTTTGTCATGACACACAGATGGAATCAAAAATGACTAATTTTGAACTTGTCCGTGTGCGGCGCAGCCGCCCGTGGTTAACATTGTTTTGTGTAGAGGAAAACAGAAATTGAGCAAAGCGTTAATGATACAAGGCACCGGTTCCGGAGCGGGCAAGAGCCTTCTCGTCGCCGCGCTCTGCCGGATATTCCGGGACAGGGGCATGAATGTCGCGCCCTTCAAGGCGCAGAACATGGCTCTTAATTCTGCCATCGCAATCGAAGGGGGAGAGATCGGTCGTGCGCAGGTGCTCCAGGCGCGCGCCTGCGGTCTCGAACCGTCGGTGGATATGAATCCGGTGCTGCTTAAAACAGCGGGTGAGCGCGGTTCCCAGGTGATCCTGCGGGGCAAGGTCCATGCAACCATGCAGGCACGGGATTACTATGCGTTTCGTGACGAGGCGTGGAAGACCGTAAAGACATCCTATAAACGGCTTGCTGCGAAGCACGATCTTATTATCATGGAAGGCGCAGGCAGTCCGGCGGAGATCAACCTGGCAGATGTGGACATTGTGAACATGTCCATGGCACGGCATGCGAAAGCGCCTGTGCTGCTGGTCGGCGATATCGACAAGGGCGGCGTGTTCGCATCGCTCTACGGCACGGTCAAACTGGTCGGGCGGGATAGCAATCGTATCAAGGCATTTATTATCAATAAGTTTCGCGGCGATAAAGCGATCCTTGATCCAGGGCTGGACATGATCCGCGAAAAGACCGGCAAGCCCGTGATCGGCGTGCTTCCTTATATCACCAATATGGGGCTGCCGGAGGAGGACGGGCTGGCGTTGGCACGGAGTGCGGAGTACGGAGTGCGGAGTGCGGAAAGTAAAGCGGTAAGGATCGTAGTGGTTCGGTTGAAATCAATTTCGAACTTTACGGACTTTGATCCCTTTATGCTGGAACCGGATGCCATGCTCCAATATTCCGACCGATCCGAGGATATCGAGAATGCCGACCTGGCCATTCTGCCGGGATCGAAGAATACGGTTGCCGATCTGCTGCAGCTTAAGGAACAGCATCTGGACGAATCTATCCGGCGGGCATTTGCCAAGGGTACGCAGATCATCGGCATCTGCGGCGGCTATCAGATGCTCGGGAAACGGATTGACGATCACCACGGCGTCGAGAGCGAACACCGGAGCATGGACGCCATAGGTCTCCTGAACATCGAGACGAGGTTCGATAAAGAGAAGATAACCTGCTGGTCGGAAGCGCATTTGATTGCGGATTGCGGATTGCGGATTGCGGATTGGAACAGCGAATCTCCGATTGCAGGTTATGAGATTCATATGGGGACGAGCATCGGAGAAATCGGTCTTTTCAAGATCAAAAGGTCAGATGGAGATTCCGCGATTGTTCTCGACGGTTCCATGAACAATAATTGCTGGGGGACTTATCTGCACGGGATATTCGACAATGACGCGTTCCGGCGCGGTGTTCTCAATCAGGTCCGTGTGCGGAAAGGACTGGCTCCGTTCGAGAGTGGAGTAAATTATGGGGCTAGTATCGAGAGCGCTCTTGACCGGCTGGCAGATGTATTTCGGCAGCACGTGGACTTGGAATTCATCGAGGGACTCCTGTGATTCCGGTCACCGCAACACAGGTGCTTTTGGCCGGTGCGCTCGATCTTCTGATCGGCGATCCTGCCTGGCTGCCCCATCCGGTGAGGTTCATCGGACGGGCCATCAGCGCCTGCGAAAATGCGCTTCGCCGGTTTTGTTCTACGCCGCGAGGGGAACGTCTGGCCGGTGTGGTTTTGGTCCTTGTCATTGTTCTTCCGGTCTATCTATTGGCAGCGCTGGCAACTGATTTCCTGAACAGGACTGCTGCCGCAGGGATGACCGTTATCGGACCGCTGGTCCTTGTATTCCTGATTGCCCAGACGATTGCGGCGCGGGAATTGATCTCGTCGGTAAAAGGCGTCGTTGATGCGATCGGCACCGGCGACCTTGAGGCCGGACGTAGGAACGTCAGCATGATCGTTGGCAGGGACACGAAAACCCTGAATGAACAGGGCGTGCTGAAGGCTGCGATCGAGTCGCTTGCTGAGAATCTTTCGGACGGCGTGGTCGCGCCGCTTTTTTATCTGGCTCTCGGCGGTCTTCCGCTTGCCCTGGCGTATAAGGCAGTGAACACGCTCGACTCCATGGTAGGATACAAGAATGCGCGGTACCTGAATTTCGGCCGGGCAGCGGCCAGGCTGGACGATGCGGCGAACTATATCCCAGCGCGGATAACGGGCTTTCTTATCGTGGCAGCGGTATTTGCCTATGGGCTCGTGAAGAAACCCGGCAGCGTCTTTGGTGAGATGTGCCACGCTTATGCAATCATGCGTCGCGACGGCAGAAACCATACAAGCCCGAACAGCGGCGTGCCTGAGGCAGCCATGGCAGGAGCGTTGCGAGTGCGGTTCGGCGGGCCATCGACTTATGGCGGCATTCTTGTTGAAAAACCCTGGATCGGAGACGCCGGCAACTCTGACTATCAGGAGTCTGCCAGGACAGCATTGCTATTGGCGTCCCTGGCGTCGATTATGGCAACTGCGCTGGCCGCGGCAGCAGCGGCGCTTTGGAGCCTCTGATGAAGGAGCATGATATCTCATGGGCGGCATAGTTGTCGCAGGCACTCACAGCGGATCCGGGAAGACCACGGTGACGCTCGGCCTCATGGCCGCCTTGCGGAAAAAGGGGCTTGCGGTTCAACCCTTCAAGGCCGGTCCGGACTTCATCGATGCGGGACTGCATCGTTTGGCTGCTGATCAGATATCCCGGAATCTCGATCTCTGGATGTGCGGTCCCGATTATGTGAAAGCATGCTTTGCGAAGCATGCCGCCGGATCGGACATCGCGGTTGTCGAGGGCGTTATGGGGCTTTATGACGGCGACCGAAGTACGGCAACACTTGCGGCTTTGTTGGATCTGCCTGTGGTACTTGTTGTGGATGCCTATGGCATGGCGGAGAGCGCGGGTGCGGTGGTTCGCGGCTTTGTCGAGTGCGGAGTGCGGAGTGCGGAGTGCGGAGGAAGACAAGAGCCAATTTATTTCGCTGGCGTGATATTCAACCGGGTTGCTTCAGAAAGCCATTTCGAGAGAGTGAAGAACAGCGTCCGTGATATTCCTGTGCTTGGCTATTTGCCTCGCGACCTGAACTTCGAAATCCCGCACCGCCACCTGGGGCTGACGACCGTTGAGGAAAATCCGCTCGGCAAGGAAAGTCTGTCGAGGCTTGCGGACGTCATGCTTGAACGTATCAATATCGATAAAATCATTCAAAATGCTGGAAACAGAAACAAGGAAAATGATAACCGAGAAGGCGCGGAGGACGCGAAGAACGGCAAACCGGTGCGGATTGCAATTGCGCGGGACAGGGCATTCAGTTTCTACTACGAAGACAACCTTGATATGCTTCGCGCCGGAGGCGCCAAGATCATTCATTTCAGCCCTCTGGCGGACGAGGCAATTCCCGATGCCGATGCGGTCTATTTCGGCGGCGGGTACCCGGAACTGCATGCCGAAGCGCTATCGCGCAACGAGTCCATGCGCGCGTCGGTCCGCAACTGGGCCGAGTCAGGCAACGCCATGTACGCAGAATGCGGCGGGTTGATGTACCTGTCCCAGGCAATAACAGGGGATGGCGTGAAATTCCCCATGGCCGGGATATTCCCCTTCGAGACCAGGATGCTTGGCAAGCCTCGTCTGGGATATCGCGCAGTCGCTCTGCGGGAGGACAGCATTATCGGCAGGGCCGGAGACGTTCGGAGAGGCCACGAATTCCACTATTCGGAGATCGTGGGCGTAAACGCCGGAAGTGCATACCAGGTGACGGACAGCAGGGGAAAAGCTTTGCCGGATGAGGGGTTCCGGTACAAACGGACGCTGGCAAGCTATATCCACCTGCATTTCGGAAGTGATGCCCGGTGCGCATCGCAATTTATTTCATACGTCAGGGAGAAGTGAAGGAATGAAAGACTGTATTTTGCTGCTCGGCCACGGCAGCCCGAAGAAGGACGCGAATCAGCTCGACCAGGTGGCAGGCATCCTCCACCGGCTGATACATCCCGGCTGTGCGGAAACCTGCGTTCGCGTCGCGTACATGGAGTTTGCCGCTCCGAAGATCCCTGATGCAATAAAGCAGGCGGTCGGCGACGGCGCGAAAAAGGTGATCCTGCACCCGTTCTTTTTGACCGCGGGACAGCATGTGACCAAGGACATTCCCGAAATGATCGACGAGGCTCGCGCAGCCTATCCCGGCGTGCAGTTCATCTACACCGAGCCGCTCGGGATCCATGAAAAGCTTGCTCATATCGCGCTCGAAAGGATCAGCGCAGCTGACCCGCTCGCGCCTGCGGCGATCGAGAAACGGAGCTTCGACATCCTTTCCGCTGAAGCGGACCTGGGCAAGATCCCGGCTGACCGCTTGCCGATCGTGCAGCGGGTGATCCATGCGACCGCGGATTTCGATTTCAAGGACACGCTGACCTTTCATCCTGATGCCGTTGCTGCCGGCCTTGCTGCGATCAAAGCAGGGAGGGATATCCTGACTGACGTTGAGATGGTCAGGACAGGGATTAACAAGAAGTGGATGCATCCGTGGGGAGGTAAGGTGATCTGCGCGATACAGAACACCGGAGCGCAGGGGCGGGAATCGAATGAACAGGTGCCCGAAGGGAAAACCAGGGCAGAGCTGGGGATTGAGAAAGCTTTCAAGGAAAATCCTAATATCGGCATTGTTGTCATCGGGAATGCACCGACCGCACTTTTGAAAACGATTGAACTTCTGAACTCGGAACTCAGAACTCGCAACTCCGAACTGTTGGTTGTCGGCGTGCCCGTGGGATTCGTGAAGGCGGTTGAGTCCAAGGCGCTGCTAGCAGAGCAGCAGTTCCCTTTTATCACTGCTTTGGGAAGAAAGGGCGGTACGCCCGCGGCAGTAGCGATCGTGAATGCTTTACTCAAAGTTGCCGGAGGTATAGGATAATGCGATATGTTTTTATGGCGCTTTTGCTTGTCTCTTGTCACTTGTCGCTCGTCTCTGACGCTCATGCCATGCATATATCCGAGGGAATTCTGCCTTTTAACTGGGCCGTTGCCTGGTTCCTGGTCGTGTTGCCCTTTATGGCTTTCGGCCTCTATCAGCTCAAAAAGCTGTCAAAAGATGATCTCTCGTTCAAGCCCCTTGTTGGTCTTATGGCGGCGGTTGTGTTCATTATCTCCTGCATGCCGATTCCTGTTCCTACAGCCGGCACCTGTTCCCATCCCTGCGGGACAGGGATATCGGGAATCCTGCTTGGTCCGGCAATAAGCACCCTTGTGGGCGCTGTGGCGCTCCTGATCCAGGCGCTCTTTCTTTCCCACGGTGGCCTGAGCACCTGGGGGGCGAATATCCTGTCCATGGGGGTCGTGGGCTCTTTTGCAGGTTATATTACCTTTCGAACGATGAGGGCGCTGAAGGCCAACCTTTTGATTGCAGGGTTTATGGCCGGTCTTTTTGCCGACTGGGCGACCTATGCAAGCACAGCGGCGGAGCTTGCAGCAGGCATTCGCGGCGACTCGGATTTCCTGCCGCTCTTCGGAAAGATCCTGCTTGCGTTCATCCCCACGCAGCTGCCGCTGGGGATCCTTGAAGGGGCGATGACCGCAGGCATGGTCGTTCTGTTGTACAAGAAGCGGCCGGACCTTCTCGTCAAAATGCGCGTGCTCAAACCGGAGGAGGTGGCGATATGAAATTCCGAGTGCGGATCTGTCTTTTGCTGTTTCTGCTTGTCGCTTGTCTCTCGTCACACGTCACTGCTTCTGAAAAATGGGCAGGTGTGGACGAGTCCGTGGTCGAGAAATACGCCAAGGAGCAGGGAAGGGAGCCTCGTGATCCGATCATCAATACGGACCAGGGCGATCTTCTCCTGTTCGTATTCCTGATGGCCGGAGCAGTCGGCGGATTCGCTGCCGGATACTACTGGCGCGTGCTGGTGACTGAGAAGCCCCGGTTTGCCGGCGGAGAGCAGCAGAAGGCTTCACAGGGGTAGATGATATGATCAAGATACGAAAGGCTTTATGCATGTGCTGACAGAACATAGCCGGATTGATCACGCTCTTGCGCGGATCGATGCGCGGGTCAAGATTCTTTCCGCCCTGGTGATACTGGCGATGATCCTGAGCTATCGGGGATTCGCTTTCCCCGGTTTGGTAACGCTGATCTGTCTTATTCTCACATTCGGGATGGGCGTTCGTCTTCGCGTATTATTGCTTCGATATTCCGAGCCGCTGTTCATTGCTGCAGTCATTATTGCGGTCAAGTTGCTCTTCGCGGGCAAAGACCCGATGTTTTCAGCGCAATTTATGGGGATTGCGATCAACGGTTATCGGGACGGATTCCTGGAGGGGCTGCAGATCGCGAACAGGATCGTCAGCGCTGTGTCGCTGATAGCGCTCCTGGGATTTTCCACGCCTTTTGCCGAATTCATCGCCGGTCTTTCCTGGTTCCGGGTCCCTAAAGGATTTGTCGAGATACTGATGTTCGCATACCGGTATATCTTCGTGCTCTTTGATGACGCCCAGGTGATCTATCAGGCACAGAAGAACCGGCTCGGGTATTCGACCCTGAGGCGGGGCTTAAGCTCCTTCGGCACATTGGCGGGATCGCTCACGATCAAGGCCTTTGATCACAGCCAGAGCACCACCGTGGCCATGATGCAGCGGGGGTATGACGGGACCATGCCGATGCTGAAGCATAAACCCTTCAGATTGCATGAAGTCGCGATGACGATGGTCCTGCTCATTTGCCTGGGAGTGTTATGGAAGATCTAGCCAGGCTGGCGGTGAATATCGATGTATTCTCCTATGCCGACGGTACGCAGGCCCTCGGCAACATCGCTCTTGATGTGCGCAAAGGAGAATTCCTCGGCATTCTCGGATCGAACGGATCGGGCAAGACCACGTTGCTGAAGGTCATGGACGGCTTGATAAAGGACTATAAGGGATCGGTGCTTCTTGACGGGAGTGATGTGCGCAAGCTTTCGCCAAAGCAGATCTATGCAAAGGTCGGTCTTGTTTTCCAGAATCCTGACGAGCAGCTTTTTGCACCCACGGTGCTCGAGGACGTGTCCTTTGGGCCGCAGAACATGGGCTTTTCGGACAGCGAGGTCAGGCAGCGCGCGCTATCGGCGCTGCAGCAGGTGGACATGGAGGGCCTTGCGAAGAAATCGATCCATCATCTGAGCTTCGGACAGCGGAAGCGGGTCTGCATCGCCGGGCTGCTCGCCATGGGCCATGAGATCCTGCTGCTCGACGAGCCCACGGCGGGGCTCGATCCCATGGGCGAATACCGGATGATGAACCTGCTGATGAAGCTGAACCGGGAACGCGGCGTGACCGTGGTGATGGCGACCCACAGCGTGGATCTCGTGCCGTTGTTCCTGTCGCGGCTGTTCATCCTGAGCAAGGGGAAGATCGCCCGGAGCGGCACTCCCGAAGAAGTGTTCACCGCGCCGGAGACTATGCAGAACGTGAAGCTTAGGTTGCCGCAGATGGCAGAGCTTATTTACCGGCTGAAGCACGAGGACGGCGTCGGGTTCGAACGCGTTCCGCTGACGATCGGCGAAGCGCGGAGGGAGATACTGAGGACGCTGGAGGAACGACATGCGTAAAGGATTCGTCCAAGTCTATACCGGTAACGGCAAGGGCAAGACCACGGCTGCCCTGGGGCTGGCGGTGAGGGCGGCAGGAGCAGGGATGAAGGTCTTCATCGCTCAGTTCATCAAGAGCAGGCGGACGAGCGAGCACCATGCACTGGAACGGTTCGAGGACAGCATCACGGTCCGGCAATACGGCAAGGGTCTGCTGATCGGACGCAAACCAGGGGTCGCGGACCTGCGGGCAGCGCGAAAAGGCTATGAAGAGGTCAGAGATGCGCTCCGGGAGCGTCAGTACGATCTGGTCATCATGGACGAAGCGAACGTTGCGGTCCATTGCGGGCTCCTGTCGGTCGAGGAACTTCTGGACATCATGCAGAGCAGGCCGAAGGATGTGGAACTGGTGATCACCGGCAGGTACGCGGACAAGAGGATCATGGACGCCGCGGACCTGGTGACGGAAATGAAAGAGATCAGGCACTACTGGAGCAAGGGGACACAGGCGCGGCGTGGGATCGAAAAGTAAACAACTGAGGTCCGGCTACACAACGGGCGCCTGCGCTGCTGCGGCAGCGAAGGCGGCGACGCTGTTGCTAGTGCGGAGCGCGGAGTGCGGAGTGCGGAGTAACGTCCGCATCGAATCAGTCACCATTCCATTTCCGGACGGCAGCAGGATTCAGTTCGGAGTTCTGAGTGCGGAGTGCGGAATTGACAACGGCGTACAGTTTGCGCGAGCATCAGTGATCAAAGACGCGGGCGATGATCCGGATATCACGAATGGCGCAGAGATAGTAGCAGAAGTGCGAAGCGCGGTATGCGGAGAGCAGAGTGGCGATGCAGCGATAATAAACGTAAAAGGCGGAAGAGGCGTGGGAACTGTTACGAAACCCGGTCTTGCGATTCCCGTCGGGGAAGCGGCTATTAATCCAGTACCGAGAAAGATGATCCTTGCTGCGGTACAAGAGGCGGTGAGTGAATGCAAGACTGACATTCCGCACTCCGCACTCCGCACTTCGCACTTGGAAATAACGATCTCCGTTCCCCAGGGCGAGGAACTGGCAAAGAAGACGCTGAACCACCGCCTTGGCATCATTGGCGGAATCTCGATCCTCGGGACCACGGGCATTGTCAAGCCGCTGTCGGAGGCCGCCTGGACAGCGACGATCACCGCGTCGTTCGACGTGGCAAAGGCGCAGGGCATCGGCGAGGTCGTGGTGTCGACCGGAAGGACATCGGAGAAGGCCCACCAGAAGAAATATGCATTTCCGGCCGAAGCCTATGCCATGATGGGTGACTTCGCCGAGTTCTCGCTTGCGGACGCGAAAAAGCACGGCTTCCGGAAGGTCCATCTGTGCGCGCAGTGGGCCAAGATGGTCAAGATCGCCATGGGAACGCCCGAGACACATGTCCGTCACGGTGCGCTGGAAGCGCAGGCTGCACGGGATTACCTGGTGTCCCTGGGGATGGATCTGCCGAAGGACCGGGAGTTCAATACGACCCGTGAGATATTTGACCTGGTCAATACGACGGCCCATGATCCCCGGTCTTCGATCGGGCTTGTTTGTAAAGCAGCCAAGAGGTATTGCGAAACAGTGACCGGAGGTGTTCCCGTGTCTATTCACCTTGTGTCCTATGAAGGAGAGATCATTGCCGAAAGCAGGTAGGCTCATTCTTGTCGGTATCGGTTATCGCCCCCTGAGCGAGAAAGCGATAGAAACGGTCGGTGGAGCCGGTGTGCTGCTGACCTCGTCCCGACTGCTCGACGTGTTCAAGCGCTATGCCGAGTATGAGGCTGTAAAAGACCGCATCAAGGTCATCGACAAGGTGCCGGAGACGATAGCTTTCATTAGGGATAAACTGAGTGCCGGGAACAACGAACCAGGTGCGGTTGTTCTCCTCGCTTCCGGCGACCCGTTCTTCTTCGGCATCGGCAGGCGCATGATCGAGGAGTTCGGGAGCGACCGGGTGGAGGTCCTGCCTGACCTGTCGAGCATGCAGGTGGCCTTTAGCCGGGTCAATCTTCCCTGGGACGACGCCTTCTGCATCAGCGTGCATGGCGGACCGGATATCGCAAAACGGCGGAAGCTTCCCTATGAAGTCGATGATATTCCCCGGCTTCTCGAACGGTTCGGAAAACTTGCCGTGCTGACGGATAAGCAGAACAATCCCTCTCAAATAGCGCGAGTTCTTCACTCCTCACTCCGCACTTCGCACTCCGCACTTCTCATGCATGTCTGCGAGAAGCTCGGGTATCCTGAAGAACGCGTCTGGTCAGGGACCGTTGAACAGGCCGTGGCCATGCAGTTCGCTGATCCCAATGTGGTGATCTTGCAGCGACAAGAGACGAGCGACAAGGGACAAAAGACAGGCAACGCGAGATTCGGGCTGAAGGAACAGGAGCTTTCCCATTCTCGCGGTTTGATCACCAAGGACGAAGTGCGGGCTGTGTCGATCCATAAACTGCGCCTGCCGGAGCAGGGCGTGCTGTGGGACATCGGCGCGGGATCCGGTTCGGTCTCCATCGAAGCGGCACGAATGGTCCCGGGACTCAAGGTCATTGCCGTTGAGCGGGATGATGAGCAGATCGGCCACCTGAAGGCCAACCGCGCATCCTGTGGCATAAGGAACTACGATATCGTCCGGGGAACAGCGCCGGACGCCCTGTCCGGGCTTGCAGCTCCGGACCGGGTGTTCATCGGCGGGAGCGGGGGGAACCTGAGCGATATCGTGCGATACATTCAGGAAAAGATGACGTCCGGCATCATCGTGATCAATGCGGCGACCCTGGAAACGCTGCAGGAAGCGCTTGCATCTCTCGAAGCATGCGGGTACAGCGCGGAGGTGTCGGAGATATCGGTCTCCCGCTCCAAGCCGGTGGCTGGCAAGCGATTGATGAGCGCGCTCAATCCCATATATATTGTCACCGGAGTGAAAGGATAGCATGGCCGGAAAACTGTACGTTGTCGGCGTAGGTCCGGGGGACCCGGAATTGCTGACCTTGAAGGCCGCCCGCATCATCAAGAGCGTCCCGGTGCTCTGCGTTCCCAAGGGGCGGGAGGAAGGGGCAAGCCTGGCACTCTCGATCATCAAGGGCGCCGTAAGTGTCGAAGGCAAAAAGATCGTGGAGCTGCATTTCCCGATGGTGAAAACCGCCTCAAATGCGGAATGCGGAATGCAGAGTGAAGAATCAGACCAGCAGCTGGAAACAAAATGGAAGGCAGCCGCTGATGCAATCCTTTCACAGCTTGACGGAGGCAGTGACGCGGCGTTCATCACCATCGGCGATCCGTCCATCTACAGCACCTTCTTCTATCTTCATTCCCGCTTGCTTGAGCAAAGGCCGGCCCTGACCATCGAGTTCATCCCGGGGATATCGTCGATCACCGCAGCTGCCGCGCAGGCCGGCATGTATCTGGGACTGGGGAACGACCGGATCGCGATCCTTCCGGCGAACTATCTGGACAGTCTCCAGGAAACGCTGGAACGGTTCGATACGGTGGTGCTGATGAAGGTGAACAAGGTCTTTGATGAGGTTCGCGAGGTGCTGGTGCGGATGGGGCTGGCCGCAGGCGCGGTCTATGTCGCGCGCGCGGGAATGGAAGACGAGCGCATCATAAAGGACATCACCCGCGTGCGCAGCGGGGACCTGAACTACTTTTCGCTGGTGATCGTGAGGAAACAATGATGCAGAAGATACTCTTTGTGGGGGCCGGACCCGGGGACCCGGAGCTCATTACCATAAAAGGCAGGAAAGCGCTGGACAATGCTGACGTGGTGATCTACGCTGGCAGCCTGGTGAACCCCGCGCTGCTCAGCGGCATCAGGGCGGAAATACACGATTCCGCTCAGATGGATCTTGGCGGGATCATTGCGGTCATGCGACAAGCAGCGGAGAACGGCAAGTCGGTCGTGAGACTGCACACCGGCGACACTTCATTCTACAGCGCTATTACCGAGCAGATCGAACGTCTCCGCGAACTGAACATCCCTTTTGAGGTCATCCCCGGGGTATCGTCCGCCATGGCGGGTGCCGCGGTCCTTGGGCAGGAACTGACCGTACCCGAGATCAGCCAGACCGTCATTTTTACCCGGATGGAAGGCAGGACCCCGGTCCCGGCACCTGAGCGGCTCGGCCTGCTTGCATCGCACAAGGCCACGATGGCGATCTTCCTGAGCGTCGGGATGATCGAGAAGGTGCGCGACGAACTGCTGCAGGGCTATTCCGGAGACACGCCGGTGGTGGTCATTGAGAAGGCGACCTGGCCGGAGCAGAAAGTGCTCCGGGGAACGCTCAATGACATCGCGCAGATCGTGAATGAGGCCGGTATAAGGAAAACCGCATTGATCTACGTGGGAGAGTCCCTCCGCGCATCCGGAGAATCGCTCGGGAAAGAATCAAAGCTCTATAATAAGGATTTCAAGCATGAATTCAGGAAATGACGTATGCGGAATGCGGAATGAAGAACACTGCCATATTCCATATTACAAACAACGGCCTTGAGCTGTCAGAACGGTTGAAATCAGAATTGCCAGGCGCTGAGATCCTGAAGTTCTCTGCTGCAGCCGTTGAGAAGCAGTGGAAGAACAACGCCTCACTGGTGTTCATTATGGCCACCGGCATTGTGGTGCGGACCATTGCGCCGCTGCTCAAGGATAAAAAGACCGATCCCGCGGTGGTGGTGATCGATGACGCGGGAAAGTACGTGATCAGCCTGGCGGGCGGCCATCTTGGCGGAGCGAACGATCTTGCGCGGAAGGTCGCGGGCATGATAAAGGGCGAAGCGGTCATCACCACTGCATCGGACGTCAACGGTCTGACTGCGATCGACCTTTGGGCGCGGGACCATGATCTGGTCGTGGAGAACGATAACCTGCTGCCGCTGGTCGGAACGAGGTACGTGAACAACGGCGCACTGCGGGTCTATCCGGACCAGGGGCTTGAACTGCAGCTGCCCGATGATTTCCTCCGGGTGGCTGAGCCGCGACAGGCAGATGTCATCATCACCAATCGCAGGAACGCTTACGGCGAAACCCCTGAGAATGAGGGGGATGGCGACAAGTGTACGATCGATACCTGCAGGGTAAAGGGACAGCTCTATCTCCGGCCACGTAATCTCGTGGTAGGCATCGGGTGCAACAGCGGGACACCTGCCGAGGAGATCGAGGCAGCTGTTGCGAGCACGTTCGCGGAGCATAATCTCGCTTTCCTGTCCCTGTGCTGCGCAGCAACGATCGATATCAAGGCCGAGGAGCCGGGCCTCGTCGGGTTTGTGAGAAAGCAGGGCCTGTTGCTCAGGACCTTCAGGGCGGAGGAGCTGAACAGCGTGAAGGGCATTACGCCGTCTGACATCGTTCTTCAGGCAACAGGCGCGATCGGTGTGGCCGAACCTGCGGCGCTGCTCGCGGCCGGAGAAGGGCGGCTGCTGGTGCAGAAACAGAAGAAAGGGAATGTGACCGTGGCAATAGCAATAAAGACAGAGCAGAGTGCGGAGTGCGGAGTGGGGAAGAAAGATGCCAAGGAAGCGCGCAAGGGCAGGATCTTCGTTGTCGGGACCGGACCGGGAAGCCTGGAGCATCTGACGCCTGCGGCACGGGAGGCGATCAGGCATGCCGACGTGATCGTCGGGTACGGCACGTACCTCGATCTTATCCAGGACCTGCTGAAGGACAAAGAGGTCCTGTCGACCGGCATGACCCAGGAGGTCGACCGGTGCAGGAAAGCGGTGGAACTGGCGAGGACCGGCAGGACGGTCGCCGTGATCAGCGGCGGAGACCCGGGCGTCTATGCCATGGCCGGGCTTGTGTTCGAGGTGCTACGAAGTGCGGAGTGCGGAATGCGGAATGCGGAATGTAATAAAGAAATAAACGGCAAGACCGCGATTCCTGTTGAAGTGATTCCAGGTATCTCGGCGCTGAACGCGGCTGCTTCTCGGCTCGGCGCTCCGCTGATGCATGATTTCGCCTGCATCAGCCTGTCCGACCGCCTGACACCCTGGGAAATGATCGAGAAACGGCTTGATGCGGCGGCGGCGGCGGATTTTGTGATCGTGCTGTACAACCCGCGCAGCAAGGGCAGGGCCGGCCACATTAACCGGGCGCGGGAGATCGTCCTGAAGCATCGGGCGGCCGCAACGGTCGTGGGCATCGTCAAAGGCGCGATGCGGGAGCAGGAACAGGTCATCGTGACGGACCTTGGCCATATGCAGGACAGCGATATCGATATGCAGACCACGGTGGTCATCGGCAACTCAAAGACCTTTAGATGGAACGATCTCATGATCACGCCCCGGGGCTATGAGAGGAAGTTCGATATTTAACATGGATAGGCTACCTTTAAAACGGGCGGCCCTGCTGTGGGATGAGTCCTTTCTCTGGGGTGTGATGGCGCACCGGGCACTGGCGTCCTGCGGTCTGGCCTGCGACATCATTCGCGCAGCGGACGTGCGGTCGGGTCGGCTTCGCGACTACAGCGCGCTCTTCGTTCCTGGTGGCTGGGCGTCGAACAAGATCAAGGCGCTGGGTGACGGCGGGGTCGATGCGGTCATGCAGTTCGTCAGGAACGGCGGTTCCTATGTGGGATTCTGCGGCGGCGCGGGATTGGCCACCGAGGACGGGATCGGATTGCTCCCGGTCAGGAGAAGGCCGACAAAGGACCGGGTCCCGAGCTTCAGCGGACCCATCAGGCTCACTGTTACGGACCATGCTTTGTGGCGGGGGATCGCTGATCCTGTGTTCCATGCCTGGTGGCCCTCCCAGTTCACGGCAGACAACAGCGTCGCGGTCCTTGCAACCTATGGTGAAGCATTGCCCGATGCCTTCAGTTCCGATGTGAATGTGGGGGACGCGCGGTCCCTGGGCGCATGGTCCGGTCTCGAACGCACCTACGGGATCAACCTTGACCCCGAAAGACTGAGGAACGAACCCGCGGTCCTGGAAGGGACATGCGGCAAGGGCAGAGTAGTCCTGTCCTTGATCCACTTCGACACGCCTGATGATCTGAACGGCGCGATCGTTCTTGGGAATCTGTGGAACTACCTGGCTGCGGGAGAAGAACGGACATCGATCATCAAGACCTCTGGCGCACCGCCCTCGTCCGTTCCTGCGCTTGCGGCGATACAGGACGCGGTGGCCGGACTGATCGATCTCGGTTCACGGAATTTTCTCTGGATCAGGAGAAACCCGCTGCTGCTCCAATGGAGGAGAGGCGTGCGGGGTCTTGAATACTGTACGCTCGAGGTCCTGACGCGCGAGATAGCAGGTCTTCTGCGGGAGTCGCCGGGGATCTCAGACCCGAAGTCGACCGAAATGCTGTCCTCGGTGCGGGAGTTGCTGCTTCCTTTTGTCGAGAAAGCGAAACAGCTTCTGGTCATGGAGCGGTTCGCGCTTCAGAACGGCCATATTACCTATGAACGCTGTGACGATCCCGAGATAACGGCGTTGCGCATCGAGCTTTTCTCCCGATCGAAAAGCCACGGCGGCCGGTTCAAGGAAGTCATTGACGCGCTCGATAATCTTCTCTTCTGTTTGTTGACCGGCCGTTGATGGACGTGGAGGTGCGGATATGATCGTTCGATGCCCCGCCTGCAAAAAGGCAGCGACCTGGGAAGAGAATCCTTTCCGGCCCTTTTGCTCGGAACGTTGCAGGTTGATCGACCTTGGCAAATGGGCCTCGGAAGAGTATCGCATCGCGGGACAGGACCGGTTGTCGGAGAACGGGGACGAGGAAGAAAAAAAGTGATGTCGGTTGTGGAAATTTCTGATCAAATCCATTACAATAGGCCGACGTAACGTACCGGGCACGATGCCGGACGGAACGCAGATAAACCGGCAGTTTCAAGACCTCTGGACAGGAGATCGGGCGGCATGGACATCCGTTGCGGAAGTTGCAGCAAGCTGTTCCGCGTGGCAGACGAGAAAATCGCCGGGAAGGGAGTACGCTTCAAATGCTCCCGCTGCGGCGAAATGGTCACGGTCACCAAGGACGAGTTCGAGCTTGACAAGATGGCCCGTGATGAAGCCGCTGTCGAGTCCGCTGTTCCCCCGCCGGCACCGCCGGTACCGCTTGCCGCGGGTCCGGGCGAAGCCACCATGCCACCCCAGCCAGATCAGGATTTTCAGCCCCGTGAATATCAGCCTCCGCAGACAGATGCGGGTTCTCTCGGCGATTTCGATTTCAGTGAACCCCACGCCGCTGCCGCCGCCTCTGCCGATGGCGGGGGCGCGGTCATGGAGGGCGGTTTCTCCTTTGGCGATCAGTCAGGCCTTGACGATCAGGAGGGCTCTTCGGAGATAAGTATCTCCGAAGAGGATGCGCAGGCAGCGGAGGCGGCATTCCAGTTCCCCACGGACATCATAGCGGAGCCAAAACCGCTTCCTTCCTCCAAATCCAGGACACCTCCAACTGCTGCTGCACTCCTGTCCGTTCCCGCGGAACAGGAAGACGTCAGCCTTGATCTCGGCGCCGCGCTCGCCATGCCGGCGGCTCCCGCTGAGACGCCGAAACCTGCGCCCGGTCCGGCAGCGGCCAAGTCCGCTCCTCCATCGCCACCGGCACAAAAGACCGACGATGATGACCTCGATCTGGGAGCGGCACTTGCCATGCCCAGGATCGAGCAGGCGGAAAGTCCCAAACCAGCCGCTGCAGCGGCAAAGACCGGACCGGTGTTCACGCCTCCTCTCAAACCTGCTGCCAAGAACGAAGATGATACGGACCTTGGTGCGGCGCTGTCCATGCCGAGGGCCGATTCCGACGAGGCGGAAGAATCCGAGCCTTCAGCGCACGATGAACAGCCAGCGAGCGGAACCGCGGATACCGACTATGACGGCGAGATCAATCCGTTCTCATCGGGCAATATAACCGGAGCGATAGCCGGCATCATCTGCACCATCCCGGTCGTGCTTCTGTTCACGCTTGGCATGGATATCGCCGCCAGGATCATACCTGTTCTGTCGGCGATGCCGGTCCTGTATCTCGTCGCGGTAGCGGCGAGCGGCATCACCGGCTTGGGGATCATGATCGGACTCCTGATCGCAGTTGTACAGGCGCAGACCGGGAAACGGTTCTTTTTCCTCGTGAACATCCTGATAGGCACGTTCTTCGGAGCTGTGTTTGGCGCAGGTATGAGCGCCGTGGTCGCACTGGCATCAGGCTCCGGTTTTTCCGTGGAGCGGATCTCCGCTGCAGCGATCGCCTGGGGCGGCGTCTCCTTTTTGCTCGGCATCTTCGTGGTCATCGCGCGGCGCCTCATGGTCTTCACCAAAGAGGAGACCTTCGGCGCAGAGATATCTACACTTGGGAAGGTAGGTCTCGGTCTCTCGGCGCTTGTTATCCTCGGCGCGTTATATGGGGAAGGGACCCTGTCTGGTCGGATGGAACAGGCGCTGAAACAGATGGCGAAACAGGCCGGGGCGGTCCAGAAGAAGATGACCCTTATCACGCCTGACGGCCTTGCGGTGGTTAACGGCATGGCTTATCCGGATCCCGCGAGCGGCGACCTGGTCATTACCGGAGCGGTCCAGAACATGCAGGACCGGCCCAAGGAGGGCTGGTATCTCGAGGCCGATGTGCTCGATGCCGGTCAGAAAGTACTGGCTACCGTACGCGTGTTGAACGGAGTGCAGCTCTTTTCCCAGCGGGACCGGGCTGTGCTTGCAAAACGCTCGGTGAATATTGATGCGCTCAGGGAATCAATGGTCCAGGCTTCCCGATCTTCCATACCCGCACGGGGCACCGTGCCTTTCGAGGTCCGGCTTTATGAGATGCCGGCGGGATCCGTGAGTTTTATGCCCAATCTGAAGCGTTTTGATCCCGCATCATTCGCCACGAAAACAGCTGAACCCGGAAAATGACCGGAAGAAAGCTCAGCATCAGCCTGTTGGGGGTGCCCATGTCAGTGACCACAAGATTTTGCGCTTTCCAGGCAGTTTTGTCTTGACAAAAGCCATGGCTATGCTATAACTGTTGAACTTTATCCGTTTAAGGAGGCAGGGCAAATAAGATGAGCAGTGTTCATAAGAACTACCTTTTTACTTCAGAATCGGTTACCGAAGGGCATCCCGATAAAATAGCGGACCAGATATCGGACGCGGTTCTGGACGCGTTCCTGGCACAGGACCCCATGAGCCGGGTCGCTTGCGAGACGCTTCTGACCACGGGACTCGTCGTGGTCGCAGGCGAGATCACCTCGAAGGGCAAGGTCAACATCCAGGACCTGGTACGCAAGACGATCACCGAGATCGGCTATACCCGAGCCAAGTACGGCTTTGATGCAGAGACCTGCGGCATCATGGAATCGGTGCACGCGCAGTCGCCCGACATCTCCCAGGGCGTGGACACCGGCGGCGCCGGGGACCAGGGACTCATGTTCGGCTATGCCTGCGACGAGACGCCTGAACTGATGCCGCTCACGATCAGTCTGGCTCACAAGATCACCAAGCGTCTGAGCGACGTGCGGAAGAAGGGTATCCTGCCGTACCTGCGGCCCGACGGCAAGTCCCAGGTCACTATCGAGTACAAAAACGGCAAGCCGAAGCGGATCCACACCGTCGTCGTCTCGAGCCAGCATGCTCCCGATATCGCCCAGGCCAAGATCCGGAAGGATATCATCGAGAAGGTGATCAAGCCGGTGCTTCCGAAGAAGCTCGTGGATAACAAGATCGTTTATCATATCAACCCGACGGGCAAGTTCGTGGTCGGCGGACCCATGGGGGATACGGGCGTCACGGGCCGCAAGATCATCGTGGACACCTACGGCGGCGTGGGAAGCCACGGCGGCGGAGCCTTCTCGGGCAAGGACCCCTCAAAGGTGGACCGTTCTGCGGCGTACATGGTTCGCTACATCGCCAAGAACATCGTGGCAGCCGGGATCGCTTCCGAGTGCGAGGTGCAGCTGGCCTATGCCATCGGCGTTCCCGATCCGGTCTCGATCCATGTTGACGACTTCGGAACCGGCAAGATCAGCCATGACAAGCTTGTCGATCTCATCAGGAAGAACTTTGACATGACACCCAAGGGTATCATCAAGACCCTGAACCTGCGGCGGCCGATCTACCGGAAAACGGCAGCCTACGGTCACTTCGGCCGGAACGAGCCGGAGTTCACCTGGGAAAAGACGGACAAGGCTGCGAAGCTGAAGAAGGACGCTGGTCTTAAGTAATGCGGAATTCGGAATTCGGAATGTGGAATTAGAACCGAAATCCGAGCTAAGTGAAATTCTAGGGCAGCCCTCAGTGGCTGCCCTCAATCATTGTGTGACCCCGTCGAGGGGCGCTGCAGCAGTCACCGCAAGGTGGGTCTGTCAGGCTCGATGGATAGTTCACCGGCAACAACGGCGCCCATTCATTTACCCTGTGAATGGAGAGCGTTATGACCAAAGATTACGTAGTAGCAGACATCAACCTGGCCTCGTGGGGCCGCAAAGAGATCGCCATTGCCGAGACCGAGATGCCCGGCCTGATGGCCATTCGTGAAGAGTTCGCCAAGTCCCAACCCCTTAAAGGCGCGCGCATCACCGGTTCGCTGCACATGACCATCCAGACCGCCGTGCTGATCGAGACGCTGAAAGCGCTCGGCGCGGAAGTGCGCTGGGCATCCTGCAACATCTTCTCCACCCAGGACCACGCTGCGGCCGCCATTGCCGCGGGCGGCACGCCGGTATTCGCTGTCAAGGGTGAGACCCTGCCAGAATACTGGGACTATACCCACCGCATCTTCGAATGGGCCGACGGCGGCTATTCCAACATGATCCTCGATGACGGCGGCGACGCAACGCTGCTTTTGCACCTGGGCGCCAGGGCAGAGAAGGACCTCTCGGTGCTCGACAAGCCCGACAGCGAAGAGGCCACGGTGCTGTTCGCCTCGATCAAGGACAAACTCAAGCAGGACAAGACCTGGTACTCAACCCGCCTGGCGCAGATCAAGGGCGTGACCGAGGAGACCACCACCGGCGTGCACCGCCTCTACCAGATGCACGAGCGCGGTGAACTGAAGTTCCCGGGCATCAATGTGAACGACTCGGTCACCAAATCCAAATTCGACAACCTCTACGGCTGCCGCGAATCCCTGGTGGACGGCATCAAGCGCGCCACCGACGTCATGGTGGCCGGCAAGGTCGCGGTGGTCTGCGGCTACGGCGACGTGGGCAAGGGCTCGGCCCAGGCGCTGCGCGCTCTGTCAGCCCAGGTCTGGATCACCGAGATAGACCCGATCTGC
>JAOUEV010000090.1 GCA_029858565.1 Nitrospirota bacterium | reverse complement strand
TCAATGCCCGCCGGCATGATGGCCAATCCCGACCAGGACGCTGTCCCGGGGGCGGGGGTGACGGTCGATGCCTACCTGGGCGTGGACGTGGGGTCCGTGTCCACCAACGTGGTGGTGATCGACCGTGACCTGCGCGTGCTGTCCAAGCGCTATCTTCCGACCGCGGGCAGGCCCATCGAAGCGGTGAAGCAGGGTCTTGCGGAAGTGGGCGCCGAGGTTGGCGACAGGGTGCGGATCTGCGGGGCGGCTACCACGGGCTCCGGCCGCTATCTCACCGGCGACATGATCGGCGCTGATGCAGTGCGGAACGAGATCACCGCCCAGGCGACCGCCGCAGCGGCCATTGACGAACACGTGGACACGATCTTCGAGATCGGCGGTCAGGATTCGAAGTTCATCAGCCTCCGGGACGGCGCGGTCGTGGATTTCGAGATGAACAAGGCCTGCGCAGCAGGAACGGGATCCTTTCTCGAGGAGCAGGCCGAGCGGCTCGGGATAAGGATCAAAGAAGAGTTCGCGGGCAAGGCGCTCTGTGCGGGCTCACCCTGCGGCCTGGGCGAGCGCTGCACCGTGTTCATGGAGTCCGACCTTGTGCATTACCTCAACCGGGGCGCCGGAGTACCTGACCTGACCGCGGGTCTGGCCTACTCGATCGCACAGAACTACCTGAACAAGGTCGCCGCGGGCAAACGGATCGGCAACCGTATCTTCTTTCAGGGCGGCGTCGCGGCCAACAAGGCCGTGGTCTCGGCGTTCGAGCAGATAACGGGAAAACCCGTGACCGTGCCTCCCCATCATGAAGTGACCGGCGCCATCGGCGCCGCCATCATCGCAATGCGCTCCCGGAACGGCGGGCCGAGCTCCTTCAAGGGATTCGACCTTTCCCGCCGGTCCTATGCCGTCTCGACCTTCCAGTGCGCCGAGTGCGCCAACCGGTGCGATATCCGCCGGGTGGTCTTTGAAGGAGAAGAGCCGCTCTTCTACGGAAGCCGGTGCGAAAAGTACGATGTGAAGCGCAAACGGTCGGGAGAGGACCGGCTGCCGGATCTCTTTGCAGAGCGAGAACGCTTGATCGCGGAGGCGGTCCCGCAGGCTGCCGCGTCCGGCGGGCCGGTGATCGGGATCCCGCGCATGCTCTACCTGAACGACGAACTTCCCTTCTGGCGCGCCTTTTTCGACGATCTCGGATTTCGCACGGTCCTGTCGGACCGCACGAGCCGCAAGGTGGTGAACCTGGGGCTCGAGAGCGCGGCTGCGGAGACCTGCTTTCCCGCGAAGGTGGCGCTCGGCCATGTCCGCGACCTGCTGGATAAAAAAGTGGACATCCTGTTCCTGCCGAGCTTTGTCCGCTTTCCCGCGGCCCATGGAAAGGGCCGCACCTCCCAGGCCTGTCCCTATGCTCAGGCCCTTCCTTATCTGGCCAGGGCCGCTTTCTCTCTGAGCGGGACCATGGTGCTGGAAGCGCCGCTTCATTTACAGGACGCGAAACATTTTGCAGCCAGCGTGCGCGCTGTAGGCAGGGCGCTTGGCAAGGGACGGAAGGCAGCGGAGCGCGCTTCCCGGGCAGGACAGGAAGCTCAGAAGCGGGTTGACGCGGCGGTGAAGGCACGGGGAAAGGAAGTGCTCGCAGGGCTCGGGAAGGATGAGCGCGCGATCGTGCTGATCGGACGGACCTACAACAGCTGCGATCCGGTGCTCAATATGAACCTGCCTTCAAAGATCCGCGATCTGGGAGTGCAGGCGATCCCCTTCGACTTCCTGCCGCTTCACGATGCGGATCACGAGGGCATGGAGGAAATGTACTGGCGTTCGGGCCAGAAGATCCTGGCCGCGGCCCGTTTCATGAAAAAGCACCCCAATCTCGCGCCGGTCTACATCACCAACTTCGGCTGCGGCCCTGATTCCTTCATCTCCCATTTCTTTCTTGAAGAGATGGCAGGCAAACCTTTTCTGCAGCTTGAGATCGACGAGCACAGCGCCGATGCCGGCGCCGTCACCAGGATCGAGGCGTTCCTTGACAGCCTCGGGAACGGGAGCGGTGCCGCAGCGCAGAAAGTGCGCCGGTCCGGCCTGGCAGGCGCGGCAACCCACCACCGGAGGAAGGTGTTCATCCCGCCCATGGCTGACCACGCCAATATCGTGGCAGCGGCGTTCCGTGCCTGCGGGGTCGAGGCCGAGATGCTTCCCGAGTCGGATGACGAGACCATCCGGATCGGGAAGGAGCACAGTTCGGGACGGGAATGCTATCCCCTGGCGCTCACGACCGGCGATATGATCAAGGCCACGCGGCGTCCGGATTTCGATCCTGCCCGGAGCGCCTTCTTCATGCCTTCCGGCAAAGGCCCCTGCCGCTTCGGCCAGTACAACCGGTACCACCGGCTGGTGCTGGACCGGATCGGTCTTCCTGAGGTGCCGATCGTCGCTCCCATGCAGGACGAGAGCATGTACCGCGACACGGGCATGGTGGGAAAGGACTTTCTGCGACTCAACTGGAAAGGTGTCCTTGCCGTGGACATGCTCCAGAAGGCGCTGTGGGAGCACCGGCCCTATGAACGGCAGAAGGGTGCTGCTGACCGGATCTATCACCGGGCGCTTGCGGACGTGACCGGATCGATCGAGCGGCGGGAGGACCCCCTCCCTGTGCTGCAGCGCGCCTACCGCGATTTCACGGACCTCGATGTCGGAGAGCGTGACCGGCCGGTGATCGGCGTGGTGGGCGAGATCTACATCCGCGGCAACCGGTTCGGCAACGAGGACATCGTTGGCCAGATCGAGCGGCTCGGCGGGGAGGCGTGGGTGGCGCCGATCTCGGAATGGCTGCTCTATCTGAACGCGACCGCCAAGGTCTCTGCGCGGACCAACCGCGCCTGGCGCGACCTGCTGAAGGCCCATGTGACCCACTGGGTCCAGTCCCGCGACGAACACCGGCTGATGGCATCGTTCAACGGGAGCCTCAGGAGCCTGCACGAGCCGACCATCAAGACCACGCTGGAGCGCGCGAGGCCTTATGTACATCATTCCTTCGAGGGCGAGGCTGTCCTGTCCGTGGGCAAGGCCGTTGATTATATCAGGCGCGGCGTGTCGGGGATCGTCAACGTGATGCCCTTTTCCTGCATGCCCGGAACGATCACCGGCGCGCTGCTCAAGCGCGTGCGGGAGGAAGAGGGCAATATTCCGCTCCTGTCGATCGCTTATGAGGGACAACGGGACACGCAGACGGTCACCCGGCTTGAGGCGTTCATGCACCAGGCCCGCGCCTGGCAGGGGTCGCGTAACAAGGATGTCTGCTGATGATCTGCTTTGAAGGCAAGCCTGGAGGGACCATGAGGAAGATATTCGCGCTGCTGGTTTTTTTTATTTCGATCGCCTTTGCCGCTCCTGCGGCATATGCGGAAATACCGGGACTTCCTGATGAACAGGAGCGGAAAGCAGGCCCCCTGGTCGTGTTCAGCGACGATCTCATCTTCAGCGTCAAGGAACCGGAGGGGTGGACCGGTGATATCGAGAATGCACCAAAACTGTCCGCGGGCGTGGTCCTCTATCGGAGCAGCGAGACCATTGAGAAGCATACGACGCTGATCGCGATCCGCATCAGCAGAAAAGTGGACGAGAACACTGCCGAGGACCTGGCGCATGACATGCAGCAGTACCGGTCGCTCTACCCGGACGTGGAATTCCTGACGCTCAAGACTCCCCACCCCTCTTACCGCACCTATGCCAAACTGTTCGCAATAAAGAACTCCTCGTACCAGTACGTGTCCTATGTCAATCCGGGCAGGGAATCGCCCTATCTGTTCATTGTCACCATGGGATCGCTCAAGAAAAAGGCTGCCGAGGCGGACCTCAAGGCGTTTCAGCAGATCGTCGGTACGCTTGATTTTCTGGAAGCAAAACCAAAGCATAAGTAGGGGAATTCGAGCCCGAGAGGGCCGGAGCGGGTACGTGAAATGGGCCTCTGCCCTGCGGCCGCGGAGGAGGCGCTTGACGGCGTGCATGACGGCACGAACGCGGGCCGGTCCTGCTGGGTCGTCGCGGGGACACTCTGCAAGGACAGCGTGCAGGGGCATTTGCCCTGAAGTTCAAGAACTGCGAGCTATGCGATTTCTACCAGGCAGTGAAGGCCCAGGAGCGAATGGGGCTCATGCTTACCGCGGTGCTGCTGGAGAAACTACGAAGGACGAGCAATAAGTAGATGGTAGCCAGAAGCCGATAACCATGAACAGACTGCCTGACAGTTTTTCCATCCATCACTTGTTTCCCTGGCCCCATGTTCTGCTGATTCGCTCTCCAGCCCTTCCATTGAACTGCTGATCCTTGATTCTGCCATGGAGCTTCATCTGTAGCCATCAATACCCTGAAAATACCCCGTTTTTTTTCTTTACACTCGCAAGCATCGGTTGTTATAGTAACAAACATGAATATATTGTTAATAATTATTAAAATGGTCATTCCGGGGATCTCCCTGTTTTTTCTGACTCTTTTGTCAGGCTGCGCCGGCAAGGTGGTTATGGATCGGGGGATTCTCTCTACGACGGAGAAGGTTGCCATTATAAGCGTTGTCATGCCTAAGATCGCCGATGTGTCCCGGGAGGCCAACAAAGCCGTGCTGCAGGCTGCGGTGAACCAGGCCCAGGAAAGGATCTCGAAGGAAATGCGGGGCATCCCTTCCTGGACCATCGTTGATCTGCAGGGGACCAAAGCGACCAGGGCACTGCGTTCCTTTGGCGCGGTATCTGAGGATGACGCGCGGGCTGTATACCCCGTGGGGGAGGGTCCGTCCCTTGCGAAGCAGACACTCGAACGGGAGCGGGCGCGATGGAAAGATTCCTATCTCGGGGCAGAGCAGCTTCCTGTTGTGCCGCGGTCCGCGTTCGTCCATGACCCGGGCGAGGGAAAGCCGGACTATCCGGTGCAGCCGCTCATGCTGGAGCAGGCCGCGAGGTTATGTCAGGCCCTGGGTGTAGACGCTGTCCTGATCGTGCAGATCGGGGCGGATGTAGACCATCCGCGGGAGAACACGTTCATGGTGAAGGAGAACCGTACCGACGGCACGGTGCGCATGGCGCAGACCCTGACCATGGTGGACAGGTCCGGCAGGATCATTGCTGACCTCGGGCCGGCAGAACTCGATGGCCGGTCGGCTTTTCGTGATATGCTGCCGATCTATGTGGGCGCGGGCAGGGATGCGGTGAAGCCTGAGAACATCGACCTGGGCGATCCAAAGAAAAAGACTGTCCAGGCTTTCCGCAGCCTGATCGAGGAAACGTCTTCTGACATGACGGCACAGTTCAGGAAGGACGCCGGTCTGTGATCAAAGTACTGCGGTTTTGATGGTGTGGCGACAGGAGCGGGAGCGGCTATTGGCATGCTGATATTGGAGCGATCGGCGGAAATCGCACGGGTCCTGGCGCTGGTCGGAGCACTCTGCGGGAGCGCCATTGCCGGAGAAGATATCGTGCTTTCCGGATCATCAACGGTCCAAAAGCGGATACTGGAACCGGTGCAGAAGGCGCTCGAAAAAAGGTCGGGGACCAGGGTCCAACTCCTCGGGGTGGGGACGATCAAGGGCATCTCCGCGCTCATCAAGGGAGAGGCCGCTGCAGCCATGATGTCGAGCTCGCTTGAAGTGGCCTTTCGCGAGATCGGGATTCCTTCGGAAGGCACCTATCAGGAGCATGTGATCATGAAGGACACGGTCGTTGCCGTGGTCCATCCGGGCAATCCGGTCAAGAGCCTGACCTGGGAGCATCTGTCGGACATCAATACCGGAAAGATCACGAACTGGAAAGAGATCGGCGGGAAGGACGGACGGATCGTTGTGGTCGCGGCGCCGCGAGGCGCCGGGACCCGGGCCGTGGTACGCGACATGGTCATGCAGGGCAAGGACTATGCTGACTCGGCCTATACCACGATCACCACGCGTGAAGTGGTCGACATCGTCACCAAGTCGCCGATAGCCATCGGCACCGTATCGGAAGGGTTTGTCAAGATGAACAAAGGAAAGGTGAAGGTCCTCAAGATGAAGCCGATCACGCGGGAGCTGAGCATCGTCACCAAGGACGATATTTCACCTGCCCTTGCCGCGATCATCAAATTCCTCAAGTCCCCGGAAGCGAAAAAACTCTTCCTCTAGCTGATCCTTGAACATCACAAGCCCATGCTTGCCCGCGGATTGAGATCCAGCGCAGACCGTTCGCCCCGGCTGAAGCGCAGATATCCCGCCAGGGCGATCATTGCCGCGTTGTCCACGCAGAGACCCATACCCGGGATAAAGAGCCTGATGCCCGCTGACTGGCACCCTTTCTCCATACTGCTCCTGAGGCCGCTGTTCGCTGCCACCCCGCCTGCCATGACCACTGATCGCAGGCCCCGGGAAGCCGCGGCCTGCACGGTCTTTTCCACCAGGGTATCGACGACCGCCTGCTGAAAGCTCGCCGCCACGTCAGCCACTTTGAGACCGGGGTCCAGTCCGCGGTCCTTTGACCGGAAGAGCGCCACATGGTTCCGCACCGCGGTCTTGAGCCCGCTGAAGCTGAAGTCCGAACCTTCCCGCACGCCCCGGGGAAAAGGGATCGCTTTTGGGTCTCCCTCCCTGCTCAAACGGTCGATGACCGGACCGCCGGGGTAGGGAAGGTCGAGCAGCTTTGCAACCTTGTCGAACGCCTCGCCCGCGGCGTCGTCCCGTGTCTGGCCGATAAGCTCATAACTTCCGAAGTTCCGTATGTGATAGAGGGCTGTGTGGCCGCCTGAGACCAGGAGCGCAACATAGGGATATTCCAGTTTAGGATACTCCAGATGAGCCGCAACAATATGCCCCTCGCCGTGGTGAACGCCGATAAAGGGGATATGCAGGGCGTAGGCCATGGCCTTGGCCGTGGAAACGCCTACGAGCAGCGCGCCGATCAGGCCGGGTGCGTGGGTGACGGCAATAAGCCCGAGGTCCTGCTGCCGGACCTTGGCGGCATCAAGGGCCTCCCGCACCACGGGGATGATGTTCCGGAGGTGTTCCCGCGAGGCGAGTTCGGGAACTACTCCGCCGTAACGTTCGTGCAGGGCCACCTGGGAAGAAACAATGCTGGACAGCACGGTCCTGTCCGACAGGACCGAGGCGGCTGTTTCATCGCAGGAGGTTTCAATGCCGAGGATAAACATGGTAGAAGGACTAAAGGATTAACGGAGGACCAGGATTAGAAGGATTAGAGGGTGGAGGATGTTTAATCCTTTAATCCTCTGATCCTTCGATCCTTCCTTGTGTTACTTGAGCAGATGCGATACCGGCACGACCTCGATGCCCTGCTCAGCCGCTTTGGGGAGCCATTTTCTGAGCTCCGCGAGTGTGGCTGCGTGGGGATGGCCGATGCCTATCGCATGACCGCTCTTCCTTGCGATCCGCGCAAGTTCCTGGAGTTGCTTCCGGATCGCCGCGGGGTCATCGCCGGCATTGTCCAGGAACACATCGCGCTTCGATGTCCTGATGCCGAAGGCCCGGGCAGCATCAGCAGCGACGCTCTTGGGGTTGGTAAAGCTGTCGAGGAAAAAGAGGTTCCGGGCCTTGAGCTCCGACATGAGGAAATTCATAGCTTCGCGGTTCTCGGTAAGGGCGGAACCTTCATGATTGTTCACGCCTGCCGCTCCTGGTACCGCGTCAAGGTTGTCGTTCACCGCCTGGATGAATTCCATGGGTGTCATGTCCGCACGGAGCGTGTTGGGGGTCCGCATCTTCGACCGGTCCTTCGGCTCCATGGGAACATGGACCAGCAGTTCACGCCCTTCTTTTCGCGCCAGTTCAGCGACCTTGCGCGACTGCGGTCTGCGGGGGATGACCGACAGGGACACTCGGCCGGGAAGATCGAGCACCTCGTGAGCTGACGCGAGGTCCTCTCCCAGATCGTCGATGACGATCGCGACAACGCCGGCGATCCTGGGCTGTCTGGGCTCCTGGCCGGTCTTCGGGGCTCTTTTGCCTTTCCAGGGACCCCAGAGCAGCACGGCAAGACCAATGAGCAGGACGACAATGCTCCAGGTGACGACGCGGGTATACCGGTCGCCTTTGCCGCCTCGTCGCGCGGGAAGTTTTTTCTGAGCCATGACAAGGCCATATATACAATATTGAAACCGAAAAAACCAGAAGAAAAAAGCAGCAGAAGAAAGCACGTTCTGCTTACGACTTGGCGCTTACTACTCTAGACCTTCATTTTCCGTATTTGCCCTTGACATGCCTGCCTGCTGATTTTATACTGCTGAACACTTGGAATCATGAGTGCTGCTGACGATATCATTCGAGGAGGTTACTGAAAGTATCATGAGCTTCGAATACGTGCAAGAGATCCCCCAGCCCGGAGCCATTTTAGCGGATATGCCGTTGCCCGCGGACCTGGCTGCTGCCAAGAAGAAGAAGGACGAAGAGATCAGCCGGGTCTTCACCCACCAGAGCGACAAGCTGGTGCTGATCATCGGCCCCTGCTCGGCCCATGACGAGGAAGCGGTCTGCGACTATATCGGCAGGCTCGCGAAGGTCCAGGCCGAGGTAAAGGACAAGATCATCATCATCCCGCGCATCTATACCAACAAGCCCCGCACCACGGGCATCGGTTACAAGGGCATGGCGCACCAGCCGAACCTTGCCGAGGAACCGAACATCGTGGAGGGTATCAAGGCGATCCGGAAAATGCACATCCGGGCTCTGAAAGAATCCCATCTGCCGGCAGCGGACGAGATGCTCTATCCCGGGAACTATCCGTATCTTGAGGACGTGCTGGCCTATGTTGCCGTGGGGGCCCGTTCCGTGGAGAATCAGGCCCATCGCCTGACCTGCAGCGGCCTCGACATCCCGGCGGGCATGAAGAATCCCACGTCCGGCGACGTGGATGTAACGCTCAACTCGATCCAGGCCGCGCAGGCGCCCCACGTGTTCAGCTACAACCGCTGGGAAGTGAAGACCAAGGGCAATCCGCTGGCCCATGCGGTGCTCCGGGGCGCGGTGGATTATCACGGCCTGTCGGTGCCGAACTACCATTACGAGGACCTGGCGCAGTTCGCCGAGGCCTACCAGAAGCGGGGTCTTGCCAATCCGACCATGATCGTGGACACGAACCACGCGAACTCGAACAAGAAGTACGCCGAGCAGCCGCGCATCGCCATGGAAGTGATGCGAAGCCGCCAGCACTCTCCCCTGCTCAAGAAGATGATCCGGGGTTTCATGGTCGAGAGCTTCATCGAGGAAGGGGCGCAGAAGGTGACGGAGAACGTTTACGGAAAATCCATCACCGATCCCTGCCTGGGGTGGAAGGATTCGGAGAAGCTGATCAGAGACCTTGCCGCGATGGTGTAGACAAGTTTGAAATAGTGCGTGTGCAAAGCAGGGCCTCCCGGAATCCGGGAGGCCTTTTCCCTTTGAAACGACAAAAAACGTCCCACTGCTGGTATTGCTATTGGTATAACCACATGGTATACTAATCACATGAAAACCGCCATATCAGTGCCCGATGCGCTTTTCGACGAGGTGGAGAGGGCAGCCAAGGAAAATCATGTATCGCGCAGCGAGGTCTTTGTCATCGCGGTGAGGGAGTATCTGGAGAAGCGCAAGGCCAAAAAACTCCTCGATGATCTGAACGAATCGCTTGCTGTCGTGGAGTCCCCTGAGGAGTACGCGGTCAGGCGGAAAAGCAAACAGCGGTACGCCCGGACCGTCCTGAAAGAACGGAAATGACCATTCGGCAGGGGGACATCTACTGGATCGACCTGGGCGATCCCGACGGATCGGAGCCCGGCTATCGTCATCTGCACGTTGTTGTCCAGAACAATGTATTCAACAGCAGCAGGATAAGCACGGTCGTTGTGTGCGCGCTGACCTCCAACCTGAAACGGTCCGCGGTTCCCGGCAATGTCCTCCTTAGAAAAGGCGAGGCAAACCTGCCGAAAGACAGCGTGGTGAACATTTCCCAGGTCGTGACCATCAACAAGTCCGATCTCGTTGAGAAGATCGGCAGTCTTGCTCCGGGACGGGTGAAGCAGATCGTCTCAGGCCTGAAGTTGCTCATCGAGCCAAAGGATTATTGAGAACAGTCATGAACAGCCCCGATAGGCATCGGTAATGGAGAAACAACATCCGAAAGGCCTGCCGGCTGCGGGTATTTGGAGTATACTAAAAGCAAGTGATCGAGACGCATGAACAACAGGAATGAAGGGCTCACCAGAGGGTGTCTTCTTTCCCCGGGAGACGCGAACAATGAAGCTTTCCGAGATGATCAGGAGCGGGATCGAAAAGAAGGGATACAAGAACCTTAAGGACGCCGCGGTCGCGCTCGGGATCAGTCCCGAGCTTTTGCGGGTCATCATCAACAAAGGGCATATCCCGAAGGACAACACGCTGGCACTGATGGCAAAGAAACTGAACATCGAGATGCATGTTCTCGTGCTTGCGGCGCACCAGGCGAAGGTCCCTGACGAGCTGAAGGGGTTCTTTCTGACCCCGGGGCCTGCGGGACCGGGCCGTCGCAAGCGCAAGTTCCCGCTGTCCGAAGAACAGACCGATTATCTGGGCAAAATCCTGAGTACCGATGAGATCATGATGCTCAGGAAGATGCGGCAGGTGACCGATGACGCGCGGACGCAGATATCGGGTTTCGTGGACTACATGTATGCGTCCAAACACATGGCATGACGAAGGCTGAGTGAACATATCCGTTGTGGATGCGCGGGCCTCCTGGAATCGGGAGGCCTTTCTTGTGGCGCATGAGCGTTTCGAAAAGTATTCAGTGCAGGGTAGCGTCG
>JAOUEV010000004.1 GCA_029858565.1 Nitrospirota bacterium | reverse complement strand
ACTTCGCTCTGCGCTTCCTTCCCACACTCGGTCGCCCTCATGCAGTTGCGCTTCGCTTCGTTCGTCGTGATCAACTTACGATGGGACTTGCACCCATAGGAGTGCGCCCATGCTGGGCGCACCACAATAAAAAAAGCGGCCTCCGAAGAGGCCGCCTTAATACAATCATACTAAGCAATGACGAGAACTGCTGTCCTTTACCACCAGAAATTAGTATACAGCCTGGGATACGACATACTTTCACCAAGATACGTAAAAGTATTAGCAGGTACGAGGAACTCAGGCTCATTCTCAATAATGGCTCCGTCTCCTCTATAAGTAAACCCTCCGGTGAGCGGTGCCCAGGGATTCGCAATATTGCTTTGCATCTTGATGTTCGTCGAAGCTATCACGCCATGGGGGAGATAATCTCCGGCAAAATCGACTTTCACCAATGGTGCAGACGCGATCACACCGCCTGTCGCATCCCATACGGCAATGTCATCGAAATCCATCGCCATATTCATCCCGAGGAATAGATGGGTCGTCATCGTGGCCCGAGAAACAAGCTTCTGCACATCAGCTGTTGAGTAAGTCTGATACATATACGTTACTTCATCATAGTACTGCCACCCTTGTATCAGAGGTAGCCACGAAGCTCCGTCATCCAATGAATAGCGGAGCGATGCCGTACTCCCGATGAAATCCATCTGGTATAGCACCCAGTTGCCAGTCATGACGCCGGTAGGCAGGGTGCCGTTTGCCCAACGGTAATCGCTATACCACCCGTACCCCGGATAATACTGATAGAAATAGTTGGGGGAACCATAGTTTATATTTCCCCAACCATTTCCTATCTGCAGACTGAACAAGTTGGAGCCATATATGGACGTATTGTCATGGACAAGAATCGTCATGTATCCGGCTTCATTATCCTTTGCCTTGAACTGCAGGCGGAATTCAGCAGGCAATGCATATTCTGCTGCTGCTTTGTACACATTCATATCGTACATGTCTGTCCGCAAAGGATATCCATAATCCGCGTGGCGTGGCGGCCCTGCTGTCTTGCCGATGCCGTCAGCAACATAGAACCCGAAGAGCGGCTTAGTCCTGAACAGCTTTTTCATGCTATTGGCGCCGCTGTTGTCCGTCAAAGCCTGCGTCTGCGTATCAAGGGCAGACGCGGTCAAGGTTACATCGTACTGAGTATCAACCTTCAGCGGATCGGTCTGCTTCAGATCGAGCAAAGCATCGTTCGGAAGACCGGTTCCATTCACGCTCAGGTCCGGGATCAGGTGCAGGAAGCTGTTGATCCATACTTTCATGGTCGAAATATCCGTCGGCGGCGTTGCGGACATATCCTTGAACGTGAAGGCCTTCTCAACAGCTGCCTTGTCCATCTCTTCGCTGAACTCGATGCTCATTGAATAGACGTTATCCGGCGAAATATGGAACTTCCTGACATAAGGCGCATTGGAATTCTCGGTCTTCGGAGCCGCTGCGATCGGTTCGATGTCCAGCACCCTGCCGGTGGCACCTACAGCCGATGCCGCACGCTTGGTGCTGAGATACTCCGATGACAGGGCGCCGCTGGCAACGAGGGTGGTATTGATCTCTCCTGTCACAACCTCTGTTTGGGAAAGATCAAGGGCTGCAAAATAGACCTTGTTGCCCTTCAGACGCCAGTTGTATATCTGGTAAACATCGTTGTCGGAGTTCAGCAGAGTTGTCGTTTTCCCGTCTGAGAGACGCACCATCTGGATCACGTCCACGTTGCCGAAGCCGATGCGCTCCTTGGTGTCCTTATAGAACAGGAACCCCTGGGATACCTGAAATGGAGTTGACCCCATCCACTGCTGCCAGGAGAAACTCTGATCAGCAAAAAGCTTCTTGAACTCGATCCTCGCCTTGGGGATCGGGCTATAGGGAAGGATCTGGAATATCTTCAGATAGGTGTAATAATCCATCTTGTCCGGTGAGTTGCAGATCTCGTTCCCCCAATCATCCTTGGTCCTCGTATTCTTGACAAGCGTCTCCTCGAACAGACCATAGAGACGGCCGTCGTCACCGACAACAATTCGCCTCGGAGGATAGGGTTTCAGCGCATTCTGCTGCTTGAGGTTCCTGACGATATAGTCAGGAAGATAGGCACCGCCTTCCCCACCATAAGCAACTTGATATGAATAATATGTCGGATCACAGGCATAGTCCGTAAGATCGTTCCAGAAGTTCTTGGTGTTCAAGGTAGCTTTCTCGATCAAACTCGTTCCCATGGCCGGCCGCGCAAACCGCATGCCGCTCTCGTTCCAACCGCCCCACATGATCGTGTTGTAGTTATCCACAGTGAAGAAGTCCACGCCCACGGTGCTGCCGGTAAGGTTCGTGGTGGTGCCGTTCACGTTGGCTGCGCCCTCGGTCTTCTTCCAGAGGTATAGCGCGATTTCACCGGTCTGGATGTTCATAGACTGGTACGCAATTTCACCGGTGGGCAACACCAGGTAATAGCTTATCTTCTGGTTGTCCTGGGTGAGCGCCGTGACCGACAGGTCATCCGTTTTCATGCGATAGATGCGGGGTTTCCAGTCAGCTGCCGCCATGGTGCAGATGCCGTCATTGTCGCAGACCTGCGTAAAGGTCGTACCTGGAAAGTACATATTGCCCACGGCATCGAACTGAATCGGCTTCTGGTTGCCGCTTACGCGCTGCATATAGGTATCGTCAATCGGCTGAATGTATACGCCTTCCTGCACGCAAGAAGAGGTATTATCAGCTGTGCTCACGCGATAGAACGCACAATTATACTTTGCAATAAACCGGGTATAGTCGTTACCGTCAGGTTTCAGGAAGCCTGTATCCAGGGCAAAGTAAACATACTCGCCCTGGGGATCGGTCACCGAATACATGACCTTGATCATGTATTCCGACTGGATGGCCAGTTCAGCGTTCCCGTTCTCATCGATCCGGAGCAGGTTCGATCCCGATTCCACCGGTGTTGTTGAAGCTGCCTGGGAGGAAGTCGCCGCCGGGGCTTTTTTACCTTTTGCGCGGGCAATGACCTCTTCTTTTGAAAGCCCCTGGTTCACAACCTTATACTGGAACGCGGGTTTTCCTCCGAAGGTCGCTGCAAGCTTGTTCTTGATCGCCTGCGTTGTGGTCGTTGTAGTCGGCGCCACGGTGTTCGACAGAGCGATAAGTTGCGATGATCCCTTAATGTTGAAGGTCGCACCCTGCTCCACCTGACCCGCAGGCGCTCCGCTGCTGCCCTTGCCGCTGCATCCCGCCATGGCAAATGCCATGGAAAGAATAACAGCTGTCAAAGTGATACCTATAAGAAACCGCTGCTTACTCATGATCAATACCTCCTTGCTTGGTATGCTATTTGTCAATTTTTGCATCACTATGCTCAGGATGTCAAGGGACTATTACCCAGGTATCGCAATATGGCAATAAGTTATAAAGCTCTAAGCAGGCTTGCGTTTACAACTCTTACTTATCGCTTATAGCTTACTACTTACTTGCTGCTACTTAATACATATACGCCGACGAGATATACACAGTGAATCCCTGGGCGCGTACGGTCTGGATATCATCACTATTCGCGATGACCTGTGCCTTGCCGCGTCCAAAACTATACCCGCCGCCGAGTGTGACCGATGTATTCCGTGAGAAATTCGTGACGCTCGCGGTCAGGCCATAGAGATTCAGATGTTCATCCTGGTTCTGACGCCCCAGCTCTACTTCTGCGGAATTTGCCATATCCGTATAGAATCCGCCGCGGAGAGCCCAGTTCTTATCGTAGTAATATTCTGTGCCGAGCGCTACGTTCATGGTTTTGACCTTATCCCCGAAGATAGCGTCCGTCACCTTGGCATCGTAGATAACATCACCAGAAATGAGCAGCGCGTTCGACAGGAAGTAGGCTGCGCCAAGCCGCGCCTGGACCGGATATTTCCGTTTTTCATGCGAGTCTATTGTAGTATTGGTGACTATTCCGGTACCACTGTCCCACATTGTTGTTTGCTGTCTTACCAACGATCGCTGCACCATGACCTTAGACAGGGACAATCCCAGGGATAACTTCTCCAGCGGCGTCCACATATAGCCGAGCACGGGTTTGAATCCCCACTCACTCAACTCCGAATACACATTATCCCACTCGTAGGTCGCGGGTGCGGTGTTCTTTTCCAAGTATTGGTTAAGCGTCAGCTGGTTGAAGCGCTGGTGGAAATAAAGCGTCAGACCGATCGAGGAGGCGTTATTCAGGTCCATTGCCACGGTGGGGCCGAAGTTATAGGTATTGTCCTCGTTATTGAAGTTGATCACATACTTATTGACCACCACGCCGGGAGTTTGGGACGGGACGTTAGCAAAGGTCTGGTCCTGATTTTCCCTGGCAGAATCAGGGACCGCATAAGAAAAACCGAACTTAATATTACCAAGCGGCTGAACAATGCCGAAGAAGTTCGGCAGGAGTGCTGTGGAGGTGCGTTCCCAACCCTTTCCAGCCAGGACATTGTCGTACTTCTTTGTGGTGCTCGAATAGGCATTCACACTGCCCGACAGGTTCGCTCCTGTTGAATAGGCTATACCAGCCGGATTGTAAAACAGGCCGGCCACGTCATCAGACACAGCGGTATAGGCTCCGCCCATGCCCACTGCACGGTCGCCTACGATCTGGTTAATATAATGGTATTCGTCTGCATATGCTGCACCAACAAATACGGTAAAAACCGCGACTCCCAACAAGACGGCCGTCTTCAAACGATGGATCATGGGAACCTCCCGGAGAAAAATATAATCAGCTCTAGAGTAGTAAGCCGTAAGGTTTAAGCAATCCTTTTCTAGCAGGTCGCTTACCACTTGCCGCTTGCTTCTTAGTTCCGTTTTTTCACGCTTACTACTTACCTCTTATTACTTCTCGTCATTTACTTCTTAATGAGTTCCGCAGTTTTCACTGATTCCTGGAAACGGTCCTTATTGCTCTTCATCTTATAGGGATCGATGCCTTCTCCATTGATCGTATCCTTGAGCCATGAAATACGGGCATCATAGGTCGGATGGGTCTTGTCGAGCACCTCGGTGGATTTTCCTTTTACAGCATTCAAGCGTTCGAAATAACGGATCAGCGCAGAGGCATCATAGTTTGCCACAGTGGAATACAGGATCGAATCCCTGTCCGCCTGGATCTCGTCCTCGCGCTTGTAGCCGTCCTTGAACAGGATATCGACCGCCTTGTCCACGATCTGCCCCATGGTCGCGCGCGCGGCTTCGGTGGCGCCGCCGGCGAGCCGGGCCATTCCGCCTGCTGCGCCGCCTTCGGCGCCCTTGATGTTCAATTCTTTCACTACATGGCGGCCTGCCACGTGCGCCACCTCGTGAGCCAAAACCGTGGCCAGTTCAGCCTCATCCTGCATCTGCGCCAGAGCGCCTTTGGTCACGAATATATATCCACCAGGCGCGGCATAGGCATTGATCTCCTGCGTATCCAGAACCGCGAACCTGAATATGAGCTCCGGACGGTTGGCGCTCACGGCCACGGAACTGCCGACCAGGTTCACATACCGGTTCACCTGATCATCATCATAGAGACCATACCGGCCGACGATCCTTGCCGCGACCTCCCGGCCGAACTTCACTTCAGCCACAATGTCCGACTCCACAACATCCATGTCCTGGGAATGCCACCGTTCGCGGGCCTTCATTTCCACGGCCTGGGCGAGCAACGGCAAGACCAGGACCAGCGCTATGCCGGCAAGCGCCTTTGTAATCCCGGAAGAAAGGATCATTTTGACCCCCCTTCCATGAACTTTGCGAGCTCCTCATTGCTCACCGAAAAAGACTCGATCTTGTCAAGTGCTGTGTAATCGGCCTTTTCTTCCTTGCTCAGCCGTTTCCTGCTTTCCGAGGTCAGGCCCCTCGCGGCTGCGGCGCTGGTGTACGTAGACGCCCGACGGCGGACACTGTCCTTGATCTCCGATTCATCGGCCTTTACCAGGCCCACGACCGCAAGCGGCGGATTCTTGGAAACAAGGAGTGCCGGGACATATCCCGTCTCAAAACCATGCTTCACTTTGACCCAACTCCCCTGTTTTCCCAGGACAGTGAACTTGTGGCCCTTGGTCACTTCGGTCATGACCTTGGCCTTGAACGACGGTTCCCACATGACCTTTACCTTGGCGCTCTGGACATATACTTCCTCGGCGATCGCCGCGGTAACGGCAACGAGCACAAGCATCATTGCAAATACGATAATTTTCTTCATGGCGCACCTCCCTGCGAATATACGGTTTTGAATGTTATTGCGACTTGCCTGATACCGCCATCAATTCTGAAACTACGATTTTTCCACTTCAGCAAACTATTATCCCGCGTCTTTTTCTAAATGTAAACTGCCGTTATGGGGTATTTTTCGGGTATCCCCTCTTACTGCTTTTTCAGTACTTCCGGCGTATAGATGTCCACGGCCTTTTCCCTGCCTTTTACTTTGACATTCCCCAGCATCGTGCAGGGAATCTTGTCCTTTACCATTTCATAGGTATATTCCGACAGGAGCAATCCGGTCTTGTGCTCCTTGGTCAGGCTTTCGAGCCGTGACGCCAGGTTCACGGCGTCGCCGACAATGGTATAGTTCAGTTTCTTTTGGGAACCAATGTTGCCGATCGTGACCACGCCGGTGTTCAAGCCGACGCCGATCTTCACATCCATGTCCAGACCTTTTTCCCTGAGCTCGGCGTTCACGATCTTGAGCTCTTCGAGCATCTCTATCGAGGCCTTGACAGCGTTCTCGGCATGGTTCTTATCCGGAAGCGGCGCTCCCCAGAACGCCATGATCGCGTCGCCTATATACTTATCGAGCGTTCCGTTATGCTTCAGAATGATGTCCGCCATGTGGGTGAAATGGATATTCAGCATTTCCACGATCTTTTCCGGCGGAGCATTCTCGGACATGGTCGTGAATCCGCGGATATCGGAGAACAGGATCGTGATCTCCACCTTCTGGCCCTGGCTGGATTTGAGGTACTCCTTGTAGTTATGCAGGACCTCGTTCAGTACGTCCTTGGACACGTACTGGGTGAAGACCTGGGACACCCTTCGTTTTTCCACAGCTTCCGTGAACGTGAGATACCCGAAAGACAGGAATCCGCTGGTGATCGACGCAAAAGCGAAAGGTATCGTATCCACCAGCCAATGAAGCTTAAAAGCGTAAAAGGAATAGCCGCTATAGGCAAGCAGGATCATGATCGGGAATGAAGCGCGTATGAGGAATCGTTTTGAGAAGAACACGACCCCGACGACCGCGCACACGCCGATCAGCACCGCCAGCAGGGTAAGCCTGCGGTCCGCGGGCATCAGGAAGTCGTGCTGCAGATAGTTCCCCGCAAGAGAAACGTGCATGATCACACCCGGAGTGCGTGTGGCAAGAGGTGTTGCCTTGAGGTCCGCGCCGCCGACCGCGGAAACACCCACGAACACGATGCTGTCGCGGAACTCCTCGGGGTTCACAACGAGATTTTCGATGTCGCCTGCCCGGATCTTCTGGAGCGATGCGAAAATCCCTCCGACAGAGATCGGTTCTACGTTGTCGATCCCGTACATATTGATCAGAAAATTGCCGTCCCGATCGATCGGCATGATCCGGTCATTGATCTGGATCGCCTTCGTGCCGATCACGACCTTCGAGTTCTCGTCGACAAATGGCGCCAGCCCGAGCACGGGGAAATAGGAACCCTGGTATTCACGGAGCGGGATCGTCCTGCGAAGGGTCCCATCCGCATCCGGGGTGAACTCGACAACAGCCATTCGGCTGGCGGCTGCGTGAAGCTTATCTATCGGCAGTGTGAAATCGTTGTTGCGCTCCGCGCTTTTGATGTTCAAGGATCCCTGGACATTCCTGACGGCGAACTTTGACACGAATTCGGCGGGAAGGGGCTTGTTCAGCTGGAGGTTGTACTTCTGGTCCTTGTCCGGTTTTTCATGTTTCACGATCATGCTGTGGACCACGTTGCCCGATGCTGTGGTAGCGTCCACCAAGGCTCCGTCATTTGCCTCATCCTGCCGCTCCGTGAACAGGATATCGAACAGCACGGTCTTAGCGCCGCCGTAGGTCGTCAGGAAGTCGAGCAGATCGCTCCATATAGCGCGCGGCCACGGCCACCTGCCCGCGGTCTTTTCCATGGCGCTGATCGAGGCATCGTCAACCAGAACCACCTTGATGTTCCTGGGCGGTACTGCCTGGGACCGGAACATCTTCACCTTGGCGTCGTAGACAAGGTCCTCTGCCCGGTCGAACAGACCGGATTGATATGCAATGATCGTGAACGCGGAAACAACAAGCGCTATGACACTGGCGATGATGATCTTGTTTTTCATAGGGGATTCGAAGGAAAACAAATAAATTATATTTCGCTTGATCTTTTCGTAGTCTAGCAGAAAACCCTTGAAACGTAAAGGGAATATTCACAGGGAATATTCCCGGGGAAACGCTCTTTTGCATCTTCCTGCATCACAAGAATAGCATATTTTCATGCATGACGCTTAAATTCTTTATTTGACACACAAAACGGATCAGCGGCTTTCTCGCTGCACATGGATAGCCTCTCCATGAACATCATTTGCAGCTTCCATAATGCCTTCGGCCAGTGTCGGGTGGGCGTGTATCATATGTCCGAGCTCACTCGCTGTCGTACCCGTTCGGATCGCAAGCGCGCCTTCGTGCACCAGGTCCGTGGCATGGGACCCGCAAATATGCACACCAAGCACCTTATCTGTCCCAGCCTCAGCGATGATCTTGACGAATCCCGCAATCTCGCCCATGGCATGCGCCTTGCCCAATCCACGATAAGGAAACCGGCCGACCTTGATCCCGACCTTCCGTTCCCGTGCCTGATGCTCCCGGAGGCCGACACTGCCGATCTCCGGAGACGTGAATATCCCCGCGGGAATGATCGATGGATCCATGATGGTGTGCCCGCCCAATGCATTCTCAGCAGCAGCCAGGCCTTGATGGGATGCGACGTGAGCAAGCATCGTACCGCCGGTCACGTCTCCAATTGCGAATATTCCTTTTACAGTCGTTTCCATCCGGTCGTTGACCACGATCTCGCCGCGTTTTCCCGTTGCAATGCCGAGCAGGTCAAGCCCCAGGTTCCCGCTGTTCAGTTTTCTGCCAATGGACAAAAGGATAGTATCCGTAGGGATCTCGCGATCATCGGAAAGGCGGACCTTGGCAACTCCCTCAGCGGTCTTTGTCATGCTCTGAAAGCTCACCCCGGTGAGGAGCTTGATCTTCGTTTTTTTCATCTCCCGTTCGATGATCGCCGAGATATCCTCGTCCTCGGTCGTGAGCGGCCGGGAAGCCGTTTCCACAACGGTCACGTCAGCGCCCAGAGACCTGTAGATAAAAGCGAACTCGCACCCGATGACGCCGGCGCCGATGATCAGTATGCTTCGGGGCACTTTCGCAAGTTTCAGGGCATCGTCGCTCGTCATGACAACGTCCCCGTCCGCATTAAGATCAGGGAGTCCCGCAGGCCTTGACCCTGTGGCGATAATGACACGGTCGGACATAATATCGCGTGTTGTGCCGTCCGGTAATACGGCGCGAACGACATCTTTCGACAGCAGCTCCGCCCGTGACGGTATCAGGTCCACGCCGGCGCTCTTGAACAGCGCTTTTATGCCCTTTACCTGGGTTGCGACGACCTTGTTCTTGCGGTCCCTGATCTTTTCCAGATTATAGGTTACGGTGCCGGAAATATCGATGCCGAAATCTCCAGCATGCTTGACACGCTCGAACGCCTCGACCGAGGCGATGAGGGTTTTGGTAGGAATACAGCCCCAGTTCAGACAGGTCCCTCCGACTTCATCCCTTTCGAGGACCGTGACCTGCGCTCCCAGGTGCGCGGCGCGGAGAGCCGCGACATACCCTCCCGGACCGGCGCCGATGATCGTAAGCCTCATTTTTTTACTTCTCTTCTTCTTCCTTCAGGAATTTCTCGTATTCGTCGCGGGTCATCAGGTCCCCGACCTCGCTCGGATCGTTCATCTCGATGATCGCCAGCCATCCATTGCCGTAAGGGTCTTCGTTCATGATCTCGGGAGAATCAGCCAGATCCTCGTTGATCTCGACAACCGAACCAGAAACCGGACAGATCACCGGCGAGGTCGCCTTGGTAGACTCGATCTCGGACAACTCGGAATCGGCGTCCACTTCCGTTTCCAGTTCAGGAAGGTCAACGTACACGATATCACCGAGCTGTTGCTGTGCATGGTCGGTAATGCCGATGGTCGCGCGTTTTCCCTCCACGCGGACCCACGCATGCTCTCGATGGTATTTGATATCATCTGGATTCATGGAACACCTCCAAACAGGATACGTGCAAGAAACACATTGCATCGTCGATCATAAAAAGTGATTTGTATTTAGCCCAAGTATGCAGGTTTGTCAAGGGAAAAAGGCTTCACAAAATCATGTTCCCGCGACGGGTCCCGAATGTATTTACGGATGCACGGAAAATGAAAAAGGGATACGTTGGCGTATCCCTTTTTCTGAAATGATCGCGTGATCGGTCCGCTAAACGGCTGCCGCGGCCTTTTCCTTTGCAGCTTCTGCGCCATGCGCCCCGCCGCCCGAAACCATGATGATGGCCTTCTTGGGGCATCGGGCTTCACACATTCCGCAGCCGATGCATTTCGACTGGTCAACCCTGTGGACCGCCTTTATTTCGCCGGAGATGGCGTTCACCGGGCAGACCTTGGCGCACACGTCGATGCCTGCGCATTTATCCGCCTGGATGGACGCTTTAAGCCGCGGCGCGAAATGGTCATGGATCGCGTTCGTTGGGCACTTCTTGACGCAAAGACCGCAGGAGATGCACTTCTCATGGTCAATGCGCGCAAGATTATTGTCGACCTTGATCGCATCAACCGGGCAGGTACGGACGCACATGCCGCATGCGATACAGCCCACCTGGCACTTCTTCTTTACATCGATGCCTTTGTCCCTGCTGTGACAGCTGACCACCACGGGCTTGGACATTTTCGCGAGTTCGATCACCTGCTTCGGACAGGCTGCAACGCACTTGCCGCAGGCGGTACACTTCTCTGGATTGATCACCGGCAGGCTGTCATCGCTCATGGTGATCGCATCAAAGGGACATGCGCGCATACAGGTGGCGTATCCGAGACAGCCGAACTCGCAGGATTTGTCCCCGCCCGCCGCCAATACGGCAGCCGTGCAGTCCATTACCCCGGTGTAAATGAACTTTTTCTGGCTTTTGCTCTTGCCGCCCTGGCAAAAGACCCGAGCGATCTTAGGATCCACCTTCGCTGCCGCCTTGCCGGTTATTTGCGCGATCTTCTCAGCGACGGCGCCCTTTCCCGGAGCACAAAGGTTCGAAGCCACATCAGGATTGCCCACCACCGCCTCTGCGTAGCCCATGCATCCGGCAAACCCGCAGGCGCCGCAATTGGCGCCCGGCAAGGTCTCACGCACCTGCTCTACCTTCGGGTCCATCTTGACCATGAACTTCGATGCAACGATGGCAAGCGCAATACCGAAAACGACTCCCAGACCCGCGAGGACCACGAGACCGTACCCGATGATGCTCGGGGGCACCGTCTCCAGGGTCTCGACGGACCCGCCCACGCCAATCATCGGAACAATCCTGTTCAGGAATACGCTCGCAACGTGCTGGAATGCGGTGAAAAACACCTGTGTGATCTGCTCAAGCATAGGTTTACCTCTGAAGGAGGATTAGTTTGAAAAAGGATCAGGAGGATTAAAAGGCAAGCGCTTTGCCTAATCCTTCAATCCTTCATCCTCTAATCCCGATTTTATAACGTAATCATCCCCGAGAATCCCAGGAACGCCAGCGCGATCAACCCGGTCAGGACGAACGAGATCGGCAGACCCTGGAACGACCTCGGCACATCGGCCAGCTCCAGTTTTTCCCGGATGCTCGCCATGATGATAAGCGCAAGGCTGAATCCCAGGCCCGAGCCGAGCGCCAGTGCCATGCTCTTGAACAGGCTGTCCGCGTATTCCTCTGCGTTCAGGAGCGGCACCGCGAGGATGATGCAGTTCGTCGTGATCAGCGCCAGATAGATACCGAGCTTATAGTAGAGCGCCGGGGTCACTTTTTTCATGATCGTGTCAGCGGCCTGCACGAATGCGGCGATCACACCGATGAAGATCACGATCTTCAGGAAGCCGATATGGAGCGGCATCATGACATATTTATAGATGAACCAGTTCAGAGCCGCTCCGATCAGCATCACTCCCGTAAAGGTGAAGCTCATGCCGATCGCGGTTTCCATCTTCTTGGTGACGCCGAAGAAGATGCACAGCCCGAGATAGCGGGCGAACACGAAGTTATTGATCAGCGCAGATGCGATAAAGATCGTCAGTACGTCCTGCCACATAGGAACCTCCGAAATTAATTAATGTCCCCCGCTGCTCGCGCCGGTGCCGCCGAAATACTTCCGGTCGATCCAGTTCAGGAATCCCATGATGAGCCCCATGGCGAAAAATCCGCCCGCGGGCAGGATCATGATCGGCAACGGCTTCACCGACAGGATCTGCACGCCCCAGAGCGCGCCTTTGCCCAGGAACTCGCGGAACACGCCGATCAGCGCCAGGGCCAGAAGGAATCCCAGGCCCATTGCCGCTCCGTCGACCATCGACGGGATGAGCTTGTTCTTCATGGCGAAGACCTCAGCCCGCGACAGCACGATCGCGAAGGCCACGATCAGCATGATGTAGAGGCCCATCTGCTTATACACGTCCCGTGCGTAGGCCGCCATCACCAGGTCCGTGACCGTAACCCAGGTGGCGATGATGAACATGTAGGAAGGAATGCGTACTTTGGGATTAATGAAGTTCCGGATAAGGGACACGGTCGCGTTCACCATGACCATCACGAACAGCACCGCAACGCCCATGAGCGTGCCGTTCTTCACGCCGCTCGTGACCGCCACGGCGGGACAGAGTGACAACGCCAGCCGGAACACCGGGTTCTCGCCGAAAACGCCGTTCTTGAAGATCTGCCCGTAGTTTACGCTATCTGTGCTCATGCTTCACCTCGTGGGCGGGCTTGTCCCCCGCTGCCGCGGATTTCACTCCTGAACCGTATGTGTCCACCAGCATCTGCACGGCGTCCCTGACGCCGTTCGTGACCGCCCGGCTCGAGATGGTCGCGCCGGTGATGGCCTGGATATTTTCCTTGGTCTCGCCCTTGATCAGCACCAGCTGGGACAGTCCCTTCCCGATGAATTGATCGAGGAAAAGCTTGCGGTCCTCGACCTGGTCACCGAGACCCGGGGTTTCGCCGTGGTGCAGGATGTTCACGTCCTTTATGTTCAATGAACCGTCAACGGAAACGAGCATCTGGATATGGCTTGAATACCCCTTTCCAGCTGTCTCGGCAATATAGGCAACAATGGCGTCGCCTTTCTTGGCCTCGTAGTACTCATGCTTTTTCCCGTGAAGGTCCCAATCCTTGCGTTTTTCCTTGGCAAAGCTGCTTTCGTCGGCTTCCGGCGCAAGTTTCTGGAGCGCTTCCTTTTTCTCTTTCTGCTCCGCAATATATCTTACGGGCGATGTTTTCATATAGGTGCCGCCCATGATCAGACCGGCTGCGATAAAGATAACGACCAGGCTGAGGGTAACTTTGATCGTTTCCTTCATTTCTTCACCCCCTTGGCCTCGGCCTTGCCGAAGACCTTGCTCCGCATGCCCCGGTCAAGGAGCGGAGCGAAGCAGTTCATGATCAGGATAGCGAACATCACGCCCTCGGGGTACCCGCCCTTGAGCCTGATCAGGACCGTCAGAATGCCGCAGGCAATGCCGAACACGATCTGCGCGCTTCTGACCGACGGCCCGGTGACATAATCCGTGGCCATGTAGAATGCGCCGAGGACCAGGCCGCCTGCCATGACATGGAACAGCGCGTCGCCGGTGAAAAGTCCTTCCTTACCGCCGAACATCCAGGTCGCGGCGGCAACTGTGAGGATAAAGGGGATCGGGATATGCCAGGTTATGTAGCGTTTGATCATCAGGAACGCTGCGCCGAGCAAAAGCGCGATGGTGGCTGTTTCGCCAAGAGATCCGGCACGGTTCCCCAGCAGAAGGTTCTGATAGATATTCGGATACAGTTCCAGGAGCTTTGCAACACCGTCCTCTTTGAGCACCGTAAGCGGCGTGGCCATGGTCTTCGCGTCAAAAGCCATGATATTGGCGACCGGGTGGGTGAATGTGGTCATGGCCTTGGGGAAGCTGATCAGGATAAGTGCGCGGCCGATGAGCGCCGGATTGAATACATTGTAGCCCAGGCCGCCAAAGAGCTGTTTGGTGATCCCGATCGCCACAAAGGTGCCGATGGCCGGGATATGGAGCGGAATGTTCGCCGGACAGTTCATGGCGATCAGGAGGCCTGTCAGGAACGCACTGCCGTCTGCCACGGCGATCTCTTTCTTGAGCATCTTCTGTATGGCCGCTTCCGTGATCATCGCGGTGAATATGCATACCGCGAGAACCATGACCGCGGGCAGGCCGAAGTAGTAGATCGACATGAGCGCGGCAGGGAGCAGCGCTCCATTCACGGTCCACATGATCTTGGCCGTGCTTTCGTCCGTGCGGACATGGGGTCCGATCGAAACGATCAGTTTCGGTTGCTCTTTCGTCTGTTCCTTGGGAGTTGCTTCCATGTAGGTACCTCGTAAGGTTTTATGATCCGTACAGCACAAAGGCAGGTTTAAAACCTGCCCCTGCGACTAATTCTTCTTCTTGGCCAGTTCCCGTTTTGCCCGTTTCACCCACTGCACCATGGGACGGTTCGCCGGGCAGACAAAGGTGCAGGAACCGCACTCGAAGCAATCCATAAGGTTATAGTCCTTTGCGTCCTCGTAGTGGCCTTTCTCGATGAACAGGCCGAGGAGCGACGGCTGGAGCATCATGGGACAGGCATCGATGCATCGCGCGCACCGGATGCAAGGACCATAGGATTTGGTGCTTACTTCCGCCTGCGGCAATACCAGGATCCCCGAGGTGCCCTTGATCACGGGAACGTCCAGAGAGAACTGGCTCATCCCCATCATGGGACCGCCGGCGATCACTTTCGCGGCGTCCTCGGTCAGCCCGCCCGCTTCCTCGATCAACTGCGAGAACGGAGTGCCGATCCGGGCCAGAAAGTTCTTCGGTTCCTTCACGCCCCTGCCCGTGACCGTCACATACCGCTCGATCAGCGGACGGCCGAAGCGCACGGCATCATAGATCGCAGCCGCGGTTCCCACGTTCTGGACCACGACACCGCAATCCATGGGCAGGCCGCCGGCCGGCACGGTCCGGTTGGCAATGGCCTTGATCAGCATCTTTTCAGCGCCCTGGGGATACTTGACCTTTACCGGCCAGACCTCAATGTCCGACGCGCCGGCGACGGTCTTTTTCAGCGCCTCGATCGCATCGGGCTTGTTCGCCTCGATCCCGATATGCCCCTTTTTCACGCCCAGGATCCGCATCAGGATCCGCAGGCCTTCCACGATCTCTTTGGGCTTCTCCACCATAAGCCGGTGGTCGGAGGTAAGATAGGGTTCGCATTCCGCGCCGTTCAGGATCACCACATCGATCGGCTTTTCCTTGGGCGGCGACAGCTTCACGTGGGTCGGGAACGTCGCGCCTCCCATGCCGACGATGCCGGCGTCGGACACCATCTTCTTGAGTTCATCGGGGCTCAGCACGTTGTAGTCAACCGTTTCCTTGAGCCCGGCCACCCACTCATCCTTGCCGTCGCTTTCGATGACAATTGCCGGCAGGTCTGATCCCATAGAGTGCGGGAACGCGCCTATGGCCGTGACTTTGCCCGATATCGAGGCATGCACCGGCGCGGACACGAATCCGCCGGTCTCTCCGATCTTTTCGCCCTTCTTGACTTCCTGGCCGATGACCGCTAGGGGTTTACAGGGTGCTCCGATATGCTGACTCAGGGGAATGACTGCTCGTTTGGGGATCGCTGCAGGAACGGTGGGCTTGTGCGCTGATAATTCCTTGTTGCCGGAGGGATGGACCCCTCCCTCGAACGTGGCGCTGGCATTGACAGTGGTCGCTTCCATGCTATCCGCACCTCGATATGTGGTATGGGGAACTAAAACTGCGGTTTGGCAACTTCTGCTAAAGGCCGCCAAGGTTATAACAAAAGTAACGAAAGGTGTCAAGCGATTTTTCAGAACATCCCTAGCTTGATCGGCATGATCAGGGAAAAAGCGCGAAAAACATAATAAAGACAGGCCCAGGACTAACCTGGGCCTGCTGATTTAATTGTTGCACGACAGGGACAGGCACTCTGCCACTTACGCTACCTGCACGACCTCTTTGACCTCGGGCAGCTGCTGCTTGAGGAACTTTTCAACGCCCATCTTAAGCGTCATTGTGGACATGGGGCATGAACCGCAGGCCCCTTTGAGCCGTACTTTTACCGTACCGTCGGTTTCCACGCTCACCAGTTCAATATCACCGCCGTCCCGCTGGAGCGCCGGTCTCACCTGCTGGATCGCCTCTGCTACCTGCTCTTTTGTCATGGTATCTCCTTCTTGGACAAGGCTTGTATTCACGTTCGCATTATACATTATTTATGTTCATAACGCACCGTTTTTTCCAGGTCAGGATAACATCGGCTGATGCCGCTTCTTGCGCAGGGCCTTAATATCTGTTAAATTGGTTTCATGAGGTATTCTCGATAATGAACTATCTTATTGTTGGGATAGGCGGCTTTGCCGGCGCTGTCGTACGCTACGCTCTGGGACTCTGGATCGGCCAGCGCTGGGGGAGGACTTTCCCTCTAGGAACTTTTATCATCAACGTAAGCGGCAGTTTTCTGATCGGCCTTCTTATGCCGCTCCTGACAGAACGGTTCATAGTGATCCCGCAGTGGCGAATGCTGCTGGTGGTCGGATTCCTGGGCGCTTATACCACCTTCTCCACCTTTGAATACGAGACCGGCGCATTGCTCAAGGATGGGCAGTGGCTCTTCGCCATGACCAACATCATCATGAGTGTTGTGATAGGGTTTGTGGCGCTGAAACTGGGAGAGATGCTGGCGAAAAGCATCTGAACTCCCCTTGCTGTCAGGTTCGTTAAGGAGACCGCATATGATCAAACCAGGACCAGCAAAAAAACTTTCTATTTACCTTGATGAATCCTACAGGATCCAGGGCAAACCAGCCTACGAGGTCCTTCTGGACATCTTCTTCAAACGAAAGATCTCCGGAGCCAGCGTTTTTCGCGGAGTTGAGGGGTATGGAAGTGAGCGGGTGTTCCATACTGCCAAGATCCTGGAACTCTCGACCTCCCTGCCGGTCAAGATCGAGGTCGTGGACAGGAGATAAATATCGACGCGATACTTCTTGAGATCACGCCGCTCCTGCACAAGGGCCTTATCGAAGTGAGCGACACAACCGTGATCAAGTGCTGCGGCAAGGATGAATAGCGATCAATCCGCCCGGAGCCGTGACAATGAGCAGCAAAAAGGAGTTCCATCACCGGCCTTTTAACCGGTTGAAGAGACAGATAGAGCAACAGGATTCTCAGCCTGTACCGCTTCCATCACCTCCAAACCCGCCATCTGAGGAAGAACTATTCAGGACGGCAATGAACGGTGTACAGGAGATCCCGGCATTTCGTCTTCTCCTTTGCCGCGCCGGCATTCAACAGCAGGCTCCCTTACGGCATTCTCCAGGCGACGACGAGGCCGCTCTTTCGATCCTCGGTCAGATAGCTGCTGGACAAGCGCCGATCAATCTGTCGGAAACCCAGGAATACGTGGAATGGACGAATCCCGATGCGAGAGCAGGAGTAACAGAAGAGTTGCACAGCGGGCGATTCTCGGTCCAGGCGATGCTTGATCTGCATGGATCAACAGCCGCTTGCGTTGATGAGGAAATTGATGGATTCATCGCGGACGCCTTTACCCGTGGCTGGAAGTGCGTCAAGATCATCCACGGACGGGGTCTCCGCTCGGTCAACGGGCCGGTCTTAAAAAGCGCAGTTATCAGGCGATGCTCGGCAAATATCGCCGTCAGGTGACCGCCTTCGTGAGCGCCCGGCAGTGTGATGGGGGTTTGGGGGCTATGTATGTGTTGTTTGCAATTTGATCCTGGATATCCGCGTCAGGAGGAACGGAGAATCCCTGTATCTATTAGTGTCATCTCCATCTGCCGCCTCAACCGGGTCGTTCAGCACTCCCGTTCTCATTCCGTCTTCAGCGATTTCCTTCTTCAACAAAAGCGGTAACGCAGTAGAGCTGACCGATCTTCGAGATATGGTACGACCGGTATCCGGCTTCCGTCAGAAGCAACCCTATTCGGTCCGCGGAATAGAAATAAACCGGGCAACCCTTCAGGGCCAATCGCACTTTTCGCACCAGCGCGCGCCATGTACCGGTGCGCGGAAAGCTTGCAATCGTGCGGTCCTTTGTGCGCTCCTTCATCTTCTGCAACACAGGCCGGGCGTCTTTGACATAATCGAATAATCCGATCCCTATGCTCACATCGAACATCTCATTTGTTCTGAATGCGAGCAAATCGGTTTGCACAAACTCGCACTGCCCATCCAGGCCAGCCTGCGCTGTCCGGTCACGGCATGCCCGGATCATTTCCTCGGACACATCCAGACCGACGACCCTTGCTGAACCTCTCCGGGCAAATTCGAGCGAATAACGGCCAGTACCGCATCCTACATCGAGTACTGTCTTTCCAGGGATCGGGGCGGCATTAGTAAAAGTGTACTCATAGCGTGCGAACATATCCCATCTGAAGACCCTGTCCAGATAAGCGCTGAGCGGGCTCTTCCTGGCGGTGTAAATCGCGTCAAACTGATCCAGTTCCCGGTCCCAGAACTCCTTCTGTTCCTGCAGCTCTTTGTTCATGAAGGATCTCCCTTATTGTAGTAAACGGAAGGTCTCGCAAAAGACGCTCGAGGCGATCCATCGTTCTGTGCAGATTAAGATAATGACGCAGACGTTTCGATGCTGTCAGGTTGACCCGTGGTTGATCGGGGTCTATTTCCCAGGGATGGAGGTAAAAGATCACCGGCCTGCCCTGTTTGTTGCACAACCGCATCAGGAACTTCGTTGCCGCGTATGGGAGCAGGCGAAAGTATCCGCCGCCGCTACAGGGTATCCTCCTGCCCAGGACCTCTGCACAACTGAGGGGAACTTCGACCAACGAAGGGCTATGCGCATAGATTCCAAGTGGGCTGTCACCGATCCCATAGTCGGGATGGAAACCGATAGGGTAAATTGATGAATCATAGGTGATCCCGTTCTGTTCCAGGATAGGCAATGCCCATTTCGTCCTTTGTGTGATACTGAACGATGGCGCCCGGAAGCCGTGAATATGCTGCCTGACACATTGCCGCGTGACCTCAAGGGCCCTCTTGAGGTCCGATTCGAATGCAGCTGGCGTCATGTTCGTGATCAGCTCATGGGAATAGCCGTGCGTTGCGATCTCGTGCCCTTGCTGTTCAATGCTCGAGATCAAATCCGGCACCCGTTCGGCGATCCAGCCGAGGACAAAGAAGGTCGCCTTCACCCGGCGCCGTTCAAGCAACGCCAGCAGTCGCTCTGTATTCCGTCTAACACGCAGTTCACAGCTGTCCCAGCTGCTCCTGTCGATGAACCGGCTCATATTATAGACACAGAACCAGTCTTCCAGATCTATGGAGAGAGCATTATTCATGGAAAAAGGACGTGTTCTTTCTGTTATCCTCGCACAGGACTGTTCATTTCCACAGGGGGGGCGGAACATACCGTCATTCCTTCCACCCGTGGTTCCCGATCAGTGGCACGAACACACAGGGGATGCTCCGCTCCGTTCTTATGCCGGTGGAGGTTTTGACGATACTCAGCAGCTCTTGCGACATCCGCTCTCCCACGGGCACAACAAGGACCCCACCCTCTTTCAATTGCTCCACCAGTGGCTGGGGCACCGACGGCGACGCGGCAGTAACAATGATCGCGTCAAAAGGCGCCATATCCTTCCAGCCATAAGTGCCGTCGAATACCTTCATGGCCACATTGCGGTATCCGAGCCGGTCCAGGTTCTGCCGCGCCTTGTCTGCCAGCGTCTTGACCCGTTCGACCGTGTAGACCTTCTGGCAGAGCTCGGCAAGCACCGCGGCCTGGTAGCCTGATCCGGTGCCGATCTCCAGCACCCGTTCAGGACCTTTGAGTCCCAGGAGTTCGGTCATCAGCGCCACTATATAGGGCTGGGATATGGTCTGGCCTTCGCCGATCGGCATGGCATGATCGCCGTAAGCCTGGAGTCTAAGCGCCTCTGGCATGAACTCGTGGCGCTGGACCTTGCGCATGGCATCAAGGACGCGCGGATTCCTGATCCCCCGGGGGATCAGCTGTTCCTCGACCATCAGGCGGCGTTCTTTATCAAAGTCGATCACCTCTGACCCTCATGAGGCGTCGTCGGCTGATATTCAAGGCGCTCTGCGACTTTGAGCTGGTCAAAAGAAGCATAGTCGGTCAGATCAAGATGAAGGGGAGTTATCGAGACGATATTTTTTCCGACCGCGTCAAAGTCCGTCCCTTCTTCGCACTCCCATTCAGGTTCGCCGCCGCCTATCCAGTAATATTTCTTGCCCCGGGGATCGACACGCTCCACGGTCATTTGATGATAGATCCGCTTTCCCAGCCGGGTGATCGTCGTGCCTCGTATCCCCGAAAGTTCGACGTTCGGCACATTCACGTTCAGGAGCGTTCCGCTGTTCATCCCCTCTTCCCGTATCATTCGCGCGATCCGCACCGCAACATCCGCAGCCGTGGAAAAAAGGAAATTTGACCTTGCTGAAAGCGAGATCGCGAAGGACGGGATACCCAGTATGCGGGCTTCAATTGCTCCTGCCACGGTCCCCGAGTAGGTCACATCATCACCCAGATTCGGTCCCTTATTGATCCCCGACACGACAAGCTTCGGCACTTCCTTAAGCAGTCCCTTGACCGCGATGTTCACACAGTCAGTGGGTGTGCCGTTGACGCTATAAACATCCTCCTTCAGTTCTTCAATGAGCAACGGGCGGTGGAGCGTCATGGAATGTCCCGCGGCGCTCCGCTCCCGGTCCGGCGCCACGATCACGACCTGATCAAGCTCCTTCAGCCGTTTTGCCAGAATTTGAATGCCGGGCGAGTATACCCCGTCGTCATTGGTGATAAGGATCATGGTTTCATCAGCCTTTCATCGCCTCACGGTATCTCGAGCGCGCTCATTCCATTCCCCGAGGCTTACCGTGCCCCTTTTCCGAACAGGACGACACGGATCGTCTTGAGCAGCACGTGCATGTCGAGAGTGAAACTGAGGTTCTTGATATAGTAAAGGTCGTAGTGCAGCTTTTCCAGCGCGTCTTCCTTCGAAGCGCCGTAGCGGTAGTTGACCTGCGCCCAGCCGGTGATGCCCGGCTGGACCGCGTGCCGGAAAGAATAGAACGGCACTTCCTTCTTGAGCTGCGCGATGAACTCGGGTCGTTCCGGCCGGGGTCCGATGAAGCTCATTTCTCCCTTGAGGACGTTCCACATCTGGGGGATCTCATCGATCCGGGTCTTGCGGAGGAACATTCCCACTCTCGTGATCCGGGGATCGTCGGGCGAGGCCCAGACGGCGGCGCCGTCTTCGGCATCGGACCGCATCGAGCGGAACTTGCACAACGTGAAAATACACTCGTTCTTACCCATTCTCGCCTGCTGGTAGAGGACCGGACCGCGGGAATCGAGCTTGATCGCGATCGCCGCGATGATGGCGATCGGCAGGGACAGGATGAGTCCCAGCACGGACTGCAGGATGTCCATGATGCGCTTGAGATGGAGGGTGTAGAGGTTCCTCCTGACCCCCTTGAACCGCGCGTAGGCCATCCAGGCGTCGCCGATATGATCGGCCGGCAGCTTGCCGGTGATCTCCTCGTAGAGGTCCGGCATATCATAGACCTCGACGCCTTTCATTTTCGCGTCGACGAGGGCAGTGAGCAACCGGGGTGTCTTGTTGCCGGTGATCGCAATGACCACAGCGTCCATCGCCCGCCGCTCAGTCAGGTCCATGAGCATGCCGCTTCCTCCCAGGACTCGGTGCTCTCCGATCCCGGTCCCGGAACGCCCGGGATCATCATCGAGAAACCCGATGACCGTGAAGGCATCCGGATGTTTCCGCAGGATGTCGTAGATATGCTTACCCGAGAATCCGGAGCCGATAACGATCATGCGCAGGGGTTTCCGCGCGAACTTGAAGAGGACCTCGAAAAGCAGGCGCCAGGAATAGACCAGGATGGTGACGACTGCCATGTTGATCAACAGCACCCCTCTCCCGAACTTCCAGAGGGGCATAACGTAGAACAGCACCGTCACCACCCCCGTAGCCATCAGCACCGTAATGATGAAATGCGTCAGGTAGGCGGTCGACCGAAACGATTCAGTATAATTATGTATGTCCAGAATGGCGAAGCTGATGCCGTAAATGAGAACGAAGAGGATGGTCGCGCCGGCGCGGTACTCCATGACGTCCACGTAGGTCCACCACCTCAGCGCGAACGCGACATAGGCTGAGAGGAGGATGATCGCCGCGTCCCCCAGAGACAGAAATGCTCTGCTGTAGCTGCTAAACCGTGTCGCCATGGTTCGTGTAGGAAAATACCCTTTCCCCTTTCAGATAGCTTATCAACCCTGAAAGGAATCCAATATTGAACAGGAGGAACGATGCTAAGAAACCGATGACCGGAACACGGATGTCTTTCAGCGCAAGCAGGATACCAAGGCCGCCCGCTGCATAGAAAACAAGTTGACCAGCAAGCAAAACCGCCGCAAGAGGATCACCCGCAGAAATCTCCCACAATGCCGTGCTCAGGAGCAGCAGGATCAAGAAGACCGGAGTAAGCCAGCGCAATATCTTATGCGACCAGAGTGCGAACGCCATCCTCGGGAAGGCAAAAGGATTCAAGAGCATCCGACGGCGCATGATGCCGGTCAGGTTTCGCAGCGTGATCCTCCGGCGAGCGCGGAACTCACCGCGGATGCTCGACGGCATTGCATCGGCGACAACCGCTTCCGGCACAAGAACACACCTTTTTTTCCGCACGGCCAGATCGAGCGGGATGATCATATCGTCGCCGGTATCGGAAGCAAGCGGAACGAACTCGCTCTTTCTGACGACAAATCCCCATCCCGGCAGTGTATGGAGCATGCCAAGCTCGGATTCAGCACAGCGCAGGAAATGCTCCAATCGTAAATAGGCTCCCAGCGACCTGGAAACATGGCCTCCGTCCACCCGCAGGACTGCCATGCCTCCAGCACCTGCCACCTGGGTGTCTGCGAACGCCGGGACAATGCGTTGCAGATACTCCCGGTCCAACTCAGAATCAACGTCCGTGAACAGGACCAGCTCTCCCCGTGCCTCCCGGACAGCCCGGTTCTGGGCGCTGCTCTTCCCTTGATTCCTGTTGAGCACGACCAGCCGCACGAAATCGCTGGTCAGAGCCCGCATCTTATCTTCCGTATCATCACACGACCCGTCGGAGACCACGATCACATCAAGCTTATCCGCAGGGTAGTCGAGCAACAGAGTGTTCCTCAGCTTTGCCTCGATCCTGCTGGACGCATTATACACTGGCAGTATCACCGTGACCGAAGGAAATGCGCCGCCTCTTTGCTCACTGCCCTTGCCGGATGTTGTCTTCTTCCTGAAGGTCAACAGCACTTTCAGGAGGATCGGGTAACCGAGCCACGTGTATAAGATGAGCGCGAGAGCTGTAAAAACAACGTATACCGCTGTCAACGAGAGCATATGCATAGAATGGTCCAAAGGTTGTTCAAGAACGCTTCCAGTGAGACAGATCCTTGTCTATCAGCACCTGCAGCCGGTCGATCTCAGGTCCCACCACCGGATCGATGAGCGCTCTCGCTTCCTGTGTCAGAAGGTTCTCCTCATGATATCCATGCTCCTTGAAGAGAAGCTGCTTCAGCCACTCCGAGCGTTTCGCCCAGGTAAGCATCCGATGCATGCCCATGGTCCGGAGCACTCTCGCCGTGCCCTTTGTCAGCGGCGCGATCCCCGGCAAACGCGGGATAATAGCGCGGTTGATCTTCTCGCGCATGCTCGGAGGCTGGGCGGTCGCGTCCACGCCCAGGAACGTGAAGAGGTTCCGGCATAACTGTTCAGGTCTCCCGGAGATATCCTCGAAGAACAACGGGAAGATGTGGTCCCTGCCAAAGAGGCGATAATAGGGCTCCACAACCGTGAAGTAGCGATTCTCCTCAATCAACCGGGGGTCTCGCTGTATCGCTTCAAGGAACCCGCAGGTAAGCACCCCCTCCCGGATCTTGAACGAGTAGACAGACTGGATCCTCTCATAGGGATTGCGGAAACAAATGATGATCTTGCACTGGGGCAGAAGCGAGGAAATGCGTTCCGCGACACGCGGATCGAACACATAGCGGTTCGATATCTCGCCCTTGACCGCGGCCCCCGGACAATCTTGAAAGAACTCACCGTACCATCCGACACCCTTAGCAAAGTGCCGGTCGAAATACTGCGTTTCTTTGATGTTCCTTGCCATGCAGATCCCCGGATGTTCGCGCAGGATCTCATACAGCCACGACGTACCCGCTCTGCCGGGCCCGACACAGATAAAATCCGGAAGCATTTCTCCGCCCCCCTTCCCGGTTCCTTGCCGGGAAAAGCATCCGATTGTTCCCTACTTTGTCAGCTCCAGGTCCAGAAACTGCGACAGGAGACTCGTGTCCTTGCGGATACCGATATTCCTCGACAGGTCCCAGCCGTAAAAGCCGATGTTCCGTGTCACAACGTTCTCACCGAAGAAGTAGCGATATTGCTGAATGACGGCATCTTCCGGAAGCGGCTTGTTCCCGGGACGATAGACCGTCGCTATCGTCACAATGACTGGGTAATCCCTGGCTCTCCGTTTGCGGAACTCGTTTATCAGCGCCGCCTGCCGGCGTCCGACCGTATCAGTGATATGAGCGTGCAGATCCAGCACATCGAACGCCTGCTCTGAAAAGAACCGGTAGTGCCAGAAAGAGGTACCGTTCCACGAGATCATGACCGGATGGTCTGGATCGATAGACTTCACCAGTCCATAAACGCGCTCCTGGAGCTCTTTCGGCACTTCGGCCACGCCCCGATTGCTCGGCTCATCAAAAGTATGCCATGCGAACACGGCAGGATGGGTCCGCCATTTCCGGATGAAGCCCACCAGTGCTGATTCCCTGATGGACCAACCCGACGGCCCTTTTTCGGACATGGACACAACCGTCATGACGACGCCAAATCCGAACTTATGCATCCGGTCGAGATAGGACCGGATCTCGGCGTCTCGCCAGGTTATCAGCGGAAAGGACTGCACGAGATTGACGCCCTTACGCTTCAGGACCACCAGCTCCTCGTCGGAGACGGTGTTCTGGACCTGCCACATCAGGACGAGGCGGTCATTGCTCCCCGGCTTTGCGATGGCCAGGCCGTTCGAACAAAGAATAACAACAGTCAGTTTAATCAGAATGAATGCGAATATCCTGCGCCATCCGCCCCCATGAGTTTGCCGGTCTTCCTGCCGCAATCTGATCCCGCCCTCCTGAACGCTCATGACCGGAATATCCAGCTCTTTCGAAGGAGGATATGATATAACCTATGAGGCATCATCGTGTACAGCATGCGCCGTATCACCGTCTTGCCGGCCAACACGATCATCTGCCATAGCGAGAACCTGCCGGCATACCGGGAATCCACGAAAGCCCGCTCCAGATAGCGCATAGGATCGTTCTTCGCAGATGTCGAAACTCCTCCAAGTGAAAAAACGGAAACGGTCCGGTCAATATAATGGACCAAGAACAGCCCTTGCTTCTTTAACCTGCGCCAGAGCTCGTAATCCCCTGCGAATCGGTAATGCGTGTCAAATCGGTTGTTCTTCAGCAGATCAGCAGCCATGAACGTTGCCTGATGGGGCAATCCCGGTCCTTCCTGCCCTACTGTTCGAGGGCGATGCAAGTCCAGCAGCTCCCCCTTCAAAGAGAACTGCACCCGTCCGGAAATGATTTTCGGCCTCTGAGAGACCACAAACTCGTCGCCAAACACGTCCTTCAGCACCGAAGGATGCCGGAAGGAGTCACCGGCATTCATGAATATGATGTAGTCGCCTGTCGCAGCAACGATGCCCTTATTCATGGCATCGTAGATCCCGTGATCAGGCTCTGATATCAGGACGTCCGGCTGCGGATTTAGCGACTGAAGATACTCGAGCGTTCCGTCCTCTGACCCTCCGTCAATGACGATCGATTCCATGAGGGGATATGTCTGTTCCCTGACGCTTCGCAAGGTCTCCGGGAGCTCTCGTACGGCATTGAGGCAGACCGTAATGACACTCACTTTAAGCCTCGCCGGCATCATATGGCCATACCAACCGTCGGCTGCAAAACATCTTCAGCGCGCCGGACCTCCCACTGTTCCCTGCTCAAACTGAGCAAGTAAGCTACAAGGAAGAATACCATAAATTCATTCCCCAGCCATGTCGTCACGATCATGAACAGGAAATCCGTCAACACTTTTGAAGCGCTCAACGCCGCGATGATATTATATCTACGCATCTGCAGTCCTACCCCTACAAAGAGGAGGGAAATGAGCACGTAAAGAACCGCTCCCAGCACTCCCGTCCGCAGCAGAGATTCCGTCACCCCAGCATGCACGAAGTGATCCTCGCCTGTCCATGTCCTCTTCAGCCCGGTCACCGATGTCGAGGTAAACGTACTTCCCATCCCCGCACCGACAAGCATGGTCATCAGCTTACCATCCGATATTTCCCCGACAATCCCTTTCGGTTCAGCAAACCTGCTTCCGGCGATCATCTCCAGTTTCGCCTCTGTTGACGCCGCGTTCTGCAATCCCACGAACTTTCCTGAGAGGTAATAATCCGCATACTTTCTCGGGAGAATCTCTCCGATGAAATCGCCCCGATAGAGCATAACATATATCATCGTGCATGAAAAAATTAGAATGCCCACAAGAAAGAGGGCCAGCCGCCTCCCACTATATCGGTAGAGCACAATCGTCAAGAGAGGCACCACGCTGAGAGATACAAACAGTGAAAGCGACTGGGTGAAATAGATATATACAGGAATGGTGAACAGCATCAGCCATTGTGCAGGACGAACACGCCTGCTCCGTTCCCTGAAAAAGTAACCCAGCATCAGCACAAGGGGCAAATTATTGACAGAAAATATCCTGTCATTTGTTTTCAGAATTCCTGCCATATACGGCACAAGCATGAGCACCTGCATGACCACTGCGAGCCAATAATAAGCATACAAGATATCCTCGTATTCCGCGCTTTTTCGTATTACAAGGTAAAAATAATAAATGCAAACTGGCGGTATCAGGAACTTGTACGTGTCTCCAATGACATACCGCAGACCGTATTCGCGTTCAAGACCCTTCAGCATGGCGATAATGCTCAGGACTACAAAAACGGTAAACAATACGATATACTTGACTTGGCTACGATACAGCCCTTTGCCGGTCCGCGGTGCGTAGCGGGAAGACCGAAGAAATAGCGTCACGAGCGAATAATAGAACACTACCAACACGATACCAGCCTGGATAATCATAGGGATAGCGCCGCCTACGTGAGACAGGCGAGGGACAAGATAACTCAACGATATCAGCAGGAGGGGGGGATACAGCGATGCCCGCATACTAATCTCCCCTCATAAAAACCGCATCGGCAAAGAGAGGCATTCCCGTTCTTCTATGTTGGGTCATCTCGATATTTCCGCAGTAGTGGTACCCCATCCCCAGGAACAGCTCATACAGATCAGCGAACAGGGGCTGCCCCTCATAGAGTGGTTGATAGCAGACCTCAGAAATGACGATCTTCGCCTGTTGAAAAACGCTATGGCCTCCTCGAACGACCCTATCCTCGTACCCTTGGACATCCATTTTTATCATAAGCTCGCGATCTTGATAAAGCAACGGATAGACATCATCAAGTTTTCTGACATCTACGACTTCCTTTGCGATCTCTTCGAGGAAAGGGTAAGCAGCTTTCGACAGCTCGCTTGACCTCAAGAACGAGCTGGCAGGCGAAAATGTGTTCCTCCGGATGGGGATGGCCTCAGCCGCCTCTCCCAGTGCGTAATTGTAGAGAAAATGACCTCGCTTACCTTTCAGATTCTTTTCCAAGAGACAGAATGCATCTCGAACCGGCTCAAATGAATGGATGGCCGCATCAGGCAAATACTGACGAAGCTCGAGGGCAAACTGTCCCTCGTTTGCACCGATATCGAGCACGGTCCTGATGTTCTGCGATTGAAGCCAGACATATTTGTTCCCGGCATGCCTGCGCACATCGATGCCAAAGGAATGCGTGATGTTTTTAAGCAGCTTACGCATCTTCATGATTTTGATCTTTGCCTGCACTCAAGCCACGCAAGTGACCCGTCATCTCAAAAAGCCTGCTGCGCGCAGGATGCTTCCAAAGAGAAGGAAAGATGATCGCGCAATACACAAGAACCGTTCCTGCCAGCAACTGGAAGAACGGCAGGCTTTCATGATATCCATGATATACCAGCAACGACAATACGGCACCGACTGTACAGGAAAGTGCGAGCATCCTGCTCGTAGCTGGCAGCAGTGACGATAGAGGGAGGCTGTTCTTTCGCTGATAGCTGATCGGGATCATCAGGCTTCCTGCGCCGAGCGACAATGTCCACGTCCACACTATGTATTGTCCGCCGAGGAGCACTCCGGCCGCAAGTCCCAACAGGAGATTCCCGAGTCCAATGACCACATGGCTAATCGTGTTCATCGACAGATCTCCCGTTCCCATATTCATAAAATATGCGGGACCGGCAAGAATATTCACGAACCATCCCAGAGAGAGGATCATGATCATGCTTGAAAGCCGGTCATTATATGCTCCGGTCCACAGATGGGCGACAGAGGGCGCGAAAGCAATAAGGCCGGCAAATATCGGCACCGATAGATACAAGATCAATTCATAGGACAGACTATAAATTTTATTCAGGGGGACGTTGACGCTTTCCATCGCGCGTGAGATCGTCGGCACCAAGACCCGGTTGGCGTTGACCAGCACGGCTCGGAACAGGAGAACTGTCCTATTCGCCATCTCAAAGAAGCCAACGATCGAAATATCACCATATTTCGACAGGAGCGCCTTCGTGATCGGATCATACAGCATGATCGCAACAGAATTCACCTGCACGTTAAAACCATAATTCTTCATCTCCCGATAGCGTTCTTTTTTCCACATACCAGGAACGACCCTCATGCTCGGCACCTTTGTTTTGAGAACGATCATGGTTGCAGCAACCACGAATGCTGCTTGTATGATCTGTGCATACGCAAGCCCGAAGAGACCATGGTGTGACACCATCAGCATGCTCAAAAGAAGGTTCAGTGCCTGCCCCGCCAAAAATATCACACTCTTCAGATAAGCCAGATGATAGCCCTCCAGTACCGCAGCATACATGTTTCCGAGAGATCCGATCCACAAAGATACGATAGCGTAGGGCAGCAGCGAAGCCGCTCTTTCCGCATACTGTCGTTGAACAACCATTCCGACCAGAGCTTCAGCGAACGGGTATGCCAGGATTAAAACCGTTGCCACCGCGATGCCTACGGTGATAACGGCTGTCGCCACAACATCATTGATCGCATCCTGATCTCCCCTGGCGTGATACTGAGCAACATACTTCACAAGACTTCCACCAAAACCCAGGTTGGCGATACTCGAAAGTGACGTCATCGCCAGGATCAGCGACCAGATCCCGACCTGTTCAATACCGATTACCGAATACAGATATCGATAAAAAAGGAAGAGCATGACGCCCGACAGCACGACCTGCAGCACTGCATAGAAAGCATTTTGGGTCACAGCCTGCTTGTCTTCCACAACAAACTCTCACCTTTCTAGAAACATGCCGAATTATACGCTAGATTATACGATGGCGTCCTTCAGGACCGGAGATCCGCATCGAAAACCGCGATAATCGATTAGCCCTTCACGCGCAGCATAGCCGCCACCACAGCACGAGTCAACTTCGAGCCGTCACACCCTCCTCACTTTTTCTCGCAAACAACTAGCAGATGATCCTTTACTCCTCTCCAGACCGGCGGAGCGAACTCATCCATCGCAATGCGGCCAGCGGTGACGGCCTTTTTGATCTTTCTCAGCATGCGTATCAGATGGGGAGATATCAGGTAGATCGCGCTCATCATGAATCCCGCAACAACCTGCAGATACCTAAAACGCGTGATTGCATGGCTGATCCGTGTCATGCTAATGACCGTTAGATTTGATTTGCGAGCTGCCTGCCGAACCCACGGAGGACTGATAAACGAGACGTGGTCCGGCAACGAGCAATACCAATAACGACCTTTCATCAATCTCCAGGGCAGAGCGTCTGCATTTCCAGAAGACAGGATGATCAAGCCCCGAGGGGCAAGGGATCGTTCGAGCTTCACAAGCAGGCCAAGGGGATCGGCAAAGTGTTCGACAACATCGAAAGCCACAATAATATCGTATTGTCTCCCCAACGAGCAGAACTCTTCAACATCACGGGCAAGGATATGGATCCCCTTCTCCCGGGCTGCCGATCGCGCTTTTTCATTCGGTTCGACGCCGTATTTCTCATACGATGACCCGAGTTGTGCTAAAAAGGTTCCGTCAAAACAACCGATGTCCACGACCGTTCCCCGACCCAGAACAGAATGGATAAGATGTTTTGCGGTCTGCCAATCTGTGCGCAAAGCTGGCTGATAGCTCCATCCCGGCCGAGACCCCGTTACATAGAAGCTGTTCAACTCTTCCTGTGGCAGAGCCGGATGCCGAAACAATAAAAAACATTCCCGACAACGCCATAATGCGGCTTCGTCGTCGATCGATTTACCACCAGCGTCTTTCTGACCAGCAGTACTATAAATAGCCCCTATTCTTTCTGCAGTCCTCTGTCCGCACGAAGGACAAGCCACCATACCAACTGCCCTATGCATCAGCAATCTTCCTCAACAATCTAGCCGGGATGCCGACAACAACCGTGCTTGGCTCAACATCTCTGTCCACAACAGCTCCAGCGCCCACGACCGAATTGTCGCCGATGTTCACTCCCGGCATGATGACCGCCCCTGATCCTATCCATACATTTTTCCCTATCTTCACCGGCATCTTCTTGACCGTATCACGATACAAGACGGAGGCCTTGATGTCATGGGTAACTGAAGTAATCGCAGCATGAGAAGCAATGATCGAATTATCGCCAATGATTACTTTTCCACCTCCCCAGACATGCACGAATTCCGCGATTGAGACACGGCTGCCGATCTCGACATGTTGCGCCCCGTGGATAACCACATACGGATAGATCGTGGATCCTTTTCCAAGGCTTGCGAGACGCATCCTCCAGAATATCCTATGAATACGCAATCTCAATCGGAACAACAACCTGACCACTTGCATCATTCTTCAACCTCAGCATACGAAGCCGGACCACGTTGGGCCATCAGCCTCAAGGGAATATTCTCTCGCGATGTCGGCGCGACCAGACCTTCGCTCACCTATCGTTCTGGTCGATACTGACGATGTTCTCCAGATCGATATCCGCCCGCCACTTCGACGTACACAGGATCTTCGACCGGTCGCAGCGGTCCTTGTACTTGAACGCAATCTGCATGACCTCGTCGAGCAGGCCGTCATTGAGCGTTACCGGGTTCAACCCCAGATTCAGGAACTTCTTGTTGGACACCCGCAGGTCGTTCTCCGGAGCCTCGATACGAGGATTGGCGAGCTGCACGATCCTCGCCCCCGTCTTGGCCGCGATCTTTTCCGCCAGGACCTGCACCGTGTGGGTCTCCGTTGCCTGGTTGAATATCTGCACCCGCTCGAACTTCGCCGGAGGGTTCTCGATGGCAAGTTTGATACACTTCACCGTGTCCCGGATATGGATGAAGGCCCTGGTCTGCCCCCCCATTCCGTGTACGGTCAGGGGGTGGCCGATCGCCGCCTGCATCAGGAACCTGTTCAGGACGGTCCCGTAATCACCGTCGTAATCGAAGCGGTTGATCAGCCGCTCGTCTAGAAGCGTCTCGTCCGTGTTGGTCCCCCAGACGATCCCTTGGTGCAGGTCCGTGATCCGCAAGCCGTCGTTCTTGTTGTAGTAATAGAACAGCAGCGCGTCTTGCGTCTTGGTCATGTGATAGATGCTGCCGGGGTTTGCTGGATAAAGGATCTCCAGTTCCTTCTCGAGCCCCTCGGCCCGGACAAGAACCTTCAGGTATCCCTCGGGGATCTCCATTCCCGCTGTGCCATACCCATAGACCCCCATAGTCCCTAGGTGCACCACATGGGTATCGAGGCCGGACTCCACTATGGCGCAGAGCAGATTATGGGTGGCGTTGATATTATTATTGACCGTATACCGTTTGTGGTAGGCGCTCTTCATGGAGTAGGGCGCTGCGCGCTGCTCCGCAAAATGCACCACGGCTACGGGCTGCAATTCCATGAGCAGCGTCAGGAGGCGATGGTAGTTCTCCGCCACGTTGATGTTCACAAAGGAGATCGTTCTGCCCGTCCGCTCCGTCCAGACCGCGAGCCGCGTCCCCATGGGCTGGATCGGCGTGAGCGAATACGCCTCGAGCTCGTTGTCGATGTTCCGCCTGCTGAGATTGTCGACGATCGTCACGTCGTACCCATGGTGGGACAGGTAGAGCGATGTCGGCCAGCCGCAAAACCCGTCCCCTCCCAGGATCACCACCTTCCCCTTGCTCATCCCGCATCCTCCTGTTCCCCGTTGCGCCGGACGTCCTCCGGGAATGCCCTGGTGACGATTCCCCGGCTGACCAGATAGGCCATGACAGCATCCACGCATTCCTCCAGGGACCGCGTTCCCGTCTCCAGCACCAGTTCCGGCGCCACCGGCTCTTCGTAGGGCGACGAGATGCCCGTGAACTCCTTGATCTCGCCGCTCCGGGCGCGCCGGTAGTGTCCCTTGATGTCGCGCTGCTCGCATATTTCGACCGGACACTTGCAGTAGATCTCGATGAAGTCGTCATTCCCGATGCTGCCCCGGACACGCACCCGGTCCGCGCGGAAAGGGGAAATGAACGCGGCCATGACGATGATGCCTGCATCCACGAACAGTCTGGCCATTTCCCCGATTCTTCGGATGTTCTCGCTGCGGTCGTCCTTCGTGAAGCCCAAATCCGAACACAGGCCCTGCCGGACGTTATCGCCGTCAAAGACGTAGGTCCGGCACCAGAGCGCATGCAGCCGCTCTTCCACGGCGTGGGCCAGCGTGGACTTGCCGGCGCCGGACAGGCCGGTGAACCACAATGCCACGCTGCGGTGGCCGTTCAGCTGTTCGCGGTTCTTGCGCTGGACCGTGGCATGATGCCAGACCGTATTGGTGCCTTTCCCTGGCGTTTCGTTCAAGACTTCTCTCCCAATCCGTTGCCTACTCATCCAGCCCCTTATCCTCGAAGAAGCGGTCGGCAACCTCCAGCGCCTCATCGTTCAGCGGGACGATGCTTCGCACTACCATCCGGTCCCTGTCTGACGCGCGCCAGGCGATCTCGAGCGCCCTATAGAGATAACTGTTCTTCACGGACGACTCAGTTTCATCGGCCGCTGTCTTTGCAAAGTCCCTGCGTACGGCCCCTTCCGGAAGGCGATAGCTGTCATCATTCGATGCCATGGCACGCGCTTCAGCAAGAGCGTGATCATTCAAGTGGGCGAGAAGGTATCCTCTTGCAATAATGTACCGCTGCACAACGTCCACCGGCCGCAGGGCATTTGCTGTTGCGAAGTGCTGTGCTGCCGCCGTTTCTCCGTTCTGAAGCTGCAGCATGCCGAACGCCAGATAATGCCCCGCATTGAACGGTTCCAGCTCAATGGCATGGCGCAGATGTTCCTGTACTTTTGCGTAGTGCTTCGTCGCGTCGAAACCGTGTATGACCTCGGAGCCGGAGACCACGGCCATGACCTCCGACCATTTACCGAGCTTGAAGTGTAGGTCCGCCAGCGCCTTGGAATACCGCGCCTGCCCGGGGTCCGCCGCTAAAGCGCTCTCCAACTGCCGTTGGATCTCCACGGGATCTCCCGCGAAAGGACCTTCACTGGTCGGACTATCCGCGAGCGTTCCGGCGCCGGTCTGCATCAGGGCCTGGGCATTCGCAAAAAAGAGAGCGCCCACCAGCACACGGACAGGGAAAACGCAGAGAGAGGCGATAATGCACAGGACACCGGCAAGGAAGAGCAGTCGGTGGCCTTTCCCTGCTGCGCTGTTCTTGTCAGACCGCATGATCACGCCTTTTCGCGCTGCGCACGTTCCTGGCGGTCGCTATCGTGATACCGGCGATGATACTGAAGAGAAGAGCGTTCGCCGGGATCCGGAAATTGAAGTCCACTGCGCCGTGGACAGCCAGAGCACAGCAGGAAGCGATCCCACCAGCTGTCAGAAGCAGGACGAACCTGTTCTTCCGCTGTCTCCATGCCGGATACACCGCCCCCAGATACGCGGCTGCTGTTCCCAGCGCTAGCAGAACACCCGCGCTCCCGAGCTCCGTGGCGAGTTCCAGATAGTCATTTTCCGCATGATCGAACTGCAGCGCCGTGTTCTCCGTCTGGTAACGGGGATAGGCGAACCGGAACGTTCCCAAGCCGGTCCCGAGGATCGGGAAATCATACAGTATGCCGCCGGCGTCCTTCCAGATATCGAAACGTTTTATCCTCTCCACGTCCGTGATCGCTTCGAATCGGTGCTCCACGCGGGGCCACAGGAGGGCCATGATGCTGACCAGGAGAATCGCAGCAATCGGCGCGAACGCTCCTGCCACACTCCGCGTCGATCGGCGCGACAGGACCATCAAGGAAAAGCATGCCGTACCAGCGGTAAAAGCGACGATGCCTCCCCGGGAGAAGCTCCCGAATATGGCCGCGATCATCGCGATCGATGACAGCCCCATCACGGTCAGCGAAACGCTGGAGGTAAGTATCAGCAGCTGCTGCGTAAAGCCCTGTGACTGTCGCGACGAAGCCTGCTGCTTCACGGCGATCCTATGGAGAAACAGTGCATACGCTATCGGCACGACCATCGCCAGATAGCCTGCAAAGTGGTTCCGGTTAATGTACGGCCCCCAGAACCGGTGCCCGGCCGCTGCAAGCTCCTCCCGGACCGGGAAGACCCAGTACAGCTTGCCGTTCCAGGTTGCGAATTGCAGTGCCGCGAAGACCGTGAGGAACGCTCCAACCGCCACGATCGTCCTGCAGAGCTTCTTCACCTGCCCAGTCGTCGTATAATGACTGGCGACAACGATGAAGATCAGGACGTACGCCGTGATCCGGAACCATTCCTCGATCGTGGCGCGGGTATTCATGCTAAGCGGCATCCACCCCTCCTGCCCCGGCGCGCCAACCTGCGTATACAGGTCTACGAGGGACGGCGAGACCAGCCGGACGATCCCGGCGGGAAGCGGGACGATCTGGAGAAGCGGAAGGGTCAGTCCAGCGGTAAGGAGCGCCAGCAGCGGCCACGACATTCCCGCACCGAACCGTAGTCCCGACTTCACGGACCATGCGCCGAAGACTATGAATACAATGATCTCCATGACCGACGACGACCAGTCATGGACCGTGCCGAAGGCCAATGGCGTTGCCACGACGAGGACCTGCACCCCGCCTTCGATGATCCGGTCATACCCGGTCCGGCCGTCCTTCTCACTCACGCGCCGAGCAGTCTCCTGTACCATGGAACCCTTTCCTGCACTCTCCTCGGCCCCGCCAGGTCCAGCATCTCCCCCCGCAGGATCCTTCGGGGCGTCTCCGATGCCATGCGATACGCTTCTTCCGCGCCGATCACCCGTGCGGCAGCATCCACCGCCTTTGCAAGGAGCGGGGCTCGGCCTGCCGGCGCATGGGCATCCGTCGCGATCACATGTGCCAGGGCCCGTTGCAGCAGGGAGCAGCAGAATCGGCGCACCTCTTCCCCGTTCTCTCCGGTAAGGCTCATCGCTGTCACCTGGACCAGGCCTCCGCCGCCGACAAAATCGTATAAAGCGTCAGGACGCTTCAGGAACCATCGATGCCGCTCAGGGTGCGTCAGGATCGGAACCATCCCCTGCTGTGCCATGGCAAGCAGGAACCGGTCCCAGTTCAGAGGAACGGCTTCATGGGGGAGTTCGGCAAGGAAATACCTGCCCGTGCCGTTCAGTGTCAGCTGCGGGACCTGCCGCAGATAGAGCGGCGTTTCCGGCGTGACCGCGACGTCAGCCCCCAGCAGGAGATCGATCCCGATCCCCTGCCTACACACTTCCGTCACCAGGGCCTCGAACTCCGCCCTGACCCGCGACGGAAGATACTCCTGCTCCCCCCGCATGAAGTGAGGCGTCGCGACGATCGTCCGGATGCCATCCTCGTAAGCGATCCGGCACATATCCAGCGATTCGCCCATCGTCGCCGGACCGTCGTCAATGCCCGGAAGGATATGACAGTGCAGGTCGATCATCCTTTCCGGAAGACCGACCGTTTCTTGCTCTTGCCCTTGTCCTCACCCTCGCGGTGCTCGCCGTAATAGTAGTAGTTGTAATAGGGATGGTAATAGGAATAGGCCTTGGCCGTTATCTTCACATTGTTCAGCACGATTCCCAGCAGGCGGGTGCCGACACCCGCGATCGCATTGAGCGACTTTTGGATATGCCCCCGCGATGTCACGCCTCCCCATACGACGAAAATGACGCCGTCGGCAAGACGCGACAGGACCAGGGAGTCGGAGAACGCCATCACGGGTGGCGAGTCCAGGATGATGCGGTCATAGCGCGCCCGGAGCATCGCAACAGCCTCCTTCATACTGTTCGAACCGAGTAGTTCCGACGGGTTCGGCGTGAGCGTCCCGCCTGTAATGACGCTGAAGTTCGGAATATGCGAAAGCGTACGGCACGCCATATCCAGGTTTGCGTGATCGATGATCAGATCGCTGATGCCGATCAGGTTGTCAATCCCATACACTTTGTGCAGGTTATGCCGCCGCATGTCCGTGTCGATCAACAGCACCCGCTCGCCCATCTGGGCCATGGCGACCGCCAGGTTCGCTGCTGTAGTGGTTTTACCTTCGTTCGGCGTGGAACTGGTCACCAGAAGGACCTGCAGCGGTTTTTCCAAAGTGGACGACAACATAATGCTGGTACGGATTGTCCGGTAGGACTCCGCGATCGCGGCGCGGGGTCCCGAGAACATGTAGATCGGCCCTTCCTCCTGGGTCGTTGCGGGAACATAGCCGAGGAAAGGCACCGAAAGAACGCTCTCGATGTCATCGGGCGTTTTGATGCTGTCGTCGAGATACTCTACAAAGAACGCCATAAAAACACCGCCGAACAGACCGAACACAGAGGCTATCAGGATATTCAATAACTTTCGAGGGGATGCAGGTGCATCAGGAACCGTTGCGCCGTCAACGACCTGCACGTTGGTCGCGATGATACCGCTGGAAAGCGACGCTTCCTGGAGCTTTTTGAGCAGAAGTTCATAGAACTGCCTGTTGCTCACGGCTTCGCCCGCGATGACCTCATACTCGATCGCCTTCCTGCTGAGATCGAGCACTTCCCTTTTCTGGTCGTCGATGGCCTTTCGCAGGGAACGTTCCCGCCCCCGTGCGATATCGAGGTCCGCACGAGCGGCTTTCAGCATTTTGCGGGCCTCGGACAACAGATTGCGCCGGATCGCTTCCAGCTCCGTCCTCGCCTTGATCATCTGGGGATGCTTGGGACCGTATTTGTCTGACAGCTCGGAGATCCTCTTGTGCATCGTGAGTTCCTCGTTCCGCAGTCCCTGTATCACGATGTTGTTCATGATATCCGGCACTGTGGCCAGCAGTTCCGGTTTTTCGATCACAGATTCTATCTGCTGATAGCGGACCTCGGACTCCTGCCTCTTACTTTCCGTTTGCACCAGCTGGGTCACGAGTTCCTGAAGTTTCTGGGTAATTACATTCTCTTTGCCCTCAAACGAAACGATCCCTTTCACCTCTTTGTATCCCTGAACGATCCTTTCTGAATCCTCCACTTTGGCGCGTGATTCGACCATGCGCGCAGACAGCCATTCCACCGCATCCCGGAACGGCTTTACCCGAATGTCCAGAGAATGCTCGATATAACTGTTCGCGATGCCGTTTGCCATGGCCGCGGCGACGGTGGGGTTCTCGGACGAATATGAGATCTTCAGAATGTTGCTTCCCTTGCCGATCTCAACCTCCATATTTTTCAGGATGTCGGTGGTGATCGACGCATCGGCTTCTTCACGGACACTTGCCAGTTGAATAGGATTCTGCGCTTTTCCCTTCCGGAGAAAAAGGACCTAGCATGCTTTGCAATCCATTCTAGGATGCCTCCAGCGATCTTTTCCTTGCGTGCAAGGAAATAGGGGTTCTTGTCCAGTTGGAGCTTCCGTACCACACGGTCACCGAAGGAGCGGCTTCCGAGTATCTCGATCTGTGTCTTATAGAACTCAGAGGACTCCCGCATCTGGATGAAGGCCCCGCCGCCCTCGGTAAATGTCATAACGGGATTTTTCTCCAGCTCTAGAAGGATCTGGGTAGTGCCCCGGTAGATCGGCGTTGCGATGATCGAATACAGCGCCACGAGCCCCACTAGGATAGCAAAGAACGTCAATGCGATCTGGCGTCGCTTGACCAGCACCCTCCAGTAATCGAGCAGATGAACTTCCTGTTCCTGCGTTTGCATGATGCCCCACCTCTCCTGAATTGCAACCTTGCCGGCTAGAAATAACTTTCCGGCACTAGAATAATATCATCAGGCAGGATCAGATCGTTCATCTTAGCTCGCGTCGAGGTCTCCCCGCTGGTACCTTTCCGGATGATCCGGGTCCGTCGTTCGCTCGCTTTTGGTGTGAATCCGCCGGCAAGAGTAATGGCTTTAAGTACTGTCAACCCCTTCGTGATCTTGTACGCGCCCGGATTCTTGACTTCTCCGTTCACATAGACGAATGCCGCACGCGGGACATAGACGGAGTCGCCATTCAGGACAGGAACGTTCGCAGCCGGATCTCCCTCTTCAAAAAGCTTCCTGATGTCTATAAGAATCTTGATATCATCCTGGTTGCGCTTGTCAGCGACTGGCTGTGAATTCTTTCTTTGGATGATGATCGCCTCGCCGGCACTGGTGGTAATGCCTCCTGCGTCGGAAATAACCTCCATGAGTGTTGACGCCCCCCGGAGAACAACAATGCCCGGCTTCCCCACCTCGCCTAACATGGTCACCTTCTTGCTCTTATATTCGACCACAAAGATAGAGACCTGCGGATGGATGATATAACCTTCCGACAGACGGTCCGCTATAGCCTTTTCTGCGGCCATTACCGCAAGACCGCTCACGGTCACTTCGCCCAACAGGGGAAAGGTGATCCTCCCGTCCCCTCCGACTCGTGCTTCCGTCGTCAGATCCTGATTGTCATAGACGATGATACGGAGCAGGTCGCCTTCGCCTACAACATATTCCTGTTGTGCAATCGCCTGTCCTCCGGCGAGGAAAAGCAGGCAGATCGTTAGTAAGTATCGCATAATGATCAGTTCCACCCTGCAGTGATAATACTGCTAATACGTCGTATACTTTTTCAAAAGTGTGCGCCGTTCCTCTGCGGACAAGGCAGCAGGGGAATGGGGCGATTCCTTCCTTCTCACTACGACCCGGGTGTTCTTCCCGGCGCGCTCACTTCCGATCACATACGCAAGTGCGTTCTTGATCTGTGCCGATCCTCTCAGCACAGTCACCGTCGTTTCGTCTGCCGTAACATCCACCACAAAATCCGCGGTCCGGGCTGCCATCAGTGCCGCATGCTCTGTTTCAAGATAGAACAGAGATCCAGAATCGATCTCTTCAAAGAGCACGACACGGACAGATCCCGTGAGCACCCTGCCCCTGACAGTTCTGGTCCTTTTTTGCGCATCGAAGAAATACTGGTTGATCCGTACCGTCGTGGAGTTGCCTAGCTCGAGAAATGCTCCGTCATTGAGCGTCAATTGGGCACGTCCTGTCTGACCGGCAACAATCTTGTCACTTACACATATACAGGTCCCTTCGCGCGCCATCCCCTGTTCACCATTACCAGGTCTCAAAACAACAACACTTCCCCTCAATCTCGTTATCGTTCCCGCGCAGGAACTTTCCTCGCAACTCCAGGCGACATCGGCAACCGGCATCAGGAAATAGCAAATGATAATATGCGGCAGAATATACCTGTACATGTTCACTCGTTGGCATCGCTGAACGGCCCTGAGGAAACCACCAAGGCGGCATCTTTTCCCCTCCGCCTGAGAGACTGCCCTCTCCGAGCCCGGCAGCATACGATCTACAACGTCGCAGACAGCATCACACTGTATTGGTGCTCACGGAAATTAGCCGCGCCGAAATTGGAATCCCGTGAGCGGACAGTATAATCCCCTGACAGCTCGATCCAGTCACGAACAAGGTATTTCAGCCCAAGGCCTCCGCTGGCGTTGCTGTCATTCCGCGCAACCATCTCCGGAGTGAAGATATCAGGATAGACATCCGTTCCCCGGGACCCATGAATCAGCGCTGACAAATGATGTCCAAAGCGATGAACCACCTCGCCATAGCCCCCGGTGACAATCGAGAAACGGGCACCGATCCGGTTGGATTCGTTGATGATGCGCTGACCTATGATCATGATCGACGTATATTTCGTGAATTCATGACTTATGTCGATCGACGAAGTCCATGTATCGTGGTCCTTTACTGTCGGATCATTGAATTTCTTATCCGTGCGGCCTCCCTTGATTGTACCCTTTGACTGGCTGTTGATTTCCCAAGTAAGACCGATTATACCACTTGTCGTCGTATTGTCATAGAGGGTAGTAGCCTCGCTGAAATCCACCTTTTTGGTGTCGTACTCAATGAAAAAGGAGGTCTTGGGAAGAAAGCGATAATAAAGATATCCCGCAACCAGGTCTTCCTTCCGGTCGCGAAAGGTCGAGTCTCGGAACTTCCAGGAGATCTTTGAATAATCGATCTGAACCTTCGATCGGTCAACGAGTTGATAGATCAGGGACGCCGTACCGCTGTTATTCCGGTAGCGCTCAATGTAGCCCGTGGTTGATGAACTTCGAGGTTCATGGTCCTTGACGAACACATCTGACAAGGACAGACTGAAACGACTTCCGAACTTCAGGTCAAGAACACCCCGCGCCCGTTGATCATTGGTCTTTTCCGCTTTATAAGTATCATACCGCGTAAGTATCGCGCTGTAGTTCGCATTGAACCGATGCACGCTGAATGGATAGGATAGGCTGATACCCGGGGTGTAATAGGTGAGATTGTCCCGTTTCTCGTTCGTCGATGTCGTGAACACATTGTCCGTAAAGACCTCTTTCACGGAAACGAATGGGTGAATCTCGGATTTCCCAATGGTAAGCGCTTGGGCGCTACCTGCAAACTGTGGAGCCAGCGAGATCGCGAATACACAACAAAGTATGTATATAAGAGAATTTAGCAGAGACATGTTTATATTTATCGCGACCAACGCGTTTAAATATCACCTTTTTTGTTTTGACTACGGGAAGATCATCACTTGATGGTTCAAGGTACATAAGGGCTTGCCGAGGGAGTGCCGCCTCCGCCTCCGATCGGGACGACCACAGGCGGCAACACCGTAGACGGCGTCACGGGAATCGCCGCCACGATCGTGCTTATCGTCACAAGATCCATCACTGTTGCATTCGTAAGGGTCCCCGCGATCGTGGCTGGTGGCATGCCTGCTCCCTCTGCACCGGTGATTACAGCTTGCTGGTCCGCGCCAGCGGAGACCGCGGATATAAAGACCACATTGGGAGCTACTCCGCAGGTGATCGCGGTTTCAACAACCTTGCTCGCTGAATATCCCTCCTGGATACAGGTATAGACAACGATCCCGGGATTTACGCCGGCGTCGATCGTGGCGCATATGACCTCCCCGATCGGCATTCCCGATGCAACGGCATTATCAATGACCGTTGAGAGTGGTTTTCCCGCGGCGAGATCCCGCTTAATGGCATTCTTGTCATACTTCTTTTTCTTTGTCAACGCTTTGTCGAGTTTATCATTCATGAGCGACATCGCCTTGTCAAGCGTCGTCATCCGGAGAAGTAACTCGCGTCTCCCTGCACTAAGCGCTTCCGGTCTTCCCGGCTTCCCTCCCATTTTTGTTATAGACATCTGGTTCGCACCTACCAATACTTCACCGTTGCCACCCGGTCGGGCGCTTCTGACACCGACGACTCCATCAATAACGGAGAATTCCACATCCGCCTCTCCAATGACCGTGAAAAAGTCCGTCCCCCGGACACCTGCAACAGCGTTCAGGGTCTCGATCGTCACGGCCGAATCCTTCCATGACCGCTCCCCGCTCCCGTCCGACTTGAAGAGCTTGGAAATAATGAATCGCATGGTCCCTTTCATGACCTTGAACACGGTATTTCGGCGCGCAACCGGCCGCTCAGCCATGTACCCGGCGATCTGCAGGTTTCCGTTCGGCGCTATCGAAATAATGGTCTGATCGGACAGCTCGATCTGGACCTTTACTCCCTTATCGGTCTTGATCGTATCGCCTTCGAAAATCGCATCGCCAGGCTTGCCTGCGAGTATCTTCGTGAATCCAGGCCGAATGATCTTCACATATTCGCTCTCAGTGACACCTTCGATCAGCTTGATATTGCCAGCGAAAACCGTATTGGCCTGCGCTGTTCCCGACGCCGAAGCAACTATGAATGAAAGCAGCACCGCCTGAAGGATGCTATCTAACAAAGATCTCGCTATTCGGTCTGTTATAGAGCTGCGCATCTCACACCCCTTCCTGCTAACTGCCACTGCACTGAGCATATAAGTATAGTGCACGCACTGTATCCGAGGGCATCATTTTTTCATCTTTCGTACAACAATGACGTTCTCATACAGGTGTTTTTCGATCCGTTCCGGAACACCGGTCTTCATATCAACAGCCCAGGCAAAGCGGTCATTGTACATATCGTCGGTAGCTGACCACAGGTGTTCGTCCTGCACATGTGCAAGTCCTATTTTTTGCAATACCACGAACATCTCCCGCCCCGCGCTTCCATCGAATCCTTCACCTTTCGCATAATCGATAAGCGAAAGCAGTTCCTCTCTCGTAGGCATCCGCCAGTCACGAAAGCCGACGTGGCGGTCCTTGTTGAGACTTGCAACATATTCCGCCGTTTTATACCAGGAGAGTGAAAATGGCTTGCCATCCTGCTGAAGAAGCCATTCAAGTTTTGCTTTACCATCGCGCAGCGTCGTGCTCGTCAGTTCAAAGCGCGGCTTTTTCTCTTTTTGCTCCTGAGCTGATGGCGTCTCGCCTAAAAAAAAGAATGCTGTGAAAACGACGATACCGGTTAAAACGACCGTCTTTGTCCAATTATAGTCACGAGGTACCAAGACATCCTCAATTTTACATATGAAGCAAGAATAGCCTGCAAGAATAGCCCGAGAGTGTTTTTATTAATATTCACAGGTAGTTATAACTCTTTTAGCCTGAACGAGTCAATCGGAAAGGGCCGTGAAAAATACCCTCTAACTTATGTGCCGAATTATAACAAAAAAAGCCATAATCAGTTGATGCTGATTATGGCTGTTATGAATGGTCGGGGCGAGCCGATTTGAACGGCCGACCACTCGCACCCCAAGCGAGTACGCTACCAGGCTGCGCCACGCCCCGATTTATTATTTTTTTCAGGAGAGAATATCGATCAATTCCCGGATCTCCCGGGAGATCCGATCGAGAACATCGTCAACGTCTTTGCCTGACCTGCCCCTGAGTTTCTTTTTCGCACCCGGGATAGTATATCCCTGCTGATACAACAGTTCCTTCACCTGAAGGATATTGTCCAGGTCTTTTTGAGTATACAAACGCTGACCCGACTCGCGCTTGCCGGGACGGAGATGGGGGAATTCCTTTTCCCAGAACCGTAACACGTACGGTTCAAGGCCGCTGATCCTGCTAACCTCGCCGATTCGGTAGAAGAGCTTACTCCGCTGGCTGTCCGGCAGGGACGGCTCCATCTGTCGCCGAGTCCGTCTCAATGACATGGTCCTTGAAGATCATGCTCGGCCGGAAACTCACCACGCTTCTTGGCGTGATCTCGATCTCCTGGCCGGTCTTGGGATTCCTGCCTTTTCGTGACCGCTTCTGGCGAACAACGAAATTGCCGAATCCGGAAAGTTTGACGGTCTCCCCTTCTTTCAGGGTCAACTTGATCGTGTCCAGGATCATCTCGACAAGCTCCTCAGCGTCCTGCTTTGGCAGTCCGACCTTGTCAAAAACTTCTGAGATGATGTCCGCCTTGGTCATAAACACCTCCCGAACGAGCCATACTATAGAAGATAACTGTCTCAAAGTCAAGGAGAATTTATGCGCCAGGAAGATCATACCAGGAACTTTCAGATCATTCTTCCGGTCATGCTTCCCCAGGCAATGCTTCGGGAAAATTGCAATAAGTTCGGGACAGGATGGTCACAACAAAAAAACGGTCAACCTGTGCTTAAGTTGGTGCCATTCCTGCCATAATAATGAAAAATGACTTGCGTCAACGATGTAATTGCGATACCATTCCTGCGGGGGAAGGCCATTTCATCAGCAACAAGGAGGTTGTTCCATGCCAGAGCTTGTAATGGTATCGGAAATAGACAGGCTGGAGACGGTAAAGACCTACATTAATAGTCATTTTGAGAATGGCAGGTATGCAGAGATCGTGCAAGCCATCGGCATGTATTCCATACTCATCGATCCTGAGCGGGCGATCAAGGACCAGGATCTGCTCTACCGACTTGTCCTCAATCTGCTAAAGAATAAAATTGCCCAGGAACATCGCCGATCCTACTCCACCTGGATACAGGCATTCCCTGCACTTCTCGAACAGCTCGTAATGGCCGGCATCATCACTGATGAAGCGGCCCGGAGCTCACTGCTCTCCCGCCATGCCGCTTTCGGCCGATTTTCATCGCTTGACGAGTTCTATTATTGGGCTCTCGATGACCGGCGTCTGCCGCTGGACCAGATCATCCTTCACGTACAAAAGACCGTCGAGACCCACATCGCTCAGAACGGCAAATGATCCATCACGTCATCGACCGATAAAGAGGTCATGCACCGGCCATCGATCCTGCACGACCTCTGATAGCAGGGTGAACAGTCCAGTCCCTTCCGCACGACCTTATGGCCGCTGCCAAAGGGACCTGTTCTCCATGGCGCTGTTGGCCCGAACAGCGCCAGCACTCTCCCCCCAGCAGCAGCCGCAAGATGCATGGGGCCGGTGTCGGTTGTTATGAACAGGTCCGCGATGGACGCCAGCGCGGCCAGTTCCTTGAGCGTCGTATCCCCTGCCCAGTTAAGCGCCCTTCGCTTCATCATCCCCATGATCCTGTCGATCACTTCCCGGTCATTCGTACTGCCGGTAAAGATGACTGCCGCTCTCCGCTCGCTGATCAGGCGATCGGCGAGTTGGGAGAACTTTTCCTCCGGCCAGAGTTTGGTTTGCCAGCGAGCCATGGGGTTAAGCACTACGATGCGCTCATTCTTACTCACAGCGATCGAGAGCCGTTCCCGTATCAGTTTCTTTTCAAGATCGATAGGAAGCACGCATACCGATGACGGATCAACCGCACCCAGGTACCGCGCGATGTCCAGATACCGTTCCAAAGCATGCCGTTCGATGTCATAGGCAGGAAGCCGTTCATTCAGGAACAGCGAGGAGAACTCCCGTGACCCGGCATAACCGATCTTGCGGTCCGCCCGCGCAAGACCCATGACAATACCGCTCTTTAAAAGCCCCTGAAAATCGATCGCCATATCATAGCGGACCTTTTTCAGCTCGGAGATGAAGTTCTTTAACTCCCTGCTCCCCTGAAGAAAGGTATTGGGCCTTTTCAGCAATCGAAACCAGGTCTTTCTACGGGAAACGAGCAACCGGTCGATGAGCGGATGCCCCTCCAGAATACCTGCGGCAGCCTCCTCAACGACCCAGTCGATCCTGCTGTCAGGTAGGGCGCGTTTAATAGCTTCAAGTGCCGGCAGGGTCTGGACAACATCGCCGATCGCTGATAATTTGATGATAAGTATTCTTTCCATGGTCCGCATACTGCGCATGCCAAATATAATACATCGATGGACGGTCGTCAACCTGAAAGGCGCTTTGATGCATATGTGCTGTAAAAAAAAATACGGATCTTTCCCGGTGAACCTTGTGCTTTGAAGGCAAACATGTTACAACACCACATGAAGTACGGTGTTCTGGCGATACTTCTGGGAGCACTCCTGACCGTAACCATCGAACGCAATGCGCTCTGGCGCGATGATGGGACCATCTGGGCCGATTCGCTTGCAAAAACCCGGAAAGCGCGAGGCTACAATGAGCTGGGACTCCATCTGCTGGCTATCGGCAACAGCGAAGGGGCCTATAGGACCTTTGCACATTCACTTGCTCTGAATGCCTACCAGCCGACGGTCTATATCAACCTGGGAATCGCGCTCGAGCGTTTGAACCGAATTCCCGAGGCTATCAGCGCCTACGAGCGGGCAATCCGCTTCCAGCCCGATGACCCGGCGCCGTACTATAATGCCGGTATCCTGTACTACAACGTCCTGCATGACAGGCAGAAAGCCCTCAGTTACCTGCTCAAAGCAAAAGACATTGACCCTCGCGAGCCTGATGTGCATCAATACCTCGGCCGGATCTATCAGGAGGCAGGAAATATGGAGGCCGCTCGCACCGAGATCGAACTATACCGATACCTCAATCAGTGACGAACCTGACAACGATTCCCGTCACGATAAATTGCCGACGACAAGGTGCCCCTGAGAGATTTATTATTCGTTGCAATTTGGCGTTTCTGTGCTAATATTTTTATAGAAGTAGCAATCAGGGGCCAAAGAGCAGCTAAGGCTCCTATCGCCTTGTAAATAATCCAGGGAGGGTTTCTCATGCCAGCGACCGGTAAACAGAATCGCAAGTCCGCAGGATCAACGACTTCCCGCCCAACTTCCGGCAAAAAAAAGGCTGCTAAGAATAAACTCAAGAAGAAGATCACGGTCAAAAAGACCGCTAAAGAAAAGACTCCCAAAAAGACCAGGAAAAAACGTTCGGCTGTCATTGCAGCGAAAAGACCCTCTTCGAAAAGCATCAAGAAAGAACTGCCCCTGGTTGAACCGGGTCCACCGACCGTCGAGGCCCCTCCTGTTGAAGAACCGGCCAGCCAGGAGCAGGCTATCGGCGTGGTGACCCACTATTACAGCGATCTGGGCGTCGCCGTGATCCAGATCAACAGAGCAAAGCTCAAGACCGGCGACCGCGTGCGGATCAAGGGCCATACCACTGACTTCACCCAGACATTGTCCTCCATGGAGTATGAACACGGTCATGTTGACGAGGCTGTTGCGGGTCAATGTGTCGGGATCAAAGTGGATGATCACGCCCGGGTGCACGATATTGTCTACCTTGAGTAAGAACATCTCCTCTACGACATTTCCATGCCGCCGCAGCCCGTCGAAATAAACAGACCACCACGGTAATCGGGCTTTTTATCGTACTTTTGGAGGATATTTCCATCTCGTCGATCCATGGAAACATAGCCGGGCTCAAACCCGCTGATCTGCGTTTACTTGAGCGTCTGTACCGAAGGAAAACCCCACCCTCCCAGGTAATAACCCTTGAAGCAGCCCGGGCGCTGACCGAGGCGTCAGTTCAGACGGGAAGGCAGGTCGGACTCATTATCGATCGTTCCGGAGCGGTGCGCTCAGTTCTGGTCGGTTCGGACCGGAGTATTCTTATTCCTGACCTCTCGAATTACCGCCTGGGCCATAAACGCTTGCGCGGTGTGCGTTTTGTCCATACCCATCTTACCGATCACCCGCTGAATCAGGAGGACCTGACGGACCTCGCACTGCTTCGGCTTGACCTTATTGCGTCCATTGTCGCCCGCAAAGACGGCCTTCCCGGCAATATTTCGCTTGCCTATCTCCTGCCCCCCAATCCCGAGGAAAAACTTTACGAAGTGCTCCCTTCATGCCCGGTCCACATGCTGGATCTTGATGCTTCGGTGTTTATTGCGGACATGGAACGCCAGATGGAGCGAGCTCAGGCCGCGGTAAAGGTTGGCGGCAGGGACCGCGCCATCCTGGTGAGTGTATCAAAAAAACCGCGTCATGAGCAGGAAGAATCAGTCGAAGAACTTAAGGAGCTTGCCCGTTCCGACGGGATTACCGTCCTGGACGCGGTGATCCAGCGCCCTCATGACATCAACCCTCGCTACCTCATGGGCGCAGGAAAGCTCAAGGACATGATCATCCACTCCCAACAGCTCGGTGCGGACCTCATCGTGTTCGACCAGGACCTTTCTCCGGCCCAGGTAAAAGCCATCGGCGATATTACCGAGCTCCGGGTCATCGACCGCACCCAACTGATCCTCGATATCTTCGCACGAAGGGCGCACAGCGGGGATGGGAAGGTCCAGGTAGAGCTTGCTCAGCTTAAGTACCGGCTTCCCAGGCTTTCCGAACGCTCAACCGCCCTCTCACGCCTGACCGGAGGCATCGGCGGCAGAGGTCCTGGCGAGACCAGGCTCGAGATCGACATGCGCAGAGCACGGGACAAGATCCGGCGATTGGAAAAACAGCTTGAAGGTCTCGGAAAAGCCCGCCAGCAGCGTCGGGAACGGCGTGTCCGGAGCCATATTCCCATCGTGTCCATCGCGGGATACACCAATGCGGGGAAATCAACGCTGTTTAACAATCTCACCAGGTCCGAGGTTAAGGCCGAGAACCTGCTGTTCGCGACGCTCGATACCGCTACGCGCCGGCTCAGATTCCCGCGTGAGCGAGAAGTGGTCATCACGGACACCGTGGGATTCATCCGGGACCTTCCGCCGGACCTCCTCGGCGCCTTTCGCGCAACGCTCGATGAGATGCAGGACGCAGACCTGATCCTTCATGTCGTGGATATCGGGAATCCCCGTTTCGAGCAGCAGATGGAATCGGTGAACAAGATCCTGAACGAGATCGGGCTGGACCACATTGCTTGCCTTGTGGTATTCAACAAGGTAGACCAGGTGAACGCCCTCTGGGCGCGGGCCATCGCGTCACGGTTCAACAGCGTCCTCTGTTCTGCCATCGATCCCGCAACTCTCGGACCGCTCCTTGAAGCGATCGAGCAGCAGCTCTGGCCGGAAGGATCGTCCGAAGCAGATCAACCTGTTTTAAATCAAAACTGACAGGGCAAATACCTTTTCTCGCGCAAAGCCGCCAAGCCGCAAAGAAAGAACAAATCATCTCTTTTATCACTTGCTATTAGGATTTCCCTGGCGTTTTTGCAGCTTTGCGCGAGACGCATTTGCCTTTCTCGTGTTATCCCCTCGATTCAAATCAGTTCAATTCCAGGCATCCCCAACCGCCACAGCTCCAATTAAAAAAGGGGGAAGGGCCTTCGCCCGTTCCCCCTGGCCGACAACATTTCGCCGTCAGTGCGCGACTTCGCTCTCTTCCTCGTATCCCGTGAACATCGCCTTGATGTGTTCGAGCGGTGTGTGTCCTAGTGTCGCCAGGTACACATGCACGAACAGGAATGATGTAAAGAACAGGGTCAGGAACACATGAAGAGAGTCGACCACTTTTATTCCTCCCACGATGCTGATCATTGCTGCGAATCGTTTGATGTCCCACATCAACAGTCCGGAGACGATCTGGAGCGGCAGCAAAAGGAGCATTATATTGAAATACGCCACCTGCTGCATGGGATTGAACTTATTGTCAGGGGTAGCGTGATGCGGGTTCGGCTCGCCTACAAAGATCCCGTAGCCGTAATACCGGGCCTGCTTCAAGGATCCGAGAACGAAATTCTTCAGGTTCGGGTCCGGAATGTAGATCTTCAGCTTACGGGAGATCATGTAATACAGCGCCCAGAGCATGAAGTTCGCTATCAACAGGAACCCGAAGAAATTATGGACATCCACCGCGTTCTTGAATGACATCAGGTCCAGCGCGTCGCGGTACCTGATCTGCGCGCCCGTTACGATCAGCACGAGAAAGCAGAATGCATTGTTCCAGTGCCACAATCTCACCGGCATCGGATGGAGATAGGTCTTATGCATGGCCCCGCCCTCCCTTTCCTTGCTGCTGTCGTGACCTGCGCAGCCGTGCGGTCAAAAGTCTGAGCGTACCGTGTCCGATAGGAACCGCGAGACCGCCCAGGACCATTGCTGCGCCGAGATAGTCCATGGCGCGGATTCTCGTACCGCCCAGAACGTAGAACTGATTCAGTGGCACCATGGCGTAGACAGAGCCCAGTGACGCGGAATCCACGTCAATACTGGACTCTCTTCCATCGGACTTGGCCACGGTCATGGACACTGATTTAAAGAATTCTGCGTTCGCCGAATGGCACCATTCGCACTGACGGACCGCCTTTTCCTTGGGTGCGAGATAATGCGCCTGCCGGTGGTCCTTCAAGCTGACCATGCCGCTCATTTTGACAGACTGACCTTTGTTCAGGTTCTGATAGAGCGACCAGAGTTTTTCAGGTGTTATATCCTTCACCTTTTGTCCGGTCTCAAGGATCTTCCGAACGACCGTATCGCTCAGCAGCATTCCCGAGGACCCGTCAGTGAGACGCAGGTAGATGCTCCGTTTGTAGTCGCCGGGAACATGGCATGCCGTGCAGGCGACAGCGTCAAAATGGGCCTCGGTGTTCGGAAGCCACTTCTGATGGGCTGTGGCGATGTCGGGATGACACCCCATACATACATCCTTCGGCGACCGGGAAGCCATGGCTGGCTTTACGTCATGGGCATAATGGCAGCTCGAGCAGAGCGGCGCATGTCCGCTTTGACCGTTGCTTTTCGCCAAACCGTGCACGCTCCCCTGGTAGGCTGCAAATATGTCCTGATGGCACTTCTTGCAGGGCACGCCGCCCATGGTGTCCGCCAGGGCCTTGGGGCCGACCTTGTGCGAACCGTGGCAGTCTGCGCATACCGGTGCCTTGCGGTTGCCGTCGGACAGCAATCTGGCGTGGATACTTCCCTTGTGCTGTGTCGCCTTGTCGAAATGACACCTCATACAGGCGTCCGAAGCGGCAATGGAAAGCTCCCGGATGCTTTCGAACGACGGCTGCGGATGACTGTCCATGGAATACTTTGTGTGACAGTCAGAACAGCCGTGGTTCTTGTGGACCGAACTCCTGAGGCCACCTTCGTCGATGGTCAGGGAGATCGATTCCCCGTTGATCGTTTTGCTGAGTTCGTGAGAATGACAGGTAAGGCAATACTGCGTGGAGCTGAACTTCTCTTTCTGGGTGGGTACGTTCCTGATGGAATGGGAACCATGGCAATCTGAACAGGGGGGCGCGTTGGCCCGGGTAATGGCCCGCTTATGAAGCGGATTGGCCATCACCTGTTCATCTGCATGGCAGGTCCTGCAGGCGCTCGCGAGATGCAGCAGAAACTGCTGCTTCGTCGCGTATTTCGCCGCGGGATGGGTGTCCATGGACACATCGGAATGGCAACCGGTGCAGCCCATGGTGCTGTGAACGGAACTCTTGAAGTGCTGCTCATCGACATGCAACGAGACCGTCGATTTATCGCCGAAGGTCATGGTCATGCCCGGCGTCCCATGACAGCTGAGACAGGTCTGCGCTTCCTCGTTCAGCAGAGAGCCCGAAGCATGGACCGTGCGCGGCAAAAGCGCCAGCATGATGACCAGGAACAGGAACGGCGCCACAACAGAGAACAGCAGGCCTGCAAGCGGCCCTGCGATCACGACCCCTGCCTTCGGAAGCTTTACATACCGCTCTTCCGATGACCCGGCCAGGACCGCAGAACCGTTCACATCGATCCGATCTCCGCTGGACAGATTCCAGTAGGTTCCCTTTTCCACAGTACGTCCGCCAACATACGTGAACATATGGCATTCCTCCTTTCACTGAGATTTCGGTTGGCATAGGCCAGCCGTGTAACGTCCTATTCATCTCCCGCTCTATCGCTTACGGGCGAGAGTAGTCCGAAGACATCACCAATCCCGCACCTGCTTCGGATCGCAACCTGAAGTTAATACGCTGCATATCCGTTGACTACATTCGTCAACAATCTTTGCTCACAAGAATAACCGATTCTGCGGGGAAAACAATAGGAAGAAGTTCCTAGAAGGCACTATTGTATTACATACGACAGATAGTGCAGCATTCTGCATCAGGCGCAGAAAAACGAAATGCCCGGCAAGTTCTTCCGGGCATTGGCAGCGTTTGTATCGTTTTCTGGTTCCATTTGATCAGCGCACATCAGCACTGCCGAGCATCTTAATTTCGGTGCATCAGGCTAACCGTTAATCAGCCTCGCCGCTTCCTTTGCGTGGTATGTAAGGATCATGTCAGCTCCTGCCCTCCTGATGGACATGAGGATCTCCATCATCACGCGATCACCGTCGATCCAGCCGAGTTTGGCTCCGGCCTTGACCATGGAGTATTCTCCGCTCACGTTGTAGGCCGCGACCGGCAGATTGAAATTATCCTTGACCTCGCGGATGATGTCGAGATAGGAGAGCGCGGGCTTGACCATGACGATATCGGCGCCTTCCTCGATGTCCAGGGTCACCTCGCGTATCGCCTCGCGTCTGTTCGGCGGGTCCATCTGGTAGGACCTTCGGTCGCCGAACTGCGGTGTCGACTCGGCTGCCTCGCGGAAAGGCCCATAGAATCCTGATGCATACTTGGCTGCATATGCCATGATCGGGGTCTGCGAAAAACCCGTCTGGTCCAGGGCTTCGCGGATCGCCCCGACGCGGCCATCCATCATATCCGACGGCGCCACCATGTCCGCGCCTGCTTTGGCGTGAGAGACCGCCTCACGCGCCAGAAGATCGAGTGTTTCGTCGTTCTGCACCACGCCGTGTTTGATGATCCCGCAGTGTCCGTGACTGGTATATTCGCACAAGCAGACGTCCGTGATCACCACGAGGTCCGGCATCTTGTGTTTGATAGCCTTGATGGCATGCTGCACGATCCCTTCATCCGAATAGGCCTCGCTTCCGACCTCGTCCTTATGCTCGGGAATGCCGAAAAGGATGACTGCCGGGATGCCGAGTCTGAAGGTCTCCTCACAGTCCTTGACCAGGTTGTCCACCGACTGCTGATAGTTTCCCGGCATGGAGCTGATCTCTTTCTTCACATTCCTGCCGTGGGTCACAAAGAGCGGATAGATGAAGTTGTCCGGCGACAGTGTGGTTTCGCGCACCATGCGTCTGACGGTTTCGCTGGACCTGAGCCTGCGGGGACGGTAGAGAGGTTCGTACATGGTTATCTCCTAAAACTACTTACATAAAAAAGCAAGGCATCTCTCGCAAAACCCGCGAATGCGCAAAGGAAAGCAAAAAGAATATCACGACGTTGCTTTTCTCTGCGAGCTCTGCGCCTCTGCGCGAAAACATCCTTGCTTTCCTAATTGTTATTCGTCTGATTCGAAATCCGCATTCCCAATTCAAAATTTAAGCTAGCATCCGCACCCGCAGCCGCCGCCTTTGGAACCGCCGCCGCTGCCGCAGCTCCCTCCGCCCGAGGCCGTATCCGGACCGCAGTTGCATCCGCCCGCCTGGGGAGCGCCCTTCGGGAAGTTGATCACGAATCCTTCGCCGCGCTCGTCGCTGATGAAGCTGAGCTCTGCCTCTGCCAGCGCAGTTGCCGTTTCCGAGTCCACGTAGAGCTTGGCTCCCTGGTTCTCGACCACCGTGTCGCCCTGTCCTGCCTTATCGTCAATGGCGATCTCATACTGCGGGCCGCTGCATCCGCATCCGCCGCCGCCGGAGAATATCCGCAGACCTGCCTGCGGCATGCCCTCGGCCTTCATGATCTCTTTGATCTTTCCTGCTGCCACATCAGAAATGGTAATCATAATTTCTCCTTAAAATACTCCGCCATCGCGTCCACGAGGGCCGGTATGGTGTAGTCTTTTGGCATCACATCCACCTTCATGCCGTATTCCTCGGCTGTTTTCGCGGTCACCGGACCGATGCAGGCAACCATTACACCCTTCATAAGGGGTTTATACTCTGATTTCCCCAGCATTTCAACAAAATTGTTGACCGTTGAAGAGCTGGTAAAGGTGACCGCGGCGATCTTGCCGTCCTGGAACAGCTTCCGTACGCGGTCCACGTCCGTGGAGGGCCGCACGTTCTCATAGGCGGTGACAACTGTTACATCAGCGCCCTTTTCTCGCAATTTGTCCGGGATGATCTCACGGGCAACCTTGGCGCGAGGTATTAAAAATCGGACACCGCTGACCGGCGTCTCTCCCAGCGCCTTGACCACGCCCTCTGCCTTGAACTCCTCGGGGATAAGGTCTGCCTTGAGACTGAACGCTTCCAAAGCTTCAGCTGTCTTCGGGCCTACGGCACAGATCTTCAAACCGTTCAGGCTGCGGATATCCATGCCCTGCTCGCGCAGCCGCTGGAAAAAGAAGCGCACCGCATTCGCACTGGTGAAAATGATCCATTGATAGGAGGCAAGATTTTCGAGCGCGCTATCAAGCTCGTGCCAGTTCGACGGCGGCACTACTTCGATGCTCGGGAACTCGATCGGCGTGGCGCCAAGGTCGATGAGCTTCTCGGCGAAGATGCTCGCCTGGTCGCGCGAGCGAGTTACCACGATGCGTTTCCCGAAGAAGGGTTTATTCTCGTACCAGTTCAGTTTATCGCGCAAGTTGACCACTTCGCCGACTATCACAATGGCCGGCGGGCCAAGTTTTTCAACCTTCACCTTTTCAACGATATCCGCAAGCGTGCCGCGAACAACCCGCTGGTCAGTTCTCGTACCCCACTGGATCGCAGCAACCGGCGTCGCAGCGCTCCGTCCGTTCGTGACCAGGTTATTCACGATGCTCTGGAGGTTCTTCATGCCCATGAAAAAGACCAGGGTCCCGATGCCCGTGGCCAGTTTGTCCCAGTGCAGCTTGGACTCGGGCTTGGTCGGGTCCTCGTGGCCGGTCACGAAGGCAACACTTGCCGTATGGTCCCGGTGGGTAAGCGGGATGCCCGCATAGGTCGGAACTGATGTGGCTGCGGTGACCCCGGGGACGACCTCAAAGGGAACCCCGTTGTCAACGCACTCTTCAGCCTCTTCCCCGCCCCTGCCGAAAATGAAGGGATCGCCGCCTTTGAGCCGTGCAACGATTTTCCCTTCCTTTGCCTTTTTCACGATCAGGCTGTTGATCTCTTCCTGGGGAAGCGTGTGCCTGCCGCCCTGCTTGCCCACATAGATCAGCTCGGAATCTTTCCGCCGGTGTTCCAGCAGCCGCTCGTTGGCAAGGTAGTCGTAGATCACCACGTCGGCCTTTTGCACGCATTCGAGGCCCTTGACCGTTATTAGCCCCGGATCGCCGGGGCCTGCGCCGATAAGGAAAACTTTTCCGATGGACGTAGTCATAGTATTCTTTTACCACGGAGTCACGGAGACACTGAGGAAAACAAGACAGGAATTGATTCAGTGCAGATGAATGACAGAATATGAATGATGAACTTAGTCTAACCGACCGTCAATCGTTCGATTCAGAGAAATTCAGCGTCATGCAGCATTCAATGCTTTCTCCGTGTCTCCGTGCCTCCGTGGTGCAAATTCATCCTTCCAGCAGTTTATCGCCGCTATAATCAGGGTTCTGTCCGTAGACCTCGCGCAGGATCACATCAGCCCCCCGCTTCAGCAGGTTCTCGGCCAGAGTCACGCCGAGCTTTTCCGCATCAGCCTGCGCGCCTTCGATGGTCTCCTTGATGATCCGCTTTCCATCCACGCTCGCCACAAGTCCTTCGAGCGAGAGGTTGTTGTTCTTGATGCGGCCGTAGCAGGCGATCGGCACCTGGCAGCCGCCTTCCAGACGACGGAGAAGTGCCCGTTCGCCGGTCACGCAGACCCGGGTGTCCGAATGGTTGAAGAACGAGATCATGTCGTTCAGTTCGCGGTCGTCCACCCGGCACTCGATGCCGAGGGCGCCCTGGCCGATGGCCGGCAGGCTGATCTCGGGATCGATATACTCGGTCACGTTGTCCGCGAGTCCGAGCCGCCGCACGCCCGCGGCCGCAAGGATGATGGCGTCGTACTGTCCTTCCTTCAGCTTCCGCAGCCTCGTGTCCACATTGCCGCGAAGCTGTTCGATCACGAAATCAGGCCGGATGTTCATGAGCTGGGATTGCCGGCGAAGACTGCTGGTCCCGATCCTGGCGCCCTTCGGCAGGTCCTTGAACGCAACTTTATTGCGCGACAAAAGCGCATCGCGCGCGTCCTCGCGCTCGGTGATGCACGAAAGGTGCAGGCCGTCGGGAAAGAATGTGGGAACGTCCTTCATGCTGTGCACGGCGATGTCGATCTCCTGCCGGAGCATGGCCTCCTCGATCTCCTTCACAAAAAGGCCTTTACCGCCGACCTTGGAGAGCGGCACGTCGAGTATCTTGTCTCCCGTGGTCTTGATCTTGGTAAGCGAGACCATCAGCCCGGGATACTTCTTCTCGAGCTCGGACTTGACCCATTCCGCCTGCCATAATGCCAGCGCGCTCGCGCGCGTTCCTATCCTGATCTCTTTTCTCAATGAAAGCTCCTTACGATATCAGCGAGAGGCGTAAGGCGTAAGGGGTAAGGGGGAAAGCCCACCTTAGAATCCGCAATCCGCAATCCGCAATCCGCAATTGGTAGATCCGTGGCAAACTATTTTTTCTCTTCAACTGTTGTTCCGCTGCCAAAACCCTTCTCATGCACATGAGAAGGCTTCTTCAGTTCCCGGTCCAGGTTGAATATCTTGCGGGCGATGCTGATCACATCGCCGCCCTCGGGATTCGCCGCCGCCTGTTTGAGCACCACCAGCGGCGCGTGCAGGATCTTGTTCACGATAGCCTGGGACATGATGTCCATGGCCCGGCGCTGGTCTTCGGAAATGCCGTTCATCTGACACAAGGTCTTGTCGAGCTCGCGCTTGCGCATATCCTCGATCTTCTCGCGCAGGTCCACGATGGTCGGCACGGCGTCCAGGGAGCGTTCCCACTGAAGATAGGTCTCCACTTCCTGCCGTACGATGTCCTCGGCCTTTTCCGCTTCCTGCTGGCGTCCCTGCACGTTCGTCTCGACCACGCCCTGCAGATCATCGACATTGTAGAGGTAGACATTGTCTTCCTTGTCCGTCGCAGGATCGATGTTCCGCGGCACCGAAATGTCGATCATGAATATCGGCTTGTGGCGCCGCTCCTTCATGACCTTATGGACCATCTCTGGCTTCACTACATAGTTGGGGGCGCCGGTGGAGCAGATCAGGATATCGGCCATCACCAGCTCTGCGGGAAAATCCTCGAAGCGCACGGCGCTGCCCTTGAACTCGTTTGCCAGTTCCACCGCCCGTTCAAAGGTGCGGTTCGCGACCATGATGGTCTTGACGCCGTTGTTCAGCAGGTGCCGCGCCGCGAGCTCGGCCATTTCGCCCGCTCCCAGGAGCATGACGGTCTTCTCGTCCAGGGTGCCGAAGATCTTCCGCGCCAGTTCCACCGCGGCAAAGCTGATGTTCACCGCGCCCTCTGCGAGCCGGGTCTCTGTGCGAACGCGCTTGGCCACCTGGATCGCCTTCTTGAGCAGCTTGTTCATGACCGTGCTGGTCGTTTTCGCCTTCAACGCGAAGTCGAAGGCATCCTTGAGCTGGCCGAGGATCTGCGGTTCGCCCACCACCAGGGAATCAAGACTCGATGCAACGCGGAAGGTATGCCGGACGCCCTGGGACTCCGGGTAGATGTAGAGGGACTTTTCCAAAGCTTCGCGTGACAGGTTGTGGTATTCGGATATGAATTGCTTGATCGATTCGGTGCCTTTAACGCTCTCCTCGACCACCGTATAGATCTCCACGCGGTTGCAGGTCGACAGAATAAGGCACTCCCTGATCCCTTCATAGGTCATGAGCTTCTTGAGCGCGTCTGCGACCGTTGCCTCGGGAAACGAAAGCTTCTCCCGGACCTCGACCGGCGCTGTTTTATGGCTTAAGCCTACGACGACGATGCTCATACCTTCACCTTAAAAGCTGTGCTTCCCCACTCCCATGCGGCTGACAACAAAAAAACTGATCATGACGAACAGGAAGCCCGCAAGGGAAAGATAGGCCATCTTTCGTCCCCGCCACCCCAGGGTTCGGAGGTGCAGCAGTACGAGATAGATAAGCCAGACAATGAGCGACCAGGTCTCCTTCACGTCCCAGCTCCAGTAGGTCCCCCAGGCGCTGTTCGCCCATATGGAGCCGGTGATCATCCCCAGCGTGTACAAAGGCCAGCCCAGGGTCAGGGCCTTATAGCTGATCGTATCCATGATGTCCAGAGACGGCATACGGTGAAAGATCGCGCCAAGATGTTTGCTCTTGAGCTGACGCTCCTGGATGAGATACATGATAGAGACAATGCAGGCAAAAGCGAACGCTGCGTCCCCGAGCACGGCAAGACTGGTATGGACGCCAAGCCACCCGCTTTTCAGGATGGGCTTCAGGTCCTCGATCCGTCCCGACACGAGCATGGCAGGCAGCATGAGTATAATGACCAGCGGCAGCATGAACGATCCGAGCGCCGGGACCTTATAGCGCAGCTCCATGATGACGAAAACCATCATGATGCCAAGACCCAGCGCGTTGATGGCCTCGAAAAAATTGGTGACCGGGATCCTTCCTGATTCGGACCAGCGCACAGCGAAATAAATGAAATGGAGACTGAACCCGACAAAAGACGTGAAAAGGGAGAGACCGGCCAGTCCCTTGCGATCGGGCTTAAGGAAATGAGCAACATACCCGGCTGCCGCGAGAACATAGACCGCGATGGAGGCGTAGAAAAACAGTATGTTCATAAGGACTTAGCTCCGCTGGACGCAAGGTTGAACGAGCGGCCTGGTGAAGTGCGAGCGTAAATAATACGTTTTTGGCAGACGGTGAGTCAAGGAAAAACTCTTGTTTCCGCGTTCCCGGCGATCCCTCTGCCCGGCACTCGCAGCACCACTACGCTCAATGAGCACCAAGGCTGGCGCCGTCCTTTTCACGGGCACGGGTAATCGAGGAAAGATTACCTGGTCATGATCGGAAACGCACGGACATTTCTGCTATATTACATCTTAAATGCCAGCCATGAACATTCACGTTTAATTTCAACAGGTATGACATAAATCATACAAAACGAGCACACTTTGCCCTATTGTGCGACCACGTTGTTAACAGGGAAGAAAATCTCACGACACAGGAGGAGGCGTTTATGAGCAACAAAGCAGCACGGAATCTCTTTATTTTCGGCAGTCTCTTCTTCTTCGTGATCTTCCTGGGCCTCACGTTCGATACGATGAAGCAGATCGATGGACGGGCCCCGGAGGTCACGAAAGAAGTTGACGACGGCAAGCAGGTCTGGCACAAGTACGACTGCATCGGGTGCCATACCATCCTGGGGAACGGATCCTACTTCGCCCCGGACATGACCAAGGTGGTCGAAAAGAAGCCGGCCGGCTATCTCAAGAAGTTCCTGATGGACCCCAAATCCACGAACAAGAACGCCACCATGCCGAAGCTCGGGCTGAGCAGCAAGGAAGCCGATGACATGATCGCGTTCCTGACCTGGATCTCCAAGATCGACACGAACGGCTGGCCGCCGAAACCGATCCTGGCCCAGGCAGCCGGCGTCGGCGGAGCGCAGCAGACACGGGGCCAGCAGGTCTACCAATCCCAGGGCTGCTCGAACTGCCACAGCATCAACGGCATCGGTGGCACATCGGGCCCCGACCTTACGAAAGTCGGCGCAGCCGGCAAGGATGCGGAATGGCATATGAAACACCTGAAAGACCCGAATTCCCTCGTGCCCGGTTCCGCAATGCCCCCCTATCCCTCGCTGTCAGACAGTGACCTGAAGGAACTGGCGGCATATCTCGTTTCGTTAAAATAAGGAGGCGATGCCATGACCATAAAGTATCAAAGTCAAAAGATAGCGCAATATTTCTATACCTTCGCGATCATCCTGTTCGCGGTGCAGGTGCTGGTGGGCCTTGTCGCCGCGATCCAGTTCCTCAAACCCGACATAGCCATTCTGAGCTTCGCAACCATCCGGACGCTCCATATCAACGCCCTGGTGGTCTGGCTGCTCGCCGGACTCATGGGAGCCACCTATTACGTGGTGCCCGAGGAATCGGAGACCGAGCTCTGGAACTATCCCATTGCCCTGTTCCAGTTCTGGGCGACCGTCGTGGCCGTGACCGCCGTGGTGGTCGGCTACATTGTGATGGGCATCTTCCCCCAGGCGAACATTTCCGTTCTCGGCACCCTGGTGCTGAACGAAGGCCGCGAGTACATTGAAGCGCCCCGCTGGGCCGACGTGCTGATCGTGGTCTCGGTCCTGCTCTTCCTCTTCAACATGTTCATGACCATGCTGAAGACAAAAAAATGGACGGCCATTCAGGGGGTGCTGCTTACGGGCCTCGTGTTCCTGGCGCTCATGTATCTTCCCGGCATGTTCTACTCCAAGAACATGGTGAAGGACCAGTTCTGGTGGTGGTGGGTGATCCACCTCTGGGTGGAAGGCTCCTGGGAAGTGATCGCCGGCGCGCTGCTCGCCTTCATGCTGATGAAGACCATCGGCGCGAAGCGTGAAGTGCTCGAAAAATGGATGTACATCGAAGTCGGCCTGGTGCTCTTCACCGGCATACTCGGCACGGGCCATCATTACTACTTCATCGGCACGCCCAAGTACTGGTGGTGGGTGGGCGGCTTCTTCAGTTCCCTCGAACCGGTGCCGCTGCTCCTCATGGTGTGGGACGCTTTCCGGACCACCAGAGAGGCGCGCAATGTGACGAACAAGGTCGGTCTCTTCTACACCGTGGCCCACGCCATCTTCAATTTCGTGGGAGCGGGCCTCTGGGGCGTGATCCACACGCTGCCGCAGGTGAACCAGTGGACCCACGGCACGCAGATCACCACGGCCCACGGCCACCTGGCCTTCTACGGCGCCTATGTGCTGCTGATCATGGCCATGATCTACGTGACCCTGCCGTCGATGCGCGGCGTGAAGGAATTCAAAACTTCACGGGCCTACCAGGCCTTCTGGTGGATGACCATTTCCATGGTATTCATCGTGCTCACCATCACCGGCGCGGGCATGGTCCAGGTCTACATGGAGCGCCTTATGGGCCTCGACTACGTGGCGGTCAAGGCGAACTACAACCTCTGGTTCTGGATCATCCGCGCCATATTCGGAGTCGGTTTCCTGGTCGGCACGCTGATCTTCGTGTATGACTACTTCCGGCTCGGCAAAGACCAGGGATTGCAGAAAACATAGCCGGTGCGGCAACAGCGCATGAACTCCAAGAGGACAGCCGACTGGCTGTCCTCTTTTTTTACCAGTTGCCTAATCCGGGCCCGGATCATTCAACCTCAGAACTTCCATATTCACAGGCTACGCCCCGCTGATCCATCCTTCAGGCCTACCTATTCAGGTCTGCAGTGATTCCAGTTTACTTTTTCTCATTCTTGGGGAATAATACAACTGCCTGATACAAGCTCATCCCCGACCCAAATCAATGGAAGTCACCTTTCTTCAGGATGTAAAGAACAACTGCGATATTTCCGACGCTCATTTTTGGGGATATTTCTCCATCTGCGGGCTGCTGATGCGATACCGTGACCTCTATCGTGCCGAGCAGGGTCTTGATCCCTGGTCGCCGGTACGCCGCGGCGATATCAGTCTCTGGATCTCCGCCAAGGAGGCGCGCTGGCCCGAGTTGAAAACTCAGACGCTGAGGCATGAACTGGCTGAATCGCGCGAGTCCATGCTGACCTGGAAGGATATCATTGCCAAAGTTGACGACCGGGGCGCGGAACACTTCCTGCGCGCAGTTCAGGACCTCATTGCCGATACATCGGACAGCGGCCCCCTGACCTACATCGTCAATTCAAGGGACGCCGGCGCACTGGCCCTCTACACCGGCCTCCAGGAAGGATACCGAAGGCTGCTCTTCTCGGGAATACGGGATGCCGCTGCGCTCTTCCGGGAAAAGCGGGATTGGTCCAGCATCGATGAAACCCGACGCCAGGGGCACTCCCGTTTCCTCGACCTGCGGCGGGAGGTCCTTGCCCTGCACGACGAAGGTGACCGCGACCACTTTCTCGCCGGCGTCCGCCTTCTTGCCGGCCGCTCCGACACCAAAGAATAATGTGCTACAATTGATATGAAGGCGGGCAGGCGCTTTATCCGTTGTGCTGAACAGCCCCTGAGCCCTCCCCGGCCGATCTCACTTATGACCGGAGGCGATGACCGGAAGACCTATGCCTTTATCAACATGGCCTAAGCTGTTCCGATCCTACAAGGATGCCCGGGTATTCTTTATCAGCATCAGTTTTGCTGTGATCCTCGTCCTCGCGTTCATCTCCTTCAACCGCTACCGTACCGTCAACCACCTGCTTGTCCAGACCATGCGCCACGAGGCCGAATCCTTTGCCAATCTCATTATCATCGCCCGCCACTGGAACGCGGCCTATGGCGGCGTATACGTGGTAAAAAAACCGGTCGACCGGCCCACCCCCCATCTCCGGGACGCAGGGAACGAACCTGACATCCGCACGTCCGACGGACGGGTCCTGACGCTCAAGAATCCTGCGATCATGACGCGGGAGATATCTGAGATCACTTCGAGTGGAGACCTGGTCCGGTTCCACATGATCAGCATGAAACCGCTGAATCCGGACAATAAACCCGATGCTTTTGAATACGACGCTCTGCTCCAATTCGAACGAGGCTCGTCTAGCCATTGGGCGATCGACCGTGACAGGCCGGACCCGCTCTTCCGGTTCATCCATCCCCTGAAGGTGGAAAAGCCCTGTCTGCAATGCCATGCGAAGCAGGGCTACAAAGAAGGCGACATCCGCGGCGCCGTGAGCATCATGATCCCCGCGTCAGACCTGCTGCAGCAGATGCGCAGGAACGCAACGCAAAAGGTCATGGATTTTCTGATAGCCGTCGGCCTGCTCCTGGCGATCCTGTACTTTCTGACCTGGAAGCTCTTCGTGAAACTCGATGAAGTGCAGCGACGCCTCAAGCTGCTCGCGGTCACCGATGAGCTGACCGGTCTCAGGAACCGGCGTTTCATCATGGAACAGCTGGAAAAGGAATACCAGCGCGCGGTGCGGGCGGGCACTCCCCTGTCGGTGATGATCCTCGATATCGACCATTTCAAGCGGGTGAACGACAACTACGGCCACGTGTTCGGCGACCAAGTGCTGAAAGCAGTTGCGCAGGAAATGGAGAAGAGCCTTCGGGCCTATGACCTGTTGGGAAGGATCGGCGGAGAGGAGTTCCTCATAGCGTCGCCCGGATCCTCGCTTGACGACGCAGCAGCCCTTGCCGAGCGCATCCGGGACCGTATCAAGGGACGAACAATCGCGAACCATGCGCACAAGGTCAAGATGACCATCAGCGCGGGAGTCACCTCCCTGGGAGAACACGACGGCAAGATGAACTCCCTGCTGATCCGCGCCGACGACGCCCTGTACCAGGCAAAGCAGCAGGGCCGCGACCGCGTCATCACCCTTTGATCGCGGTCAGGATGGCTAGAAAATAAAGGACCGGTAATCGCCGACGATCATCTCCAGTTTGAACATGATCCCCGGCGTCTCATGGAAGCTCCTGTCACGGGGATACCGTTCCTGCGGCGCGATCTCCAGATAGAGCCAGTCCCGCCAGATCCGCTGTCGATACCGGAAAACGAAGAGAACCTCGTCCAGTTCCTTTGTCGGCCATGTCTGAAAACTGTTCACCCATTCGTACGATACAGCGCGGTTTCTGTCCAATGGCTGCAAGAGGGAGAAGGCCAGACTGTGCGGATATCCGTACTTGTCCTCGTTCCAGACCCCCTGCCAGCTCGTACGAAAGAAGAGTCCGCCAAACGGGCGTTCGAGGTCCAACCGGGTGCGCGACTGCCATCCTCTGTCGTTGTACCAGAGGACCTCTTCCGTGAAGCGGAGGTCCCAGGAAGCCAGATGCCGGAGATATCTCGCCCGCGGACCAAGGAACAGGATCGGCCTGCCATTATGAAATTTGGCCCCGCTCATGACGCTGTAGCTTCGCCGTTCTGTCGACCGGAAAAAGTACTGGAGAGCTGCTGTCATATTTCGGTCCTCGGGCTTTGCGATCGGACTCCCCTGCGCCACCGCAGGCGATGATGACATTACGATGTCCTCGTTGGGATCCCCGGTGATCATGAGATAGGTCTTCTTCTTCAGCTGGGGCAGCGCAAGACGAAAATCGATCTCCGGCCGGTACTCCGTTCTTCTCTCGTCCTCGCGGAACGCGATGTACCGGAACTTGAATCGAGACCGGTTATCCTCTACATCGTAGCGTTCATCTCCGAAAAAAGAGTCCAGCCAGGTGGCTGTTGACAGGAATCCATAGGAGATCCTCTCATGCAGAATATCCATGAAGTCCGTTTCCTCGCCGGGCCGCTGCAATGGCGTCATTTCCGGCAGAATGGTCGCGGGCAGCGTAGAGCCCTCTCCGGGCAGCAGGCTCTGACCGCCGGGAAGGAGCTCCCCAGGTGCTTCCTCTTCGGGACGCAGCGGGATCACGCTGTCTTGCCTTTGACCGCCGGTCGATGTGACCGCGCTCCAAACCGCGGAGAGCGAATGTCCCGGTGAGAGGGATGGTTCCTGCTCCTCCGCAGACTGCTCAGTTGTCGGTTCGAGCGATCCGGAAGACGTTGTCACAGCAGGCACGGTCACCTGAGGTTGGACATCGGGATTATCGTCAGGACCTAACGGGAGAACCGGCTGCAAAGGTGCTTCCTGCGGTTGTGCGACCGGCTCCGCAGCCAATGGTTTCGGTAACAATTCAGGAACTTCACCGTGCGATGAGCGGACACCAAGACACAACAATACGACCAGTACCACGGCGGCACGGTTTATGATGATCGGCGCGGCTATTCTTGGGGACAAAGTCACAGGCATTCCATTGTCTGGGGATTATGCGGCCAAGTTCTGCCCTGGTCTGGATCGCGAAATGGCAGAAGCACCTCTGGTAAGAGGATAAGCAACGCTCGTCCCCTTGTCAAGCGTCATCGCAAACTCGTTCTCTTGCCGGCCGACAGCCGGCGCAAGGAGGCATATGATGGACCACGCTGCGGCATCAAGGCGTTTTCTTCCCGGCATCATCGTGCCTATCCTGTTGATCATGGCGGGGATCACCGGTTGCGCTGCAGGAACACGTCTCAGCACCTCGACAACGGGGATAGCGGTTCCGGAAGGCAGGTATCGCCTCTATCTCTACGGATGCCATCATGCAGATGACCTGGAAAATATGGCTCTCATCGTCAGCGAACAAGCACCGTTTCGTTTCAATCTGTATGCACCGGAAAGTTCCTACAGGATAACGGTTCCCCAGACTTTTGACCGCGCTGTTGAGCAGGCTGACCGGTTCCTGCGCTGCGGCATGCGGACCGTGAACAGCACCCGTATCCGCCGGATCCTGGGGCCGGCCGGAGAGACAGCTGGATATGAAATGCTTCCTCTTTATGCTTACTATGAGCTCGGGACCGAAGAAGCTGTGCAGATTCAATACTCACTGTTACACGGCGTGATCACCGTCTATATCAGACTTGCTCCGCTGCTGGAGTTGAAAGAGGCTTTCCCTGATGTTCCCGGATCACCGGGCAGCCACTGAAGCGGTCCGCCCTTTTTTCGGCGTTGTTGAAAGCATCGGAGAATGCCCTTGAAATAGATCGTACGCTGTGGAATTATGCATCCCTGCTGAATAACGTCCTGGATTAAGGAGCTGCACATGGCACTGAAGAACGAACCCCTGATGATCGCCATACGCAAAGAGCCGATCGGCATTCTGCCGAAGATGGCGAATCGGCATGGCCTGATAGCCGGCGCCACGGGTACGGGAAAGACCGTCACCCTTCGCGTCATGGCGGAACAGTTCAGCGCCATCGGCGTGCCGGTGTTCCTGGCAGATGTGAAAGGCGACCTTTCCGGCATCGCACTGCCGGGCGGCGACAGGCCGGAGCCGGCGGAACGGGCGAAGCAGCTGGAACTCAAGGATTTCGCGCCCAGCGGGATGCCCACGGTCTTCTGGGACGTTTATGGCAGCCAGGGCCATCCTGTGCGCACGACGATCTCGGAAATGGGCCCCCTGCTCCTTGCCCGCATCCTGAACCTCAATGACGTCCAAAGCGGCGTGCTGACGATTATCTTCAAGATCGCCGACGACAGCGGTCTCCTGCTCCTGGACCTCAAGGACCTCCGCGCCATGACCCAGTACGTGGGAGAGAATGCCGCTGCCTTCAAGACTGAATACGGCAACATATCCGCTGCAAGCATCGGCGCGATCCAGCGGGGACTGCTGGGCCTTGAGGAACAGGGCGGCGCGGCGTTCTTCGGGGAGCCGGCCCTGGACCTGAGCGACCTGATCCAGAACGACAGTTCGGGAAAAGGCATCGTGAACGTTCTCGCCGCGGACAAGCTAATGCAATCTCCGGCGCTCTACGCGACCTTCCTGCTCTGGATGCTGGCGGAGCTGTTCGAGACACTTCCAGAAGCAGGCGACCTGGACAAGCCCAAGCTGGTGTTCTTTTTTGACGAAGCCCACCTGCTCTTCACCGACGCTCCCCGGGCGCTGCAGGACAAGATCGAGCAGGTCGTGCGGCTGATCCGTTCAAAGGGAGTGGGCGTCTATTTCGTGACCCAAAATCCCCTTGATATCCCGGAAACGGTCCTGGGCCAACTCGGAAACCGCGTACAGCATGCGCTCCGCGCCTTCACGCCCAGGGACCAGAAAGCGGTCAAAGCAGCGGCGTCTACCTTCCGCGCCTCGCCCGGCCTGGACACGGCAACGGCGATCATGGAGCTCGGCGTGGGCGAAGCGCTGGTATCGGTGCTGGACGAAAAAGGATCCCCCACGCCGGTCGAGAGGGCGCTTATCTGCCCGCCCCGCAGCCGCCTGACCCCCTTGAGCCCGGACGAGCGGACCGCAATCATCAAAGGGTCGGTCCTGTTCGGACACTACGAAAAGAACGTGGACCGCGAGTCGGCCTATGAAAAGCTGAAGGAACGCGCCGGAGCGGAACAGCCCGCCGGTGCTGCCGATGCTCCGCGGAAAGGCCGCGAGCCAAAATCCGAGACCGCCGACATCCTCGGGGCCATGGCAAAGAGCGCCGCACGTGCCATCGGCAGCCAGATCGGCCGCCAAATCATCCGGGGTGTATTGGGATCCATCCTGGGAGGCGGACGCAAGCGTTGACGGTATAGAACGGGGGCGCTGCCCTTGACATGCATAGTGCCATGCGATATATTTCTTATCATTTCATCCCCGCAAGGAGGTATCTTATGAAACGCGCAGCAGTGGTTGCAGTTGCCTTGTTCCTGGTAGCATCGGTTGCATTCGCCGGCAAGACCTATCAGTTCACCGGCAAGGTCCTGGAAGTAAAGGACAACGTGATCGTGGTAGACAAGAACGGCGAGAAGTTCGAAATGGCAAAGGACGCCAACACCAAGATCAAAGGCGACGTGAAGGTCGGCGCCAAGGTCACGGTGAAGTACGAGTCCCGCGCCGCGGAGATCGAAGTAAAGGACAAGTAAGACAGCTTCGTTCCAGCAGCAGGAACAGTACGGGCTCCGGATCATCTCCGGAGCCCTTTTTCATACATCATACGATCTTTTCAACCGACCTGCGCCCCCATCCTGCAGTGCTTCAACCACATAGATACCGGTCCGGGCCTGTGGTATAGTAGAACATGTTCCGCCTCAGATTCTTGCCGGCGCTGGTTCACACGTTGATCGTGTTTGCAGCTCTTCCGGCCCCTGCCGCAGTTCCCGCGAACTCCCCTACAGACCGGACCAGGGACACCAAGATATTCGTTCCTTCCTATCAATTAAAATACGGCGGCATCAGGACCGTGGTTTCTCCTGATCTCAAAGGCAGGCCGCGGATCGGCCTGGCGCTGGCAGGCGGCGGCGCCAAGGCGGCAGCTTCGCTGGGCGTACTGAATCTGCTCAGGAGCGAGGGGATCGCTGTGGACGCCATAGCCGGAACGAGCATGGGAGCCATCATCGGCGGCTTCGCCGCGGCGGGGTATTCTCCCGTTGAGATCGAAAGGATCTTTACCGAGAACGACTGGAACGATCTTTTCACGGATACGCCGCCGCGCGTGTTTCTGACCCAGGACCGGAAGGATGCCGGCAGCCGTCATTTGCTCCAGTTCAGCTTTATCGGCGGACGCTTCGTCGCTCCTCCGGGACTGACCGCAGGCCAGAAGCTGACGGACCTGCTCATGACACATACCCTGGCCCCATCACTGCAGGCAGGTTTGGATTTTGACCGTCTCTCCATCCCCTTTCGCGCAGTGGCCGCGGACCTTGAGACCGGCGACGCCAGAGCGATAGGAAAAGGCCTGCTCCATGACGCGATCCGCGCCAGCTCCGCGATTCCCGGCCTGTTCCCCCCGGTAGAGATTCATGGAAAGCTCATGGTGGACGGAGGCCTGGTGAATAATCTTCCCGTGGACGTTGTCCGGTCACTGGGAGCAGATATCGTGATCGCCGTTGACGCATCATCGCCGCTTGAGCGGAGAGAACGCCTGACTTCGCTCGTAGAGGTCATGGGCCAGTCGATTTCGATCCCCGTCAGAAAAGAGACGGAGCGCCAGGCGAAGCTTGCCGATATTCTGATATCCCCGGTCACTGAAGGCTTTTCGTTCACCGATTTCGACCGGATGGATGCGATCATGCGGCGTGGTGAAGAAGCCGCTCGCGCCCCCCTTCCCATGATCAAAGAGATTCTGGCAGCAAAGAATGGCGGCAGATCGACTGGCGGCCCCTATCCGATTGCAGGATTGTCCGTCCAGGGAAATAAACACATGGACGCGGCCGCGATCCTTGCCGCTTTCCCTCTGCAGGTTCATCGGGAGTGGACCAGCGTGGATATTGATCATGCGCTGGCTGACCTGTACCGCATTGGCGTTTTTTCCGACCTGTCCCTGCAACTCGTCCCCCGCGGGAATGTCTACGAGGCCATACTGACCATTGTCGAGAATCCGGTGGTCGATGCAATTGCCATCGCCGGGACCGCCATGATCCCCGCAGGAGAGATCATGGATGAGCTCGACGGTCAGCTAGGAACACCGCTTTCCTCTACCAGGGTGATCAGTGCCCTGGAAAGCGTGGTAAAACGTTACCGGGACAAGGGCTTCCTGCTTGTCCATATCGAGCATGCCGGCATGCTGCCTGACGGCAGGACACTTTCCCTTGTCGTCAACGAAGGACGTCTTGACTCGCTCAGACTAAGCGGCCATCGTCGGACCACCACCTCGCTTATGGACAGGGAGATGAAGACCGAGCCAGGCGTTCCGCTCAATTTATTAGTCCTGAGCGAGGACATCCGGAAGCTCTACGGGCTGAACTACTTTGAGACCCTGAATGTCGATGTCCAGGAAAACCGCAACGGCGGGATTGATCTGACGCTTAAAGTGCGGGAAAAACCACGGGGTACGGTCCGGCTGGGTCTGCGGTACGATACCGACGACGTGTTCACCGGCCTGACCGATATCGTAGTGGACAATCTGCTCGGCAAGGGCATCCAGTTCTCGATCCTTACGAGATACGGCAACGCCACGGATGTGACCATGGGCTATACTTCCCCGGTCCTGATCAACACATCATTCATACATCGCCTCGAGGGTTTTTACCATAACCGTACGTATTATCTGTACCAGGACCAGGAAAGGACCGGAGCAGCGGATGTGAGCAGGTCGGGTGCTGATTTTTCATTTGGCTACCAGTGGTTCCGCTTCGGCGATACCTACCTTCGCTATCGACTCTCTTCTGAGCGTCTTGTCGGGATCTACGGATTCCCCGCGCAGGACAATCCGGTCCGGACCGGGAGCCTGGCGTTCCTGACCACGATCGATACGCGCGACAGCAGTCTTTTTCCCCGCTCCGGATTCCTGTTCAAGGGATCCTATGAGACAGCGGCGGATTCATATGGCGGCGATAGCAATTTCAGGAAGACCTCGCTCTCCGTCCAGTCGGTTATCCCCATTGCAGAACGTCATATTGCTGTCATGGATTGCCAGGCAGGCTTTGGCAGCGGAACCCTTCTCTATCAGGACCTATACGGCCTGGGCGGTGCGGACAGCCTGATCAGTATTCCCTTGTTGGGATATCAGCGCCGCGAGTTCATCGGTGCGAACGTTATCGCTCTTTCATTCGCATATCGGTGGCGCTTCATTGATTATCAGCTCAAGGCGATCAAAGCGGTCTACCTGGTCCTGCAGGGAAATGGCGGTAATATCTGGGACAGCAGGGAATCGATCTCCTCACGCGACGTGCTGACCGGAGGCTCTGCGGGACTGCATGCAGACACCATCATCGGACCGGTCCGGCTGGACTTCGGCGCGGGCGAGGACCGAAGGTATCAAGCCTACTTCTCGGCAGGCTATGATTACTGATGGTCGTGAATGCTATTGTTCCAAAAGGACTGAAGGGAAAGCGGAGAGAACATGAGACGTCAAGGAACATCGAATAATGACGATAGAAACAGAACGGGCCGTCTCCGAGGAGACGGCCCGCAGAAACCTACAAACTATTAGCAGCCCACAGCGGCCTTGGGCTTGTCAATGGCGATGGACTTCACAGAGTCACCCTCGACCACAGCCTTCACCTTTGAACCGGCCTTGACGGACTTCAGGTCAACAGCCTTGTCAGCCTTAAGCGTCTCGTCCTTGCCATCAATGGTCAGGACCACGGTTCCGGCCTTCTCATCAATGCTCTTCACAACGCCCTTCTTGGTATCACCAGCAAAAGCGATCGATGCAACGAGACACAGAGACAACACAACGACGATGACAACTGAAAGCTTTTTCATCCGTTTCCCCTCCTAAGTGATGTTTGATCAGGATTTCCTGATTGAAATAGATAGATACCATAATTTGAGAAAATGTGCAAGCATCATTTGAGACTATTTCCTCACAACAGTTTCAAATCATTGCATATTCACACATTAGGGGGTGATTCGATCTCCTGGATTCGTTTCTCCAGCAAAACTATCTTTTCCCGCAGGACCCGGCAGTCTTCATCGTACTCTTCCTGCATGTTCTGGGCCTTCTCAGCTCCTATATGGACCGATGTCTTTACAAAGGTGAACGCATGAACATCCTCGATATCACAGAGTTCCTCTTGCAGTTTTTTAAGCTCTGCTTTCAACTCGTCTATCGACATATTCTCGTACATAGCCAGTTCCGATCCTTCCTTTCCTGTTTATGAGACACGTTGCGCGAGAAATGGTTGAATCCGGCAGCATCTATCAATTACTCGGTCCAATACCATCTATCCTTCTTCGCACCAGGTCCAGTGCTGCCTGACGGTCCCGGACCATGCCTTCGGCCTGCTGCTCCCGGACCATGTCAAGAAGTTCCCTGAATACCGGTCCCGGTCGCAAACCCAGTGAGATAAGGTCCTGGCCGGTCACGAGCGGCATATCTTTTGCCTTCAGGAATTTATCATAATAATACTCCATGATGGCGACAGCAGTCGATCCAGTGTCCCGGAAACCTTCCAACGTCATGGCTTCGGAAGTGGCACGACCGTCGGCAAGCGCCAGCACAACGCTTTCCGGAAGCGCCTCCTTCAGATCACGGCAATAGCGGTAGAGCGCCCGCTTTGAAGGGCCATTGCCCTGAGACAGCTGCAGCGGCCGCATATGATGTCGTATGAGCCGCTCAACCACCACGGTCACGGCGCGGGACAGCCTGAACCGCTCACACACCGCGCGAGCCCGGTCAGCGCCCAGCTGTTCGTGGCCGTGAAAGTGCACATCTCCGTCAGGCTCGCGGGAATAGGTCTCTCCTTTTGCCACATCATGGAGCAGGCAGGCGAACCTGAGCGCAGCCATCCTGGTGATCCCCTGCTCCAGGGGTTCCTGAAGATGATCACGGATCCGTGACGCTCCGTCGCCGGCCAGTCCGGCCAGGTCATCCAGCGCGCGATCCGCATATCCCGCGGTCTTGAAAGAATGGGCCAGGATGTCATGTTGATGATATCTGCCCGGAGCAAATCCGCGCAAGGAGCTGAGTTCGGGAAAGAGCGGCTCCAGGATCCCGAGCGATTCAATGAGCCGAAGCGATCTTTCGACATCGGATGCCGACAGGATGAGGAATAGTTCGTCGCGCAGCCTTTCGGGCGAGGGCATCGTGATCGATCCGGCGCGGGCAGTGATCTCGTCCCGGGTCTTGTCTTCTATGTCGAAATCGAGTGTTGCTGCGAACCTCACCGCACGAAGCACTCTCAGCGGGTCATCGTCCAGAACGCTGGGAGCAACGACCCGTATCAGGCGCTGTTCAATATCAGCGCGACCGCCAAAGAGATCGATCGTGTTTTCGAGCGATCGCCGCTCCAGGAAATCCCGCAGGTCCAGGGCCATGGCGTTCATGGTGAAATCCCTGCGTCCGAGGTCCGCTTCCAGGTCCTTGCCTTCGAAGTCGGCAAAGTCGAACTGCAGGGAGAGAGCTTCATCGGTGATCATAACACGGCTGATATGGCGTTCCTCATCAAGATAGAAGAAACTGCCGCCTGTTGAAGCTGCAAAAGCCCGTGCCACCTGGTCCGATCCCGCGGGCATTATCAAATCGTTGTCCTTGATCGTGCGGCTGTCCAGCAGCAGGTCCCGTACTGTTCCGCCAACAAGATAGACCGGTCCTTGCGCGAGGCGGGCGATCTGCGTCAGAAATCTGTTTGGTTCGCTTTGCATGGTTTGTGGTGACGACCGGGACAATGTGGAAGGCGCTGACAGGTCCGTCAGGCAGGCCGGGAAGCGATCTTAGCTCCGACGTCCCTGCCGAAGTTTGTCGATCTGCTCCTTCAGCTTGTCGATCTGCACCTGCAGTTCGATGAGCTTGTCGGCTATGGGATCGGGAATATGGATATGGTCCAGCAGGGCCTCATCAGGCACCCGTTCGTCCTTGATGCGGACGATCCTGCCGGGGATGCCAACGACCGTGGAATGGTCAGGAACGTCCTGAAGCAGCACGGAGTTCGCGCCGATCTTGACATAGTCGCCTACGGTTATGGGACCCAGCACCTTCGCGCCGGCTCCAACGACCACATGGCTCCCGATGGTCGGATGACGCTTGCCGCGCTGCTTTCCCGTGCCGCCAAGGGTTACACCCTGGAAGAGCACTACATTGTTACCGATCTCTGTTGTCTCTCCAATCACCACACCCATTCCGTGGTCAATGAAAAGACCCGATCCGATGGTCGCTCCTGGATGAATCTCGATCCCGGTGATGAACCGGGCGAACTGGGACAGCGCCCGGGGAAGGAACGGAATACGTTTCTTCCATATCCAATGAGCCATGCGGTAGAACAGCATGGCATGGAAACCTGAATAGGTGAGAGCGACCTCAAGCTTGCTCGTTGCGGCCGGATCCATGGACAGGGCCGCCTGAAAGTCTTTCTTTATCTTGCCAAGGGTTTCGGACATAGACATTATTATTTTTCCCTGGGACATCTACTGCTACCTACATCAACTATCGGTTAATACACGTCGTTCTTTGCACACCACACGCTTCCAAACATCATTCTCTCAGCCAACCGGGGGGTATGCCCGCTTTTCGCGCCGCGTCAGGAATATCGGTATCAACGGTCTTTTGGGCCTGCTCAAGCGATATATTAAGGTCCCCTATCCGGTTCTCCAGCGCTTTTATCTGCGCAGCCACTTCATCCGGATACCCGTAGAGACCGCTGCCCCACTTTTCCTTGATCTGTTTAAGGTGCTCTTCCTGTGACCGTATCTCGCCGGTCAGATACTTCACTGTTTGCCGTGCTTCGCGCATGCGCGCTTGCCACAACTGATTCTGGTAGTCATCTCTTGATGAGGACGGCGGCGCTTCCTGCGACCTGCTCGCTCCATTGCCCTTCTCGACCGCAGGCTGGTCTGTCCCGTATGGTGTTGCTGGCGATATCTTTTTGGCTGATGAACGGAACTTATTCGGCACCTTTTCCAGATTATCGGAAATATGCACAACGCCCTGCTCATCCTGCCATTGATAGATGACTCTCGTCTCCTGATCTTCGGCCCGCACAGCGTAACCGTGCGAAAAAGCAATGACACATGCAACGATGCACAGGATCGGTTTCAACCCCATGGGTCTCATCTTGCCTCCGATGATAATCATGTGGAGTTCATGCTGCCGCAATCACGATCGCACATACCGCATGGGCCGCAATACCTTCGCCTGTGCCGGTAAAGCCAAGCCCCTCGGTTGTTGTCGCCTTTACATTCACGGACTGCGGATCCACCCCGGCCGCCTTTGAGATGGCAGCGATCATCATCGGGATATGGGGGGCCATTTTGGGGCGCTCGGCAACAATTGTTGCGTCGATGTTGCCGGTCCTGAATCCCCGCTCCCGCAGCAGTTTTACCGTCTCAGTGAGCAGCAGGATGCTCGAAATACCCTTGAACCGCTGGTCGCTGTCGGGAAAATGGCGGCCAATATCTCCCAGGCCTGCTGCGCCAAGCAGTGCATCGCAGATAGCGTGCAGCAGCACGTCAGCGTCGGAATGGCCCAGCAATCCCTTCTCATGGGGGATATCCACTCCCCCGATGATCAGCTTTCTTCCTTCCACCAGGCGGTGAACGTCATAGCCATGACCTATCCGCATATTCATCATCCCGATCCCTCAACGACCCCGCAAAATCTCTTCGGCAATGACTAGATCCTCGGGGGTAGTGATCTTGATGTTCTCGTAGCTGCCCATGATCACCCGGACCGGACCTCCGGCATATTCCACCAGGGTCGCATCGTCCGTCCCGGACCGGCCGCTCTTTACCGACTCCTCATGGGCGGCCCGGAGTAGCTCAGCGGGGAAGGCCTGAGGTGTCTGAATGGCCCAGAGCCTGTTCCGCTCAAGTGTCCGCTGCACGCGTCCTTGTTCGTCGACTTCCTTGATCGTGTCCTTGATGGGCACACCTACGGTTACTGACTGGCCCTGACGCGCGAGAGTAACACACTGCCGGATCATTTCCCCGGAAACAAAGGGCCGGACCCCGTCGTGCACCACCACAACCTCGGTGTCCGTGCCGAGCTTTCGAATACCGTTCAGGACCGAGTCCTGGCGTTCCTTGCCGCCTGTCACAAGGGTCCTGACCTTGGTGATCCGGTACGCTTCGATCACATCGCGGAGACAATGCTCCATGTCCTCCTGAGACAGTATCGGGATGATCTCATCGATATCATCGGAACGCTGGAACACGAGCAGCGTATGGGCTAGCAGAGGGCGGTCGCCGAGCGGCAGAAACTGCTTGGCAACAGCCTTCCCCATGCGTTTGCCCATTCCTGCGGCGGGGATCAATGCGGTTACTTTGGACATAGGAGGGTCATGCCGAAACGAAGTGCGCCCGCGGGAGGATGATTCGTCTTATTTGAATCCCTTGACGACCACCTTGAAGCGTTTTGCGGCGGGCCCTTCGGTATTGATGGTAACGCGCAATTGATACTGCTCGCGTCCATTCTTTGTCTGCACTTCAAAAGGAAGGACAATCTGGTTTTCTTCCATCACAGCCTTCCCCAGGCCGACGTGCATGCCACGGTCAACGCTCTTTTCCAGGGCGGCCATTGCGGGCTTTGCCTCATCGGCAAGCGGAGCGTCGGGAAGCGCAGGCTCCGCATCGCGGTCTTCCATAAGCGATGCGGAATCCTCGGGCTGCTCTTCGGCCTTTGCAACGATGTCGCCAACGGAGAAATTGTGCCGCTCGGGGTGTTTCTGCATGTCCTGCAGTACCAGCTTGGAGATCGCGGCAAAGGTTTTGAGCACGCCGTCGCCGTTCATGGCGACCGCTTCATAGTACGGAGTAAGCTTCGGATTGATGGTCTGGTTCATTTCCTCCACGGTCATCACATCGTGCAGGTCCCGCTTGTTATACTGGATCACCATGGGAAAATCGGTGAGGTCGATCCCCATGTCCCCGAAATTGTCGTGGAGGTTGGAAAGGCTCTCAAGGTTGGCGTCGACCATTGCGCGCTGAGAATCTGCCACGAAGATCACGCCGTCGGCGCCCTTGAGCACAAGTTTGCGCGTTGCGTTGTAGAAGACCTGTCCGGGCACCGTATACAGATGGAAGCGGACACGGTACCCCTTGACAGAACCCAGCTCGACCGGCAAAAAATCGAAGAACAGCGTACGGTCGGTCTCTGTTGCGAGAGAAATGAGCTTCCCGCGCTGGTTCGGAGAAATGCGGTGATAGATGAAGTGGATATTAGTGGTCTTCCCCGAAAGACCGGGGCCATAGTAAACGATCTTTGCGTTAATCTCGCGCGTCGTGTGGTTTACAAGAGCCATGTTGTCATAATTACATAAATCCAGAGGGAAGTCAATACTGGCAGGATGGAAAAGGCAGGATGAAGCCTGTAATCGTTCATAAAAAAAGGCCGCCGTGTGCTCCACAGCGGCCTTTCCTCAGATAACGTTCCGATAATAGCTGATCAACGGATCCCGGGCGAGAAAATAATGCTTTCGAAGGATCGGTTTAGTGTTTTGCTCGTGAAGTTCTTCATCTCACCGCCGGGCTGAAATGCCAGTTCTTGGCCAACCGCGACCTTTGATTCAGGGATGGCAAACCAGGTCTTCTTACCGCCGTTCTCCAGACAAACGTAGGTATAGCCGGCGGAGTTCATCGTTTCCACAACCTTCCCGGAAAATGGGTCGCCTGCCTGTGCCATGGTTGCCGCAGGATGTGCCTGGGACGCCGGCGCGGATGCTTCCTTCTTGGCTGAATTGCATCCAACAGCGCTGACCACCAGCACAGCGCAAACTGCTACTGCCGTTCTAAACCGTTTCATCATCAATCTCCTTTAGTAGGTTCCGAAGCGTTCTGTCATTCCAATTGACAAACCCCTCGTTAAAATTAACTTCTCTAGTAATAATACGTCATCGCTTTTGAAATACAAATCTGTTTTTTAAAAAACAACGCTGTTCCTCATTTGTTCCCATCAAATCGTCACAGCCCCGGGGAGAACATGAAAAGGGGTTCCAGTATGTGCTGGAACCCCTTGATTTATTTGACTTCAGCAATACGCCGATTCTACTTCTCCCGGCTCTCCCGGAGCGCGTCCCTGCCGCTCCGTGACGCGGACAGCACCTCGAAATCCGGCTCCCCATCCAGCAGTCTTTTGAGCCCGTGCAGAAATATCGCATGGTCGGCGGCGATGCTCAGGCTGACCATGGTTCTCTCCTCCTTGGCGCGGGGATTTCAGCAGCCGATCGGGCCCCCGCCGGTCTCCCGCTGCAGGCTGGCAGGCAGCATTATGGAAAAGGTGGTTCCTTTGCCGGGCGCGGACGCCGCGGTTATGAGGCCGCGATGACTCGCAATGATCCTCCTGGCGATCGACAGGCCCAGGCCGGTCCCCCCCTTCTCCTGCTTCGTGGTAAAAAAGGGGTCGAAAATCCGGTCAAGATGCTCCGGGGGCATGCCGGGACCGGTATCGCTGATCGCCAGGCGCACCGTGCCGTCGTCAATGCGCGTTTCGATGGCGATTGCGCCGCGGTTTTCCATTGCCTCGATGGCATTGGACAGGAGGATGATAAAGACCTGCTTCAGTTCTCCTTCGCTCGCATGGATCGGCGGGATGCTCTCCTGGTACGCTTTTGAGACCTCCACCTCCCGAAGCCGTCCCTGGAAGCCGATAATCTCCAGTGTCTTGTCCAGCACGGCGTTCACGTCGCACGCCTGCCGATCATAACTCGTCCTCCGGACGATGGAAAGCATCGCCGAAGTGATGTTCTTGCACCTCCCGACCTCTTCCAGCACGATGTTCAGGTATTGCTCGAACATGCTCCCGTCATACCGTCCTTTCCGCACCCGCGCCAGCAGCCCTTCGGCGCAGCCAGCGATGGACGCCAGTGGGTTGTTGATCTCGTGGGCGATGCCCGACGACACCTGGCCGAGCGTCGCCAGCCGTTCCTGCATCATGACCTGCGTTTCCTTTTCCCGCTCCTCGGTGATGTTCTTCATCAAATGAATGGACCCGAGCACCTCGCCTTCGGCCGAATGGAAGGGGAACGTGGTCACCTTGAGGAGTTTTTTCCGATTCACGTCCGCATACTCCCACGCGCCGAAGGGAGCGTCGACTTGCGCGGCACCGTGGGGACAACGGCCTTCGGAGAAGCAGGTCCCCTGGAACAACTCGTGGCACTTGACCCTGACCGGCTCCTTGCAATCGAAACCGAAGTACTGGGCGAAGGCGCGGTTGTGCCTGATGATGTTAAAATCCTTGTCATGGATCGATATGAGATCGGTTATATTGTCGAAGGTCAGCTGCCACTCCTGTTTCGACCGGGTCACGCGGCCCAGGACTTCCTGGAGCTCGGCGATCAGCTTTTCCCGTTCCATTTCCGCTTTTCTCCGCTCCGTGATGTCGCTGATCAGACCGTCATAGGCGACCAGGCTGCCTGCGGCGTCCCGGTGGGGCACGGGCGTGTTCTTCACCCAGCGGATCGTGCCGTCCTTGTGGACGATCCGATGCTCAAGGGCCGGGGGCGCCTCGCCGGCAAGAATGTTCTTTGCCTGGTCCAGCACCCGGTCCCGGTCGTCGGGGTGGACCATGCGGTACCAGAGGTTGGAATCAGCCGCATAGTCCTCCGACGTGTAACCCGTCACCGTCGCGCATCCCGGACCGTGGGCCGTTGCAACCGGCAGTCCATCGGCAACCGACACCGTGTAGATGTAGCTGGTCGTTGATTCGACCAGTTTTTTGTACCGCTGCTTGCTCGCCAGCAGCGCCCTGTCCGCCCGCTCGTTGACGTAGGAGATGATGGCGATCTCGCAGAATTCGGCCGCCCTCCTGGCGTCGGCTTCCGTGAATCCGCCCGGCTTGTTCCCGAAAGCGAACAAGCCGACCGACTTTCCCTCGGCGATCAGCGGCGCGAACAGCACGTTCCGGATCTCCACATGCCCAGGAGGAAGAAACTGCGCCCACTCGCTGTTCAGGAAGTCGTTGTGGTACAGCGGTCTCCCGGACCGGAACGACTCTCCCCACATGCCGCTCATGGGGATCGTGAGCCTCTGATCGACATCGCGCTTCATCCCGTCCAGATCCAGGACCAGGATGCTGTTGCACAGCCCGTCTTCCGACGCCAGCGTAACATATCCGGCAGACGCGCCGATCAGTTCCTTGCAGCGGTCGAAGATCTCCCGGACGGCCTGGCCGAAGACGGGGTACTTCAGCGCCGCGCGCGCGCTTTGGAGCAAGGCCTCGTTTTCCGCCTTCCGCGCCCTGGCCTCGGCGAACGCGTCATTGATCTTCCGCTCGGCCTCTTTCCGCTCCGTGACGTCCACCATCACGCCGCGCAGCGCGACCGCGCCGTCCTTGTCCGCGACCACGGAAACCACGTCATGCACCCATACCACGCGACCGTCGGCCGCCAGTATCCGGTATTCGAGCTCATGGGGCCGCTTCTCCGCCGAGGCCTTCATGCACAGGGAAGCCGACCAGTCCCGGTCCTCGGGGTGGACATGCTCTTTCCAGAACAGCGGCTCTTCGAGCCATTGCCGGACAGGATACCCCAGGATCCGCTCCGCCTGCTTGCTGACGAAGGTGAACCGGAAGGTGCACGCGTCTGCCTCCCAAACAATGCTGTCCAGGGAATCGATCAGTTCCGCGTGGCGGCGGTACAAGCGGCCCATTTTTTCGCCTGCGCAAGTGATCTGTTTGAGCAGTTCCTCTTTTTCCCGGTCCCTCCGGCGGACCACGTCGCCCATTTCATTGAACGCGCGTTTCAGATCCGTGATCTCGTCGTTGTTGCTCAGCGGCAGCTTGACGCCGTAATCGCCCTCCTTGAACTGCCTGAGGCTTTCGGTCAGCCGGTTGATCCGCGCTATGATCATCCTGCTGCTGATCAGATAGACCGTCGCGCCTATCGCAACGAGAGCGGGGAAAAATATCGCGAGTGCGCGGTTGATGTCCTTCCACACGTTGCCGTGCACTTCCTCTGAGCGGAAATCCACGATAAAGGCCCCGTTGTTCCCGGCAGAGGCATGGTGGCAGACATGGCATTCCCGCTTGTTTGCAATAGGCTGTATCAGACGGTACATCTTTTCCTTTTCCAGATAGGTCCCGCGCGGTTTCCCTCCGGCAGTGCGGCCGTCCCCGACGCTTTTGAGTGGAAATTGCGACCCGATTTCCTCGCGGTACGTAGATCGGGTCACCACACCTGCGGCATTAACCAGCCGTATGGCGGCAATCGGCTCGAATTTCAGCAGAGGAAACAAATAAGCATCCTGAAGTTCGTGCCTGCCCGTGGACATGTGATCCGCGATGTCGTGTTCGAGGACCATCCCGATACGGCTGACGAACTGCTCCAGACGCTGGTATTCATCGGCGGTTTCACGTTCGAAATACAAATAGCCGGACAGGGCCGCAATGCCCGCGATGATCAGACCGACCGATAAAATGAATTTTGTTTTAATGCTCATGGCGCCCACTGATCCTGCGCGTTTCCCGTCCATGGGTGCTCGCCGCAAAGCCGCAAAAACCGGCACTCCCCGGTTTCCCGGCAAATCGTCATGCACGCGTAACCGCTCAGTCGTATCCTTTCTTTCAGCGTTTCTACGTATTTCCCGCCCACCGACAATCGTTTCGCGTTCCGATGCGTTTCGATCGTCCTGCATAACAGTTCACAGCACGCGGAATCGAGATTGTCGACCTTTTCGAGATCGATCACGAGGCTGTCCGCGTTGCGAAGCGACATGGCAAGGGCCGACCGGATATCGCATTCGCTCTGTTTGCCGAGATCGCCTCCCAAGGTCAGGACGCCGACGGCTCCTCGTTGACAGTATTTGATGTCGATCATGACGTTTCTTCCCGTATTGTCTTCGGCTGTCGGCCCGCCGCCGGCGTTTCTGATAAACATACCTTTTGCGATCAAATTATGAACCGCGATTCTTTTCATCGTCGAGTCGAAGCCGCGGTCACTCCCCGGCGTCCGAGAGACCGGTGCATTCCGCCGGACAGGACCGCGGCAACAGGGACGCTCCGGCGTCCATGCGCGCCCGCGCCTGTTCCCGCCGGTGATGTTCGTTCCTGCTCTCGATGTAGCGGCGCACGGACTCAATAAACGCATGCTGTCCGAGCTCCCCCTGCGTGCGGGAATCGTCTTTCCCCGCATCGATCACCGGAAGACCGGGATACTTCGCCGCAACGAACGTCAGCAGCCGCGCCGCGTCTTCCGGATCGCCGATTTCGGCGCAATTGCAGACTGCATCCACCGCGATCGTATCGAGCAGCCGTATTGCATTGCCCACGCCTCCGGCGACGATGAAATGCATTCCGTCGTGCTTGATGAGCGCTGTTTCCCGGCCGCCGGAAACACGCCCAGCCTCGTCGATCAGAAGAATGTCCCATCCTCTGCGGTTTTGCTGCTCCTGCTTGTCCTCGCATGGTCGTTTCATCGCCCCCCCCGGATCCTCGGATTTCCGAAGTTCTCACCCACGGTTGTTCTTTCTTCGGGCCGGCCTTTTTCACGCACCCCCCGGTCTTCACCGTTCACTTTGAAAAATGCGACCGTTTTCTGCAAATAATCTGCCTGGGAAGAGAGTTCCTCTGCTGTGGAGGCCATCTCTTCAGCAGCCCCCGCGTTCTGCTGCACCACCTGGTCCATCTGCTGGATCGAGGCATTGATCTGGTCCGCGCCGCCCGCCTGCTCCTTGCTTGATGCGCTGATCTCCTGCACCAATTCGGCCGTCTTCTGGATGTCCGGCACCAGCTTGGCAAGCATGCTGCCCGCACGCTCGGCGACCTGCACGCTCGAGCCCGACAGCTGGCTGATCTCGGCAGCAGCAGTCTGGCTCCGCTCGGCCAGTTTCCGCACCTCGGCCGCCACCACGGCGAAACCTTTGCCGTGCTCGCCTGCCCGGGCCGCCTCGATCGCGGCGTTCAGGGCCAGGAGATTCGTCTGGCGCGCGATCTCCTCGATGATATTGATCTTCTCGGCGATCTGCCTCATGGCGATTACCGAGTCGGTCACGGCCTTGCCGCTCTCCTGGGCGTCCATAGCGGCCTTCAGCGCGATCTTTTCGGTCTGGGCCGCGTTATCAGAGTTCTGACGGATGGTCGCGTTCATTTGCTGGACCGACGACGATGCCTCCTCGGTCGAAGCAGCCTGTTCGGTCGTGCCCTGGGACATCTGCTGGGCGCTGGCCGAGAGCTGCTCGCTGCCCGAAGCCACATTGCCCGACGCGGTCTTGACGTCGGCAACCACCGCCCCGATTTTACCGATCATCTCTTTCATGGCCGCGAGCAGCATCCCCGTCTCGTCCGTACGCGCGACGACAATATTCCTGGTGAGATCCCCTGCGGCGAGATCATTGGATATGTTCACCGCCTCGCTGATCGGCGCGGTGATGCTTCGCGTGATGAAGTGCGCCAATCCTGCGGAAAAGAGCAGCCCGACCAGCAACACCGCAATCGCGGCCGTAACGGCCTTCTCCCGCAGGACGTCGTATACCCTGTCCGCTTCAACCATCTCCTTGTTCAGCGATGACGATATTTCCGCAAGATGGCCTCTGGCCTCTTCCCGGATATTGTCGATCTCTCCATCGAGCTTACGCACCTGTTCGCCGGCAGCCTGCTCGCCGCTCTTGAGCGCGGGAAACAACCGGTTTTCCCAGACTTCCAGATACCGATGCAGGTCGTCCTGGTATTTCGCGGCAAGCTGCCGCTCCTTTTCCGTATCAACCAGTTCTTTCACGTGTTCGACGTCCTTCAGCAGTCTGCTTTTGAGTTCCCGGTATTCCGATTCAGTGCGGCTATAATCCCGGTTGATCACCGCATCGGCAATCATCGAGTACAATTCCATCAGGCCCAGTTCGGCACGTTCAAGCGCAACGGTATCGTCTGCCCTTTTGGCTCCTTCATCCTGCATGCGCCCAAGTTGGTTTATAGCCATAATCTGATAAACAGCCGACAGGCCGAATACCATGATGACGACTGCAAATCCCAAGTACAGCCGCGATCCTATCTTCATATTTTTAAGCATCTGTTTCCTCCGTATATTATTCTGTCTTGCACTCCTGCCGGACCACCGCGGAATATTCAACCCGGCGTATTTGAAGCGCATCGCAGCAACCTGCTCTTGACAGTAGTTGCATCAATATCGAGCTTTCAGCAATCCGCCTGTCGCACATCCCTGCATGATCAGGTGATAAACCGGGCAATTGCATGATCCTGAAAAGAGCAGTTAACCCCGGATGAACACGGATAATTCAAGACCTTCAAGCAAAAGCAGGATTCACCCTTTTGGTGAAAGTCTGAGGTAACGTAAGTATCCGCTTTTGCTTTTCATCTGCGCTAATCTGTTGTGGTTTCAACTGCCGTTTTTCGGATGACAGAATGGAAGTCATCGCTGCTGCGGCCAGGATGAACCAGGCATTACGGCATTCGTGCTCCAGGCTTTTTCACTTTACATTATCTTTATATATACAAATGCCGTGCCGGACGGTATTTCCCGACAAAAAACCCGCAACTGCGCGTAACCACACGGATATGCAGCAACCCTGCGTCTGCGTTACGATGCCGATGGATGTAAACAAAGTTGTCGTTCTTCGCATTTCCGACAACAATGTCATTTTATTTTAAATAGTTATACAACTGAGCGTTTTCGATGAATTGTTAATAAAGTTGCGGGGGTCTGCTTGAGCGGGGGGCTACTTGCTCTCTTTTTTTCGTCGTTTGGAAAGCGCCTGGCGGGAAATGCCGAGCAGGGAGGCGGCAAGACTGATGTTGCCGTTCGTGCGCTTCAGTGCTTCCTGCACAAAATAGTCGTCAACCTCGTCAAGGGTGGGAAACCGGGAAAAGGAGAAATAGAGCTGCATTGCGCCGTTGGACGAAGACGAAAGAGGCTGCAGCAACGGGGGCAGGTGTTTCATGGAATGCTTGAAGCTCGCCATGGACAGGACCCCTGACCGGTGCCGGGCCACGGCGTCGAAGACCATTGCCCGCAGTTCGCGCACGTTTCCGGGAAAGGGGTAGGCGGAAAGCAGCGTGAACAGCTCGGGCGGCGGGGTGGGCCTGTTCTTCTGCATCGATGCTGCGGCCTCATCCAGGAAATGCGCCACAAGGAGGGGGATGTCCTCGCTCCGTTCCCGGAGAGGCGGGAGGCAGATATGGTGCGTGCAGAGCCGGTAGTAGAGGTCCTTCCGGAACTTCCCCGCGGCCATAAGCTCACGGGGATCGGTGTTCGTGGCCGCAATGATGCGGGCGCCACTGCGCTTCGCGATATCCGTTCCCAGTGGGTAATAGATCCCGTCCTGCAGGAGCCGCAGCAGTTTCACCTGCGACGGTTCGCTCAGTTCGCCGATCTCGTCGAGGAAGAGGGTCCCGCCCTCCGCCTGGGTGATCATCCCCTGCCTGCGGGTGTCCGCGCCGGTAAAGGCCCCTTTCTCATGGCCGAAGAGCGTGTCCGAGAACAGGGTGTCGTCAAGTCCGGCCGCATTCACGGCCGCGAATCCGCCGCCTTTGCCGCTCAAGCCGTGTGCGACCTGCGCGATCAGCTCCTTGCCCGTGCCGGTTTCTCCGGTGATCAGGAGCGGCTGGGGCGACGCGGCCACGGCCTCGATGTACTGAAAGAGCGCGAACATCCTGGGACTGCGGGTGATGATCGGCGCGAAGGCGTCCTTGTTCTTGAGCTTCCCGCTCAGGAGGTACCCTTTGAGCGCATTGACCTCGTCGCGCAGGCCGCCGATCTCCAGGGCAGTCTGCACGCTGGACAGGAACCGGCTCTGCTCCACGGGCTTGACCAGGTAGTCGACGGCGCCCTTTTTCATGCATTCGATCGCGGAATCGATATCATTAGTGGCGGTCATGATGATGACCGGGACCTCCGGGTTTGTCTGCTTGATCCGCGGCAGGAGTTCCGATCCGGTGAGATGGGGCATCAAAAGGTCGAGGACCACCACCGAGGCGCCGCGGCCGGCGATGCATTCCTGGGCGGTTCGGCTGTCGGCAACCGTCAGGACGTTCTCGATGCCGGCGCTCTTGAGCATCAGGCTGAACGTGTCCAGCGTGCGCTGATCGTCGTCAACAAGCACCACGGGCAATGCCGGATTATACAGTTTCATCGCCGCCGCTCCTTTCCCCGGCCCCTGCCGGCAGTTTGACGATCGCCGTGGTCCCCTTGCACGGCTCCGACCGGAACTCGAGCGATCCGCCGTGGTTGGTGATGATCGCGTTGGAAATGCTCAAGCCCAGGCCTGTTCCGCCGGCATCGTGTTTGGTCGTAAAGAACGGATCGAGCGCCTCCCGGCAGATTTCCGGGGACATGCCCACGCCTTCATCGGCAATCTGGATGACGACGCTCTGCTGCGCCTCATCAAAGGAGGAAGTGATCCTGATCCCACGGCCCCGGTCAGGAAGCGACTCCAGCGCATTCATGACCAGGTTGATGACGACCTGCTCCAGGGCCTGCCGGTTCCCCAGGACCGGCGGCAGGTTCCCCTTCAGGTCGGCGGAATAGTTGTCGGTGAACCGCCTGATCTGGCTGCCGAGAATGATCAACGCGTCGGCGATCACCTTGTTCACGTTCACCTCGGCGTCCATGCTCATGCGCCGCCGCCCTGCATAGTCCTTCAGGCTTTCGATGATCTCCCGGATGCGGCGGGAGCAGGAGGTGATCAGGGATGGCAGTTCGGCCACATTCGTGTGCGCCGCGGCATAGGAGAGGCCGCCGAGCCGGAAATCGCCGTTCTCCGCGTAGTATTTCGCCAGGATCTTCCCGGCGTCCTCCCAGGCATTCTGGAGCATCTGGGAACTGGACAGGATGGCGTTGTTCGGATTGTTGATTTCGTGCGCGATGCCCGCGGACAGCTGGCCCAGCTGCACCAGGTGATAGTTCTTCGTCAGCGCGTCCTTCTCGAGCTTCCTGCGCTCGGTAATGTCCTCTCCGGAACTGAGCGTGCCGACGATATTCCCGGCGTCGTCGCGCAGGACCGTATTGTGCCAGGCGATCAGCCGCTCTTCCCCTCCTGCTGTCCGGACGGGATTTTCATAATATGCGACCGGAACGACAACTCCGGCCATGAGCTGCGCGAACACGCCTTTCAACTCGTTGCGGAACCGATCGGGCGTGAACCGGTCGAACCAGTTCTTCCCTATAATGTTGATCTCGCAGCACCCCAGGATCTCGCACCCCTTCCGGTTCACCAGCACGACATTTTGTTTTTCGTCCAGGGCCACGATCATGACCCCTGCGATGTCGAGATAGCGCTGGGATCGTTCTTTTGCTCTCTTGAGCGCGTCCTCCGCGGCCTTGCGTTCGGTGATGTCATAATTGATGCCGAGCATTCGAAGCGGTTTTCCATCAGCATCCCGCAGCACCAATCCGTCCGCTTTGAGGTGCAGCACCGTACCATCGGGATGAAGCACTCTGAATTCTGTATCAAAGGGCTTCTCTCCGCGCAGCGCCTGCTGGCACTCGTCCCACGCTCTGTCTCGGTCCTCCGGATGCAGGCCGCGCTCCCATGCTTCGACGCCGCCGCGGAAGCTCTCCCTGCTATGGCCATACAGCTCGAGCATGCGGTCATCCCAGGTCATAAGATTGTTCACGATATCCCAATCCCAGATCCCGAGCTTTGCCGATTGCATGGCAATCTGCAGGCGCTGACTGGCAAAATGCAGCTCCTCCTCCGACCGCTTGCGCTCGGTGATGTCCGTTGCCAAGCCTTCAATGATGATCTCGTCGTCTTTAACGATTTTCCCGATAAAGCGGTCCTGAAACCAGTGCCAATTGCCCCCGGCGTCCTTGATCCGGTATTCAAGCTGGTAGCCGGTGGTTTTGTCCGCGTTTCCAATGGCATGGTCAACGCCTGCCAAATCGTCCGGATGAATGGAATCATGCCATATAAAGGGGTGATCGAACAGATACGCCGGCGTATAGCCGAGAATGGCCTTGACCCTCGCGGAATAATAAACACCGCCTTGCCTGCTCGAAAAACGGTACACAATATCAGGCGATCCCTCGACAAGACGTCGATAGCGCTCCTCGCTCTCTTTTAATGCCAGTTCCGCCCGCTTGCGCTCGGTAATGTCCCGGACCAGGGCATGGACGAATTTCGATCCTTCCCGCTCGATGACGCGGGCATGTACCTCCACCGGAAACGCCGACCCGTCCTTCCGGACATGAACGCTTTCGTACGTCCCGGTCCCCTGCGCGATCAGGTTCGCAATGCGCCCTGGCAGCAGCAGCGCGTATTCGGGAGCATTCAGCCGGCTCACCTTCATGCCCGCCATTTCCTCGCGGCTGTATCCCCGCGTTGTGCCGGCGGTATCATTTGCATAGACGATCTCGTTGCCCAGGTCGCTCACGAAAATGGAGTCCGAGGCGTTGTCCAGGAGGTAGGATTTCAGCGTCAACTGCTCCTGCGTCTGCCTGCGTTCGGTCACGTCCGTATGCGTGCCGCTCATGCGGAGGGGCTTTCCCTGGCTGTCGCGCTGCACGACCGTGGCGCGGTCGAGGATCCACTTGTATTGTCCGTCTTTCGCGCGCATCCGGTACTCGATCTCATGGGCCGCGGTACGGCCGTCGAGATGGTCCTGGATGGACTGCCAGGCAGCCGCCTGGTCTGCGGGGTGGATGAGGTCCGTCCACTGCCTGACGTCCCGCTCGATCTCCCGCAGGGTGTAGCCCAGCATCTCGGCCCATCGCTCGTTCCGGACCACCTCGCCCGTCGCGATGTTCCAGTCCCAGAACCCCTGCCGGCTGCCTTTCAAGACCTGTTGCAGACGCTCCTCGCCCGCTTCGAGCGTTTCGAGCGTCCGGCTGTTGCGCAGTGCCACGGCCGCAAGTTCGCCGAACGCCGCTGCCAGGTGCGCGTCGCGCTCCGTGAAGCCGCCCGGCTTATTGGCAAGGCCGATCACGCCGACCGCGCCCCCTTCGATGATCAGCGGCGCGAACAGCACGTTGTCGAGGGTAACGTGCCCCTGCGGCATCAGTTTTGCCCATTCGCTTTGCGGAAAGTCGTTCTCCCAGACCGTTTTCCTGAGGGAGTATGCCCGCTCCCGGAGCCCGCGCACGGGCATCGGCAGGCTGCGGTCAACTGCGCAGGGCCGTCCCCCGGCTTCCAGGAAGAGCAGTTCGTTTTTCGACCCGTCGCTGCTCAGCATGGCAACGTATCCCGCGGTCGCGCCGAGCAGGTTCCTGCAGGCGTCGAAAATGTCCCGCGCAGCATCAGGGAATTCCCGGTACTTCAGGACCGCGCGCGTGCCTTCCAGCAGCGCGGCTGCTTCCGCGCTCCGCTCCCGTTCCAGGCGTTTCTCCTGAGTAACGTCGGTTATGACGCCTACCAGCCCGGCCGCAGAACCGTTCTCGTCCGCAAAGGTGGCCTTGTGGATGATCACATCGTGCCTTGTCCCGTCGGCGTGCGGCATGAACGTCTCGTACCGCTGGGTCCCGCCGCGCTGGAACAGATCGGAATCCATGATTTGGTACGTGTCGGCAAGGTCTTTCGGCGCTATATCGTAGACGGTCTTTCCCAGGATCGCCTCTTTCGGCCGGCCGAGGCTCTGCGCGAACGCGGTATTGCATCCCTGGTACACGCCCCGGACATCCTTATAATAAACAGGGATCGGGATGGCTTCGATCAGTATTTGGAGAAATTCGAGCCGCGCCAGCGCCTGGGACTCCATTTTTTTCCGCTCGGCATGGAATTCCGCCTCGGCTTCGTAGTGCCTGCGATAGAAGGTTGCGCTCTGCTGCCGCCACCAGTATCCCACGCCGAGGCCGGCAGCGGCGATGAGGGCGATGGTGAGCGCCGCGATCAGCCAGGCGCGCAGCCGGAGCGGCGCGTAGATCTCCTCCTGGTCGACCTTGGCGATCATGAACCAGGAAGTGCCGGGCACGGCCCGGATCGCCGCAAGCACGGGAACGCCGCGGTAATCCACGCCTTCCACGACCCCGGTCACGCCGCGCACCGCCATGGCAGCGGGCAGCTTTTCGGTCGCGACGGGCAGCCGGAACTGGAACGCTGAATTATTCTTGTGGCGCAGGTCATTCAGGAACAGCACATCATCGCCGTCCCGTTCGGCCAGCATCGTTTCGGCGGTCCTGCTCTTCGTGGGCCAGGACTGGAGGAGCGGAAACAGGAACCTGCGCGGGTCGACGCGGAGGAAGAAAGCTGCGGACGGGGCCCGGTCCCCGGCTTGCGAGCGAACCGGCACCACCAGATCGATGTGGGAATGCCGCATGGACCGGCCGAAGTGAAAATCAGTGATATAGACATCCCCGGTCCGGATGGCTGCCGCAAGATGCCGCTTGCCCTTTTCACCTAAGGCATCCGCCGGCTTCGTCGTCAGGCGGACAGATCCCCGCGCATCGACAAGGGCGATGCTGGCATGCTCGTGCTGTTCCGCCCACAGCGTGAGCCAGCTCGCAAGCTCGCGCTTCATTTTTTCCGGCGCCCGTCCGTCCAGAACCTGCCGCACGTAGGGCGCAAGCGCGGGAGACTCGATCACGACCCTTGCATCCGCGAGTAGTTCCTTTCGCCAATTCACGATCTGCTGCGTTTTGAGGTCAGCGACGGCGGCAAGGTGCTCCTGGATTTCTTCCTGCAGCTGGCGCTTCAGGTTCTTGTAATATAAATATCCGGAGATGCTGATGCAGACGATCAACAGGAGAAAAATGACAAGGATGCGGCCCGGCAAGGCGGTGTTTTCCTGCTGTTTCATGACGGACACTCTACCATATCAAAAGGAATTTCGGAAGGCGCATGCGCCGCGCAATGCTTTTTCATTCCAGCGGCAGCTGCTCCTGGCCGTCGATCACTGTTCTCTTACTCCAAAACAGTAACCAGAGGACCCAACAAATAATCGCAATGATTATTATATTCACGATGTCCTCCCTTGAAGCACATACAGCTTAGCTAAGAAGTGATAATACAACCGCACTTCTTTCAAAGAGCATTCCTAAGATATAGGCAGGATTGGAAAGGTTATTGGGATCGTGGAATTGCGCCCAGTCACGCTCGTTCCGGAATGAGAGGATCTTTTTCTGAATGGTTTCTAAATCAGTCATGCCCCTGCCCGAGTATTAATTCCATAATAATCCGGTACGTTACTACAGGCATGGGAAAATGTCCAGAAAAGAGATGATGAACCGTGCGAAGTCAAGCGCCGGAATCGTGCATTGTTACAAAAATATGAAACAATTTTCGCGCCCTGTGAAACCGCTTTGAATCTGTTTCACAGAGCACCTCCGGGACGATTGCTTTTTAACTTCAGAAATTGTTTCACATTCAATTGTGAAACACAGAATCGAACAGGAAGCAATCTAGATTAAAGAGCGGCTTGCAAGACCTCTATCAGAAGCAGTACCGTTCATCAGAGGGCCTCCAGCAGCGCAACAGGGAATGAGGAAAAGATATCTCCTACGGCGATGTTCCCCTCGTCGTCCGATTCGATCACTTCCGACGTGAAGATATTGCGGTACTGCCTGCCACGCGCCCCGCCGCCTTCCAGGGACAACATCGTGTCATCCCAAACCGTTTTCCCAAAAGGAACGGATCCCGTTCCCGAGATCATCCTGGTCAGTAGCCGCGGTACTGCAACAATGACCGGCGGGCCCTCGCCGCGGCGCTCGAACGCGCAAAGGTTCTCCGACCATTTCCCCTCAACAGCACAGGGGTGATACTCCCCTTCCTGGAACAGGCGAAGCCGCGCTTTCCGGAAGTTGAGCGCTTTCCAGATAGTATATAGTTTGATCCTGCCGTCATCCTTTGCAAGGGCCAGTTCCATGGCAAAACTGACGCCGGAAGATACAGACTCCGCTTCCCTGATCCGCTTCAGCATATCCTTGCGCAATTCGTAGTCAACCGGCCGCCGGTTATCGGGATCCACAAGGCTGAAGTCCCATAGTTCCGTTCCCTGATAAAAATCCGGCACTCCGGGAGCGCAGATCTTGAGAAGTACCTGTGCAAGAGAGTTATATATGCCGAAGTGGGAAATCATCCGCTGAAAGGACAGGAAGTCACTGAGGAACCTGCTCACCCGTGGCGGTTTCAAAACAGAGACAACGAACAGCGCAAGCGCGTCCTCATATTTCCTGTTCGGGTTGATCCAACTCGTGTTTGCTTTTGCCTCCCGGGAAGCCTTGAGCATATATTCCCTGATCCGTCCGATAAAGACATCCTGTTCCCGTTCGCCCAGTGGCACCAGAGGCCACGCGCCGACAAGGGTCTGGTACAGCAAATACTCTTCATTCCGGTCCGGGGCCTCAACGCCATCGATAACGGTCTTCCTCTTTTTGTTCATCCGCGACCAGGCCCTGACACGCTCCGCCCATTCACGGGGAATTTCCGAAAGCACATTGATCCTGGCGCGCACGTCCTCGCTCCGTTTGGTATCGTGCGTTGTTGTTGCGATCATGGCGTGGGGCCAGTTTTTCGACCGTTCGATATTCTGGCCGTGGAAGGTCTCAAGCGTTGTACCGAACCGATCCGGAGCGCCGCCCACCTCGTTCAGGGACACCAGCCGGTTATACACGTAGAATGCCGTATCTTCCACGCCTTTTGCCATAACCGGCCCGGTGATCTGCTGGAACCGCCTCGCGAAGTCAAGCCACGCACCCATGTCGTTGACCGTTGCATGTTCCGGGAACCGGAGCAGCAGCACATCGCGCAAAAAGTCGAAGATCGAGGAACTGATCGCGGGATTCCTTCTTTTCGCCTTCGAAACAGCCAGTTCAACGATCTGGCGGTCCCGGTCGCTCACGGACCACGTGTTGATGTAGCTCCGGTACACGGGAAAACAGGCGATGATCTCGATGATCGCGGCCGTCAGGCTGTTCAGCGTAAAATCACGGGTATGCCGGTTCTTTTCAGAAAGGTCGTTGAGATAATGGCCGAGCATGTTAACTTCGCTCGCCATGGCAACCTGCATGACCAGCTTCTTCTTCTCGTAGAGAATGTCGCCGAATCCGATTTCCGTCCTGGTAAATTTATCATAGATCGCGGTCATGGTCTTCGCGCTCGCGCCGTCCACGAAAATTCCGTTCACCGAGTTCATGAACACATACCCCGTGGTGCTGAAAATCGGCCAATCCTCTGGCATCCGCTCGCTCTTTCCGAGGATTTTTTCTCCCACGATATAGAAGGGTTTGAACGCCGCGTCGGCCCATGCGGTGCCGTCGTATTCCCGGCCGAATTCCAGGACAAGCCGGTCATCGTCCTCAGGGGATCGTCGTTCGGCGATGGCGCGCTGCACAAAACAGCCCCGCTGGAGACGGTGAAAATACTCCACGGGATTGTACAAACCGTCGGGATGATCGATCCTGAGCCCGGTGACGATGCCCGCGCGTACCAGCCGGAACAGGAGCGCATGGGAAGCATGAAACACCTCTGCATTCTCCATCCTGACGGCGCCGAGGCCGTTCACGTCAAAAAAGCGGCGATAGTTGATCTCCTCCATCGCGACACGCCAATCGGACAACCGGTAGATCTGCGCATCCAGCAGATGATCCAGCAGATCGAAACTGCGCGGCTGCTCCTGGGCCCCGTTGAACAGTGCAATTGTTCTCTTGAGGTGGCCGTCAATAACGGGACTTTGCTCCGCAAGCGCCGCAAGTCGTCGTTTTGCGACTTCCTTTTCACGATATCGAACCTCGATCTGCAAAGGATCGGTTTCAAGATAAGATGGCAGACGTTCCAGCGCCGTCAGAATGCTCAGGTATTCAGCCAGGTCCGGGCTGTCGGCGGGCAGTGCGTTTCTGAGCTCGTCAAGGCCCTGTTCCAGAATCATCGCATACGCCTGAGGACGGACCGGAAAACGGTTCTCGTAGTACCCGATATAAAAAGCCCCTTCGCGAAACAGCAGGCGCAATTCCCGCCGTTCCAGAACGTTGCCGTACTGATCGCCCAACACCGGTATCAGCACTTTGTTTCTCAGTTCCTTCTTGACCGGCGTCCAATCGATGTCGAAGTAACGCGCATAGGGCGAACTCTGCCCGTTCTCGAGCACGTCCATCCACCAGAGGTTGTCGGGACTTTCGATGCACATGTGATTCGGCACGACATCGTAGATCAGTCCCATCCCGAGCCGAGCGAGCTCCGCGCCGAGGAAGGAGAGGTCGTCCATGGTCCCGACTTCGGGATTCAGCGCTCCGTGGTCGATGACGTCGTAGCCGTGGAGGCTCCCCGGCCGCGCCTTTAAAAACGGCGACGCGTAGTAATGGCTGATCCCGAGCTCGCTGAAATATCCCGCAAGGGCAACGGCATCACGGAAGGTAAAGTACCTGTTGAACTGGAGCCGGTAGGTAGAACTCGGGACGTTCGGCACGGACGGTCCTTCCCTCATGAGGAGCGTTCCTCCTTCGGCAATATTGAGTCAATGTTGAACCAGAGCGCCTGGCCGAGCCTGCGAAAAGCGTCATTCCATGTACGCGCCTTTTCGTCACCTGCTCGCTCGCTCACGAGAAAATCCACGTAGGCCATACGCGCCATCCGGTAGTAATCATTCTGGATCTGCCAGAAAGTAATGTCCACGGGCAGCAAGCGCAGAAGTTCCACGATCTTGCATAATTCCTCTATCTGCAGCACATCGTTCGGATCTGCCACTAGCCGCCTCATCATGTCCTCGGCCCGGTGACGCACCAAAAACTCCAGATCAACTGCGGACAAGGGAACGCTCCAGCGTTTGATATCCTCTGCAAGCACCTGAACTCGCTCGACGTTGACCGCTGCTTCGCTGAACGCTTTCCATAACTCGAAGTTCAGCGCCATCTCTGCAGCCGCGAGAAAGGGCTTCGGGAGAGGCGCTCCGGTCCCGGCTAGAAAGATCATGAGTCCGCGGATATCGTTGTACATGCGCACATATGCCTGCTGGTGCTCCTCTACAGCCGCCTGGGTCACCTGGCCCAGGATCTTGCGCTGTTCGTCCCAGAACAGGTCGCTCAGAGAGTAGTTGTTCGACCCGAAATGTCTGTCCATGAGCCGAACAACGCCAGCAAGGTCGCCGGAGCGGAAGTGCTCAACGATCTCGTCCCGCATGGAACCAAACGCCTCGTCACCCCGGAAGGTGCGGACCCCGCCATTGAATGCATGGTCGCCGAAATAGAGCACACAGTAGGTCAGCTTGTCGCTTTCGTGCGTAATGTCCGAAGTGACGGACACCCGTCCAATCGCTAGTTTCGTGCGTCCCGTCTGTTCCAGGATCGCATCTTCCCGAAGCGCACGGTAACAGAAGATCCTCGTATCCTCGGGATAATCCTCGAACAGCGAACTGACTGCGTAGTGGACGCCCACCTTCTGCACATCGATGATCGAGGGCTTCACGAATTTCTCGTAAATCTGCGCGCCGTCCCGGTGTTCAGGAACGTTGCTCTTTGCCTCGACAAGCCGTTCCAGAAATGTCTTTTCCATACCGCACTGCATGATGCTCTCGCACAGCCGGATCGCTCCTCCGGCGTACTTGAGGATCTGGACCGTTTCGATGCCGGACAGCTCGTCAAAGAACCAGCCGCAGCTCGTATACATCAGCATTGCCTGGCGCTGCACTTCCATCAATTTCACAACCAGGACCCGCTCGTCAACATTCAGCGAACGAAGCGCATTTCGTTCGATAAAACCGTCCAGGCTCGCCTGGGACCTGTCCAGCACCACGGAAATATAGTCGTCGCGCGCATGCCAGGGATCCTTCAGGAATTCCGCTGCACGTCCGATGAACTGACCTGCCATGGCGTCGCGGAGCCAGTCGAGCGCCGCGCGGAGCGGGCCCCGCCATTCCTGATTCCAGTGGCCGTAGCCGCCTGAATTGCATCCGCAGTTGCTGCGCCACCGTTCGACCCCGTGCACGCAACTCCAGGAGCTGTTATCAAATATCTCGACCTCGTATTCAGGCGGGTGCATTTCCAGGTACTGCGCGTAGTTCACGACCTTCGCGGCTCCGCTCGCTTCAATGCTGTGCAGCGCATACCCCAGCGCCATATCCCCGAACTTCTGATGATGGCCATAGGTCTCGCCGTCCGTGGCGATGTGCATGAGCTGCGGCCAGCTCCGGTTGTCGTTGAATCCGTGCAGCAAACGGTTCGCAAAATCCTCCCCCCGGTTCAGGAGCTTTTCGAACGCAACCGCCTGCGAAATGGGACCGTCGTAGAAAAAGAGAGTGATCACGCGGCCTGAAGGAAGCGTGCACAGGTAGGCCTGGCTCGGATCGATCCGTGAGTTTCCGGCATCCTGCCATTCATCCTTCCCGATCTTCCGGATGCGCGATGCCTGGCGCGGGGCAAGGATCGTGAACCGGATCCCCTGCTCGGCAAGCGCTTCAAGGGTGTCAGTGTCAACCGCCGTTTCAGCGAGCCACATGCCCTCGGGATAGCGCCTGAACCGGTGTTCGAAATCCTTGATGCCCCAAAGAACCTGCGTCCGCTTGTCCATCTCGTTCGCCAGCGGCATGATAATGTGGTTATAGACCTGGGCAATGGCATTCCCGTGCCCGCCGCGCCGTTCGCGGCTCACCCGGTCGGCCTCCAGCACGGCCCGGTAGACTTCGGGCGATGCGGTCTCCATCCAGGACAGGAGCGTGGGGCCGAAGTTGAAGCTGATCTGTTCGTAATTGCTGATGATATCCACGATACGCTGGTCCGCATCGAGCAGCCGCGCGGCCGAGTTCGGGGCATAGCATTCCGCCGTGACCCGCTCGTTCCAGTCATGGTACGGGTGTGCTGAATCCTGGATTTCCACGGCCTCAAGCCAGGGATTTTCCCGCGGCGGCTGATAGAAGTGGCCGTGCACACACACATAGCGCTGGGTCATGCATGTTTCCTCTTTGTAGCTGCGTAGACAACTGCGCTCTGCGGCCGTATGGTGATCCGCGCACGCGGCCCGATGCGCTCAGGCGCTGTTGCTCCCGGTCCGCGCCATCGCTCGTCTGCGCTGTCGCACAGTTTCCGAGCGTCCATTCCGGATAGTCGGACCGTCAGGGAACGCTCCTCGTCGCTGAAATTGAAGGCGCAGAAGACCTCGGACGATCCTCGGGACGTGGTGCGTCTGACGGTAACGATCCGCTCTTCTTCGGACCCGGAAGCACTGCAGTGTTCCCGCGACAGGCTGGCAAGCGCAGACACGCGCCTTCTCAGTTCGAACAGCGCACGGTACCAGTCCAGCATCGCGGCATGTTTACCGGCGCCCCGCAGTTCCCAGGACAGTCGCGAGCGCTGAAAGGTCTCCTCTGCCTGCGGATCAGGAGGTTCTCCTTCCCAGGAAAAGGCACGGAATTCCTCTTTCCGCCCCTTCCGCACAGCCTCGATCAGGCCCTGGTCGCCGTGACTGACGAAGTACTGGAACGGCGCAGGCTCAGCATACTCCTCTCCCATGAACAGGAGCGGCAGGTACGGCGACAGGATCACGCACGCAGCCGCCAGTTTGAGCGCCTCCCAGGACACCTGCGTGATAAGGCGATCACCCAGCATCCGGTTCCCGACCTGGTCGTGGTTTTGCGAGAAAACCACGAACTGCTCAGCGGGCCTGTCCGCGGACCGGTTCCCGTGGTCCCGCTTGCGATGGACCGAATAGCGTCCCGAGTACACGAAACCGTCCCGGTAGGCGGTAACCAGATCGGCAATCCGTCCGAAGTCCTCGTAGTAGCCGCGCCGTTCTCCGGTCAAAAGCGTCCGGAGCGCGTGGTGAAAGTCGTCGTTCCACTGTGCATCAAGGCCATACCCTCCCTGCGCAAGTGGAGATATGATGCGCACGTTGTTCAGGTCGCTTTCCGGCATGACGTGCAGACGGCGTTTGCCGGTCCTTCCCTCGGCATGGACCGCTGCTCCGATATCCTGAAGGATATGACGGGCGCTGAAATCGAAAATCCCGTGGATTGCGTCGAGCCGGAGCGCATCGATGTGGTAATCGCGGCACCATGCCAGCGCGCTCCCGACCACAGAGGCACGTACCTCGTTGGCATTTGGCCCGTCAAAATTGATCGCCTGGCCCCAGGGCGTCCGATAGCGGTCCGTGAAATAGGGCCCGTACTCGCCCAGGTAGTTCCCCTCGGGCCCGAGATGATTATAGACAACATCGAGGATGACGGCAAGCCCATGGCCATGACAGGCGTCCACAAGCCGCTTCAGCCCGTCGGGACCGCCGTAGGAATGCTGCACTGCAAAGGGATAAACGCCGTCATAGCCCCAGTTGCGCGTTCCCGGAAAGGGTGAAACCGGCATCAACTCGATTGCCGTGACGCCGAGGTCTTTCAAATCCGCAAGCCTCGGAATGATCGCCTCAAATGTCCCCTCGGGCGTGAACGTCCCGGTGTGAAGCTCGTAGATCACGTACTTCTTGAGCAACAGCCCCTTCCAAGTCCGGTCCTTCCACCGGAAGGTCTGATGGTCAACAACCTCCGACGGACCGTGCACACCTTCGGGCTGATACCGGGAAGCCGGATCAGGACGGTCCCGGTCGTTGTCTAGGCGATAGAAATACCGTGTACCCGGCCCCACGCCTTGCATGGTGGTCTGCCAATATCCCCGCTCATCGCGGGCCATCGGCGCGATCCGCTCCCCGGGAGCCACGATATGAACGTCCACCTGTTCGCGCAGCGGGGCCCAGACCCGGAAGGTGCACGATGCCGTGCGTCGGTCAACCTGTGCGCCGAGAGCGATCATCGTTCGCAGATCCCCTTGTAATTTCGCGTTGCTTTGGAAAGCACCACGATGTTTTCTCCGTCCAGGTGATAGACGCCGGCGCGGCGGTCGCGATCGCGGTCGAATCCGATTTCGGTCCCTTCCGGGAGCACATTGAACTTGTCGATGATCACGCGCCTGAGCCTGCAGCCTTTCCTGATCACTGCGGATTCCATGATGATGCATTCGTCGATCGATGTCCCATCCTCGATCACCACATCGCGCCGGATCACGGAATTGGAGACCTTCGCGTTGGCGATGATGGCACCCTCCGAGATAAGACTGTTCTCAATCTCGGCCTTCAAGATCTTGGCTGCAGGCCCCTGGTAGCGGCCCGGATGGATAGGCCATTGCTTATTGTGCAGATCGAAAACCGGCGCTTCGCCCAGCATGTCCATGTGCGCCTGAAAGTACGCGGGAATGGTCCCCACATCGCGCCAGTAGCCCTGTTCCTCAAAGGGTTTCGTCCCCGGAACCACGTTCTGCGCAAAGTCGTAGGCAAAGACCTTGCCCGATCCGATCAGTGACGGCAGGATATGCTTGCCGAAATCATGTTGATTATCGGCCCCGCACATGAGGGAATCCACGAGTACGTTGGTGCTAAAGAGATAGTTGCCCATGGATACGAGCGCCCGGTCCGAAGCCCCAGGCATTGGCTGCGGGTCCTTCGGTTTCTCCTGGAACCCGGTGATCCTGCCGTTTTTGTCAACCGCAATCACGCCAAAGGCCGATGCTTCCTCAAGCGGCACCGGCCGTGCAGCGACCGTCACGTCAGCCCCCTTCTCGATATGGAAATCGATCATCTGACGGATATCCATGCGGTAGATGTGATCCGCGCCGAACACGACCACCACCTCGGGAGCGTGGTCATGGATCAGGTTGATGTTCTGATACACGGCATCTGCCGTGCCCTGGAACCACTCCGGTCCCATCTTCATCTGCGGCGGCACCACTGCAACGAAGTGATCGCGTATCAGCGGCGAGAGCACCCAGTTCTGGCGCACGTGCTCGATGAGCGACTGGGACTTGTACTGGACCAGCAGATAAATGGAATAGATGTGGGAGTTCAGGAGATTGCTCAGCACGAAGTCCACGATGCGAAACCTGCCGCCGAAGGGGACCGAGGGCTTGGTGCGCATGTCCGTGAGCGGCGCGAGCCGTTCGCCCCTGCCGCCTGCGAGGACGAATGCCAATATTTTCGGATGGGCCATGACAGTAACTCCCTGCTGGGTAAATTGAAAATCTACTTCTTTGCCACGGAAAAGGCGGATGAACACCCTGATCAAGGCGGATACTGCAGGCTTCGTTCTTGTCTTTCCAAGGTACGTTTTTTCTCTCGGTGCTCAACATCCAATATCCTTTGACAGATCTTTTTCTGTCTCTTCATAGGCATCTCTCCGCCTTTTCCGTGTCAAAGGTCTTTCTTTTACACCTGAGGCTCATTCCTGCCGTTTGAATACCACCATGCCGAGCGGCGGAAGCGTGAGCGACAAAGAGTGATACTTCCCGTGGGACGACACCGGCGTGGCAACCAGGCCGCCGAAGTTTCCCTGGCCGCTGCCGCCGTACTCCGGGGCATCGCTGTTCAGGATCTCCCTCCAGAATCCTGCAGAAGTCACGCCGACGCGATAGTTGTGGCGCGGCACGGGCGTGAAGTTGCAGGCGACCAGGACCTCGTCGCGCGGGGACCGCCCCTTGCGCAGAAAGGTTATCACGCTGTTGTCAGCATCGCCGAAATCGACCCACTCAAATCCCGCACCGTCGAAATCGAGCTCATGCATCGCCTTCTCTCCGCGATAGAGAATGTTCAGGTGTTGGATCCACCGCCGGAGCCCTGCGTGGGGAGCATAATCGAGCAGGTGCCAGTCCACGCTTGCATCATGGTTCCATTCTCGCCACTGGCCGAACTCCGCGCCCATGAAGAAGAGTTTCTTTCCCGGATGGGCGTACAAATAGCCCATGAGCAGCCGCATGTTCGCGAACTTCTGCCAGTCATCGCCGGGCATCTTGTTCATGAGTGAACCCTTGCCGTGCACCACCTCGTCGTGGGACAAGGCCAGCATGAAGTTCTCGGTGAATGCGTACCAGATGCTGAAGGTCAACTGGCCCTGGTGGTATTTGCGATGCACCGGTTCCAGGGAAAAGTACGAAAGCGTATCGTGCATCCACCCCATGTTCCATTTCATGCCGAATCCCAGACCGCCCACGAACACCGGCCGCGATACCATGGGCCAGGCGGTCGACTCCTCGGCAATGATCTGCGTGTCCGGAAAGACCCGGTAGACCTCCTCATTCATCTTGCGCAAAAAAGCGATGGCTTCAAGGTTCTCCTTGCCCCCGTATTTGTTCGGGATCCATTCACCGTGCTTTCTGCCGTAATCGAGGTAGAGCATGGACGCTACGGCATCGATGCGCAGGCCGTCAACATGATACCGATCCATCCAGAACAGCGCGCTCGAAAGAAGAAAGGACCGCACCTCGTGCCGGTCGTAGTTGAAGATATAGCTGTTCCAATCGGGATGGAATCCCTTGCGCGGGTCCTCATGTTCGTAGAGGTGGGTTCCGTCGAAGTAGGCCAGTCCGTGCTCGTCGCTCGGGAAGTGCGACGGCACCCAATCGAGGATCACCCCCACGCCCTCCTGATGCAGCCGGTCGATGAGCAGCATGAAGTCCTGGGGAGTTCCGAAGCGGCTCGTGGGCGCGAAGTAACCCGTTACCTGGTAGCCCCAGGACCCGAAGAACGGATGCTCCATCACGGGCATGAATTCCACGTGGGTAAAACCCGTATCCTTGAGATACCCGGGAAGCCACTCCGCCATTTCTCGGTAGTTCAGCGAACGATTGCCGTCCTCGGGCACCCGTCTCCAGGAACCGAAGTGCATCTCGTACACCGACATGGGCGCATCCAGGGCATTCGCCTGATGCCGGTCCTTCATCCACAATTGATCACACCACTCATGGGCAAGGTCCCAAACAACCGATGCGCTACCGGTCTTGTGAGACAGTTCCCAGACGAATGCGTACGGATCGCCCTTGTCAACACGGTATCCCTTGTGATGGGAAACCACGTGGTATTTATAGAGACTTCCGTTGCCAAGACCAGGCACGAACCCCTCCCATATGCCCGACCCGTCCCAGCGCGCCGCAAGATGATGGGACCCATTGTTCCACCCGTTGAAATCGCCCATTACCGAGACCTGTTCCGCATTGGGCGCCCAGACCGCGAACAAAACGCCTGCGACGTTATCCACAGTCAGCAGATGGGAGCCAAGCTTCTCATAGAGCCTCGAATGGCTGCCTTCCTTGAACAAATAGATGTCGTGCTCCGTCAGCAGGCTCGGTCCGTGGACCACTGGGCCCTTGTGGGACGCCTGCTGTGCCGTCTGTTTTTTTGGAGCTGCTGCTTTTTTCTTCTTCTCCACCATAGGAACACCTCGGGATGCATAGTCATCATTCACAAAAGCGCGGAATAAACCTGAAAAGAAACATCAAAATATACGGCAACGTCAACTGCTGTCTCGAGCGGAGGCGCGGAGAAATTCTCAAAGACCATCAAAAGATATAGGTAGTTCGATTTCCCCTGATCAAAACAAGACCCTTAACAAGATCCATGATTGCCCTGCCGTTCAAAGCCGTTGACTTCCCCTGCGCCTCTGCGCCTCGGCGCGAAAAACGGTTTTGATCCTATGTTTTCTTCCTCCGAACGTTGCGCATTTGCAACCCGCCTCATGTTGGTTGCTCGAGACAGGCTTTGACCATTACGCCCGCTTCAGCAGCCGCTCGATCCCCCGCATCGGGATCGTCACCCAGTCAGGCCGGTTGTTCAGTTCGTAGCCCACTTCGTAGACCGCCTTTTCGAGCAGGAAGCAGCGCAGCAGGACCTCGAACTCCTTCCGGTCCCTGGGTACAAAATCCGCATCCTCGACCGTGAAGAGATAGGAATTGAGATAGATTCCCGAGACCGCCACGTACCACGCCTCTGCCCAGGCTTCGAGCCCCACGATATCCTCGGGCCGGATGGACCCGTAGGACCGGAGCGCGCTGTGAGCCGCGTAATGGAACGAACGGATCATGCCTGCAACGTCCCGTATGGGAGATCGCTTCAACCGACGCTCGGAAAGAGCCCTCGCAGGTTCTCCCTCGAAGTCGATAATGTAAAAGTCCTTGCCTGTGCGCAGCACCTGGCCGAGATGGAAGTCGCCGTGGAACCGCGTCTTGACCGCCGTTACCTTCGACGCCAGCAGGCTTTGGAACACCGATAGAATATCCTTCTCATTCCCAAGAAGGGCTGCGGCTCGCTTCTGAAGGTCTTCGGGAAGCTTCTTCGCATTCTTCTGGAGCAGTTGCATGACCCTGCGCGTCTGGTTGCGCATGGACTGATAGACCGACCGCTGGTAGAGCGTGGAAATCGGCTCAGCCTCGAACGCCGGGTCGCCGGTCCCCCGCGCCAGGGCCTTGTGCAGCTGGCCGGTCCGCCTTCCGAGCACCGAGGCGGTGTCAAGATAGATGCCGCCGATCAGATCCTGCAGCTTTTTCGGCAATGCCGACGGATTCATGTCAAGCAGCGACGAAGGAAGCGAAGGAATATCCCGGCCCTCGGCAGCTTCGGACAGAACGCGTTCGAAGAACTGGTGCACCGCATCAAGGGTGTAGGTCCACGCGTCTCCTTCGTTCGGCACGAACTGCTGGAGATGTCCCATCACCATTGGTTCGGCCCCCCGCTTCAGAAACTCGATACTGCCGCCGAATGCCGGAGTCCCCTCAAATCCCGCTCGCTCGGTCAGGAAGCGCACGATCTCGGGATCGGGATTGAGTCCTTCGTCCAGTCTGCGATAGAGCTTCAGTATCAGGGTGTTCTCGTACAGGATCGAGGTATTGCTCTGTTCCGCCTTCAGCACCTGAGAGGAAACAGTGACGCCCTGCCCGGCGGTCAGGCTCCGGAACCGCCTGCCCGGCAGCATCACCATTTGGCCCGTGCGGCCGTGGATCCTGCGCTTTGCAGCCATCATTTTGAGCAGGTTCGCACGGAACGATTCATCGTACACCGCGTCATAGAGCAGGCCCGGCTGGTCGTCCACGCTCAGCCGCGCCACGGAAGCGTGCGGCAGCTCCGCGGCGATCTGGGCGGAGCGGTCTCCTGCTGCAAAGGCAAGCGGCAGCAGGTAGGTGTCGCTGACTCCCTCGGTATAGAACGTTTCGAGCAGCAGTATCCGCGCAGCGCTCTCCTCCCGGTCCAGGGGGATCGTATCGATGATCTTGACGCGCTGCAGGTTTCTCGCCTTGCCTCCGAACCAGCGCACGCTCCTGAGGTAGGCTGGCAGGGCGTCCTCCTCAAGCCGGGTCCGCTGCCGTCCTTCGAGAACCGCGGTCCAGCTTGCTTTCACCGCCAGTTCCGGCAGACGGCGCTCTTCCATCGTTCCCGCCGCCACCGTTTCCTTCTGGAGCACGAACCAGAAGTAATCGTGAATGCCCATGGTCAGGACATAGGGAGAATCCTTGATCAGGGGAAATCGGTTCTGGCTGAAGACCTCGATCGGCACATGGCCGCTGTACGCGGCAAGGTCCAGTTCCACCATCTGGCTGAAGCGCGACAGGTTGATCACCACAAGAATGCGTTCGTCGCCAAAACTCCGGACAAAAGCCAGCACCTTGGGGTTGTCCGAAGCAGCGAACTCGGTCTCGCCGCGCGTGAAGGCCTTGTAGCGCTTGCGCATGGCGATCACCCGCTTCATCCACCAGAGCAGCGACGAGGTGTTCCGCTCCTGGGTGTCGACATTCACAGCCTCGTAATGATACTCGGGATCGATGATTACCGGCAGATAGAGCCGCTGGGGATTTGCCTGGGAGAACCCGGCGTTCCGATCCGCGCTCCATTGCATCGGGGTCCGCACTCCGTTCCGGTCGCCCAGATAGTAGTTGTCGCCCATGCCGATCTCATCGCCGTAGTAGATCACCGGTGTGCCAGGCAGCGAGAAGAGCAGGATGTTCATGAGTTCGATCTTCCTGCGGCTGTTGCCGATCAACGGCGCCAATCTTCTCCGGATGCCGAGGTTGATGCGCGTGCGTTGGTCCCGGGCATAAACGCGGTACATGTAATCCCGCTCCTCGTCGGTCACCATCTCGAGCGTCAGTTCATCGTGGTTCCGGAGGAACATGGCCCACTGGCAGGTCTCGGGAATGCGCGGCGTCTGTTCCAGAATGTCGATGATCGGGAACCGGTCTTCCATCTGGAGCGCCATGAAAATGCGCGGCATCACCGGGAAATGAAAGGCCATGTGGCATTCGTCGCCGTTCCCGAAATAGGCGGCCGCGTCCTCGGGCCACTGGTTCGCCTCGCCCAGGAGCATTCGGTTCTTGTACTTACCGTCGATGTAACTTCGCAGGTGTTGCAGGAAGGCGTGGGTTTCGGGAAGGTTCTCGCAGTTCGTGCCATCCCGCTCGTAAAGATAGGGTATCGCGTCGAGCCGGAGCCCGTCAACGCCAAGGTCAAGCCAGTTGTGCATGATCTTCAGCACCGCTCGCTGCACAAAAGGGCTCTCGAAATTCAGGTCCGGCTGATGGGAATAGAAGCGGTGCCAGTAGTAGGCCTTGGCAACGGGATCCCAGGACCAGTTGGACGTCTCGAAGTCCTTGAATATGATGCGCGCCTCCTGGTACTTTTCCGGCGAATCGTTCCAGACATAATAATTCCGCTGGATCGACCCTACCGGCGCGCGGCGTGCCTGCTGGAACCAGGGATGCTGGTCCGACGTGTGGTTCAGCACCAGTTCGATGATCACTCTGATGCCGCGCTTGTGCGCCTCGCGCAGAAAGGCCTTGAAGTCCGCCATGGTGCCGTAGTCCGGATGCACGGCAAAATAAGTGGCGATGTCGTATCCGTCGTCCCTGAGCGGCGAGGGATAGAACGGCAGGATCCAAATCGCTGTGATCCCGAGCCCTTCCAGGTAATCAAGCTTCCGCGTCAGGCCGGGAAAGTCCCCGATGCCGTCGGCATTGCTGTCGCAGAAGGACTTCACGTGGGTCTGGTAGATAACCGCGTCCTTATACCAGAGTGGGTTGTCTTCGAGTTCTATGCGTTTGCGCTTGAACATATAGTTTTAACTTTACACGGAAAAGGAGGATTAATATCCATGAAAAAGCATGATGAATCAAAGCCTTTTTAACAACTTTCCGGCTTTAATCCGGCTTTATCAAAGCCTTTATCCGATTCTTCCGTGTCAAAGTTTTCAATATTGCCACTCCTCTCACAAAAAATAATCAAAATCCGTCTCGCGTTTCAGTTTCTTCCGCACCCGGAAGATATTCCCCGGCATCACCGCAGGATTGATCTCCAGGAAGTTCCGAGCCCCTTCCCATATGTACTTGTCGTCGCCGATCAGGTCGTGCACCAGGAATGGCTGATGCTCACCAAGCCCCAGTTCCTTCACCGGAATCGTCACCCAGCCTGACTGGGTATGGAACGGATCGAGATTCACTGCAATGATCAGGCTATTCTCCCCGTCTTCAGAGGATTTGCCGTAGCAGAACAGGTTGTCGTTGTCGGTCTCGTAGAACTCTAGGTTCCAGGTGGTCTGGAGTGCCTTGTTCTCCCGCCGAATGCGGTTGATCCGCGTGATCACGTCTTTCAGACTCTTCGGGTCGTCGAGGTCCCAATGTTTGATTTCGTACTTCTCCGAGTGAAGATATTCTTCCTTGCCCGATACCGGTTCGTTCACACAGAGTTCGAAAGCAGGGCCGTAGATACCGACATTCGACGAAAGCGTGGCTGCCAGAAGATAACGCATGATAAAAGCAGGCCTCCCGCCGTACTGCAGATGCTCGGGAAGGATGTCCGGCGTGTTCGGCCAGAAGTTCGGCCGATAGAGGTCCCGGAGGTCGCTGCGCGTCAGCTCTATCAGATACTCCAGGAACTCCCGTTTGGTATATCGCCAGGTGAAATACGTATAGGACTGGGCGAACCCTACCTTGCCCAGGCGGTACATGATCTTGGGCCGCGTGAACGCTTCCGCAAGGAAGAACACCTCGGGATGCACTTTCCTTATGTCGGTGATAAGCCACTGCCAGAAGACAAAAGGCTTGGTGTGGGGATTGTCCACGCGGAAGATGCGAACGCCTTTCGCGATCCAGAACAGCACCACCCGCCGGATATCCTGCCAGAGCCCCTGCCAGTCCTCGGACTCGAAGTTCAGCGGGTAGATGTCCTCGTACTTCTTCGGCGGATTCTCGGCGAACTGAACGGTCCCGTCAGGCCTGTGCCGGAACCAATTCGGATGATCCTTCACATAGGGATGGTCCGGTGAACACTGGAGAGCGAGGTCGAGAGCAACATCGATGCCCAGATCCCTGGCCTTCTTGACAAAGCGCTCGAGGTCCTCCGGCGTTCCGAGCTCGGGATGCACGGCATCGTGGCCGCCCTCGGCGCTGCCAATGGCCCAGGGACTGCCGATATCGTCGAGTGAAGCCTCCGTGGCGTTGTTCTTCCCCTTTCGCTTCGTCGTGCCGATGGGATGGATTGGAGGAAGATAGATGACGTCGAAACCCATGCTGGCCACATAGGGCAGGAACTTCTCGCAGTCCCTGAAGGTTCCATGCGTTCCCCTCTCCGGCCGGACCGACCGAGGGAAGAATTCGTACCACGTGCTGAAAAGCGCCTTCGGCGGATCCACGATCACTTCCAGTTCTCTCCCGTACATGACGGCATAGTTCCGGTCCGGATAGCGTTCCATCAGGACCGTCAGCTCCTGCCCCAAGGCGAGCGCGACAGCCTCTGCATCGCTCCTGCCGATCGCCTTTTCGAACTGGACCTTGAGCAAGGAGATCGACTGCCGGCCTTTTTCGTCGACCGCGCGATCGACGGTTCTCGCCACGAGCTTCAGGCCTGTCATGAGATCCACGCGCAGGTCCTGCCCGGCCTCGTGCTTTTTCTTAAGATCGCGCTGCCAGGTCCGGAAATGGTCCACCCATCCTTCCACGGTATAAACGTAGGAACCCATCTCGGCAACCGTGAACTCAGCGCACCACCGGTCGTTCACCCGCGGCAGCATGGCCACGGCGGTCCAGGACGGATCTGCTGCCCGGCGATAGAGCATCCGGGCCGAAAGCGAATCATGGCCATCGGAGAAGATGTCAGCGGTCACTTCGACCTTCTCCCCGACAACCCGCTTGGCAGGGAAAGTCCCGCCTTCTATCTCGGGCTTCACGTTCTCGATCACGACCCGTCTTCTTCCTTCCTCGATCACGCAGGCAGTTCCTTTCTTTGCGGTGGGAACCTCTTCATGCACGGACAATGGACGGCCATCGCCCTCTGCTGCGCGCATGCAGCCGCTTTCGCAAAAGTATATCAGATACCGAATGACATTTACCATACAAAGCGCGACTCGCAGGACCGATGCCGGGCATGCGTCCTGACCTAGCAGCAGCCCGCCGATCGAGCGGCGGCGGATTGCTTCCGCTGCTGGAAGCTCTGCATCAATGCGCTCACAACCCTCAGCAATTCGTCATCGTCGACAGGCTCGCAAAGGTACTCGGAAATACCGAGAGCCTGGGCCCGAAGATAGGACTCCACGGTCATCCCCTCACTTACAAGGACACAAGGCACCGATCGAGCTGCCCGCGTTAACGTCCGCAGTCGCTCACCCGTCTCTGCATTTAGTATTTTACACACAGCTAGTACCAGTTGGGCGGACAAGGTGCCGTTGCGCATGCGGGGCATGAGCTCTGCCCAAGTTCCGCTGTGGACGCGGTATCCGGCCTCGCGCAGCACTTTGCCGTATCGGTCTTGCGGTTTTGCGGTACAGTTTATATACAGGATGTTGTTCATGCGAACTCCTCCTGTTCCAGATCTCGATGCGCATCAGGCCGCCACCGCTCCCTCGGTCGCCAGACGGTCCCTGGCGAGGTTCTTTTGTCATAATCGTCCATCCAATGCTCCTCCACGCGTTCCGCATATATCGCAGTTCCAGTACCAGGTCTGCGGATGGTGGTTCACGTGGAATCTTAGGCGGATGCAGCGGACGATCTGATGAACTGCTTTAATCTATACCGTATCTCAGTAAAGTCGTATTCGGTCTGTCCCGACCGGTCACCCAACGTGATAGCGGCAAGCTTTTTCCGCGCCACCGTAACACACATCAGTCCTAACGGACAAAAAGACTTACATTTGCACTCAAATGATTTGTATGCAAATTATAAACAGTTTTGCGCAAATTGTCAACAATGAAGGCGCACTTCTCCTCGGCCAATACTGGACCGGATCTCAAGCGCGACCCAGGCCAGGATGCGATCCGCACGATCAATCCACCCTCGGAAATCAGCCTCAAGCGCCAGCCCTGGCTCTATCAAACTCCTTACATAATTCAACGTTTCCTGCTATGCTAACAGCATTCAAGGATGCGCAATACGTTCCCTTGGTAAATATGATATCTTACAAGACCGACATCATCACCGAATGTTATGACCGTTCGCTGGCACTGCTCAAGAGTAACTGCCATGCACAGGGCGTGATCGCAGCTGCGCGGACAAGGAAATCCGTGGACCGCAACTACGCCAGCATCTTCGGCAGAGATGCCGCAATCTGCTGCCTCGGCATGGTCGCTTCAGGTGACAAGGGACTCATCGATCACGCAAAGAAGGGGCTCTTGACCCTCGCCCGGTACCAGGCACCGAACGGCCAGATCCCGAAATATGTGAAGCCCGAGAACAGGGAGTCCGACTTCTGGTACTCCGGCTGCATCGACGCCACGCTCTGGTGGCTCTATGCAGTGGACCACTTTGACCGTGCAATCCCCTCTGCAGGCCTCAGGAAAAGATTGGAAGCGAACATCGCCAGAGCCCTTTCGTGGCTTTTTTGCCAAGAACACCAGGGGATGTTCCTCATACAGCAGAACGAAGCAAGCGACTGGGCCGACATTATGCCCCGCTCGGGCTTTGTGCTTTACTCCAATGCTCTATGGTACGCCGTCAAGAAACGATACGGAATCCCGACCGCCGCGAAAACCCGCCACTTCTTCCGGCATATCTTTTTCCCTTTTGACAAGTCCTGCCACGAGCACCGCAGGGTGAAGGTCCTGACGGATTACGTGAAATGCGGAGCCGAGCAACGGGATTTCTATCTCAGCTTCGTGAACTTTTCATTCTGGGGTGAGGATGTGGATGTGTACGGCAACATCCTTGCCTGTCTCTTCGACGTTCCCACGAGGGAAAAGCAGGAGATTATCGTCGACCGCATTCTGAAGCGTCGTGCGAACCAACCCTGGCCCATCCGGACCCTGCTTTCTCCAATCCAGCGGAAAAGTTGTTTCTGGCGACCCTACATGGAGCGACACAAGCAGAACATGCCCTACCAGTACCACAATGGCGGAATTTGGCCCTATGTGGCCGGGTTCTGGGTGCTGTTGTTGGCGAAGCTCGGAAGGAAAGAAGTGGCCCGAAAGGAGTTGGAACGCTACGCACAAGCCTGCCGCTTGAACGGCTGGGAGTTCAACGAATGGCTGCACGGGAAGTCAGGAAAGCCGCTGGGAATGGCAGGCCAGTCCTGGAACGCCGCCATGTTCATCGTTGCGGCAGAAACACTCGGTAGAAGACCAGCCCACTGCCACAAAACCAACAACCGTGGTAAGCACTGAATTATGTTTTAATGCATATGTTAATCCCTATTTCAGCCTGACCATCTAGGTTCGTTTCGTTCTGGAAACAACGATTCCTTATGTTTTTTGCCCCTGCCCGGAGGATAACGAGGCAAGGGTAACCGTAAAGAGATGGGGGATTTTTAGGGTAGGCGTAAGCGGACCGAACAAGACGCGCAATCTTTCAATTATTGATGAACTGTCCTGAGTCTCATGCGTTCAGTTCGATGATCCGCAGGACCTTTGCATAATCCTTACCATCGGGATCTGCGAAGGGAGCGATAAGCACTCTGTCACCTGTTTGAAGCTCGATGCTGGTCTGCGCAAGAGCCCGGTCATCGATCACCCTCGTTATAAGCCACGCAGTCCTCGTCGCCCATGGGATAGGGCCGGACCAGCCGGCGGTTGATCTCATGCAGCAGGTCTCCGTCCACAACGATCTCGGGCTTTGCGTCGGCGATGTGGGTCAGGAGGTAGTGGAGCGCCTTGGCCGGGATGTTGAACGACCTGCAGGTCTCGCACAGGAACTCCGCGCCCTCCCGCAGGGTCCACTCCGCGTGCACGGTCCGGGCAGCCTCGACCATGCCGAGGTAGTCGCCCCGGGGCACCAGCAGCCAGTCGTTCCGGTCTTCGTAGAAATGCGCTGTTTCCTGCGTCACGTCGTCGGTGAATTCAAGGACAAGAGCGTTCATAAAAAAATAGTGCGGCATACGGCAGCAGCGCCTCGGCCCCTCGCGAACTTGCGCTCTTGGCTGGAAGCACCCGTAGGACCGGGGCATTGCCCTAGAACTCTTTTTTCTCCCCTGCCGCGCCCTTGCCCGCGCCCTTTGCCCGCATGGCGCGCTTCAGGCGCAGCAGCATGAATGCGGCAGATGCCAGGACGACGCCCATGACCGTGGAGAGCAGGATCACGATCGCGAGGGAGGCCTGGAAGGTCCAGGCAAGGAAGGCGATCGTCACCGGCGCCGCGTTCTGGACCGAGAAGATCGCCACGAGCGCGGCAATGATCAGCATCAGGATGAACATCGGCATAGGATCCCCTCTCCCGTGGACGCCTGAGATTACTCTTCTTTTCCTGTTACGCCGCCGCCGTTTTCTCCCCGAGCCGTTTCCCTGGTCAGCAACAAAATCCCCGCCCAGACCGCCGTGCGCATGAGCATCGCCAGGATGCTCGCGACTGCCACGTTTACTCCAAAGGCATACAGCACCACCAGAAGCAGCAGCACCACGCCATGGAGCGACACGATCGTTGCACCCGCAACCCGGACGGCCCAGGCACGCTGCTGCCACAGGCCGATCGCCGCGATCACGGACGTCATGCCGAGCAGGACATTGTACCAGACCAGCCAGGGAAGGACGGTGTAGGCCTTGGTCGTGAGGCCGAGCAGGACCATGCCCCCTTCCTTGACTGAAAGGAGCCCGAGCACACCTGCCAGGGTCGCTGCAAGACGGCTTTTCTGCTGCTCCGTCATGTATGGGACCTCGAAAAACTTCGGTTGTTTTTACTGCTGCGGAAGGAGAGGAAAACCTATTATTTCAATCGGTTTCCCCTAGAACTGAATGACGTGAGTTTACAGGAATCAGCGGGAAAAGTAAAATATTTTTTGGAGTGGAACAAAGAAAAACCTGCCGGTCTTCGGAACCGGCAGGTTGTCATGCCTTGCGAATGCGGATTAACCTAAAAAAGCAGTTGAAACCACAGATTAACACAACGGTATGGCCGCGCTGGCTCATCTTATGGGCCATGGAGGGCCGATTGTTACGTTGGAAACGTACGTTCACAATAAACAAGTCAAGGCAGACGACTTATTAAAATCGCAAGTTCGATTGCGAAGTGCAACACTTGGGAGAGCAGGAAGGAATCGGTTATCGTAAGTGATCATGTCAAAACGCTATAGCCACTTTACCGAGACGGAGGGCGGAACGTCACCGCCTGCGCGATATTTAATGTCGCGATAACGTGCTGTTCCTTAGCATCGAGCGACTATTTGATCATCTTCAGGAAGTGGTTCACCAACAACGGATTAAAAGCTTTTCCGCTGCCTCCTCGCAGCACCCCCTCGATCTTTTCCAGCGGATGGGCCTCCTGATAGGCGCGTTTACTCCGCATGGCGTCAAATACATCCGCGACGGAGATGATCTGGCTTATGATGTTCGGTTTCCAGCCGCCGCGGACGCTCGGATAGCCGGTTCCGTCGAACTTGATGTGATGCTCCAGCGCGGCAAGTACTGCCAGCTTCGGGATGCCCTCGAGACCGATAAGGTAGCGGGCTCCCTTGACCGAATGGGTTTCCATGATCTTTCGCTCATCCGGCGTGAGCATCCCCGGCTTGCCCAAAATCTCCTCGGGGATAAACAATTTTCCAACGTCGTGCAGCAGCGACGCCACGCCGATATTATGCAGGTGTTCGCCGGTGAATCCCATGCGCTCCGCCTGGCTCATGGTCAGGACGCCGACGTTCGCCACGTGCGTAAAGGTATATTCGTGGGCCGATTTGATGGACGCAAGAATCCCGAGGGGGTTTATTTCACGGCGGAAGCATCCGATGAAATTCTTTACGATATCCTCGATGCCGCGCACGCTGATTTTCTTGTGGTTTTTCATGCGGCTATACAACTCCTTCAGTTCATCCATCTCCTTTGCCGACAGCTGATTCAGTTCCTCAAGCAGATCGGCGGGAATGCTCGCTGCAGCTGCCGCAACAAGAGGATCCACCTCGCCGGCCGCCTGCGGCTCCCCTCCTCGCGGTTTCCCGGCGACTTTGACCCGCACCTCCACTTTGCCGATCCTGATCGAAGGCCGTGTTTTGACCGGCGTCTCCGGTCCTGCGGCAAGATCGTTGATCAGCGCCTGGAGGTCTTCGACAGGCATTCCCGCGATGAACGTCAGCCGCTCCACGCCTTTTTCCCCGAGTATTCGGCTGAAGTGTTCGAGATATGCGCCGCTCGAACCTCCGGCGACAACGGGCCTGTTCTCCACGACGATATCTTTGCCGATGATCAGCAGATTAATCTCCGGCCTGTCCGCGAGCAGGCCCGTGAGGGATTCGTAGACGTTCTGGATATACCTGATCACCTGCGGATGGTCGGAAGAATAAAGGCCCACGTTCGCCACCGCCGCATTGATCATACCAATCGCCCTGAGGATTCCGCCTTGGAAGGCCGCATCCTGTTCTGGGCTGTTTTGAGCGTCTACTCTCTGGTCCGTCACGGTTTCGGCACCCTCAGTCTGGAAGCGGCACGCATGATACGCGGATTACCCGATTGCATCCCAATGGCAATGAGCCCGGCGATGTCCGATCGCGGATAGCGTCCCAGCGATTCGAAGAGGACCGCTTTCATGCGGTCGCGGCTCTGCGGAAAGAGCGGCCAGCCGCCCTTCGCGATCCGCTCGAGTTCCGGGACCGAGTTGGTATCGCCGATCTCGCCCAGCACCCGAATGACGTCCTCATTGTCGCGGTAATCGCTTTCGAAAAAGATCGCTTTCTTGAGTTTGCCGTGCAGGAGATCAACGACCGCGCGCACGCGGTACTGCCCGGCAATCGCCGCCGCCTGCGCCGCCACATCGGGGTCGTCATCCGCGATCAGCGCGCGAAGCGCCGGGATCGCGGCGGCGTCGTGGAATCTCAGCAGGGCGGTGACCGCCTCCAGCCTGACCTGCCGCTCCTTATGACGGGCCAGCGGACGGATCGAATTGACCACGGAAGCATCCCATCCCCAGCGGATCAGCATCAGGAGGTTCCGGACATACAATGGCCGCTTGTCGTCGAGCCGTTTTACCGCTTCCTGCACCGCTGCGTTGCCGAACCGGCAGAGAAGATCGAACACCGGCCGTCTGCCTCCGGCAGCCTCGTCGCGGCTGAAGATGTCGAGCAGCAGCGGCAACGCGTCCTTCCCGAGCGAAAGCAGGAAATTCGCCGCAACCTTCGCCTTTTCCCTGGAAGTGCAGGCAATCCAGGCCTCGGCAACCGATCCGATGAATTCAGGGGTCCGAAAGCTGCAGAGCGCATAATCGGCCATTGAGCGATTGGCTGCGGATTTCTTTTCCCTGCTGTGAGAACGAAGCGTTTCATAGGTATCGTGGAGCAGAGCGAACTGTTCGGAGCGTACCAGTTCGGGAAGGTTCGAAACCGCCTTTTTCAGGAATTCGCCGTAATCGTCATCAGCGACGTCCGCATCGATAAACCCAAGCAGCACCTTGCCGATCTGGTAATCAAGCCGCTCCTCGGTCATGGTGGCGGCATATTCTTCGATCGGGAATGCGCCTTCTCCGGCGGCCGGCATTTCCCTTTGACCGCCCGATACGCGCGTCAGCGTTTCTTGGTATTCGGGAGAAACGTACTGTTCGTAGTTCTCCCGGTTGAACAGCGCCTGTACCTGGTCCTGCGAGAGCGGCGCTATCGGTTCTCCTGAAGCCGCCTCTCCCCCGGCGGCCGTTCCTGCCGATGCGTATCTCGCGCTGGCGAGCTTTTGCAGCAATCCGGTGAGCGTGGGCGATATCTCATGTCCTTGGGCGTTCGCCTGCTGAAGCATATCGATAACCATATCATCGGTCATCCCGCCCATGACCTCTTCGGTCACCGCAGGCGATGCATCGACAGTCCGCTCGAAGGTGACGGCAAGGAACTGCTTCCGGAGATCGGGATGCAGGTCCTTCAGCAGGCTGTTCAGGCTCCGCAGCGTGTCCGTCTGCCCCCTGTTCAGCTGCTTCTGTTCCGCCCGGACCCGCACGTGGCTCGAGATGACCCGGTCGTAGCTCTGCAGCACGGCCTGCGGATCGAGTTTCCGCTCGTTCAGCAGCCGCGCCAGCTCGGCCGGGTCCGCCTGCTCCGCGTCTTTGAGAGCGACCCAGACGTCCTTTCCCGCCACGGCAATGTTCCCCGCGGAAAGATGGGAAACAAAATCCCCCCACAGACCGACGCCTTCTTCTCCTTTCGGCCCGGCACTGCCGTCGCGCCTGACCTCCTGCTCGTCGGTGACATGAAATCCCGCGTAATCAATGGGAGTAATGAGAATATGGGGGGTATCAGATTCCTCGACGGCTGCCGCTATACCGCCCCGCGATTTGATCTCTTCAGGCCTCGTCGTGATGATCCGGTGGAAGCGTACCAGCTCAGGCTCGTCCAGCCCGCGGCAGAAGGTCACTGCCGCGATGCCCTGCCGGGAGAGGGAAAGCGCAAAGTCGCGATACACGGGATTTAAGCGGTCCAGATAGTCCTGCCCCACAAACAGCGTGTCCTTGGCAACGCCGAGCGTCATCTGCGCAGCGACCTCGAACAGTTTGAGCAAGGCTTCGTAGGCGCGGGTGATGCTTTTCTCGATCTGGACATGGCCGGGAGGATAAATGCCGACGTTCTTGCGGGAGATGTTCAGCTCGATGACGGCGTCCGACAACAGACGCATATCAAGCGGCAGCTCCTTGCTCGCCTCCTTGCCGAGCCCTGCCGGAGCCGGCCCCTTACATTCGTTCTGTTCCTGCGTTTCCGTCATAGCCATTTCCACGGACGGCTACTGATTTACAGCGGCGTATCCGCCGCCGCATCCCAGGCAAGACCGCGCCACCCTGTTCTTGCCGGCCTTTTTCGCCACATACAGCGCATCGTCGGCGCGCTTGATGATGTCCTCCAGGCGAACATCATGCGGCCGGAACTCCGCGACACCGATGCTGACCGTTATGATCCTATCCCCGATGCCCTCCAGCCGGCATGCTTGGATCCTCTGCCTCAGACGTTCGGCGAACTGATAGGCGCCTTCCATGTTGCTGTCCGTCAAAAGCACGGCAAATTCCTCGCCGCCGTATCGCACCGCAATGTCGCACGTTCGCACCATCTCCCGCAGGATCGCGCCCATTTCCTTGAGCACGCTGTCGCCCGCGAGATGTCCGAAGGTATCATTGATGCTCTTGAAGTCGTCGATGTCGACCATGAACAGGCAATGGCGCCGGTGGAACCGCTTCGAAAGCGCCATGGTCCTCTGCATGACGGACTTCAGGTAGAACCGGTTGTACAGCCCGGTAAGGGAATCCGTGACGGAATGATGGAAATAGGCCTCCACCCCTTGCGCGAGTTTGCGCCGGATGGCCGTCTTGCGCAGATTTGTGCGTATACGAGCCAGCAGTTCCAGGTGGTTGACCGGCTTTACGAGATAATCATCGGCCCCCTGATCGATCCCAGCCACGCGCATCTCCTGATCGCTCACAAGCGACACGATGATGACCGGTATATCGGCTGCCGCAGGATTGGCCCGCATCAGTTTCAGGACCTCAAGACCGTGGAGATCAGGCAGCATGAGATCGAGAATAACGATATCGATTGCAGCATGCTCCAGGAGTGAGACTCCTTCGTTCCCGGTCTTTGCAATCAGGCACGCGTGGCCGTTCGACGTCAGTATCTCCCGGTAATGCTCTATCGATCCTTCGTCGTCCTCAATGATCAGGACCGCGCCTTTTTCATCCTTCCCCGTTCCGCGGATGCAGTCCCGGGTGAATTCGTACGGTTCCTTCTCTGCCTGTAAACGGTCGCTCAGAAATTTGAGCTTCAGCAGCGATCGGACCCTTGTCCGCAACTCCATACGGTCAAAAGGCTTTGAGAGAAAGTCATCGGCGCCAGCGTCAAAGCCTCTCACCTTGTTCTCGGTGTCGTTCAGGCAGGTCATAAGGATGACCGGAACGATTGCGGTGGCCTGATCTTGTTTCAACTGCGCGGTCACTTCGAATCCGTTCATGCCGGGCATCATGACGTCGAGCAATACGATATCGGGCCGGATTTCCCTGGCTTTTGCGAGACCCTCCGGGCCGTCTGCTGCGGTTTCCACCGCGTAGCCGTAACTCCTGAGAACGTCGGTGAGAAGCTTCCTGTCCAGAGGGTCGTCGTCTATAATGAGCAGCTTTTCCATACGCGCTCCTTGTCATTCATTCGTCACGGCCAAGCTTCCTGTTGCTCATCATCCATCTTTTCGCGGTCGTTCATATCGCGCATCGCGCTTGGCGTCTTCACCGGCAGCGTAAAAGCAAACATGCAACCCTTCCCGAATTCGCTCTTCACCCATATCCTTCCGCCGAGAAATTCAACGAGCCGTTTGCTGAGCGCCAGCCCGAGGCCGGTGCCCTCGTAGGTCTTGGTATAGGCGCCTTCGAGCTGCGAAAAAGGTTTGAAAAGCTTGCCCATGTCAGCCGCCTTGATGCCGATGCCGGTGTCTGCCACGGAAATTTCCAGAAAATCCGGCAAGGGGTTAGGTGTAAGGGGTGAAACGTCTTGCGCTGCACTCCTAACCCCGAACTCCTCACCCCTCACCCCTGATGCCTCACTCCCACTCCCTGATGTTTCACTCCTTACGCGCCTTGCCATCACCCGCACGGACCCCTTGTCCGGCGTGAACTTGACCGCGTTGCTTAGAAGGTTGTATAAGACCTGTTTAAGCTTCCGTTCGTCCGTTTCGACCTCGATGTCAGCATCGGGAGACATTTCCACGTCAAGGGATATGCCGTGTTTCATGGCTTTCTCCCGCACCATCACCACGGAATTCTTCATTATGTGCGCCATCCTGACGCGCGACAACTCGAGCGTCAGTTTGCCCGATTCCACCTTCGAGAGGTCCAGGATGTCGTTGATCAGGGAGAGCAGGTGCTTGCCGCTGTGAAAGATGTTTTTGACATAGTCATCCTGTTTTTCGCTCAGCGGGCCGTACAGCTTGTCCATGAGCACCTCGGAAAAACCGAGCACGGAATTGAGCGGCGTCCGCAGTTCGTGGGACATGTTGGCGAGGAAATCGGACTTTGCGCGCGTGGCCGACTCCGCATGGAGCATGGATTCCCGGAGCTCGCGGGTCCTTTCCGACACGGTCTTTTCGAGATTTTCGATCAGCAGCCTTCGCTCGATCACGCCTTCCGCATGGGCCGTGAAAATCTGCAGCAGCTCCATTTTGTCCCTGGAAAAGGCGAGCGGCTCGCAGCTGTAGAGACTGACGACCCCGATGACCTTGCCGCCGGCATTGGCCAGCGGCAGCGCGACCGCCGACCGGTAACCGATCCGCAGCGCGTCGTCGCGCCAGCGCCCGCCCCCCGTCTCCGCCTGCAAGTCGTTCATCAGCTGAGGCTTTCCGGTCCGCTCCGCCGCAGCCGCGGGCCGTTGGTCTTTATAGGATTCGTTCCAGATGAACTCGATGGTCCTCCGGTCGACCTCGCCGCTGCCGGACTGCGCAACCGGCATGATGCCGCCGGCGCCTTCGGCCATGCCCAGCCATGTCATCGAAATGTCAAAAATGCGCATCAGCGTGTCGCAGATCGTTTCATAGATATTTTCCGTAAGCGGAAGGGTGCTGAGGGTCACGGCGGATTCCGCGATCTTTCCGAGATCACGGCTGTGCGCAAGCACCTTCTCCTCCGCCGTCTTGCGCTCGGTGATGTCCAGCGCCATGCCCTCAATGATCAGTCCCCGCTCGTCCGCGCCGCCGCCAATGGACCGGTCATAGAGCCAATGCCAGGTTCCCGCCGCGTCGCGGACGCGGTATTCTACCTCGAAGGACCGGTTCTGCGCGAACTCCCCTATGGCCTGCTCGACCCTCTCCCGGTCTTCCGCGTGGATCGAATCGTGCCAGACCAGGGGATGTTCGTATAAGTATTCCGGTGAATAACCGAGGACCTGTTCCACCCGCGGCGAATAGTACACGCCCCCTGTTCCGACGCAGTATACGTACACGATGGCGGGAGAGCTTTCCACGAGCTGCCGGAACCTGTTTTCGCTTTCCGCGAGCGCGAGTTCGAACTTTTTTCGCTCGGTAATATCGGTGATCATCCCGTCATAGGACTGGAGCCGTCCGGCCTGATCGTAATGAGGGACCAGCGCGTTCTTCACCCAGACGACGCCGCCGTCCTTCCGGAAGAGCCGGTGCTCAAGCGGCGGACCGGCCTTGCCGGCAAGAACGCTTTCCGCGTGCCCGACAACGGCGTTCCGGTCCTCATTGTGGATCATCCGGTACCAGAGATAGGGGTCCGCCCGGTAGTCCTCGGACGTAAACCCCGTCACCGCAATGCAGCCGGGTCCGTGCTCCGATTCAACCGCTTTCCCCTCACGCACCGTGACGCTGTAGATGTAGTCCGTCGTCGATTCGACCAGTTTTCTGAACCGGTCTTCGCTCGTCCGAAGGGCCTGCTCCATTCGCTTCCGCTCGGTGATGTCCCGCAGGGTCGCCAGCATCGCCGGCTTCCCCTCCCACTCGATCCTGACCGTCCGCATCTCCGCGACGCACGGCCCGTCGCGGCGGACGATGTCGATCTCCGCCGTCTCGGCGCCCAGAACAGGATGTCCGAAACAGCTCCCGATGAACACATCCGCTTTGACGCGGAACAGCGCCTCCGCGGCCGGATTGACGTACCGCACAACGCCCTTCTCGTCCATGACGATAATGGCATCGGCGTTGTGCGTGACGATCGTGCGCAGCCCGACCGCGCTTCCGCGCGCCAGTTTCTCCGCCCGGGTGCGCTCGATGGCGTAGCGAAAGACCCGCAGCAGCATCTCCGCGTGCAGGCGCTTCTTGACCAGATAATCCTGTGCCCCGGCCCGCAGGACCTTGCCCGCGAACGCTTCGTCCTCCGCGCTTCCCAGCGTGATCACGGGGACCTCGGCGTCCCGGATGCAGGCGCGGATATTGATCGCAAACTCCTGTTCTTCGAATCCGTCGATATCGACGACGGCAAGGTCCGCCGGTCCGGCCGTCCAGACCGGCGCGACGCTCTCCGGTCCCGCGGGCAAGAGTTCGATCCGGCCGCGCCCGCCCCGTCCCAGCAGGCTCTCCAGTTCATGGGAACGCGCTGGGTCTTTCACGACCAGCAGCACTTTGAGCGGCCTTTCCATCTGCCTCCTTTGCTCCTTGTTCGCGGCCCACCCCGCCTGTTCCCGCCTACTTGAACAGTTCCGAGATCCGGTCCACCTCTTCGGTCGTGCTGAACTTGGGATGGCCGGAGAGTATGCCGGTGACGTTTTTAAATGCCTTGCCGATATGCATGCCTTTGCCGTCGATGTTGAATTCGCGGATGTCCTTGTCATGCATGGAGCCGCGCATCTTGAGCGCCGTGATGCCGCGCCGCATCTCTCCGAACATCTCCACGTAGCGCAGGAGGATGATGGTGTCGGTAATGGTCGAAATGTGCGCTTCCGTGACCGAGGTCCCGCCCATGAGTTCGCCGGTTGTGGACGTAAAGAGCCCGGCGATCTCCTGGTGTTTGATAAACGAGGTCAGGGCTATGACGAATTCCCGGAACCCTTTTATCGTGGAGACGCGCTCCAACGCAGAGAGAGAGTCCACGACGACCCGGTTGGGCCTGAAGTCCAGTATGGTGTGCTTTATGTTGATGAGATGGTCTTCCAGTCCCTGGGTTTCCGGATACTGGCAAACCACCTTGAGCGCCCCGTCGTTCTCCATCTGTTCAAAGTCTATGCCCCAGCCGCTTGCGTTTCGGAAGAGCTGCTCCCTGCTTTCTTCAAAGGCCAGTATCAGGGCTTTTTGCCCGTTCCGTGCGGCGTCTCCGGCAAACTCGGCGGAAAGCATGGTCTTGCCGCAGCCTGTTGCGCCTGACACCAGGATGATCGAATCGCGGAAAAAGCCGCCGCCGCACATATTGTCCAGTTCGCTATTGCCGGAGCTGATGCGCACCGTGGAAGAGCGCTGTTTCAGCTCTATCCCGGAGAGCGGGATGGCCACGATGCCGACGTCCTTGATCACCGTAAAAGGGTATTCCCCCTTCTGGTGGCTTGTGCCGCGGAACTTGAGGATCTCCATGGTACGGCGTCTTTTTTCCGATTCCAGCACATTCCGCAAGATGATCACGTTGTCGGCGACGAACTCCTCGATGCCGAACCGCGCCACCTCGCCATACTCCTCGGTGCGCTCCGCGGTGATGATGCCGGTCACGCCCATCTGTTTTATCGCGGAGGCGATCTTAAAGAGCTCGCTCCGCACCAGCCCTGCATCGCTGAAACGTCCGAACATGGCGCCCAGTGAATCCATGCTCAACCGCGTGGCGCCTGTTTTGCGCACCGCATGTTCGATACGCGCAAGGAGCGCGCTCAGGTCGTATTCCCCTGCTATGACATCGCTCTCTCCGGGCTGGGGCGAGGCGTCCACAAAGGCCCACTTCCCCTCCTGCTCCCAATCCGCCACGTTCCAGCCAAGTGACATGACATTCTTCCGGATATCGTCGGGCGGCTCTTCAAAGGTGACGAATACGCCCGCCTCGTCATTCTTTACGATCCCTTCACTGAGAAACTGGACGGCAAAGACGGTCTTGGCGCTTCCCGAGGTGCCTGCAATCAGCGTGGTGCGGCCCTTGGGCAGCCCTCCCTCGCTTATCATGTCGAAACCCTCGATGCCGGTTTCGGTTTTTTCGACAAACCTATGCTCGTTGATTGCCGTCATTGCTTCCCCTCCTTCCGCTTCGTGCCGTTTTCCGCGGGCATGAGATCGAGCCCGAGCAGGACCTTTTCCGCATTCGACAGGTCGCCGATGATCCGTTTGAGCGGCGGCGGCAGGTCCTTGATCAGGGTCGGCGTGGCGAGGATCTTTTCTTCCTCCGCCAGCTGCGGATGCTCCAGCACGTCGATGATCTGCAGTTCATAGAGCCCCTCCAGCTCCCTTTTGCAGATGTCCTCCAGGTTCGCTATGGCCCGCTCCGATTTCGGCGTCTTGCCGGTGATGTACAGCCGCAGTTTGAATTTGTTCATGGTGTTCCTCCTCAACCCGGACAAGCCGGAACGAAAACGTTTTCACCGCAGAGACGCGGAGGCGACGAGAAGGTCAACAGCTTTGATTCCGGTTTGAAAACTAAACCATTTCTTTGTCTCTTGGTTTTCTCCGCGCCTCAGCGTCTCCGCGGTTCATATCCTCTTTTTATGATTTCGTCATGTCTGCATCCTCGCCCGCCGGCGAGGCCGCCCGCTGCGCGCGGTTGCGGTAAAACGACGCCAGGTCCCCCATGAGTTCCAGGACCATGATCCATCCCTCGCCTGTATAGGCCTTCTTTTTCTCACTGCTCTCGGCCGTCCTGATCTTCTCTTTCAGGGCAGCTGCATGGATGTCCACAACGTCGCGCGGCCCTGCACGGTAAAAGCCGAGTGTTTCCGAGATGGCCCTGAGGGGGCCGGATATATCATGCTTGACCTTGAATAACCGCTGTTCCAGCGCCAGGTCCATAAGTTCCTTATATCGACCGGCCAGTTCCTGGAAGATATCAGGGGCGCCTTCAAGCAGGGTCATCACGCCGTACATCCTGGCGGTCACGCTCGTTTGCGGAAGATTGGAAAGGCCTGCAAGGGATCGCAATTCCTCCTCCAGCTGTTCTATGCGCTCCGTTTTCTCCCGCACCTGCAGGGCTTCCATCTTTTTCTGCTCCGAAAGGTCCCGGACCAGTTCCACGAAGCCGATGAACTGGCCGTTGTTGTCCCTGGTAAGGGTGGCGAGGACATCCGCGGGGAAGGCCGAACCGTCCTTTCTGATCCGTTCCCCTTCATAGGAATATCGTCCCCGGCTGAGCAACTCCCGGATCACGTCCTGCAGCATACCCGGCCCCGTGGCGTCCCGCGGAACGAACAGCTCGATGCTGTTCCGGCCGATGACTTCCTCCGGCGCATACCCGTAGATCTGATGAGCGCCCTCGTTGTAAGCGAGGATATTGCCGTCGAAGTCGGCGGCAATGATCGCGTACCCCACGAGGCTTTCGAAGACCGCCGACAGGAAATCCGCGCTCTCCCGGAGAGAGCGGATCCGCTGACGCATAATGTCGCTTTGTTCGTTCTGCTGCACCCGTTGCTCCGCGCTGTTCCTACAATTCCCGGCCTTCTTTGCCCTGCGCCGTGACGACCATCCTGCCGGTTCCGGGGTGAAACTCCACGGTCCTGCCGTGCGTTCCGCCGAGGTCCCATCCTGCCAGGCGGATTCCCTTTCTCTCCAGAAGGGACCTGACGTTCGCTGCGGTCTGCTCACCCATGCCCACGCTCCCTCCGTTGTAGGAGGGAAACATCCTGGCACCGCCGGCCAGCTTCGCCATGAGCCGTTGTTCCGCCGCCCCCAGGGCGCGCAGCATTTCCAGCAGGGTGATGATCGCCGTGTCCGCGTATTGAAAGGGCGACAGGATAAGGGGCCGGCGCTCCGCTCCGTCCCCATCTCCCCGTTTCGCGCCGCGGCCTGCGAGAACAGCCGTTTCCGGCAGCATGACATGGGCCAGCCCCCCGAGCCGCTCATCAGTATCGTACAGGGCCAGGGCCACGCAGGAACCGATGCCCGGGGACAGGATGATGTGCGGCCCCCGCGCCACGACCCCTTCGCCCATATGCACCCGCAAGACCGGGCCATCACCATTCTTGCCGTTTCGTCCGTTCATTATCCAAACCCGGATACTCCGGTCTCAACACAGCCAGAAGCAGGCGCCTCCAGGCGTGCCGCAGAGCACGCGGAGAACGTCAAAATCCTTCAGAACTTATCAGCAATCTCATAATAATCCTTACGCCAACTGAATCGTCATCCCCGAGCGGCTCTATCGGGGATCTGGTTTTCACCGGATACCCGATTAATTCTTCGGGAATGACGGCTTGTTATGTTGTTCCTATTTCGAGATTCTTAATATAAGATCCAAAGCATGGCTTTTCTCTGCGCATCTGCGTCCCTGCGGGAAAATATTCCGCCGTTTTGAGCTCTTTATCATTCCCCCATACCGTATCCCTGCCGCACGCCCTTCATGGACCCCAGTATCTTCTCCAGCGCGGCCGGGGTCGGGATCATGCTGAGCAGCGCCCGCATCCCGTCCGGCAGCGAGACAAACTCGATTTCCGCGATGACCGCCTTGGGAGCGGCTGTAAACACAGTGCTGATCGGCTCTTCGAACAGGGCCTCGACCGCGTCGCGCACCACGACCGGCACCGTATGATAGACGTGCAGGCCCGTATAATCGTGGACCGCCGTCAGGAACACGCCGGCGATGATGTTGGCAACCTCCTCGAACGCCGATTCCCGGGCTTCCTTTTTCATCGCCCCGTTCAAGTATTTGCCGACGTACGCCTCGATCTTGTTCTTTTCTTCGTCCTGCGCGAGAAAGAACAACGTTCCGGCCACATCTCCCACCAGGTCCATGCCCGCGCAGACCACGGGCTCCTCCGCGCCCCCGAAGAGGCTATGCGCTTCCGCGATGCTCACCTCCAGGATCCTCGGCATCTCTATGACGACATCGCGGCCCATCAGCTGCGAAAGGGCCGTGGATGCGTTCCCCGCGCCGATGTTCATCACTTCCTTAAGGTAATCGAGCTGCTCTTCCGAATACAACGTTGGTCCGTTCATGTCAGCGTTTCCTCCCGCAGGGTATCGAACCCCAGCAGCGTGGGCATGTCCAGCAAAAGCGCCACGCTTCCGTCTCCCATGATAATGCCGCCTGAAAAGCCCTTGAACTGCCGCGCAACGGGGTCGAAGGGCTTGATGATGTTCTCCGCGTGGTTCTGCACCGCGTCCACCCCCACGGCCACGAAGGAGTCGCGCTGTTTGATGATGACCGCGAAAGCGTCGCGCCTGCCCTCTTCCGCGGGAATGTTCAGCGCCTCGTGCAGCCGCACGAAGGGAATCGCCTCCCTGCGCAGGACCAGCGCCTGCCGCGCGCCGACGTCCTTCACGTCCTCCGGCTTGATTTCGAGCGATTCCAGCACCATGTCCGAGGGGATCGCGAAGGTATGGGCGCCCACGCCGACCAGCAGGGTCTGAATGATCGACGTGGTCAGGGGCAGGGTCAGGGTGAAGCGGCTGCCCGCTCCTTTCCGGGTCGCGATGTCTACGGTCCCTCCCATCTTCCGGACCGACGTCTTCACCACGTCGAGGCCCACGCCCCGTCCCGAGAGACTGGTCACCTGCTCCGTGCTGCTCACTCCGGGCTGGAACAGCAGGTTCAGCACGTCCCGCTCCTGCATGCGCTCCGCTTCCGCCGGCTTCACGTAGCCCCGGGCCGCGGCAAGTTCCCGCATCCGTGAAATATCGATGCCCGCGCCGTCGTCCTCCACGCTTACCAGGATGTTGTTTTCCGTCCGCATCACCGACAGCGTGACGGCCGCCGTTCCCGGCTTGCCCAGCTTCCGCCGTTCCTCCGGCGGATCCACGCCGTGGTCCACGGCGTTTCTGAGCAGATGGAGCAGCGGCTCGCCCAGGGCGTCGAGGATCGACTTGTCCAGTTCTATCTCCCGGCCTTCGATGACGAAGTCGACCTCCTTGCCCCGCTCCCGCGCCAGGGTGCGCATCATCCGGGGGAACTTCTGGACGATTTCGTCGACCGGCACCATCCGCGCCGCGGACACGTCGTCCTGCAGGGTGGCGATCATGTGGTCCATGGCGGACAAGGCCGCCTTCAGTTCCTTGCCCGGCACGTCCGCGACGAGATTGTCGATGCGGTTCTTGATTATGATAAGCTCTCCCACGAGGTTGAAGAGCGAATCGAGCACGTCCACCCGCACCCGCACGGAACGGATCGCTTCGATCTGCGGCGCTGCCGCCGCGGGCTTCTCCGGACCGAGGGGCCGGTCCTGGGGCACTGTTCCCGTATCCCGCGCGAGAATCCGGTCCTTCAGTTCCCGGACCTTCTGCAAGACGCTTTCGGCGGGCTCTGCTCGCTTCTCCGCCCGCGCGACCACCAGCGCTTCCAGGAGGCCGATGGCGTCGAAAAGAATATCGATGGCCGTCCGGTCGACCGGCGCCGTCTTGTCGCGCATGCGTCCGAGCAGGTCTTCCAGGGTATGCGCAAACCCGGCGATGTCAGCGAACTCGAGCATCGTGGAAGAGCTCTTGATGGTATGCACGACCCGGAAGACATCGTCCAGCGCCTCCCTCCGTCCGTGGTCCTTCTCCAGGGCCAGCAGCGCCGTGCCGGCCTCCTGGAACCCCTCCTGGGCGTCCCGCAGAAAATCGCCCAGAAATACCGAGAAGTCCATGCTGTCGCCGCCGTCGAAGCGTTCTTTCTTCTCTTCTTCGGACATAGCCCTCCCGTCCGCCTTGCGCCGCGCCGTTTTCTTCACACTTTGTACTGCGACACGAGCTTCTTCAGTTTTGCCGCCAGCGCCTGCAAGTCCTCGGGACCGGCCTCCGCGCCGATGACCTCGACCGAGGACTTGATCTCCCGCGTCACCACGCGCAGGCTTTCGATCATCATGCCCAGCGCAAAGAACAGGGACCCGATCTCGTCCTTCCGGTCCGCCGGAGGAATGGGCACGGTCAGGTCGCCGTAGGCGATCTTTTCCGCTATCGAGGACGCCTGCCGCAGCGGCGTACCGATGACGCCGGTGATGAAGATCGCCAGCGCGAGCCCGGCAAGAAGAGCGACAACGCCGATAACCAGGAACAGGCGGAGCGTGTTCGTCATGATCTTCTCCGACTCGTTTCTGAGCTCCCGGTCCCGCATCTCAGAAACGCCGCTGAACTTCACGAACACCTCGCGGAGCTGATCGTACAGTTCGAGGTGCCGCCCCAGGAACGCCGCGTGGGCGTCGCGCGTTTTTCCCCGCAGCAGGTCCGGTACGATCTGCTCGTCCCACAGGTTGCGGTACTCGCCGGTCCGGCCGACCAGGTCCTTAGCAAGGGGCGCGTACAGCGCGTTGTCCCGGACGAGCTTCAGCAGGCTCTGCATGCCTTCGTCGTACTCCCGGCCGGCCTGCTTGATGTCGTCATGCCATTGCTTGCGGTCGGCGTCTTTCCCCGACAGGACCATCCTCGACATGAATTCGCGCTCCCGGTTCAGCATACTTCTGAGCTTCGCCAGCTGGAGGGTCACGGGGAACTCCAGATTGATCATGACCTCCTGGGTCTCGTGGATGACCGTGAAGGCCTTATATGCCACCGCCATGATGATCATTATGAAAGCGATCATCAGCGTAAATCCCGCGAACAGTTTGTTTCTTGTCGATATATTCAGGAACCATTTCATCGCGCGCCCCCTTGCGTTACGGCTTTTTCGCGGCCTTGATCACCCTGCTGATCTCCGACTGGATCTCGTCGTTCTTATAGGGTTTCATGATGTGGCCGAAAACGCCTGATTTCCTCGCCTCTTCCCGCTTGTCCTCATTGCCCTCGCCGCAGACCGTCACGATCTTCAACGAGGGATTAAGGCCGGAAAGAGCGCGCACCAGCCCGAGCCCTTCATCTTCCGAGATGTCGATGGTCACGATCTCCGGCCGGTATCTGCTGTAGAAGTCCAGGGCTTCCTTCGCGTTGTCCGTGTTCGCGACCACGTCGTGGCCACCGCTCTCAAGCATGAATTTCAGGGTCCCTCGCATAAAGGGAGAGGAATCCACAACCAGCACTTTCGCCATTCGTACGCCTCCTCGCTTTATGAAGCTTTCGACAGGATAGCATCGGCGATCTTCGGCAGCGGCAGGACCTGGTCGACGCACCCCGCTTCGATCGCCGCCTTCGGCATTCCGAACACGACGCAACTCGATTCGTCCTGCGCGATCGTCGCGCCGCCCGCGTCCTTCACGGCGCACATGCCCCGAGCCCCGTCCGCGCCCATGCCCGTCAGCAGCACGCCCACGGTCCTTTCCCCATAGACGGCCGCCGCGGACTCCATGGCCAGGTCCACGGACGGAGACAGGTGAGACGCAGCGTTCTTCCGGGTGAAGCGTATTTTCACCGTTCCTTCATGCCTGGCAATGACGGTGTGGCAGCCGCCGGGCGCTACCAGCACCTGCCCCGGCACGACGACGGCGTCCTTCCGGGCGATCGCCACCGGCAGCGCGCATGCCCGCTTCAGCCGCTCCGCCAGGTGCGGAATGAATTCCAGGCTCATGTGCTGCACGACGAGCAGCGCGCTCTTCATGTCCCGCGGCAGGCCGGACAGCACGAGGGGGAGCGCATTCACCCCTCCGGTCGACGCGCCCAGAACGACAATGCTCCCGCCGCCGTCCCGCGCCGTCCGGGCGGGCGCGGGGAGGAGGGCCGGCATCCATCGCAGCAGCTTGCCCACGTCGGCCGCGGCCGCGTTCCTGACCTTGAGGATGATCTCGGACCTGAGCCGTTCGATGTCGTAGGAGATCACGCCCGAAGGTTTGGCAATGTAGTCCACTGCGCCGTGCTCCAGCGCCCGGAACGCGACCGTGGCGTCTTTTTTCGCAAGGCCGCTCAGGACCAGGACCGGCGTCGGCCGGCTGGCCATGATCTGCGCCAGGGCCGCAAGGCCGTCCATGACCGGCATGGACAGGTCGAGCAGCACGACGTCCGGACGGAGCCTTTCGGCCTTGATGACCGCCTCTTCGCCGTTGTCCGCCGTGTCCACGACCGTTATCGACGGGTCCGTTTCCAGGATATGGGCAAGGGACTTCCGCATGAAGCTGGAATCGTCCACAACGAGGACTTTGATCACGCCGCCGTGAGCCCCAGCACCCGCTCGATCTCGCTCACGATCTCGGTCTGTTTGAACGGTTTCCGTATGTACCCCGCTGCGCCGAGTTTCCGGGCCTCCTCCTGCTTGGTGTCCTGTCCCATGGCGGTTATCATGATCACCTTCGCGTTCGGGTCGACTTCCCGGATCTGCCGCAGGGTGGCCAGGCCGTCCTGTCCCTTCATCAGGATGTCCATCGTCACGATGTCGGGCCGGTGCTGCTTCAGCAGCCGCAGCGCGTCCTCGCCCTTGTCCACCTCCGCCACAACCTGATGTCCCGCGGTTTCGATGATGAATTTCAGGGAACCGCGCATGAATGCGGCGTCGTCAACGACCATTACTCGCGCCATCTGTCCCTCCTCCTTGCCGTTTGTCCGTCTCAGGCCGCGGCCTGTTCGCCCGCCGGCTGCCCGGCGCCCTGCATGTCCGCCGCGCCGATGCCGGCCACGTCCGCCTTGTCCAGCACTTTCTTCGCGTCCAGCACGATGATCAGCCGTTCGTCCAGCATGCCCACGCCTTCGATGTACTTTTCGGACATCGTGGTGATCGCCGTTTCGGGGAGCTTCTGCATCTTGTCGTCGGTGATCCGTATCACCTCTTCCACGCTGTCCACGATGATCCCGATGGGAAAACCTTCGTGCTCCACGTAGACGATGCGCGTTTCCTCGTCATGCTCCTTCGCCTCGAACCCGAATTTCTTGCGGAAGTTGATGATCGACACCAGCCGGCCCCGAAGGTTCATGATGCCGTCGATGTACGCCGGCGCATTCGGCACTTCCTTGATGTCGAACATGGCGGATATTTCCTGGATCAGCATGGCCTTCAGGCCGTACTCCTGGCTCTTGATCTTGAAGACGAGGTACTGGTCCCGTTCGATTTCCTCTTCGGGCTCGTTCTGCGCGCCCTCTGTCGACATAACCGCCTCCTTGGTATGAAGTCCGCGCGGCCGCTCCCCGTCCTAGGCGGCGGCAAGCTTCGGCTTTGCCCTGCCCGCCGCGCGTTTTGCGGCAGCTCCGCTTTCGATCTCGAACCGGCCAACCGTCTGCTGCAGCTTTTCGGACATCGATGCCAGCGCCGTGGCCGTGGTGGTGAGCTCCTGGGTCTTCGCGAGCAGGCGCTTCGACCCCTCCGCGGACTGGTTGCTGCTGGTCGAGGTGTCGGCCGCGATGCCGCTGATCTTGTCCAGGCTCTGGGATATGGCGTCGATGCTCTTTTTCTGTTCCCCGGCCGTCACGGAAATGTCCCGCGCGGTCTTCGACGTGGTCTCGATGGACCGGTTGATGTCCGTGAACGCCTTCGAGGTCTGCTCGATGGATTTCTTCCCCATGCTCACGTTCTCCGCCATGGTCTTGATGGTGGAGACGGTGTCCTTGGTCTCCTTCATCACCGACTGGACCAGCGTGGAAATCTTCTTGGCCTGGACCTTGCTGTCCGCCGAAAGGGTCTTGACCTCTTCCGCCACCACGGCGAACCCTTTCCCCTGTTTCCCTGCGCGCACGGCCTCGATGGCCGCGTTGATCGCCAGAATGTTCGTCTGGGTCGCGATGTCGCGGATGACGTCCACGATCTCCTGTATCTGTTCGCTGCTCTTGCTGAGCGATTCGATGCTCGACACCGACTCCTTCGACCCTTCCAGCATGAGGTCGGTGGTCTTGATGGTTTCCTCCATCGCCTTGCTGCCCTCCCCGGCCGCTTTCATCGCCACTTCCGCGGTCTTGTTCATGCCTTCGGCCTGGTTCAGGGTGCTGGAGGCCGTGGTCCCGACCCCTTCGCTCTCCCGCGTCGCTTCGGATATCTGCTGGGCCTGCGCCTTGGCGCCGTCGGCGATCTGCTCCACGGAACCGGACAGCTGCGTGACCATGGAGTTCATCTCCTGGCCCGCGCTCAGGAGGTTCTGGGAAACCGAGCCGATGTTGATGCCCGCCTCCGTCAGCTCCCGGACGATCCCCCGCAGGCTGTTGATCGTCCCGTTGATGCCCTCGATCATGGACGCGAATTCTCCCTGCGCCTCGACCTCGATCATCTGGACGAGCGTTCCCTCGCTGACCATGGCCATGATGCTGTTGATGTTCCCGATGATGGTGCTGAGGTTGTCGACCATGCCGTTGATGGTGTCTTTCAGCTCCAGGATCTCGCCCTTCGCTTCGACGACGGACTTCTGCTTCAGGTCTCCCTTCGCGATCGCCGTCGCCACCCGCGCGATGTCCCGCACCTGCGACGTAAGGCTCGCGGCCATGGCGTTGACGTTGTCCGTCAGGTCCTTCCAGGTGCCCGCCACGCCGGGGACCGCCGCCTGGCCCCCGAGCTTGCCCTCGGTTCCCACTTCCCGCGCCACCCGCGTCACCTCGGCCGCGAAGGTGCTGAGCTGGTCCACCATCTTGTTGATCGTGTCCTTGAGCTGCAGGATCTCGCCTTTCGCCTCCACCGTGATCTTCTGCGACAGGTCCCCGTTCGCCACCGCCGTGGTCACCTTGGCGATGTTCCTGACCTGGCTCGTCAGATTGCCCGCCAGCATGTTCACGTTCTCCGTCAGGTCCTTCCAGGTGCCGCCGACGCCCTTCACCTCGGCCTGGCCCCCGAGCTTGCCCTCGGCGCCCACTTCCCGCGCCACGCGCGTCACCTCGGCCGCGAAGGTGCTGAGCTGGTCCACCATCTTGTTGATCGTGTCCTTGAGCTGCAGGATCTCGCCCTTCGCCTCCACTGTGATCTTCTGCGACAGGTCGCCGTTCGCCACCGCCGTGGTCACCACGGCGATGTTCCGCACCTGGCTCGTCAGGTTGCCCGCCAGCATGTTCACGTTGTCCGTCAGGTCCTTCCAGGTGCCCGCCACGCCCTTCACCTCGGCCTGGCCCCCGAGCTTGCCCTCGGTTCCCACTTCCCGCGCCACCCGCGTCACCTCGGCCGCGAACGTGCTGAGCTGGTCCACCATCTTGTTGATCGTGTCCTTGAGCTGCAGGATCTCGCCCTTCGCCTCCACCGTGATCTTCTGCGACAGGTCCCCGTTCGCCACCGCCGTGGTCACCACGGCGATATTCCTCACCTGGCTCGTCAGATTGCCCGCCAGCATGTTCACGTTCTCCGTCAGGTCCTTCCAGGTGCCCGCCACGCCGGGGACCGCCGCCTGGCCCCCGAGCTTGCCTTCCGAGCCCACTTCCCGCGCCACCCGCGTCACCTCGGCCGCGAAGGTGCTGAGCTGGTCCACCATCTTGTTGATCGTGTCCTTGAGCTGCAGGATCTCGCCTTTCGCCTCGACGCTGATCTTCCGCGACAGGTCGCCGTTCGCCACCGCCGTGGTCACGTCGGCGATGTTCCGCACCTGGTTCGTCAGGTTGCCCGCCAGCATGTTCACGTTGTCCGTCAGGTCCTTCCAGGTGCCGCCCACG
>JAOUEV010000030.1 GCA_029858565.1 Nitrospirota bacterium | reverse complement strand
TCCTTCCCACACTTGGTCGCCCTCATGCAGTTGCGCTTCGCTTCGTTCGCTGTGATCAGCTTACGGTGGGACTCACACCCACAAGAGTGCGCCCATGCTGGGCGCACAAAAGAAAAGGCCGGCATCACCAGGATGCCGGCCTTCGTTATTACTCCTGTATCTGACTTAGTTCATGCCGCCGTAGGAATGCAGTCCTGACAGGACCAGGTTCACACCGAGATAGGTGAAGATCACGGACAGGAAGCCAATTGAAGAGATGACCGCCATCTGGGTGCCTTTCCACCCCCGCACATAGCGCGCGTGAAGATAGATGGAATAGACGAACCACGTGATGAGCGACCAGGTCTCTTTGGGATCCCAGCCCCAGTACGTTCCCCATGCGCTGTTCGCCCAGATGGCTCCCATGACAAGCCCTCCTGCTGTGAATAATGGCCAGCCGATGGCGATCATGCGGTAGTTCAGATCGTCGAGAATTTCCTGCGCTGGGAGGAACTGTTTGAGCATCACCTTGATCTTTAATCCAGAAGACCATATGACCGCGAACAGAGCCAAAACACCGGCCCAGGAGATCGCGATGACCGGTATGGAGTTGCTGATGAACGTCGATTCAAACATGTGCTTTCTGAAGCCGTCATCGGCAGCCGACGTCTGATGCAGCATTTTGAAGATCAAAAAATCAATACCCATGAAAATGAGCATGCCAGAGGCAAGGGTTGTGCAAAAGGTGATGAACAGATAGACTTGAGGTCTGCTGAGCGCGCCCTTCACGACCATATAGGTGAACCAGACCATAGCAAGGATTCCCAGTCCCATCCAGAACTGGACCTTCATGCCCGCGGAGTTGAGAACATACCCCAGGACGATGAGCACCGTCGATATGCCGAGCGCCGCCGCAAGATAACCTGCCGAACCACGCTCTTCGGTATCCTGCAGCAGGTAAATTATGCTTACCGCAAAAGCTACACCAAAGGTGGCGTAGCTGATGAAGCTGAGCAGAACATGGTATAAAAGCCAGTTGCTCTTCAGCGCAGGCACAAGAGGCGTAATGTCATTGCTGATGCCTGCCACGTTGATAAAGGCCAGTGCCATGAATGCTACGGGCATCACAAAAGCGCCGAAGGCCCTGGTCTTGTACTTCCATTCGACAACCACATAGATCAGCACGGTACACCAGGTAAAGAACACCAGCGATTCATACAGGTTGGACAAGGGAACACGGCCGATACCCATCTGATAGGATTCCGCCCAGCGCATGATCAATGCTACGGTCTGTACAGCAAGGCCGGCATAAGCCAGGACGGAAGCAGATTTTCCTACGTTTTCCTTTTTAAGAACAAGAAAAGCAACATAGAGAACCATGGCTGCCAGATAGGCTAGGGTGGCTAAATTGAACAACAGGGAACTTTCCATCTAATCCTCCCGGATGACTTACTTCGCAATCTTTTCAAATATGCCTGCGAACTCACGCTCAAAGCCGATGCGGTTCCGGTTCGACGAACCGCCCGCCATCACGGCGGTTTGGCCCTTGCGGTCCTGCAAGCGCACCCATATCTTGCGGTGGGACCCGAAAAATGCAATGATCGGTCCGATGCACAGCAGGATGAATCCCGAGTACACTACCAGAACACCGGGATCCTTGGTTACCTGGAGACCGGTATATCGCGCACCCCAATAATCCGAATAGCTGATCGTATAGTTCTCCGGCATCGACGGTTCCCCTGGGTCCACTTTCATGACCTGGGTTCGATAGACCGGTTTTGAGCCACGCAGGACCTCAAGCTCAACAACGGGATTCACGAACTCTCCATTCTGAGAACGATAGTACTGGATCTGGCCGCTCATGGGATCTCGAACCCCGTAAGGAGATACCCCCAGGATGCGGATCGTCCGATCAATGGACGGAACATAGACCGTGCCGTCGAGCTCCGCGACCACTTTTTCTCCGGCGTCGGCAGAGTTCTTCATCTTGACGGTCAAAACGACCTTGCCGCTTGCATTCGGTATGGTGCCGTAGCTCGACTGATAGAAGGTGATCCCGTGATGGGTGAGCGGGTCATTTACGCGGATGCGTTTATCCAGGACCTTCTGCCGTTCCATATCGAAAACCGAAAGCTGGCTCCAGTATTCGGAAGGCATTCCTGTGGGTCGGCCCTGGTTCGTATAATAATCGACCTCAAAATTGTCGCAACGGACATAATAGCCCAGCGGCATGGCAGGCACGCCGATGCGCGGGTCCAGGATGACCTGGCTTTTGCTGATGCCGAAACCGTCCATGATCTTGTCCCAGATGGGCTCATTGCGAAGATATACCACAGAGGATGCTTCGCCTTCCGGCAGGTTCAGGAATCCCTTGAATCCGAAAAATGCGCCAATGATCGCACCTGTGAAAATGAGCAGTATGCTTACATGGGTTATATATACTCCCAACCGGCTGTATGCACCTCGCTGAGATGCTATGTGGGTCATCCCCTGCTCTTTGGAAAGCGCGTATTTATAGCGCCCCGAGCTTAGTGCCCTGATGACAACTGCCTCGGCCTCCTCCGTGCTTCCCTTGATCGTCAATTCCTTTTTGCAGGGCAATGCCTTAAAACCCTCTTCCGACATGGGACGGAGCGGAGCGCGAATGGCTTTCCACGCTGACGGGAATCTATCGAGCGTGCAAATGGTGAGGTTTGCCGTGAAAAGAAGCAGGAGCAGGACGAACCACCAGGTGTGATAGAGGTCGAACAGCCCGATCGACTCGAAAAGATCTATCGTTGACTGGCTGTATTCACGGAGATAATCCTCCGGAGCCTGGTTCTGCTGGATGACCGTTCCGACAATGGATACAGCGGCGAGTATGATCAGCAGAACAACTGCTAGCTTGACTGATGCAAAGAATTTCCAGATCTTTTCAGAAACGACTTCAACGATGCCTTGCTGGCCTTTTGTTTCCAACGCTCGGAACCTCCGCTAATCCACATGGCTGCCTGGGTTGACACATTAACATGCAGGCGCGGAGACTGTCAAGGAGTTTCGGGTTCATTGTCGGGTTCATTCACGCGTCAACGGAGCTCTTTTCTGGTAAATGTGGTATCATAGTGTCCATGCACGATCAGGAAATAACCATACTCCGCGAACTCATCATCCTACTCGCCGTTTCACTTCCCATTACGTTCCTCTTCCACAAGATCCGCCTTCCTGCTCTGGTAGGCTTCCTGATCACCGGCGTGATCATCGGTCCCTACGGTGCATCGTTCATTACGGAGACCCACGCAGTCGAACGACTGTCCGAGATAGGAGTCGTGCTCCTCCTCTTCACTGTGGGACTGGAGTTCTCCATTGCCGATATCATGCGATTCGGGAGGCAATTCCTCATCGGAGGAAGCTTCCAGGTCGGGCTGACGATCATGTGTGTCGCCGGGATCGCGATGCTGTTCCACTATCCTTTTCATCAGGCGGTTTTTTTCGGGTTCCTGGCTTCCCTCAGCAGCACGGCCATCGTACTGAAGATGTATACGGACCGTGCGGAGCTTGATTCAGCTCACGGCCGATTGTCCACAGGCATCCTCCTGTTTCAGGACATGGCGGTCGTCCCGCTTCTTCTGTTGCTGCCGGTGCTCGGGGAGGCACGATCGGCTGGAGGGATCACCATCCTGTCCGTGATAATCAGCCTGGGCAAAGCATTCCTCGGCTTGGCCGCGGTCTTTCTTGCCGCCCGCCGTATCGTTCCTTTTTTGCTGCATCAGGTGATCCGGCTGCGGAACAGGGAAATGTTCTTTCTCCTGGTTGTTCTGCTCTGCCTTGGTACGGCATGGGTGACCTTCAGCCTCGGGCTTTCCCTTGCGCTTGGCGCCTTCCTGGCCGGCCTCATCATTGCCGAATCGGAATACAGCCATCATATTGTTGCCGACATACTGCCTTTTCGTGATTATTTTGCCAGCATATTTTTCATTTCCATGGGGATGCTTCTTCAGACCGGTTATTTTGCCGATCATTGGCCCCTGCTGCTTTCCCTGACCGCCGCACTGATCATTCTCAAGACCACTCTGGTCGCAGGAACGGCCTTCCTGCTCAAGTATCCGTTCCGTTCTGCTCTACTAGCGGCATTGGCCCTATCGCAAGCCGGAGAGTTCTCGTTCCTCCTGGCGCAGCAGGGGGCAGCTCTCGGACTTATCGAAGGGACCACCTATCAGGCCTTCATAAATACGTCCATCCTGACCATGGTGGCAACTCCGTTCATCATTCAAGCCTCCCCTTGGATGGCCGACCGGCTTCGCTTGGTTGCTTCAGAATCTGTAGATCAGCCTGCGATCTGTGCCCTCACCGGACACACCATCATCGCAGGATACGGCCTGAACGGGAAGAACCTGGCTCGCACGCTCAAGGCGACCCACATCCCCTATACGGTCCTCGAAGTGAACGCTGATACCATCCGCAAGGCACGGGATGATGGCGAGCCCATCATCTACGGAGACATCACGCGTGAGGATGTTCTTGTCCGCGCCGGAGCGCCCTGCGCCCGCGCTATCGTATTTGCCATATCGGATTTCGGTGCGACTCGCGTCGCCATCAAGCATGTCCGCAGGATCAATTCTTCGATATTTATCCTGGTGCGTACAAGATACGCAGCCGATGTCGACGCCCTGCTCGCCCTCGGCGCTGACCAGGTCATCACCGAGGAATTTGAGACCTCTATTGAGATATTTTCCCGGGTACTGCACCTGTACCATGTACCCGCAAATATCATCAGCAGCCAGATCAGCTTGGTACGATTTGACGGGTATAAAATGCTTCGGGGAATATCGCTTGACCAGAGCAAGATCGAGAAGATCGCCGCATTGTTCGCAGCTGCAACGGTCGAGAACGTCCAAATACTCGAGGAGCATCCCGCTGCAGGCAGATCTCTCCGTGAACTGGACCTTCGGAAATCGACCGGAGCCACGATGATCGCAATTGTCCGCGCAGGAGAAGCCCTGACCAACCCCGGCCCGGACCTCGTTCTCCAGGCGGATGACATCCTGGTGCTGCTCGGCAGCCATCAGGAACTCGATAGCGCGCTGGATTTGCTCACCCGTACAGGGAATCCTGAAAAAGGAACGTCAGAGTAAAGAAAAAAAGCTTGCGGCTGGCTGCCCTGTTCCGTATAATTCAACGCACAATTGGGAGAGGTTACGGAGCTGGTGCCCGTCCCGGACTTCAAATCCGGTGGTTCCTGGCTTGGGTCAGGAAAGGTGAGTTCGATTCTCATGCTCTCCCGCCACAATAAAAAAACCCTCACGGAAATACCGTGAGGGTTTTTACTGCGAATGAAAGCGTGCGACTTACTTCTTGTGGCACTTTGCGCAGCTGGCTGCATCCTTCACCGAGAAGGCCTTGGTGCCGTTGTGGCAAGCACCACAGTTCTTGCCGGCCTCCATGTCCTTCATGGTGATGACGTCGCCGCCCTTCTTCATCTTGAACAGACCGGACTGATGGCAATCGGCGCACTTGGCACCCTTGTCAGCGTGGATCTTGCCGTCAAATACAACCTTGCCGCCACCCTTGCCGTCGAACTCAACGGTCTTGCCAGCCGGGACCGCGAAAACGGTCGCCGCCATGGCGAAGGACAGAACAACAACGAGAGACATCACGATAACTTTCTTCATTTAGTTTCACCCCCTTTCGTTATCAGAGTAAACTCCAAGAAAAACAGGTATCAAAGCTGCTGCGTTCGTGGCCACCTTCTAAGAAAACCAGAGCTAAGCGCTTTTATATGAACGCTTTGGGACTGCGATACTCATGGCATTGTGTGCAGTCCTTCTTGGCCGAAGCCTCAGTGACCTTCCACACGTGGGGCTTGTGACAATCCTTACACTGCATATCCATGGCCAGATGGACCTTATGTTTTCCGATCTTCTGGATATTACCGTGGCAGCTCAAACAATAAGTGCTGTTCGGCCGTACTTTTCCCTGGGTATGCGGCTTGTGACATTCATAGCAGTAGAACTGCATGGGCGCTGACTCGTCATAGACGATCTTTGTCGCTTTGCGGAGCGTCGCAGCATCAGGGGCAAAGTACCGTACGTCCATGGTGGAATCGTCACGAAGCAGCTTCCGCAGTCCTTCGTCATTGCTATGGCAATACAGGCATTTCCTTCTTCCCGGCTTCAGGTCCTTGGTCCGGTCAGTATGACAGTTCAGGCAGGCTAGTCCACCCATGCCTTCTCCATGCACCGACTTGCCTTCATGACACTTGAGGCAGAACTTCTCTGTGGGAAGGAAGCGATGCAGCCCAGACTTGTCAGCCTTTACCTCGCCATGGCAGTAGGTGCACTCAAGCTGCTCCATGTACACATGTTTTGCATGAAAGAGCGACGTGTTGATGCGCGGCGCTTTTTCCGAGGTATGACATTTATTGCATATCTCGGAACCGATGATCACCTTACCATGCCGGTCTGGAACCTTTGTAGGCCGATGCATGACAAAACTGATCAGCAGCTGGTTCTGCTCCGGGATAGTCAGATGATGGCAATCATGGCAGTTCAGGGCTTTGTGTTCGCTCTTAGCCCAGCTGTCATATGCTTCCTGCATAAGGTGGCACCCTACGCAGAATTTGGGGTTATTCTGCGTGAAATCATAGAACTTGTAAGCTACGAATCCGCCGCCGCCTACAATAACGAGCAACATGACAACGATCAGGATCTTGGCCTTGAGCGTAAGGGGTTCCTGGATCCTCTCTTTGGCCCAGTTTAACTTATCAGTAAACCAACTAAAAACCTTCATTCCTCCCCTTTGGTGCCCCCTTTCAAGCATCTTTCACTAAGCCCGAGTTTATATCACAGGAAGTTTCATAAGTCAATAGATATCAACTCGAAAAAAAGATCCTGCGCACAACTAAAAAAACTGATGGGAGCTCCATAAAACAAAGGGTTAGCAGCAGTGATCAGGTCCTGTGATAATGGAAATGCGGGGAAGGCTTTTGAGCCCTTCCCCGCTTATTTTGGACACTGCACAGGCCTAAAAGTTTATCTAATATGGAAACAATTATCGGCCATTGAGCTACCGAACGGTAATTCATTCAACTTTTAGCCCAGGACCCGGCGGGTCCGCACTTTTTCGATCAATGTGCTTTATTGGTCTCGCCGAAGACCGGGAACACTTTCGCAATGAACCAGAACAGCACAAAAGGCATAACAAAAATTCCGACCGCTCCTACCAAGCCTTCCTTCGCAGTTTCCCAGTCATGGGGGACAATAGGAAGCAGATAGTGCATATAGCCCGCGAAAGTAAGCGAGAATGCCTGCCCGCCGATGACCACGTTCCAGCGCATCATGAATACGCCGAACAGGACAAGGAGCACGCCGAGGATCGTTCTGCGGATCGTCAGCCCCGGGACAAGGAAGAGCAGCAGCGGTACCAGGTTGCCTATGCCGTATTGCATGATGAAAATATCGTAGAAATCGCGCTCATAGATAACGCTCCGGAGCACGTCCCAGGACTTGACCGCCGTATACCCTCGGAAGATCAGGTCCAGAAATTCCAGCGTGATGGCAAGTACCAGGAACAGGACCAGATACTTGGCGGTCATCTTTACCACATGCATCTCGGCACCCTTTACTTCTTCCAAGGACTGCTGCCAGGTTTTCCGGGACCGCTTCATCATGAACTTCCGTATCTCCATCACCACGATGTAGGTGAGCATGCAGAGGGCGATGCCGGACACAATGGCGGACATGATGAAGATCACCGGCATGAGCGGCGTCATCCAAAGAGCGTTCGCCTTAACGGAACCGAAGATGAATCCGGCATATCCGTGCAGGAAGCAGGCCACCGGAATACCGATACCAGCCAGGACCTTGATGGCCTTCTCGTCCCGGTGGAGCGCTTCGTCGCTCACATCATAGGACCCCAGCGTCAAAGTGCCGTACAGAAGGTACCAAAGCTGTTCGACAAAGGACTTGTCCTGTTTCTCTCTGAGCGCCAACGCCTTGTCTACAAAGTGTTTACGGTACAAGAACCATAGTTCCGACGCAACAATGGCGCCATAGGTAAAAAACACAATGCCGAACGCCGCGATCGCCGAAGTGAAATGCGGGGTCATCATCACATTGATGCCGCGGAACGGATGCTGCAGGTGCAGCATGATCGGCATGGGCGCCGCGAACAGGAGCGCGAAGGAAAATACCAAAGCGAAACGGGCGATGTCCTTCAGCTCCTTGATCCCGAATACGTGATAGAGCGACGATAACACAAATGCTCCCGCGACCAATCCCGTCATGAACGGGTACATCACGATCTGCACGCTCCAATAGATGTACTCATTGGGATAGGTGAACAGCTCTTTCATGGTCCATATCTCGCCGTGTACCATGGTTATTTCACCTCCATGCTCAGGCCTAGGTAGTAGACCTGGGGTTTCGTTCCATACTCTTCCTTCAGGACCTGCACCTTGTTGTTCAAGATGGTCTTCGTCACCGGGTCATTGGGATCATTCCGGTTGCCGATCTGCCGTGCGCCGAAGGGGCACGCCTCCACGCAGGCCGGTTTGAGTCCCGCATGCAGCCTGTGGACACAGAATGTGCATTTCTCCGCGGTATGGTAAACAGGATGGAAGAACCTGACACCATAAGGGCAGGCCATGATGCAGTATCCGCAGCCAATGCACCAGGTGCGGTCTACCAGAACAACTCCTTCCTTGGTCTGGTAGGTCGCGCCCACCGGACAGACCTGTACGCAGGCCGGGTTTTCGCAGTGGTTGCAGAGCTTGGGGACGAAGAAGGCCTTGGAGATATCAGCAGGCTTGATGATCTCCTTGCCGTGATGCCCCTGGTCGATCGTCTGTGTCGTAAATCCGTCGCGCGCGGCCTTGGGCGAATCGGCATGAACCTTTCCGTCCTTGGTCACCACATAGCGCTCCACCCAGGTCCTCGAGACGTTCGCGTCATAGGGCACCTCGTTCTCGTTCTTGCACGCTTTGACGCACATGCCGCAGCCGACGCATTTGGTTGAGTCCACGAGGAACACCCAGCGTTTATCAGTCGCTGTCCCGGCCGCTGGAGCTGTTCCCGTCGAAGCCTTTATCGTTGCAGGCACGGCCAACCCGGCAGCACCGGCAAGGGAATATTTGAGGAAGTTCCGTCTTGTAAGCATGGCTCAGGCACCTCCCAGTTTCGGATCATGAGGATCGTGGCAGGTCACGCACTCCATTCCCGGATTATGCTGCTCGGGGTCCAGGAATCCCTTGATGCGGCCGCGGGCCGTATCGGGATAGGGTAATTTCACATGACAGCGGTAGCACTGCTCGCGCGATTTGTCTATGACCAGTTTGGACCGGGCCTCGGAAGGGTGGTCTATAGCCGGTCCGTGACAATTCTCACAGATGATGATTCGATGCGGTGATTTATTAATGGAGGTGAAGTTCTTTTCATGACAATCCTTGCAGTATTCCTTTCCCTGATATTTGATCGTGAACTTGTTCCAGAAGTTCTCATCACCCTGCCGGTGCCAACTGTAAATGTACCCGCGTTCGTAGGAGCCAAAATCCTTTGGCACATAAACAAAGCGGGCCGCGAGGATAAGCAAAACGATGCCTATGACGACGATCAGCGGCCGAAAAACATGGTTTTTCATATAGCTGCCTCCCCTTTCCCAAATTACGCATGCCGTTTCGCAGCATGCTCAACTACTGTTTATCAGTGGTTCTGCTTTACACCGTCAGTGAGAACACCGAATCCCTGCCAGAGGATCGCCAAAAAGCAGAGTGATAATCCTGATACCAGTCCAAGGAGGTGTACGACGTTCCACTTTATGACGATGAAAAGGACTATAAAGATGACGGATAGCTTCAGAATAGAAATAATGGCTGCTGCTATGTTGGAAAGCAGGCTGGTAGAACCCTGCTTGAGATAGACCCGTTCCACAGCATAAGCGAGCCAGCGGAAATTCACGGCCCCAAGCGCCCCTCCGACGGTCACACCGGCCGGCATGACCCATACAGGGAGATCGGGCCGTATGGTCAGTTGAAGGGCCAACGCGGCAACTGCGCCTGCGGCGGTAAGAAGTGCGGTCTTTCTGGTCACGCCGGTCACTACCGTGCGGGCTGAATGCTCTCCATGCTGATCAGGATCCCTCATGACTCCCTTTGCCGTCCGGCCTGTCGAGATTCTGTATCTTTCTTGCCTGATCAAAGAGGTTCTTGAATCCCGCAATGATCCCCAGTACCAGGAAGATGATGGTACACCATGGCGATGTGGAAAAGAACCGGTCCAGGTACAGGCCGATAAAATACCCGATCACTGTCGAGGCCACCATGGCTATTCCCACAGTGCTCAAAGAGCCCACAAGCCTGAGCAGTCTACGGTCTTTCTCTTCCACGTAGGGACCTGAACGCACGAAGCGGAAATCCTGTTTGCACGCGGCAGATCGAACCGCATATTCCCGCCGCTCCGCAATCCTTCGTACGATCTTCCTTCCTGTTTTCTGCCCTTACAGACCCTTCAGGCTCTTCCGTGCAGCCTCGATCGTTCGCGCGATATCGGCTTTTGAATGGGCAAGTGATAGGAACGCAGCCTCGAACTGCGACGGGGCAAGGTTCACGCCGTTCTTGAGCATGGAACGGAAGAAGTTCCCAAACTTTGCAGTGTCCGAGGTCTTGGCACTGGCGAAATCCGTAACTTTTTTATCAGTAAAGAACGTGGTGAACATGGATCCGACCCGGTTGATCGTCGTCGGAACACCGGCCTCATTGGCCGCAGCGCGCAACCCGGCCTCGAGATCAGCAGAGCTCTTCTCCAGCGACTTATACACGCCCGGTTTTCCCAGAAGCTTCAGCGTTTCAATGCCCGCGGTCATGGCCAGCGGATTGCCGGACAAGGTCCCCGCCTGATAGATCGGACCAAGGGGCGCGATCCGCTCCATGATCTCCCGTTTGCCGCCGTAAGCGCCCACCGGCAATCCGCCGCCGATCACCTTGCCGAGCGTCGTGAGATCCGGTTTGATCTTATAGAGCTGCTGGGCACCGCCGAAGGCGACGCGAAAACCGGTCATCACCTCATCGAAGATCAGGACGATCCCGTACTGATCGCAGATCTTCCGGAGTCCTTCGTGAAAACCCGGCAGGGGCGGTACGCAACCCATGTTGCCGACAACCGGTTCTACGATGATGCAGGCTATTTGCTCACCCGTGGTTCTGCAGAGTTCCTTGACAGCCGCGAGATCATTGAAAGCAACGGTCAACGTGTGTTTTGCCAGATCAGCTGGCACACCCGGGCTGTCCGGAAGTCCGAATGTGGCCACACCGCTCCCGGCCTTGACCAGGAGGCTGTCGCCATGGCCGTGATAACAGCCGTCGAACTTCAGGATCTTGTCCCTGCCGGTAAAACCGCGTGCCGCCCGGATAGCGCTCATCGTGGCTTCGGTGCCCGAGCTCACCATCCGAACCATCTCGATGGACGGCACCGCCTTCTTTACCATTTTTGCAAGCGTGATCTCCAGCTCCGTGGGAGCGCCAAAGCTTGTTCCGCCATCTATCGCCTTCTTGAGAGCACTGTTGACCTTCGGATGACCGTGGCCGAGGATCATCGGCCCCCAGGAGAGCACGTAATCGATATATGCCTTGCCGTCTGCGTCGTAGATCTTCGAGCCTTTGGCCCTTTTGATGAACAGTGGTTCACCGCCAACGGAACGGAAAGCACGGACCGGACTGTTCACGCCGCCTGGTATGTGCTTCTTTGCCTCATCGAACAATTTCCTGGACCTGTTCCCTGCCATGCCGGCTCCTTTCGCCCCTGCGTCCCCGAATTGAGCGCCGCAGTGCGTTCTGAGATTTATAAATTAAGCACCTTTAAAAATCAATAAAAATCAACGAACTAAGGGATAACCACAGGTGAACAACATCTTACAATTCAAATTTAGCTGCAATGAAGGACGCAACACCCTCGACATCATCGAGTTCAAACCATGGTATTTGTATCTTAATCTCAATGTCGCTCACCAACGCCAGAAAGGAGTTGTCATTAACGCAAAGCGGCTGCCCGGCAGTTACTTTAGAACGGAACACTTCGATCTTTGGTCCCGGATCTGATTTGAATCCCTCTTTAATGACCACGTCAACAGACCCGATCAGCCGCTCGAGTTCAGCGTCATCGGGTTGACGGTCCATGTTCTTCATGACGGCGGTCTGCCCCGGCCCGATAAGGACCACGGCATCAGCGCCCGCCTGGCGAAACCGCCAGGAATCCTTCCCTGCCCGGTCAAGCTCGAATCCTTTTGACGCATGTTTGACCACGGCCACGCGCAGACCCCGCTTTTTCAGGAGACGCACGACCTTTTCAATGATCGTCGTTTTCCCGCTGTTCGATGCGGCGGCTACGAACGATAGTACCTTCACTATTGCCTCTTAGATCTCAGTGAGCGACGTTGGATCCGGATCAGGTTTCCTCTTTCCAAGCACCCTCACGCCCAGGATTCCCAGCTCATATAAGAGATAGATAGGGATAGACATGATCGTCATGTTGAAAGCATCGGGTGTTGGTGTGAGCATGCCGCCGATGATAAAGGCTATCAGGAACGCGTATTTTCGAAATTTGGTCAGGCCGCCGGTATTGATGATACCCATCCGTCCCAGCAGTATCATAATAAGCGGCAGTTCGAACACAGCACCGGTCGCGAGCATGAACTTGAGAGTAAAATCTATATAGTCGCCTATCTTTATGATCGGGGTCAGATGATCGGTCTTGTACGTAACAAGGAACGGGATGGCTACCGGTAGGAGAACGACAAAGCAGAAAATGACGCCGATCGCGAAAAAGACCGTTGCGAAGAACACGAATTGCCCTGCATACCGGCGTTCACGGGGAAGCAGGCCCGGCGATATGAAGATCCACACCTGACGCAGCAAGAACGGAATGGTGAGTATAATACCTGATATGAATCCGATCTTAAGGTGAGCCATGAACGGCTCGGTGAGGGCTGTGAAATGCAGCGTGTAGGCTGTTGCATTTTGTGTGAAGACGAGATACGGGAATTCACGGGAAAGAGAAAGAGTCGCGTTCAGAGGCAGCAGCAGGAGCCCCAATATCTTCTCCGAGTTGGCAAAACAGATCACAAAACCGATCCCTATCGCTATGGACATTGCCACGAGCCGCTTTCGCAGTTCGTCCAGATGGGACCAGAACGACATGGTTGGCTCTTCAGGACTTGCCATATGCCTCCGGCTCCTTGCGCGGCCCGCCCAGATCATCGCTGGCACTATTCCCTGAAAGGTTCGTTGAATCCGTCACTGTTTTTTCCGCATCACGGACAACGCCTTCCACGTCGGCCTTCAACTTCGCCGTATCAATGGAATGCTCCGCCGCCCGAACCTCCGACTCGATGGAATCCTTGACTTCCTGGGATGCACGCTTAAATTCGGCGATCCCTTTACCCAACGCTTTCCCCAGCTCGGGCAGCTTTTTGGGTCCGAATACGACCAAGGCGATCACGAAAATGACGATCAGCTCCGGTATTCCGAGACCAAACATGCTTTAGTACCTCGCTTTATAATTTCAACTACGCGGAACCGGTGCAACCACTGTGTACCGGAAGACTATTTTTCCGGACGCGGCTCTATTGTCGCTCGGTTCTCCATGGTCTTTCCTTGCCTGACCACGCTGAACACGACGGTCTTGCCGATGTGTCCGAATGCGACCATTCTCGGAAGTTCGGCCGGGTCCATGATCTTTTTCCCGTTCAGTTCCAGGATCACATCGCCGCGGACAAGACCGGCTTTCGCAGCCGGACCACCCTTGGTCAGGATCATGGTATTGATCCCTACGGTCGTTCCCCGGAGATCGAACAACGGGCCCCCGCTGTTCCCCGGATTGATGGCGGCATCGGTCTGAATGAGATCATCATAAGGTCCCGCGCCAATGACCCTTCCCTTCGCGGAAACGATTCCTTTGGTCACTGTATGGGAAAGTCCGAAAGATTGCCTATCGCCACGACCCAGTCCCCGACCTCGATGGCATCGGAATCTCCCAGCTCAACGACCGGCAGACTATCAGCGTTCACCTTGATGAGAGCAATATCGATCTCCGCGGCTTTGCCCACAAGCTTGGCGTCGAGCACACGACCATCGGTCAGAGCGACCTTTATGTCCCGCGCCTTATCGACCACATGGTTGTTCGTCAGGATGTACCCATCGGTGCTGATGATAACACCGGATCCAAGGCTTTGCCGGACCTGTTCGCGCTGCGGTGGAGCGAAATAGCGGCTGAAGAATTCATCCATCAATGGATCGCCGAAAGGCGATTGCGGCCGGACCTTGATCACCTGTTTGGTCGAGATGTTCACAACAGCATGGTTCAGTTTCTTGACGAGCGGGGCGAATGACTCCGGCGCAGGCTGCGCCGATGATAGGCTGGGAGCGACAATCAGGAAGAAAATGACCATCAATGCCGAGCGCATGATGACCTCCGATGCAAAGTGCGTCACTACATAACACGGCGTACTTCTGGAGTCAAGGGCTTTCAGGATATCAGGCGGCTGAATACGTTCAAAGATTAACGCGAATGACCGTTTTTACATTGCCCCGGGCGTTGAAGTCGCCTACGACCTCGAGCTTGCGGGGGCGCAGGTCCTTCTTGAGCCGGTCGAATATGAGGTTGGTGACGGCTCATGGGAAATGCTCCTGTCCCGGAAGCTGTTAAGCCAGAGTTTCAACGCCTTGAGTTCAACGATCTTCCTGTTCGGGACATAGGTGATCACGATGCTGGCGAAGTCCGGATACCCCGACCGGGGGCAAAGGCAGGTGAACTCCGGGTAGGCTATTTCGATCGTGTAATCCCTGTCGTGATTAGGATTGTCCCAGATCTCCAGCTGAGCTTCCTTGATTGCTTTTGTTCCGTATTTCATAAGGGTGATAGTAGCAGGTTAAGAAGGGTCAATCAAGCGGAAATTACTTGATCAACGCTGCATTACGGTTCTTCGACGGTTCATGGATCTCTGTCCGGCATCAAGTCCCAGAATGGAACTTGCAAGATTAAGTTGTATTTTCATGACCATGAATATATAATTCGGTTCATCTTCCTGATTCCGAAAGGATCCGTGTACCATGAGTTATAATTTCAACTGTATTGCCACCGGCATCGGCAGTCTGCCGGTCGTCGATCCTGACCAGGCGGCGTCATTATCTCTCCGGTATCTGTCCGAGGCGCCCATTTGGCCTCAGCTCCCGAAGCGCGATTTTCGCGAGCACATGGATGGCCAGTACAGCGAATCCCTGCCTGGCATCATTGTCGACGAGGGCAAGAAACGGTTCTCCTTTGACAGTTCCCGGGACCTGACCCCGGAGTTGGAGCGGTTCTTCCAGCATTACCTGGACAAGGACGACTCTTTTTTCGCTATCTCCGAGACCTATGCCGCCGGTTTTTTCGGTTTTCTCCGGCAGCTCGCAAAGAACGGGCTCCCAAAAGGCGCCCGGTTCCTGAAAGGCCACATCACCGGCCCGCTCACCGCCGGCATCTCGTTCAAGGATGAGACGGGCAAGGACATCATTCATAACGAACTGCTCTTTGACGCTGTAGTCAAGGGCCTTGCAATGAAAGCGGCATGGCAGATCAGCCAGTTGAAAGGCTTCGGTCTCCCGGTCATCATCTTTCTTGATGAGCCGGCCATGGAGTCACTGGGCTCTGCCTTTTCCGCAGCTTCACCGGAAATGGTGGCTGAGAAACTGAACGAGATCATCGATGTGATCCACGAACGGGGTGGTATCGCCGGCATCCACTGCTGCGGAAACGCTGACTGGCCAATGATCTTCAACACAAAGGTCGATATCGTCAACTTCGACGCCTTCGGCTACCGGGACAAGGTGTTCCTCTACCCGGAGGATATCAAGCGGTTCATCGCACGAGGCGGCGCGCTCGCATGGGGCATCGTGCCAACAGGAGCATTTACCGGGAACGAGACAGCAGACCAGCTTATCTCCATCCTTGATGAAAGCATGCATCGCCTGCAGAATGCCGGCATTGACCGCGCAGCTCTTCTGCGGCAATCCCTGATGACACCGTCCTGCGGAATGGGGAGCCTTACTCCCGATCAATCCGAAGCGATCCTGAAGCTTCTGCGGAACGTGTCCGATCGCATGCAGAAGAAGATCTGAACCAGGGAAATGAAATGACCCACGTCGTGCGCGGACACTCGGAAGACGTCGATGTTCACAATTCCGTTCTTTCATGTCCATTGCCGCGATCGGCCTCTGCCATGTAGCGGCTATTTTCAACCACGCATATGCAACGCTCCCTGCACGTCATCCGGTTCATCACTGCTTCGCTCGGGATGCATGTCCTGATCATAGCAGCAGCGGTATATTTTGCACATATCCGGCAGCAGCCTCTGGAGATAACGCCGGTCAATGTCGTAGAGCTTCCCCGGGAGGTCCTGAAGGATCTTCCGCGCCTTGAGCGTCCCGCAGCCGTTCCCGCACCCCTGTCCCCGGTTGTACCGCCCCGTCCTGTACCGCCTTCGGCAGTACCAACTCCTTCCCGGTTCGGTGAATCCGATGCCGTGGACCTGCCCCGAACGACCCACGATCGAGGCCTGCCTGACGGAAGCGATCGCGGCACCGCTCCGTCGGGCAAGGGCGAAGGCAGCTCGCAGGACCGCGTAAATCCGCTACCGTTCCTCTCGCAAGCCGATATCGATACGCTTGCCCGCAAGGGAATGCCGGAAAAGCGTCCCGGCGACGAATCGGTCACTCTGGATACGGATGAGTTTAAATTCATATCCTACAACCGCTGGCTGAAGATCAAGGTGGAGAGCATCCTGAAATACCCGGAATTGGCCGCTGTCTCCGGTCTTCAGGGTACGCTGTACATCAAGTTCGATATTATGAAAGACGGTTCCCTTGCGGGGCTTGAGCTCCTCAAATCTTCGGGCTACAAGATCCTGGATGATGAGGCCCTTCGCGCCATACGGAACGCGGCCCCCTTTCAGCCCCTTCCTGACGACTGGAAGATGGAACGGTATTCAATACGTGCGGCAGTTCTTTTTTATCTCAGCGAGGCTTATATTCGATGACCGACATCCTTCGCATAGGCGTTTCATTCCTGCTGATCGTGCTCTTGCTTAGATTCCGCTGGAATCTCGGCGCGGTGATGCTATTCGCCGCCGCGACGCTCGGCGGGCTTTACGGTATCGGCCCCGTGCGGCAACTGGCAATAGCGTCCCGCGCATCAATCGATCCGGTCACGCTGAACCTTGTGGGAGGCCTGGTATTGATCATGATGCTGGAGAACATAATCAGAAAACGAGGGCTTTTGAAACAGATGACCGAGTCGCTTTCGCGAGTTGCCAGGGACCGGCGTGTTACCATGGCCATTCTCCCCGGCGTTATCGGCCTGCTTCCATCTGCCGGGGGAGCCGCCTTTTCCGCACCCATGGTACAGGAGGCAGCAGGAGATCTCTCCATAACGCCGGAACGCAGGGCGTTCATCAACTACTGGTTCAGGCATATATGGGAGTACCTTTCCCCGCTCTATCCCGGCGTGGTGCTCACCGCGGCAGTGACCGGCCTGCCGCTCAACACTCTCATGCATTCCCAGGCCCCACTTGCCGTCGCGGTCGTTGTTTCCGGCGCGCTGCTCTGTTTTCAGGGTGTGGAAGGCCACCAGGTGCCGGATACGCGCAGGACCCGCGACCTCCGCGACCTGGCCGTATCGCTGCTTCCGATCGCTGCGTCGATCGTCCTGGTACTGGTGTTCAAAATGAGCCTGTCCCTGGCCATGGCTCTGGTCGTGTCGTCCTTGTTCCTCATTTACCGGTACAGTCCTGCTGAGTTGGGAACCACGCTCAAAGAGAGCGTTTCTCTGAAAGTACTCTTGATGGTGCTTGGGGTCATGGTCTTCAAGGGTATGCTCGATGCCTCCGGCGCGATCGACGCACTGCCCCGCACCTTTGCTCGCAGCGGGATGCCTCCTGCTCTGATCTTTCTGGCTCTCCCGTTCATGGTCGGACTTTTGACCGGTCTCACCGTTGCCTTTGTGGGTGCGACCTTTCCCATTATCGTCGCCATGACCGGCGGTGTGCCCGATCCCGGGGTAGTTACACTTGCTTTTGCCGGCGGATTCGCCGGCGTCATGCTCTCCCCGACCCATCTCTGCCTGCTCCTGACCATTCGGTACTTCCATGCGGATATCGGAGCGACCTACCGGCTGCTGTATCTTCCTACTGCGCTCGTCCTCCTTGTCGGCATCGTCCGCTACTGGCTCTGAACAGACCCTTGATCCGGCCGTATCCGGCTTATGACCCATGTCATATCGCCCCTAGCGCAGACATGGTATAAATAGACCATGGGAACCGATCGCCTGACCACGTATCGTCGCTTATCACAGATAGCATTCATCCTGCTCGTTTTCCTGATGCCGGTGTTGAACATCCTGAGGATCGACTCGGACACCCATGAGCTTATCCTGTTCGGAACGTCATGGAGTTTCGGCATCCAGCCGGAATTGTATGCCGACAGGGGCGCATCCTCTGCATTTCATATAGCGCTGCAGGTCTTCCTGAAGGGCATACTGCCCTGGCTCGTGTTCCTTGCGGTCTTTCCGCTGCTTGGCTACTTTACCGGCCGGTTGTTCTGCGGTTGGGCCTGTCCTGAAGGCGCCCTGTTCGAACTCTCTGATTTCCTCACTCTCAAACTGATCGGCCGGAGAGATCTCTTCAACGCTCATCCGAATGATCCGCCGCAGGCAAAAGGAAACAGACCTGTGTATGGAACCATCGCCCTGGCGAGCGCACTCATCATCCCTCTTGCCGGCGGCGTGGCGCTCACCGGGTATTTCGTGGCTCCGGCAACAATCTGGAGCCAGATCGTGAACTGGCAATTTACCTTCGGCGTCAAGGCCGGCATCATCGGCGTGGCGATCTACATGCTCATCACGTCGATCGTCGTCCGTCATGTGCTCTGCAGATTTGTCTGCGCGGCAGGACTCATGCAGATGCTCTTCGGATGGCTCAGTTCCCGTTCGCTGCGGCTCAACATGGACGTTTCGCGCATATCGGCGTGCACTGATTGCAAAGGCTGCGACCGGGCCTGCTTCATGAAAGTTTCGCCTCGTAAAAACAAGCGGGACATATCTTGTGTAAATTGCGGCGCTTGTATTGTTGCCTGCAACAAGGAACTGGGACGGGGCAACGGATTGTTCCATCTGGGATTGGGAAGCGGGCAATGTTCCCTGCCCGAGGAAAACTGCAAAAACTTACAACCGAAGACAGTTGTCCAGTGATGCTGATACTCTATGATGCATGCTGTGTTTCTGCCGCGATATCATGACTGATCAGCTGTATACGTGTTACTAATCGCTGTTCGTGAAAGGAGTTTCTATGGAAACCATCGATCTCAAGAAAGTCGCAAAGTTCTACCCTGATCGCATCTCCCGGGAAATGCTGAAGGACAGTCCGGAAATGCGCATCGCCTTGATGTGCCTCAGTCCGGGGCAGAAACTTGAGCCCCACAAGGCACCTCTTCGCCTGCTCATGTACTGTGTTGAAGGAAAGGGAACCTTTACCGTGGGAGATGAGAAGATCGTGGCAGATGCAAAGACCTGTATTCCCTGTGACCCAAATGTTCTCCATGGATTTGCCGCTGATCAGGGAGAGCAGCTCGTGGTCATGGCCGTTGTGACTCCGGTAGAGTGACGGCTCCTGCTGCTCGCAGAGGAACTCATGTGACGCTGCACACAGCTCGTAGGACTATTCCGGACCAGACATCTCCCTGTTAGGGAAAATGCTATTGACAAACACTGCTGCTATTGGTTAATAAATAGCAGGCTGGATGTACCTGATTGAGCTCATTTACCTGAACATCGAGCGCACAGGCGCGGCCCGAGAGGCGGTGTACCAAACCCATGCTTGTTACTCGTGAGACCGACTATGCGATCAGAACGGTTCTCTTTCTTGCAGGAGAATCAAAACCGCTCGCCAGCGTATCGGAGATCGCTAAAGCGATGCATATTCCGAAAAGCTTCCTTGCCAAGATCGTACAGCGCCTCGTGAAGAGCGGGATACTCTCGTCCATACGCGGCGTGGCCGGAGGATTTCGCCTGGCCAGGAAACCCGAGCATATCAGCCTCCTCGCCATTATGGAATCGATACAGGGAGATACGGGGATAAACATCTGCGCTACAGACAAACGATTGTGCAGGATGAGCAGCACGTGCGTTGTCCATCCTCTTTGGGTCGAGATCCGGCAGGAAGTGGAAAAACGCCTTTTGAAGAAAACGATCAAAGACCTCACCAAGAAGAAACGCTAGAACCTGGCGTTTGTCTGCAAAACAGCAAAGCCGGGCACCCGTTTGCCCGGCTTTGCTGTTTCCGGTTCCCTTTTGCCGATAAACCGCTTTAGAACCAATACTCGGGATATCGCCGATCTTTCGACAGATTATTGACCACCAGCGCGACGACTAGAAGGATCACTGCGCCTGCTCCTGCAGGAACAAGGGCATAGGTGAAGCCCAGGGCGTGGATCTTTGGGCCTCCAATGACCGCGATGAGCGCAGTGGCGCCTCCCGGCGGATGGAGGGTCTTAGTTGCCAGCATCGCCACAATTGCAATTGATACTGCCAGCGCTCCGGCAATCCAGGGAGTATCGCCGAAAAGCAACGAACATGCCACGCCTACTATGCCTGAGATGAAGTGACCACCTACCAGATTCCTAGGCTGGGCGAGCGGGCTTTTTATCGCTCCGTAGACCAGCACGGCCGAAGCTCCAAAGGACCCGATCAAGAGCGTCCGGTCCGAAGGCTCAAAGTACTTCGCTGACAGATATCCGCAGAGACCGATCCCGATGACCGAACCGATCCAGGACCAGAACAGCTCCCAAGGCCCTACGCCGGGCGGCGCTTTTGCGCTTCCACCCATTTTCCCCAGGTACTCCGCCAGTTTCATAGCTTTCCGATCACCCGCACAATATCCGGGCGCGTTATGATCCCTACAAGCTTGCCATTTTGATCGACCACGGGAAGGCGTTTGGTCTTTCGGGCATGAAGCACTTCAGCGGCATCCCGAACATCCCGATCCTGGGAAATGGTGACTGCCAGCGAGGACATGCTCCACTAATCCGCTGTTTTGTTTCGCGCGAACAGGTTCGCCTAAAAGATGCCGCAGGATGTCCCGGAACGATGTCACCCGCGGGAAGACCATGAGGGCCAGAATATCATCCTCAGAAAGCACACCTGCCACGGCGCCTTCATCGGTGACAACGGGCATGCCGCTTATATGATGTTCAGATAGAAGTTGCGCGGCGTCGTGTACGTCAATCCCCTTTTGCACTGTCACGACGTTGGTGCTCATGACGTCCCTGACCGGTACGCGTCCCACAAGGCGTTCCCGCACATGCCTGAGCGCCAGTTCATAGATCTTGAGAAGGTCCTCCTCGGTAATGTCGACATGATTCCTCAGAGCTACGAGAGCCGCCCTGAAGTCTTCGTCCTTCAGGTCGTTTTTTCTGCACACGCATCTTTCGACATGGCCACTATCCTCAGGCATCCTGATCCTGCATGATCATTATCTGCTTTCGCAATTGATACGACTATGATCTGGATCATAGAATTGAGCCGCGCAAGACAGATCGACCCGACGCACCGGGATCAAGCCATTGCACGACTGAAATACGAGGAACGAACTTACAGGGCTGTGACGAAGTGACGAATAATGTGGGAATAGCCGCGATAGAGATGCCGCTGACGGGATATAAGGTCAACCATGGCTACTTGGACCGGTCTTCAGCCCTGGTCACGATCCAGTAAACAAAACCGATGACCAGAATGGCCGCGATAAGATAATAGATCGATTCAGGCTTCTCATGGCGAAGCGTGGCGATCATCGTCTCGCGGATCATCGTGACAAGAGCGACACCGACAAAAACGCTGATATGGAACTTGCCGCCTTTCAAATGGGCAATTTCCGTGCTCATGAGCTCTATCATGAGCCAGAGGAGGAGCATGGAACCAAGCGCTGATATGATACCACGCTCGACATCACCTTCGAAAATATGCATGACGTCGCGCAAGAACAGCCATACCACTCCAAGCGTCAGGCCGATCAGCGCAAATACCAGGATGAAGTTCGTCGTCTGGGAAAATCGCTCGGAGAAGCTGATTAGAGCGCTGCGCACCTTGTATACCGGCGAGTAGACCCGCATCTCTTCCTCAATATAGGCATTAGTGATGACATTGAGGCTCATATCGATGATCTTGCCGAGCACGACTATATTGCTCGTCATCTCTTCCCTGCTGTCGTCTGTCTTCGACAGCGCGCCGGTACAGGAATTCTTAATAATGTTCGCCATGCGGTGAAGATAATGCACATCAACGTTCCGGCGCATATGCGCCATGCCGATCTTTATCAGCTTGTCATAATACGTATTATCGTATTTCCCCGAAAAGAGCAGCAGGAACCATTCCTTCTGAGAATCAAATACGTGCTTCTGCAGAGTTTCCTCGGTAAAGAATTTAGCAGCGCCTTTCGTGCCCTTGAACCAGAGAGAAACCGTGCTCAGAATCTCCTCCGCGTGCTCGTCCATGAGCGGCTTCAGGTCGGCAAGACGACGTTCGTCATCAGGCGTGAAGCGGTAATCCTGTTTTATCTCTTTAAATGTCCTCATAGTTATCCTCGCATAGTGAATCTATCATACCGGGAACTGCCTGTCAACACGTTGGCTTCTATCCGGCACTGCGAAACAATCCCACACGAGCAGATTTCACAAAGAGCTATGTTTACCTCCGTGAGTAAATCTGCTACAATGACCATCAATTATGCCTTATCACCAATTCACCATAAAGCTACATGACCGCTATCATGAGGCGCTTACCAGGCACCTTAACACCAAAGGTTGCCTTGGCGTCATAGAAGAAGAAGGTTCGCTGATCGCCTTTTTCCCTCTTTCAGCGGACCGACAGGCCGTTGCAACAGAGCTTTCAGTGATGCGATCGCTCCTTGACATTGGTGGAACAGTTCCAGACTCCGCCCTTTCTTTTGATTACGCGGTCCTTGGCGACCAAGACTGGAACATCGACTGGAAAAAGAACTTTCCTCCTGTAGATATCGGTCATCATTTCAGCATCCGCCCACCATGGGACCGGCACACAGAGAACCGCATCGCCCTGATCATAGACCCCGGCATGGCCTTCGGCACCGGTCATCACGAAACGACCAGGTCGTGCCTGATCCTCATGGAAAAACATGCCGACCGTGTTGAGCATGACCGGTTCCTGGACATCGGAACGGGGACAGGACTCCTGGCCATCGCGGCGTTGAAATTAGGTTTTCGCTCGATAGATGGGATTGATACGGATCCGCTGGCGATCGAGGCTGCCAGAGGGAACCTTGAGTTAAACCAGGCAGGTGCGGTAAAACTTATCAAGGGAGATATCAGTTATGCAACAGGACGCTATAATATGATCGCAGCGAATCTCATCTCCGGAACGCTCGTAGCACTTGCGAAGGAGATCGCCGGACTTCTGGAGCCGCGCGGGATCGCCATTCTTTCAGGCATACTGAAAGGCCAGGAGACGGAAGTTATCAATGCCATGAAGATCTCCGGTCTCAGTCTGTCAGACACCTTGACCGATGGGAAGTGGATAACCCTCACGGTTACTGGAGCGTCAACATCCCTTCAGCCATCCTGAACACACGATCAGCCCTCATTGCCAGCTTGTCATTATGGGTCACAATGATGAAGGTGGTCTTCTTCTCGCGGTTCAGCGTTTTGATCAGCTCATGGATCGCTTCCCCGGTATGCGAGTCCAGATTTCCCGTGGGCTCATCGGCCAGGACGACATCAGGCTCGAGAATCAGGGCGCGTGCAACGGCAACACGCTGCTGCTCCCCTCCTGACAGTTCTCCAGGCCGATGATGTCCGCGACTGCCGAGTCCCACCTGCCCAAGAACCTTCCTTGCCGCTTCCAGTGCCAGTTCCCGGTCCATTCTGCGCACCAACGCAGGCATCATGACATTTTCCAGCGCCGTGAACTCCGGAAGCAGATGATGGAACTGGAAAACGAACCCTACCCTCTTGTTGCGGAATCCGGCCAAAGCCTCCTGCGATAAGGCGTAGAGATCGTCATCTCCGTAATGGACGGTGCCGCTCGTCGGCCGCTCCAGCCCTCCGACAATGTGCAGCAGGGTGCTTTTGCCGACACCAGAGGCTCCGACAATAGCAAGCATCTCGCCTTTGGCGATCTCAAGGTCGATACCGCTCAGGACATGCAGTATTTCAGCGCCGCTTTTAAAGGACTTCCTGACCTGCTGTAGAGATATGACAGACGTATCTATTTCTTTTCTCCCGGTTTTAAGGTATCGATCCCTTTTTCAACGGTCTTTTCAACTGTTTTCTCGACCGTTGATGCCTTTTCCTCAACCTTCTGTTTCAGCCGATCCGCCTGCTGTCCTGCACCTTCCATCTTCTTTCCTGCCGACTTGAGCAGATCACCGCCGCCGGCGAGGATAAAGACAAGTATTAGCAGAGCAAGCAATAGAATAGTGAGGACAAACTTCTTGAACTTACCGCTCTTTTGTGCCATAACGTCCCTCCGCATATTGGATGATAAATTGTTTATTCGTACCTCAGGACCTCTACCGGGTCCTGACGCGCGGCCTGCCACGCAGGATAGATGGTTGCCAGAAAACTGATGCCAAGTGCCATCAACGATATGAAAAGAATATCGTACCCGGTTATCGCCAGCGGCAGATGCCCTACCTGATAGACATCTTTGGGCAGGCTTATCAGACCGCTACGGGAAATGACCGTGACCGCGCCATAACCGAGCACGGCCCCGATCACCGTGCCCACGAGACCGATGATCAGACCGCTGATCATGAATATATTCATGATACTCCGTTCAGTGGCGCCCATTGATTTGAGTATCGCTATCTCCCGGCTCTTTTCCATTACGATCATCGTCAGTGTGCCGATGATATTGAACGATGCAACGATGATGATGACCGCAAGGATCAGCGACATGCCGATCTTTTCGAGCTTCAGTGCCGAGAAGAAGTTCTTGTTCATCTCGATCCAGTTCCTCGTATAATAGGGATATCCCACGGAAGCCTGAACAGCATCAGCGGTCTGCGCCGCCTGGTAGATATCGTCGACCCTTACCTGGATGCCGCTGACCCTGCCCGGCATATTGAAGAACTTCTGGGCCTCCGGCAATGCTATATAGACAAATCCTGTATTGTAATCGTACATGCCGGCGTCAAAAATTCCGACGAGCTGGAATTTTCTCATTTTGGGAACCATCCCCATGACACTTTCCTCGCCAATGGGATTCACCATGGTGATCGTGTCGCCTGTTGTCGCGCCGAACTTCCTCGCGAGATCCTCACCGACAATGATCCCTGGCAGGAGTTTCCCTTCCACCTCCAGCGCTTCGAGCGAACCTTCCTTCATATTCTTTTTCAGGTCAGTGACATTTCCCTCGGTCCTCGGATCGATCCCGCGCACGACCACACCCTGCACTCGCTCGTTCGCAGCCAGCATGACCTGGTTGATAATGAAAGGTGTCGTCGCCGTAACATGGGGGACCTTTGCAACCTGCGCCTGAAGCGCCGACGCGTCCTTGACTCCCTGTCCGGAAAAGTCCATGACAACCACATGAGAGATCGCGGAGAGGATCTTGTCCCGAAAATACCCCTGAAATCCGGTCATGACCGACAGGGTTATAATTGACGTAGCAACTCCTATCATGACTCCTGCGACGGAAATAAAGGTGTTCAGCGATACCGTCCCATAGCGCTTCTTGCTCCGGAGATACCGGAGACTGACGAATATTTCAAAGGGTAATTTCAATATAGTCCCTGGTCTTTCTTGACGATGCCGAAACCCGAAGTAAAAACACTGCCGTAATGAGATTGCACTATTATCAGAATCGGCTGCAGCATCGTGAATACGCGCTGCACTCCGGTCTTGATCTCTATTTTTCCTTCTTCATTTGCGGGAAAAGAATGACATCTCGTATGGACGACGATCCGGTCAAGAGCATGACAAGCCTGTCGATACCGATGCCTTCCCCTGCCGCAGGCGGCATACCGTATTCCAGAGCACGAATGAAATCCTCGTCCATCTGGTGGGCTTCCTCGTCGCCGGACTCCCTTTCCGAGACCTGCTTAAGGAACCGTTCTTTTTGATCAATCGGATCATTGAGCTCTGAAAAAGCGTTCGCCATCTCCCGGCCGAGCACGAAGAGCTCGAACCGCTCAACGAAGTTCGGGTCATCATCTTTCTTCTTCGACAATGGCGAGATATCCGTGGGATAATCGGTGATAAAGGTGGGCTGGATCAGGTTCGGCTCGACCTTTGCTTCAAAGATCTCATTCAGGACCTTTCCCAGCGGCTCCCCGCCCTTCAAGGATGCGCCAAGCGAGCGTGCATAGGTCCGCGCTTTCTCACTGTCCGAGATGACCTCTTCAGGGACCCCTGCCTCTCGAAGAGAATCCAGGTAGGTCAGCCGTTTCCAGGGCGCCGCAAGGCTTATCGTATGGCCTTCGTACTGAACCGTCGTGGTACCGATGGTCTCGAGCGCGACGGTGCTGATCATTTGTTCTGTCATGGCGATCAGATCTTTATAATCAGCATAGGCCATGTAGAACTCGAGCATGGTGAATTCAGGATTGTGCCGAGTTGAAATCCCCTCATTCCTGAAGTTCCTGTTGATCTCATACACGCGTTCGAATCCGCCCACCAGCAGTCGCTTCAGATAAAGCTCTGGCGCGATACGTAAGAAGAGTTCCATGTTCAGTGCGTTATGGTGGGTCTTGAAAGGTCTCGCGGTTGCGCCGCCTGGTATCCCTTGCATCATCGGCGTCTCGACCTCGAGAAATCCGCGGCTGTTCAGAAAAGACCGTATCGACTGGACGATCTTGCTGCGTAAAATGAAGACATTCTTCACTTCCGGATTGACAATGAGGTCCACATACCTCTGGCGATACCGGATCTCGACGTCGGTTAGGCCATGCCACTTTTCCGGAAGCGGGCGGAGCGACTTGGCAAGGAGAACGAACTCCTGGACGTCCAGAGTAAGTTCATCGGTCCGCGTACGAAACAAGAAACCGGAAACACCGACAAAATCGCCGATATCAAGCTTCTTGAACAGCCCGTACCGTTCCTCGCCGATGGTATTTTTCTGGAAGTACAACTGCACCCTGCCATGGCCATCCTGAATGTGGGCGAAACAGGCCTTTCCAAAGCTTCTGAGCGCAACGATACGCCCAGCCATGGACAGCGTGACCTTGTTCGCCTCCAGCTCTTCCTTGGTCCGTTTGCCGTGAACCTCGGTTACTGTTTGTGTTGTTGCGGTCACATCGAAGCGGCCGGCATAGGCCTTTACGCCCAGCGCTCCGATCTCTTCGAGCTTTTTAAAGCGCTGCTGTATCAGATCATTGTAATCTTCCATGAAACTTCCTTTCAGGACATTGCGAACAATACACAACGGTATCGGAACATAACGATCAGGCGGTCAGAAGCGCGAGGACTTCCAGGTATTTCTCGGACGTTCTTGCGACGACATCGTCTGGCAGTACCGGGGCCGGTGGTTTTTGGTTCCAGTTAAGTGCTATGAGATAGTCACGAACAAACTGTTTGTCAAAGCTCTTCTGGGACACCCCTACGGTGTAGCCCTGCTTTGGCCAGAACCGGGATGAATCAGGCGTGAGCACTTCGTCAATGAGCATAACCTGGCCATCAAAAATGCCGAATTCGAGCTTGGTGTCCGCAATGATGATCCCCTTTGGTTCAGCCAACTCGCATGCCCGTTTATACACCGCCAGGGTCAGATCCCTCACTTTGCCGGCGGTCTCCGCGCCGACCAGGTTCACAACTCCTGCATAATCGATATTCACGTCGTGTTCACCGACCTCCGCTTTTGTGGACGGCGTGAATATCGGTTCAGGAAGCTTTGATGCTTCTGTCAATCCGGAAGGAAGCTTGATGCCCGATACCGCACCGGAGGAGCGGTACTCTTTCAGACCGGAGCCGGTAAGATACCCCCGAACAATGCACTCCACGGGAAGCGGCTTCGCTTTCTTGACGAACATGCTCCGACCGGCAAGGACATCAGCGTGACGGCGGCAGGACTCGGGAAAATCAGCCACGTTCGTGGAGATCAAATGGTTCCTGACAATGTCCGTTGTCCGCGAGAACCAGTAGCTCGATATCTCGGTCAGGACCCTTCCCTTGTGAGGGATCGCGTTGGGAAGTATCACATCAAAAGCAGATATGCGGTCAGTCGCCACGATCAGCAGGCCATCCCCGACATCATATATATCCCGCACTTTGCCGCGTTTGGGAGCAGGCAAACCGGGAATATTCGTTTCAAGTATGTTCGTCGTGATCATCATCATCTCCTTGCTTTTCTGGCTCTTCCACGTATTTCAGCACCCGGACACGGGCGATACGGTTCTTTCTGAGCCGCAGTACCGTTATCATGAGGTTGTCATAACGGAGTTGGTCGCCTTCCGCCGGAAGACGTCCGAAAAGACCCAGAACAAAACCTCCCAGCGTCTCAAATTCATCTTCCGGTATCGTGACGCCGAGCTTACGATTCACTTTCCCGATATCTGTCTTGCCGTCTATGACATATCTGTTCGCCGCGACCTCATCGATCTCCCGCAGGTCCTTTTCCTTTTCGTCACGGATATCCCCGACGATCTCTTCGATCAGGTCTTCCATGCTTACCAGACCGTCTATGCCGCCGTATTCATCCCCTACCAACGCGAGATGTATACGTCGTTCGCGCATTTCCTTCAGCAGGACATTGACATTCTTGTTTGGCGGCACAATGTAAGGCTTCCGAAGGACTTGCTCCAACTGGAACGGCTGGCGCGCAACGTGGACCGCAAGAAGATCCTTAAGATACACGATCCCTACCACATTGTCGACTGACCCCGCTGTCACCGGAAGACGCGAGAAGCCGCGTTCATTCATCACCTTGAGGACCGTATCGAGGTCGCTTCCCATCTCGACCGCGACGATATCGGTCCTCGGCACCATGACCTCCCGGACGACCGTATCGGTGAACCGGAAAACACTATGGATCAGGTCCTCCTCAGAGGATTCGAAAACTCCGGAATTCCGGCCCTCGCGGATCAGATACTTTACTTCATCTTCCGAAACCAGCACAGGTTCATGTTCCGATGTTACCTTGAAGAGACGGAGGACAGCGTTGTTCGAAGCTTCCAGAACCCGCAGGACATACCTGAACAAACGCGACATGCTGTCTATCGGAGCTGCGGTAAAAAATGCGATCTGCTCAGAATATCGCATGGCGAGGGATTTCGGCACCAGTTCGCCCGCGACGAGGGACAGGTACGTGATGGCCGTCACCATGATACCGACGGAGATGGCTTCCGATGCCTTGCTGACTGCTTCGAACGGCAACTCTCTCAGGAGCGGAGACAACTGCTCGACTGCGATGATGCCTCCGAGAGCCGAGGCCAAGGTGCCGACCAGGGTGACCCCGATCTGTACGGTAGCGAGAAAACGCTCGGGCTGCTCCTGCAGCCTCTGTACGCGCTTCGCCGTGCGATTACCGGCCTTGACCAAGTGCCGCACGCGGCTTTTTCTCAGAGAGATAAGCGCGATCTCGGTTGCGGCAAAATATCCGTTCACCAAGATCAGAAGTACGATCGCGCTAAGTTCGATCAACAGCATAGACGCTCAGACCTGATTACGACCTGCCGGCATGCAGCATAGGACATTTTTTCAATGGTCCGGATTTTCAGCATGAAGCGCTCATCATATGGACTGCAGGACCTGTCATCGGGCATTAAAATCCATACTCCCTCCACCGCGCGTCGACAGTTGCCCGCACCAACGGGTCCATGATCACCTCTCCCGGCCATGGTCGTGAAAATCCCTCACCAGGACCTTTGCGCGTTGCGTCGATCCCCATCTTGCCGCCGAATCCGATCTGCGGACAGGAGTGGTCCAGGATGTCCAGTGGACCGTCGGTAATGACAACGTCACGTTGCGGATCAACGTGGTTCATGACCTTCCAGGTAACCTCGGAATAATCATGGATGTTCACGTCTTCATCGCAGACGATGACGAACTTGGAGAGCATCAGCATGCCCGTACCCCAGATCGTGTGGATGACTTTCTTTCCGTGGCCGGGATAGCGCTTCCTGATCTTGACGATCACATTGTTATGAAAGACCCCTTCAACCGGCATGTCCATATCCAGGATATCCGGCGCAACCATCTGCAGGAGCGGGAGAAAAATACGCTCCGTAGCCTTGCCCAGATATGCATCCTCTTGAGGAGGCCTTCCCACAAGCGTTGCGGGATAAAGAGCGTCCTTGCGATGTGTGATTGCGGTAAGATGAAAGACCGGATACTCATCTGCCTCGGAATAGTAGCCGGTATGGTCTCCAAAAGGCCCTTCCACCCGCCGTTCTCCCGGCTCAACATAACCCTCAAGCACGAACTCCGCCTCAGCCGGAACACGGACGTCGACTGTTTTGCACTGCACGACCTCAAGCGGACGCTGTCGCAGGAACCCTGCGAACACATATTCGCCAATGGCAGGAGGAAGGGGCGCGGTCGCGGCATAGATGATCGACGGGTCACCTCCGATGGCCACAGCAACCTCCATCCTCTTTCCCGCGGCTTCGTAGTGCTGGTAATGACGCGCTCCGTCCTTGTGCTTATGCCAGTGCATGCCGGTCGTCCGATTATCAAAGACCTGCATGCGATACATGCCGACATTGGTTATCCTAGTACCTGGATCGACCGTGCAGACCATCGGCAGAGTTATGAACCGCCCTCCGTCCCCCGGCCAGCACTGCAGGATCGGTATCATCCCCAGGTCCACCTTGTCGCCGGTAAGGACCACATCCTGACAAGGCGCTTTTTTCACGGTTTTCGGAAAGAAGTTGGAAAGTTCCGCCAGTTTCGGCAGCATCTGGAGCTTGTCCATAAGACCGGCTCCCGGTGCAGGAAACAGGCTGACCGGGTCTACGATGTCCCGTATCCGTTTACCGATTTCGTCGAGACTACCGACCTCAAGTGCAAGACACATCCGCTCCATGGAACCAAAGGCATTCGTCAGGACAGGAAATGCCGATCCCCGTACCCGTTCGAACAGGAGGGCTTTGTTCGCAGTTCCCTGCTCCTTGGAAACACGGTCTGTTATCTCCGCAATCTCGAGTACCGCGTCGACCTCGGCCTTGATGCGGACGAGTTCCCCCCGCTGTTCCAGCTGCGTTATGAAATCCCTGATATTTTCGTATGCCATAGAAGGTAAATATTAGCGGAAACAAGGAGTTATTTCAATGAAAAACTCATAGCTCCGCATTATCAGGATGACTGATCGAATTTTTGGAGGCGATGCCGAAAAGAGCGGAACGTCAGTCCCAAAAGACGGGCAGCTTCAGTCTTTACCCCCCCGGTCTTATCAAGGGCCTTTTTCAAGAGGTTCTTTTCGACTGTTTGCAGGATGCTCTCCAGATCGATGCCTTCATTGGGTATCTCGGACGGCACGATTTCCAGGAACGGTGACCCGGGCAGGATCGTGGCGGGCAGGTGTTCCGGAAGAATAACCTCTCCGGGGACAAGCGTATAGAGTCGTTCGACGGCATTTTCCAGTTCCCGGACATTCCCCGGCCAGCCATAACCGGAGAGCCGGTCCTTTGCCTCTTCGGACATTCTTTTCTTTTGTCCTTCTGAGCCCAGTTTTCCCAGAAAGTGGTCTATCAGCAGGGGGATATCCTCCTTGCGCCCGCGAAGCGTCGGGACCAGGATCGGGATCACGTTCAGTCGATAATACAGGTCTTCGCGAAAAGTGCCTTTGTTAACTTCCTGCAGCAGGTCCCGGTTGCTTGCGGCAATGATCCTGACATCCACCTTTATGTCCGCGGTCCCGCCGACGCGTTTTATCTCCTTGGTCTGCAGCACCCTCAGCAGTTTAATCTGCAACGCAGGCGTTGTCGTGCTGATCTCATCAAGGAACAGCGTTCCGCCATTCGCAGCCTCGAAAAGTCCCTGTTTGTTTGCGACCGCTCCTGTGAAAGCGCCTTTCATATAGCCGAACAGCTCGCTCTCAAGGAGTGTTTCCGGCAGTGCGCCACAATTCACGGTAACAAAGGGGCTATTCTTCCTGCTTCCGCTGTAGTGAATCGCCCGGGCCACCAGTTCCTTCCCTGTGCCGCTTTCCCCGTTAATGAGGATCGTGCTTCTTGTATCTGCAACTTGCCGTATAAGCGAAAAGATCTGCTGCATCGCCTCGCTCTTTCCGATAAAGTTGTCGAACCCCGCCCGCGACTCGATCTCCCGACGGAGCAGGATATTTTCTTTGCGAAGAAGCCTTTTTTCAAGTGCCTTTTGAACAACAAGCCGTATTTCTTCGTTCTTGAATGGTTTAGTGATATAGTCATAGGCGCCCAGCTTCATCGCGTCGACAGCTGTTTCAGTTGAGGCAAAAGCAGTGATCACGATCACCACCGTTTCAGGGGACAGTTCCTTAACTGCTTTCAAAAGCTCGATCCCGTCGATCTTCGGCATCCGAATGTCCGTGATAACCAGATCATAGATCTCCTGCTGCACCGCCTGCAGTGCACTATCACCATTGTCAGCGGTCGCCACATCGTAGCCTTCCTTCTTCAGCAGGATGGAAAGAAGTTCGCGCATGCTCTTTTCATCGTCTACAATAAGGATCCTGTTCATTCTTTCTCATCCCCAGGGTTAGCCTTCTGCAAACGGACCTTGAACATGTCGGAGGCCTCTTCGATCGGCAGCGTCATTGTGAATATGGTCCCCTTCCCCACGACGCTTTTCACGTCAATAGTTCCCTGATGATCTTCAATGATCCGATAAGCAATGGCTAGTCCAAGACCGGTGCCATCGCTCTTCGTAGTGAAAAAAGGATCAAAGATCATGGGAAGGCTTTCTCGATCGATGCCTGTGCCTGTATCAGCGACAGTTATAACAACGGCATCCGACTCATTTTGCCTGGCGCAAGCAGCTGTGAGAGTGATCGTCCCCGGCGGCTCGATCGCCTGCGACGCATTGATGAGCAGATTCCAAAGCACCTGTCGTATGCGAGAAGGGTCGCCGTGGATGCTCACCGACTCATCAATATCACATTGGATCGTGATCGAGTCACTGAAATTCCTGCTGTTTCGGAAGAGCACGACGGTATCCTGCATAAGCGTTGCGATCGGGATCGTCGTCATCGAGCTCGTCTTCGGTCTCGCATAGTCCAGAAATTCCGTTATGATCGTATTGAGACGATCTGTCTCGCGAAGAACAATATCCATGAGGTTGCGGTTCTCATTGCTCAGAACCAGCTCTTCACGGAGCATCTGAATGGACCCGCTCAGGGACGCCAAGGGATTCCGGATCTCATGGGCGATTCCCGCCGCAAGGCTTCCAACGGTCGCCAGGCGCTCCTGCCTTCTGATCTTCTCTTCCATTTGCACAAGTCGGGTTATATCCTGAAAGGTCAGGATAATACCCCGGACATCATCTGATTCATCTTTAAGGAGCGATGCAGTAAAGCCCAGGACCGCCTCAACACCGTTCTTCTTCGGGATCTTTCCTTCGAAACGAACCGGACCTGCCCGGAGATCTTCGGTTCTCCCAAAAAGTCCTTTGATGCTTTCCCCGAACACCTGCGTCCAAAGGTCCCGGATCTCATCGAGGCCGTAGCCGGTAATGTTTTCTGCAGCGTTGTTCCATGACGTGATTTTTCCCGACATATCCATGGTCGTGATCCCGCTTCCGACGCTGCGAAGGATATGGTCCTGGAGAACGCGAAGATCATCAAAATCACTGCTCTTCTCCTGCAGCTCCTGTCTCGTTCTCCTGAGACGCTCGGAAAGATATCCGCTCAGGAACGCAACAACATAGAATGAGATGATATTGACGAACAGGAGAAAAAGGACCTGCCCTGCGGTGAACGCCTGGCTCCTGAGAAAACCCAGCGCATTGTAATACTGGACATCAAGGAGCCCTCCATAGGAAATGCTCGCAAGGGACGCGCCAAAATAACCACCGCGACGGGCAAGCAGGATACTTGCTGATATGATCGTTATGTGATAGAGGATCGAGAAAGTACTGTCAATGCCGCCGGTCAATGACACCAACCAGGTGATCAGAGCAATATCCCCGGCAATCTGTATATATGCCTGGATAGAGGGACGAAGAGAGGTCTTTAAAAAAAGATAGGAATAGATCGCCGCCAGCACACATACTGCTATGCCAAAATAGACAAGGTGCTGAATCCGCACATGATAGATCTGATACTGATACTGGAAGAAGAACAGGCTGCCGAGCAGGAACATCACAAGTACGACCCTGCTCGCCATCAGCCATTTTATCCTGCTCGGCAGTTCCTCTCTTGCATGCATGGATTCCACGTGATCTACTTGCCCGCCATTGCCCCCATCTGGAAGATCGGCATATACATGGCAACGATCACGAAACCGACGGTCGTGCCAAGAAACACCATCAGCATCGGCTCGAGCATGGAGGTGAGCGTACCTACGGCCGCATCCACCTCCTCATCATAGAAATCGGCGATCTTGTTCAGCATATTGTCCAGCGCGCCTGTCGCCTCACCAACCGCGATCATCTGGTTGACCATGGCCGGAAAGACCTTTGACTTGGTCAAAGGCTCGGCAAGCGTTTTACCTTCGCTTACGCTCTGACGGGTCATCATGATCGCCTCTTCAACGATCTTGTTTCCCGCTGTTCTGGCAACAATAATAAGACCCTCCAAGATAGGGACGCCGCTGGTCATGAGCGTCCCCAGCGTGCGTGTGAACTTTGCAACAGACACCTTGGTAATGAGCATGCCCACCACCGGTATCTTCAATGCAATTCTATCGGTCATTTTAAGGCCTGCTTCTGTCTTTCTCGATTGTTTAATTCCTACGATAAAGCCGACAAAACCAACGATCACAGACAAGCCGCCCCAGCCCTTGAGAAAATCGCTGAAAGCAAGGACGATCCTGGTCGGCAGCGGGAGCGCCTGCCCCGCTTCTTTGAACATATTCCCGAGCATCGGGACAACAACGACCAACAAAAGGCTGACCACAGCAATAGCAACGAACAAAATTACCGCGGGATAGACCATGGCAGATTTGATCTGTTTTTTGATCCGTGCGAATTTTTCCATATATGCAGCAAGCCGACCCAGGATCGTGTCAAGGATACCGCCGGCCTCTCCAGCCGCGACCATGTTCACATAGAGATTGTCAAATGCCTTGGGATGCTTCTTCAAGGCATCGGCAAATGTCGCGCCGCTCTCCACATCCGAACGAACCTGGTTGATGGTTTGCGCAAGGGTCTTATTCTCTGTCTGGCTGCCGAGGATCTCGAGACACTGCACAAGCGGCAATCCCGCGTCGATCATGGTAGCCAACTGCCTCGTAAAAATAACGATATCCTTATCGGTGATCTTTTGAGCGCCGAACTTGAGCGTAAGCTCCTTGGGTTTGGCTGTCACGTTGACAGGGGTAATGTTCTGCTTTCGCAGAAGCACCATGACCTCTTCCTTGTTGCTCGCGGAGATCTCGCCTTTCTGCATTGCTCCCTGCCGGGTTTTCCCTTCCCAGACGAATACCGTAGCCGCCATTGGTCACCTCACCCTTTATCGATGAATCAGCTCTATCTACCTGTCACCGACAGCACTCGATGCAATTCATTTTTCCCGTTCTTAACGATATTCTTTCGGAACATTTTGTGTCGCCGCAAGACCGGAACGTCCCAGCATCTGGATCAGCTCTTCCACAACCGAGGATCTGCCGACGCAGTCTTCATAGGTTATCTGTTTTTTCACATAGAGTTCATAGAGCGATTGGTTAAGCGTTTGCATGCCGAACTTTGTCTGTCCGGTCTGCATGATGGAATATATCTGGTGGATCTTATCTTCCCGGATCAGATTGCGGATCGCGGAATTGGGGATCATGACTTCCATGCCCAGTACGCGACCGCCCCCGACCTTCGGGATAAGCTGCTGCGAAACAACGCCCTCCAGGACAAAGGACAACTGTGCGCGCACCTGGGATTGTTGATGAGGCGGGAACACGTCAATGATACGGTTCATGGTTTGCGCTGCCGAGTTGGTATGCAGGGTCGCGAAGGTCAGGTGACCGGTTTCCGCAATGGTCAGGGCCGCCTCGATGGTTTCCAGGTCGCGCATTTCTCCGATGAGCACAACGTCAGGGTCCTGGCGAAGGATGTATTTCAGGGCGTCCTTGAAAGACTTTGTATCAGCATTCACCTCACGCTGGTTCACCAGGCATTTTTTATGTGGATGGAGGTATTCGATCGGGTCCTCGATCGTGATGAGATGCTCCTGGCGTTCGCTGTTGATCTTATCGATCATCGAGGCAAGTGTTGTCGATTTACCGCTTCCCGTGGGCCCGGTAACCAGGATCAAACCGCGCGGCTTTTTGCAAAGATCGGAAACAACGTCGGGCAAACCCAGCTCGGCAAAGGTCTTGATCTTGAAGGGGATCGTACGGATCGCGGCAGCGACAGCACCACGCTGGACGAATATGTTCGCGCGGAAGCGCGACAGGTTCTTGACGCCGAACGACAGGTCCAGTTCATTGTTCTCCTCGAACTTGTGCTTCTGTGCGTCCGTAAGAATGCTGTAGCACAGATCCTTGGTCTGCGTTGCGGTCAGCGATTCAAGGCCGGGAATCGGCTTGATCTTCCCGTCGACCCGGATGGAAGGCGGCAATCCCGTGGTCACATGCAGGTCAGATGCGCCTTTTTCGATCATATATTTCAGCAGATCATGTAGATTCGCCATGCACTCACCTCATTCGACACATTTACATCTCTGTCGATTTTTATTATGACGTCTGAATATTGTCCGGAAATGTATTTTCAAGAACTTCGTCCAAGCTGGTCATGCCTTCTTTGATCTTGATCAGTCCGTTCATGCGGAGGGTCTTCATGCCGAGTTCAACGGCTTTCTTCTTTATTTCCAGGACCGAGGCTCCCTGCAGGACGAGTTCCTTGATCTCATCTTTTATCGGCATCACTTCATAGAGTGCGACACGGCCCTTGTATCCGGTGCTGTTGCAGACATCGCACCCTTTCCCCTTCATGGGTTTGATCGAAGGCGCTTCTTCGGCAGAAAAACCTGCGTCGACAAGTACTTGCGGCGTAACAATGTCCGGCTGCTTGCAGTTCTGGCAAACCCTGCGCACGAGCCGCTGTGCCATGATCAACACGACCGCTGACGAAACAAGGAACGGTTCAACACCCATGTTTAAAAGCCGGTTGATCGTTCCCGGTGCGTCATTTGTATGCAGCGTGGAGAGCACCAGGTGGCCGGTCAGCGCCGCTTTCACGCCGATCTCGGCAGTCTCATAATCGCGGATCTCACCGACCATGATCACGTCAGGGTCCTGCCGGAGGAACGAGCGGAGTGCCGCGGCGAAGTTCAGGCCGATATCGTCCTTCATCTGCACCTGGTTGATACCCGCGAGGTTGAACTCCACCGGGTCCTCGGCCGTCATGATGTTCGTATCTTCCTTGTTCAGATCCGACAGGGCTGAATAAAGCGTTGTTGTTTTTCCGCTTCCCGTCGGCCCGGTGACCAACACCATTCCATAGGGTCTGTCCAGCGCATCTTTGAAATCCTTGAGCTGGTCCACGAGAAAACCGAGCTTGGTCATATCAAGCTGCAGGTTGGACTTGTCAAGCAGCCGCATGACGACCTTTTCCCCAAAAAGGCAGGGCAGCACGGAAACGCGGAAGTCCATGGCCTTTTTGGGACCCATCTTAAGCTTTATGCGTCCGTCCTGGGGAAGCCGGCGCTCAGCGATGTCCAATGATGACATGATCTTCACGCGGGAAATGACAGCATTCTTGATCTTGAGCGGGAGCCCCATGACCGTGTGCAGCGATCCATCGAGACGATAGCGAACGCGGAAGCTCTTTTCATAAGGCTCGATATGGATATCGCTGACGCCCATCTTTGCCGCCCGCAGCAAGATGCCGTTCACGAGCTTCACGATCGGTGCATCGACTTCCGCGCTCAGTTTGTCTTCCTGCTCCTCAACAACCTCGAGATCGTCAACAGCGCCTGATACAAGATTGTCAAAGTCTTCCACATCAACTACCTGTGATTCCTCGACAAGGTCTTCACTCTCATCATCTTTCAATCCGTCGAGGCTGTAGTCCTTGGTGTCAAAGGCGGGTTTCCCCGGAGCGGCCGCGCCACCAGTCGCAGCGGGGGCGGCGCCTGGCTTCGAAGGAACCAGGGACTTTGTTCCACCGTAATATTTTTTTATTGCTTCAACAATGGCCCCTTCCGTGGCCACGACCGCTTCGACGTTATACCCGGTCATGAACTTGATATCATCGATGGCAAAGATATTTGACGGGTCCACCATGGCGATGGTGATCGTGGCACCGGAGCGGTTGATCGGCATGATCCGGTACTTTTGCGCCACATCAGGGGGGATATGCTTGATCACTGCGGGATTGATCTGGAATTTGCCCAGGTCAACATAGGGTACGCCATACTGTTTGCTCAAAAACGTCATGAGCTTGTCTTCCTGGACAAAACCAAGCTTCACGAGGATCGAACCGAGCCGTCCTCCTTCGTTCTTCTGCGTTGCGAGCGCCTTCTTCAGTTGTTCATCGGTGATCAGACCAGATGACACCAGCATGGCGCCCAGCCTGCCGGACATTGCCATAGCTACTCCTTGCTGAACATCAAGACTAAGAATGTATTAATAATACTGAAACACACAGACGCTGTCAAGCATCACACTGATTTTTCAGTTATTTTTACGATGAGCCATTTGCAGCTTGAGTGCCGCGTGCATGGTCCCGACAGGTGCTTTCATTCCTGTCCAGATCTCAAAAGCAATAACACCCTGATATAACAGCATACCGATCCCCTGCAGTGTAGAAGCCCCGCGGGTCGCGGCCGTCTTCAGCAAAGCGGTCCTTGCTGGATTATAAACAAGATCACAGACCAGATGCGTTTTATTAATCACTTCCCGGGGCAGTGGAAGCGGATCTCCTTTTTTCAGCCCCAGGGGGGTCGCATTTACAATGATATGAGCACCATATGCAGCTTCGCTGAGCGAATCACGGTCTACGGCGGAGCAAGCTGCTCCAGCGCGGGACCGTATGTCCTTCGCTAGGGCATTGGCCTTCTTTCGATCTACATCATAGAGCGCGATATTCCTTGCTCCGGCCAGGGCGAGACTGAACGATACCGCCCTCGATGCCCCTCCCGCTCCAAGGATGAGAACGCTCTTCCCCTTTGGACTGATCCCTGTTTCCAAACGAAGGGATCTTATGAAACCGCGTCCATCGGTATTATGTCCAATAAGCCGTCCTCCCTTGACCTCTATGGTGTTGACCGCACCGATAAGTTTTGCGTCCTCTGTCAGTTCGTCCAGATAAGGGATCACATTCTGTTTGTGGGGAACCGTGATGTTCAGGCCGCGAAGTCCCAAGGGGATGATCGACCGCGCAGCGTCGCCGAGCGATTCCGGCCTTACGGCAAAAGGGACATAGCATGCGTTCAGGCCTAATTTCCGGAACGCGCTGTTGTGCATGCCTGGAGAGAACGTGTGCTCCACGGGATGTCCGAATATGCCATAAATTGCGGTCTTGCCTGATATCATGCCGTCTCCTTTTGGCTCTCTGGCGGGAACAGCTCATTCACCACCCTGACAATGTCCGTCAAACCGTCCACCGGACGCACGGGAACGCCGGCTGCGTGCTCAAGTTCGTCGATCCCCATATCATCAAGAAAAACGGCCCGGTCGTCCTTGATGCAGGCCGCCGGAATAAGCAGCGCAGAACCAAGCCGCTTGCCCTTGATGGCCCGGAGGATGTCCCCGCCTGTCAACAGACCAGCAACTGTTACTGATGGACCGAAAAAATGATTTTTCGCAGTAACCAATCGCACTGATAGTTGTGATCGGCCTGTGAGCTTCCCAAGGGACTCTTTCAGAACGCTGCTGAAGGACACCCCTGTGACAGCGGTTATCGCAGATTTGGGAAGCTTCTTGGGAAGTCGGGCCGCTGCAGCCTCAACCAGGAACGAGGAGACCATTCCCACACCGTTCTCGATCTGCGGATAATCCTCATAGAACGAAGGTGACGGAATTCCGCGCCCTGCCTGCAAATAGAACTCATCAGACGGATAAACAAGCCGAGTTCCATTGCGACGCTTATGCCCGGCACCGTATCGCTCCAGTGCATCGATCACCCTGCCTGCTTCCGAACGTCGATAGGTCCGTAAAGGATAGCGACCCTCTCGATGCGCGGTTAGTCCGACCGGGACAGCTGCAATGGACTGCACCAGTGGAAAGAGTGATGCAAGGTCCTCAATCGTTCTCAGCAGATGGGTCCCGTCATTTATCCCCGGACAGAGAACGATCTGGGTATGCATGCGGATATTATTATCAGCCAGCCGTCTCAGAAGAGACAGGATATCCGGAGCTTTTGGATTCCTGATCATGAATTTCCTGAGTTCAGGCTCCGTAGCATGGACTGATAGATAGAGCGGGCTTAACCGCTGGTCAACAATACGCTCCCAGTCAGCTTCGTTCAGGTTGCTGAGGGTAATATAGTTCCCGAACAGAAAGGATGCCCGGTAGTCGTCATCCTTCACATAGAGGCTCTTGCGACATCCCGCAGGCATTTGATCGACAAAGCAAAATATACAGTTGTTCCTGCATCTGCGGACAGGGAACGGGGTGAACTCAAGACCGAGCATGTCATCGGGATGCCTGGTCAACCGGATAGACCTGCGGTGTCCCTGCGCGTCCTCGACAACGACCTTCAACCGTTCGTCGGCAGCAAAGAACTGATAATCGATAACGTCGCGTATCTCGTTCCCGTTGATAGATACCAGGCGATCACCGGGAACAACTCCCGCGCGGGCGAAAACACTTCCTGGAAGTACGGTAGACGGTGAAAGCAATCAGACGTTCCTCTTGCTGGCGAACATGAACTCTACATACCCGTTGATCTGGGTCTTCCCTTCTTCGGTCACCTGACGATACTTCCTCAGCATCATGATCTCATCCACGGTCAGGATCTTTTCCAGGTAGTTGATCTGTTCCTCGGAAAGCGGGTATTTTCTTTTGCCCCGGCGGTACTTCGTCGTGGAGGGTGAGAGAAAGAACCCCTTTACCTCCGAAGGGACCTTTTCCTGATGCGCTGCAAGGATCAGGACGGATTTATCTATACCCAGCTTGCTGGCGATCATGATGAGCGTTTTATCCTTGGGTATATGGCCCTTGTTGATCGTCACCCGCAACAGTTCAGGGCTGATGCCCAGAACCTTTGATGCATCTTTCAGGTTCTTGAAT
>JAOUEV010000089.1 GCA_029858565.1 Nitrospirota bacterium | reverse complement strand
AAAGATCCTCGGCAGCTGATCGCAAACTGCTGATTATGACTTCTTGATCTCAAGGGGGGATGGCAATGAGAAAAGGGTCCGGGCTTTTGATCGCGGTTCTGTTGGTCACGGTCGTTCCGAGCGCGGGGTGCAAGAAAGGGGCTGAAGGGCCTGATCTCTCAACACTGGGCCCGTCATCAGCAGCCACCACAACGCTCCTGCCGGCAGGCAGCCAGCTCTGTCCCGGCGGGGGGATCGGCATCTATTCGGGAAGCGACGGGAACAACAACGGCATTCTGGACGCTGCCGAGGTGCAGAAGGGCGAGCCGGTCTGCGTTCCGGTCGCTGAAGAGGGAAAGCCCGGGGATCTGCTCTCGCTGGTCATGATCGCGTCCGAACCCTCAGGCACAGCGCACTGCCCTGCAGGCGGCCTGAAGGTCCTGTCCGGTGCTGACGGGAACAGGAACAACCTGCTTGAACCTGCCGAGGTCCTGTTCACGGAATACCTCTGCAACGGCGCCCCGGGCGCGAGCAGCGCAGCAGGGATCACCGTGGCAACTGCTCCGCAGGTATCTGCTGACAAGAAAAAGGATAAGAAAAAGGACAAGAAAAAGGACAAGAAAAAAGCGCCTGTGAAAAAGCCGGCTGCAGCAGCAGAGAAAGGAACAAGCAAGGCCGCAGGGGACAGCAGCGCAACAGCGGAAGAAAAGGCCGTGGAAAAAGCGCGGCCGGCAGCAGCAAAAAAGGAAAAGAGCGCTGCAGCAAAGCCCGCTCCCGCGCAAAAGGGATGGAACCCGGTCAAGAACGGATCGTCCGCTCTTGTCTCAGCCTCCTACAAGGTCGAGGGAAAGTACATCATCGTGCGCTTCACCAACAACAGCACAACAGCAACGGCCCGGTGCAAGTACTCGGTCAAATGGAAGATGAACCAGGGCGGCGGCTGGGTGGATGACTCCACCATGGAAGGGCTCACGGTCCGCCTGAACCCCGGGGAATCAGTGGACAAGGATATCCGCACCCAGGCCCAGGACATCAGGGACGTGGTGGTGGATCTGACCGTTTCCGAGGGAAGCTGAGGGGGGAAGAGCAGGAATCCCTTGGCAGAAGTAACTGGTGCTCACAGCAAGTCAGTGCCCTGGACCGGGCAATTGATGCTAACAGTAAAGACCTGACCCCGGTCGGGAGAGAACCGCACCGACCTGACCAGCGTGGCTCTATGAACGAACGACCCTTCGCACATTCTGTCCTGATCCTCTTCGCCCATCCCGCGCTCCAGAAGTCGCGGGTGAACCGGCAGCTGATGCATGCCGTCCGGGACCTGGAGGGCGTCACCTTCCACGACCTGTACGAGGCCTATCCGGACTTTCACATCGACGTCCGGCGCGAGCAGGACCTCCTGGACCAACACGACATCATCGTGTTCCAGTACCCTCTCTACTGGTTCAGCGTCCCCGCGCTGCTCAAGATGTGGGAAGAGCTCGTGCTGGAGCACAAATGGGCCTACGGCAAGGAAGGGGTCGCGCTGCGGGGAAAGAAGCTGATGAGCGCCCTGTCCACGGGCGGCCGGGAGTCGCTCTTCTGCAGGGAAGGCTTCAACCGGTGCACCATCAGGGAGTACCTCGAGCCGGTGGAGCAGCTTGCGCGCATCTGCGGGATGGAATACCTGCCGCCCTTTGTGATCCACGGCACGAACGAGCTGACCGGGCCCGAGATCGGCCGCCATGCCGACGACTACCGGCGGGTGATCGAGGCGGTCCGGGACAACCGGATCGACTGGGAGGCTGCCCGGTCGTTCCCGCGGCTGAACACGGACCTCGACGCGGTGATCAGGAAGTAACCGGAAAGGGAACCATGCACGGAGAAGACTTTTTCTTTCAGGCGCTCGTCTACCTTGCCGCGGCCGTGATCTCGGTCCCCATTGCCAAGCGCCTCGGGCTGGGATCGGTGCTCGGCTATCTGATCGCGGGAGCGATCATCGGGCCCTACGGCCTCGGCCTGATCGGCGAGGAAGGCCAGGACGTGATGCATTTCGCCGAGTTCGGCGTGATCATGATGCTCTTCCTGATCGGCCTTGAGCTCCAGCCCCAGATGCTCTGGCGGCTGCGGGGTCCCATCCTGGGGATGGGCGGGCTCCAGGTCGTTGCGACGACGCTCGCGATCGGCCTCGTTGGCATGGCCCTGGGACTGCCGTTCCCCACCGCGCTCGCGGCAGGCATGATCCTCTCGCTCTCCTCCACGGCCATCGTGCTCCAGACCCTGAACGAAAAAGGCCTGATGCGGACCGACGCGGGCCAGAGCACCTTCTCGGTGCTCCTGTTCCAGGACATCGCGGTCATTCCCATGCTCGCGATCATGCCGCTCCTTGCCGGGAATGACCCGGGCGCCGGGGGCCAGGCCGGCCACGCATCCGCGTCCGCCGCCTGGGTCGAGACCCTGCCCGAATGGGCCCACACCCTCGTGGTCCTGGCCGTGATCACCGCCATCGTGATCGCCGGCCTCTTCCTGGTCCGGCCCCTGTTCCGGGCCATCGCGCGGACCCGGCTGCGGGAGATCTTCACCGCCGCCGCCCTGCTGCTCGTGATCGGGATCGCCCTGCTCATGACCAAGATCGGGCTGAGCCCCGCGCTCGGCACGTTCCTGGCCGGCGTGGTCCTGGCGAACAGCGAGTACCGGCACGAGCTCGAAAGCGACATCGAGCCGTTCAAGGGCCTGCTGCTCGGCCTGTTCTTCATCGCCGTGGGCGCGGCCATCGATTTCCAGCTCGTCGCGTCGCGGCCAATGCTGATCGCCCTGCTCGTCGCCGGGCTGGTCCTGGTCAAGTTCCTCGTGATCCTGGCCCTTGGCAGGGCCTTCCGGATGGGCGCGGACCAGAACGTGCTCTTTGCCGCGTCCCTGGCCCAGGGCGGCGAGTTCGCCTTTGTGCTCTTCTCCTTCGCGGTCCAGAACCGGGTCATGACGTCCGCGGTCGCCGATCCCCTTGTCGGCGCCGTGGCCCTGTCCATGGCCCTGACGCCGCTCGTGCTGCTGCTGAACGAGAAGCTGGTCCTGCCCCGGTTCGGCGCCCGCGCCGGGGCGGAGCGCGCCGCCGACGCCATCGATGTGAAGAACCCCGTCATCATCGCGGGATTCGGCGGGTTCGGCAGCATCATCGGCAGGCTGCTGCGGGCAAACGGCATCGGCGTGACCGTGCTGGAGCTCGACTCCGACAAGGCCGAACTCCTTCGCAAGCTGGGGCTCAAGGTCTTCTACGGCGACGCATCGCGCAGCGACCTGCTGCATGCCGCCGGCGCAGAGGAGGCGAAGGTGTTCGTCCTCGCGGTCGATGAACCGGAGAAGGTGCTCCACATGGTCCATACGGCGAAGAAGCACTTTCCCCACCTGGTCCTCTTTGCCCGGGCAACGGACCGGACCCAGGCCTACGAGCTGCTCGACGCGGGCGTGCAGCACGTGTACCGCGAAACGCTCGACACCTCGCTCCGCGCCGGCGTCGACACGCTGCGCGCGCTCGGGTTCCGCGCCCACCAGGCGCACCGGGCTGCCATGACCTTCCGGCAGCACGATGAACATGCGGTCCGGGAGCTCCGCCACCTGCGCCATGACGCCGGCGGCTACATCACCGAGGCGCGCCGGAAGATCGAGGACCTCGAGCAGTTGCTCCTTGCCGAGCTGCGGGACCATCCCGAGCACGTGGACGCAGGCTGGGATTCGGCATACTTCGTGGAGGAGCCGGGGAAGCGGGAATGACGGGGCGGGCGTACAGCATGCCAGCATGCCAGCAGCATGCCAGGGTCAGGTCTACTTTCTTGCCATTCTGCCAATTTTCTGTTATAGTCACCCCCTGTCCCCTCCCCTCCGCATCGAGTACCCCGGCGCTGTATATCATGTCGCGTCGCGTGGCAATGAAAAGAAGCCGGTCTTCAAAGACGATCAGGCCGCGAGAACTTTCTGAACAGGCTTCAGCGCGTCAACAAACGATACAACTGGATCTGCCACGCCTACTGCCTTATGACCAACCATTGCCATCTTCTTATCAAAACCCCGGAGAGGCCATAGGGTCAGCCTGTCTTGCCGCAGAGAATCTTTTTGCGTGTTTTCGTGATATAATTCGCCTGTCGAGGATCAAGGGATTTCGCTCTTCGGTCCAGATGTGTATCCCCAGTTGAGGCAGTTCCGATATGAAGAAGAACGTTCTTGTTGTTGATGATGATCAAGCGATGCTGCGCCTTCTCGAGAAGTTCCTGGAGGAGCAGGGGTATGCCGTCGCCACCGCGATGTCTGTCGGCGCTGCCCGGGAGCAGCTGGCCAGCAGGGAATATCGCGCGGCGATCATCGACCAGCATCTTCCTGACGGCAAGGGCGTAGAATTGATCGGCGATGTGCGCCTCTCGAATCCGACAGCGGCGATCGTGGTGGTCACGGGCGAGGGGGACATCCCCCTGGCGGTGGAAGCCATGCAGAAAGGGGCCGACAACTTCCTGATCAAGCCGGTCAAGCTCAGGGAATTATCGGTTTTTCTTGAAAAAAGCCTTGAAATGGAGGCGCTCAGACGCCGCGCAAGGACCAGCGACCTGCTGAAGGAACGAGGAACATTTACGTTCGGGGTATCAAAAGCCATGGAGCAGGTTCTGGAAATCTCCCGGATTGCGGCGGAGAACGACGTTCCGGTGCTCATCACGGGCGAGACCGGTGTCGGAAAAGGCGTTCTTGCGCAATGGATTCACGAAAGCGGAAGCCGCCGCAACGAGGCGCTTGTGGAGGTGAGCTGCCCGAGTTTCCGGGGCGAGCTGCTCCGGAGCGAACTGTACGGCCACGCAAAAGGGTCCTTCACCACGGCGATCAAGGACCAGCCCGGATTGCTGGAAGCTGCCGACGGGGGCACGTTGTTTCTTGACGAAATCGGCGATATGGACCTGTCCATCCAGGCGCAGTTCCTGAAGGTGATCGAGGACAAGACCTACCGGAGGCTGGGGGAGACGAGAGTGCGGATGAGCAACTTCCGGCTGATCTGCGCGACCAACCGCGACCTGGAACAGGAAGTGCGGGCCGGCAGGTTCCGCAAGGACCTGCTGTTCCGGCTGCAGGTTCTGCCGGTGCGCATCCCGGCGCTGCGGGACCGGCCCGAGGATATTCCCCCGCTGGTCAGGCATTTTCTTGTCCAGTGCAATTACTCCTACCGCGATCTTGGGCCGGAGGTCATGCAGTTTCTCGTGTCCTATCCATGGCCGGGCAATATCCGGGAGCTCAAGTATCTGATCGAGCGGGCCGTGCTTCTGTCGCGCGGCGGGGAGATCGGGACAAGCCATTTCACCGGCCTCTGGAGCAGCGCAAAGCCGGTTCCGGAAAGCGGCCGGATCACTGATCAGAACGAATACGAATCCATCCGGAACGCGCTCCGGCAGTGCAACGGCAATGTTGTAGAGGCGGCAAAGGTCCTGGGAATGTCCCAGGCGACCCTCTACCGGAGAATAAAGAAAATGAATATTTCGACCAACTGACCGTTTCCTTCTATCCCTTCCCGTCTGAAGAAGCAGGCATTTTTTATCATTACATTATCACGGCGATAATTTTATCACCTGCGTCTGATAATGTTCTCCTTCCCGCTCCTGGAATCCGCTTGTCTTTCAACAGGTTATTCTTTTCATTCCCTTCGGCACGGTATGTGCAATATTAATCTGTATTATTGACTGCTACTGCCGTAACCAGGTTCAAGAATCATTCATTGGTTGTGCGGGGCCGCTTCTTGGTCCCCTGGCGCCGAGGGGCCGCGCGGACGGTGAATAACAAAGACGTGAGAATTCAGTTGAAGGAGGGAAATAGCATGTTGAACAATCTTCGTATCGGTGCAAGGCTGGGAGTGGGTTTCAGTTTTCTGCTGTTGATGCTGATCATCATCAGTATCGTGGGGTATTGGGGAGCGTCGAGCGTGTCCGGAACAGCGTTGTTCATTCTCGAGGGCGATGCGCACATGCAGGAGCATGCATCGCGCATGCGGGCGAACGTGAACGCCATGCGGCGCTATGAAAAGGACCTGTTCCTGAACATCGGGAATGGCGAGAAAGAATCGGAATACCTGAAAAAGTGGAAAGAAGACAACGACAGCGTTCATGAGCGGCTCAAGGACATGGAGAAGTATGCTGACCACCAGGAGGAGAAGGACAAGATGAAGGCAATGCTTGCCGATCTCCTGGTGTACGAAAACAGCATGAACAGGATCGTCGGAATGCTGAGGAGCGGAGAGGTGAAAAGCGCGGCTGACGCAAACAAGATGCTGAGCGACGCGAAGGACGAAATACACCGGGTGGAAGCAAGCGCGAAACAAATGGCCGTGGACGCCTCGGATGCCATGGACAAGGCGAAGCCGCTGATCGAGGCAACGACATCCCGCACGGTCAGGATCATGCTTGTCCTGGCGGTCACGGCGATCATCATCAGCATTGCTTCAAGCCTGGTTATTTCCCGGAGCATTACCAAACCGCTTGCCGAGGGCGTAGCGATTTCCGAGAAGCTTGCATCGGGAGACCTGACCGTTGACGTGGCAGTCAGAAGCAGGGATGAAACCGGCATGCTGCTCGGCGCCATGAAGAACATGCTCGAAAAGCTGAAGGCGGTGGTTGCGGACGTGAAGAACGCGGCGAGCAACGTGGCTTCGGGCAGCGAGCAGCTCTCCGCCGGGGCGCAGCAGATGTCCCAGGGCACGACCGAGCAGGCGGCGTCCACGGAAGAGGCCTCCTCGTCGGTCGAGGAAATGAACGCAACGATCCGGCAGAACGCGGACAATGCCATGCAGACCGAGAAGATAGCCCTCAAGAGCGCCGCGGACGCCCAGGAGAGCGGCAAGGCCGTGGCGGAAACCGTGGAGGCGATGAAGCAGATCGCCCAGAAGATCACCATTATCGAGGAGATCGCGCGCCAGACGAACCTGCTGGCCCTGAACGCGGCGATCGAGGCCGCCCGGGCGGGCGAGCACGGCAAAGGATTCGCGGTGGTCGCATCGGAAGTGCGAAAGCTGGCCGAGCGGAGCCAGGCTGCCGCGGGCGAGATCAGCGATCTGTCGGTCAGGAGCGTGGACGTTGCGGACAAGGCCGGCCAGATGCTTGCCAAGCTGGTGCCGGACATCCAGAAGACCTCGGAACTGGTGCAGGAGATCAGCGCGTCGTCCAAGGAACAGGCGAGCGGCGCTGACCAGATCAACAACGCGATCCAGCAGCTGAACCAGGTGGTGCAGCAGAACGCGGGAGCCGCCGAGGAGATGTCGTCGACTGCGGAGGAGCTGTCGTCCCAGGCGGACCAGCTCCAGGCTATCGTGGCGTTTTTCAAGGTGAACGGGAACGGCCATGCGCTTCCGGAGTCGACACGGCGGCAGCTGAAGCATGTGCAGCATGTTCCGAAGATCGCCCATCTTGCCGCCGCCAGACCGCAAAAAACCGCGATGGGCGTGCACCTGGAGATGGGACGGACTGCCGCGCTGAAGGAAGATGCGAAGGATAAGGAGTTCGAGAAATTCTAGAAGCAGCGACGAGAGACCAGAGGCAAAGGATAGGCGCCGGGGAAGGTTGGAGATTTGTCGCTTGCCTCTCGTCTCTTGTCTCTGACTCAATCACAGGAGGCCATTATGGTTGTTGATATCATCCAAACGACGCAATACCTGACCTTCAAGCTTGCGGAAGAGGTCTATGCTCTGGACATCGGAAAGGTGCGGGAAGTGCTGGACTTCACCACGGTGACGAAGGTGCCGCGGACCCCGGACTTCATGCGCGGGGTGATCAACCTGCGGGGCAGCGTGGTGCCGGTCGTGGACCTGCGGCTCAAGTTCGGGATGTCCACCACAGAGAAGACGGTAAATACCTGCGTGATCATCACCGAGGTGACGGTAGACAACGATACCACGGTCCTGGGGTGCCTGGCGGACTCGGTGCAGGAAGTGCTTGACCTGGAGCCGGGCCAGATCTCTCCGCCGCCGAAGATCGGAACGAAACTCCGGACCGAATTCATCAAAGGCATGGGAAGGCGGGATGACCGGTTTATCATCATTCTGGAAATCGACCGGGTCTTTTCCGCTGCCGAGCTGACAGCTGCAGAGCTGTCGACAGCCGCTGTAATGCCCGGTGATCAACAGGAATAGTCGTCTCGGAGGAGCAGGCGTGACGGACTCCGTACAGCACAATAGGGAATTGCCGCCCGATATACGGACGATAAGCGATCTTGAATCGCAGGTCGAACTGCTGGCGCAATCCATCGGGTCCTTGTATGCCGGGGGCCGCTCTGGCTTGAGGGAAGCGCAGCAGAACGCGCAGGCGCTGACGAGAATGCAACTGATCTTGAACGACCTGGAGCGGCGCGAGATTTGCGAGAACATGCCGACCCGGGCGTTTACCGTGCGCTGCATGGAATTACGCACAAGAATCCTGAGTATCCGGGATGAACTGGACCGGCAGATGCGGAGGAGACGGCGCATATAAGCGCATATAAGCGCATAAAAGGGTCAGGTCTACTTTCTTGCCGTTCTGCCAATTTTCTGTTATAGTCACCCCATGTCCCGTCCCCTCCGCATCGAGTACCCCGGCGCTGTATATCATGTCACATCGCGTGGCAATGAAAAGAAACCGGTCTTCGAAGACGATCAGGACCGCGAGAACTTTCTGAACACGCTTCAGCACGTCAACAAGCGATACAACTGGATCTGCCACGCCTACTGCCTTATGACCAACCATTACCATCTTCTTATCGAAACCCCGGACGGCAACCTTGCCCTCGGCATGCGGCAGCTGAACGGCGTGTACACGCAGCTTTTCAACAAACGCCACGGCAGGACCGGGCATCTGTTCCAAGGCAGGTACAAAGCCATCCTTATCCAGAAGGACAGCCATTTTCTCGAAGTCTGCAGATATGTGGTTCTGAACCCGGTCAGGGCCAGGATGGTGGAACAGCCTGAGGTGTGGAAATGGTCAAGTTATAGCGCGACCGGCGGGCGGGCAAAGCCCCATCCCTGTTTGACAACGGACTGGGTGCTGGGCCAGTTCAGCGGGAAGCGGGGAAAGGCGGAAGAGGAGTATCGCCAGTTCGTAAGCTGGGGCATAGGAAAGCCAACGATCTGGACAGAGGTGAAAGGTCAGGCCCTTCTCGGAGAGGAAGGCTTTGCCGACCGATTCAGAGACCATCTCAAAGAGCAGCGGGACATTCCGGAAATTCCCAGGAGTCAGCGGTATGCGGACAGACCGTCACTTGAGAGGCTCTTCAGCCAGAAGATTCGCGGGAACAAGGCAAAACGCAACAAGGCGATAAGGGAAGCTGTTGAAACGCATGGTTATCGTCAACGGGAGATTGCTGAACATTTAGGGCTGTTTTTCACATCCATCAGCAGGATCGTGAACGCGAAAGAAACGAAATGATAGGAAAGTAGACCTGATAGTCATATAAAGGGCACCTCCAGCGCATACCAGAACGGTTGAGCTCTGATATACTCTGGGGAAAAGACGCCAATCTTTAACCCAGAAGGTGCTTCATGCGAATTGAACACGGCTTTTGATCTGCATTCAAACAATTCGCATCTTGCCTGTCGAAAGGAGCGCTCATGAGATGCCTGCAAGCGCTGGTCGTCTTCCTGGTGATGGTCGCAACCGCCTATCTGGTCCTGCGCGTCTTCTCCCGCTTGTTCGGACTCGATGTGCAGCAGGTCCTGTTCTCGCAGATCAGGCAGAAGGAATTCATCTGGCCCTCCGCCTGGGCCTTTCTCTTCCTGATCGGGTTCGTCCCGCTCCTGGCCCTGCTGCAGACGCCTTTCACCGCAATCACCATGACCATGACCCACGAAGGCGCCATGCTGGGCTATCCGGTGAACGACCAGCAGGCCATGTTCTATGAGCCGCAGCACAGGGAATATGGAGCCGTCGCGATGAATCTGCCGCCGCGGGCGGCAAGCTCGTTCAAGGACACCTTCGAGACCGTGGTCTACTTCCGGCCGTACCTGACCGGGACCTATCAGAGCCTGCAGGTGCAGAGCTACCGAATGACGTCGATCCTGCTCATCGTGACCGCCTTTTCCTTCGGCATGCTCTACCTGATCACGTTCAAGATGGTGGGCGAGCACCTCCAGAAGCAGCGCCCGCCTGCGCGCCTGACCGTCCAGGCCATATCGGAGAACTGCACAGCCTGGACAGGCTATTCCCTGCCCGCGGTTGTGACCGCAGTTGCCGTGGTCATGGTGCTCGTCGTGATCGTCAGCGGGTACCTGGCGAACCGCATCAGGACCGGGTACGACGAAAAGTTCGCGGAACTGCGGGAGGGTTTCCGGAGCGAGCTGATGTCCGTAGCGGCGCCGGGCAAAACGATCAAGGGCAGGGTGGTGAACCGCGTACGCCACGTCCAGAGCCACTCGAGATCGCGAGACGGGGAGATGAACGATCGGACGGTCAACCGGGTAACCGAGGTCCACAAGTATTCGCTCTACACGATCGAGTTCCGAAAACTGCTGAGGTACGATCCCGTCTATCTCCAGATCATGCTTTCCGGCGATGCCGACACAACGCCGCAGATCAAACTGCTGGACGCGTTCTTCCCGCCCGACGGGTCGCCCGGGGCCGACGGCTTCCTGGCAAAGTTCGACCCGCGGGATGCGCGGGATCCGCGCGAGATCGATTTCGTGGTGAACGACGATTACAGCGTGTCCCTGGCAAAGGAGCAGGATTGGTAGCGGGGGTGAAGGCGTTGAGGCGGGGAACGGCATGTTCCCGGAACGTGGAACAGGAGACATAATATTTTCTCACGCTTACTTCCTGCTTGCTTTGAAAGGATCAACCATTGAACAGATCACTCATCGCAGCACTGCTCATCGGCATCGTCGCAGGCATCCTCGGCACGGTCTTTGTTCCCGGATACCTGCGCCCCTACCTTCCTGAATGGATCGCGGGCAAGACCGTCGTGGTCAAGGGGATTGTCGAGGCAAAGCAGAAAAAGGAGAAGGCCCTGCTGCTCACTGTCGGGACGACCGACGGCGTGCTGCTGGCGACGTTCACCCGCAAGGTCGACGAGATCAACCTGCTGGTCAACGAGAAGGACGCCATCGAGTTCACCCTGCCGAAGTATCTGCC
>JAOUEV010000088.1 GCA_029858565.1 Nitrospirota bacterium | reverse complement strand
AGGATCGAGGGGATCGGAAGCTTGAAAAACAACGTCATTGCGGATTGCGGATCTCGGATTGCGGAATAACAGCAGGTCACGATTCTTTACTGCCGCACGTCAAACATATTACGATACACGTATTGTCCGTTGAGGAGGTAAGCATTGTCAGAGGAGACCTACATTCAAAATCTTTTTGCCGAGCGCATCGGCGGTTCGATGTTCGGCAAGGACACGAAGATCTACAAGTTCGAGAAGATCAAGCGCGCCAAGCGCGCCGCCATGGCGGCCAATCCCGGTGTCGAACTGATCGATCTGGGCGTAGGCGAGCCGGATGAGATGGCATTCCCCGGAGTGGTCAGGAAGCTCCAGAAGGAGTCCGAGAAGCCTGAGAACCGCGGCTACGCGGACAACGGCATCCAGGAATTCAAGGACGCGGCGGTCCGGTACATGGCGAAGGTCTATGGCGTGAAAGGGCTCGACGCGCAGACCGAAGTGCTGCACGGCATCGGCAGCAAACCGGTGCTCGCCATGTTTCCCGCGGTGTTCATTAATCCCGGGGACATCACCCTGATGACCGCTCCCGGATATCCGGTCATGGCAACCCATACGCGCTGGTACGGCGGTTCGGTGCATATCCTTCCGCTCACGGAAGAGAACGGGTACCTTCCCGACCTGAACGCCATTCCGGCGGATATCCGGAAGAAGGCGAAGCTGCTCTACCTCAACTACCCGAACAACCCGACAGGTGCCGGAGCTACCCGGGCGTTCTTCCAGAAGGTCGTGCAGTTCGCGAAAGAGAACGACATCATCGTGGTCCATGACGCGGCCTATGCTGCGCTCATGTACGGGACCAAGCCGCTGTCCTTCCTGTCCGTGCCAGGCGCAAAGGACGTGGGTGTGGAGATCCACTCGCTCTCCAAGGCCTATAACATGACCGGATGGCGGCTCGCTTTTGTCGCGGGCAATGCGCGGATCGTCGCGGGATACGGCATGGTGAAGGACAATTACGACTCAGGCCAGTTCAAGGCCATCCAGAAAGCGGGTATCTACGCGCTGGACCACCCGGAGATCACGGCTAGGATCGGGGCAAAGTACGAGCGCCGGCTGAAGTCGCTTGTCGCGACGCTGCGCGGCATGGGATTCAAGGCAAAGATGCCCGCAGGGACCTTCTATCTCTATGTCAGAATGCCGAAGGGTGTCAAGGGCGGACGGCGGTTCGCTACTGCCGAGGAGTTCTCCGAGTTCCTGATCACCGAGAAGCTGATCAGCACGGTTCCCTGGGACGATGCCGGGCCGTACATCCGGTTCTCCGCGACCTTCGAGGCAAAGGGCAAGGCTGATGAAAAGCGCGTGCTCGCCGAGTTTAAAAAGCGGATGGCTGGGCTGAAGTTTGAATTTTAAGATAGAGGATTGCAGGATTAGGCAAATCGGGATCAGAAAGATTACAGGTTGCAGCGCTTAATCCTCTAATCCTTAATCCTGCTTTTCCTGATCCTTTTTTTCATCATCCTGTCTCTATGTCCATTGTCGCGTACATCGGGGTCGGCTCGAACATGGGCGACCGGGAGGCCAACTGCCTGAAGGCGGTAGAACTTCTGGGCAGGACGGTCCGGGTCCTTCGGCTGTCCTCGTTGTTCTACACCGAGCCGGTTGGGTACGATGACCAGGACGACTTCATCAACGCGGTAGCCTCGGTCGAGACCGATCTGGGTCCGCAGGAACTTCTCCTTCTGTGCCGTTCAGTGGAAGACGAGATGGGCAGAGTGCGCACGGTCCGCTGGGGTCCCCGGACCATGGACCTCGATATCCTGCTCTACGGGAGCGTGGTGGTCCGAGAGGCTGACCTGATCATTCCTCATCCCCGGATGGCTGAGCGAAAATTCGTGCTTGCGCCGCTCGTTGAGATCGCGCCGGACGCGGTGCACCCGGTGCTCGGCAGGACCGCAGCAGCGCTCCTGGCCGGGGTGGCCGACGGTCATACGGTGCTGCGCTGTGAAAAGAAGAGCGGGATGCCATGAATCAGAAACCAGCCTCACGCAACGCGCGGTACATCGTGGTCGAAGGACCTATCGGCGTGGGCAAGACCAGCCTGACCACGCTCCTGGCTCCCGAGCTGAATGCCCGCCTTGTGTTCGAACGCGCAGAGGAAAATCCCTTTCTCACTGATTTTTACCAGGATCCCGCGAGGTTCCGCTTCCAGACGCAGATCTTCTTCCTGATGAACCGGTTCAGCCAGCAGGAGGAGTTCTCCCAGCACGATCTCTTCAACCAGGTCACGATCAGTGACTACCTTTTTGCCAAGGACCGCATTTTCGCGTACCTCAACCTGAACGACCACGAACTTGCGCTGTACGAGCAGATCTACCGTATGATCGAGCCGAAGGTCGTGCGGCCGGATCTCGTGATCTTTCTGCAGGCGGATACGGAGACGATCCTCCGGCGCATCAAGCAGCGCGCACGGTCCTTTGAGAAGAATGTGAGCCGCGAGTACGTTGAGGCCGTGAACGAGGCATACAATCACTTTTTCTTCCGGTACAGCGAGACGCCGCTCCTGGTCATCAACACTTCTGATATCGATTTTGTACATAATCCGACCGACCTGGACGACCTGATACGCCAGATCATGAGCATGCGCGAAGGCACCTTGTACTATGTGCCCAAGTCGCGGGGATGAGGGGGACCGTCTTCTGAAAGCGGCAGCTTTCCCTTGTTTTTTAACGTCGGAATCAACTATACTCAGCTATTCTTATGAGTCATCTTCATCAGCACATAGCGGCACGCGTGGACTCATGGCGGGCGTCTGATTTCGCATGTAACGAGTACTCCGCCATCGCCGAAGTGCTGGAGTGGGCGAAGGAGACGGAGACCGGGAACCTGCGCTTTCTGCGCCGTCCCCAGCTCCGGGCGCTCGAAACCTATTGGTATCTCCGCCTGATCGAAAAAACACCGCACATTTTCGATCTTTATCGAAACAGCTACCCCAAACAATCGGAGCTGCTGCCGCCGCGCATGTATAAGGCTTTTGCGGCGTCGGTCAAGCTGACGTTCACCCGCGATGGGGAAAAGGACGTGCCGGTCATTCGCGGCTCGTCGTTCAATGTCGTGGTGACGAATACCGCGCCGCATCGCGTGATCCTGCTCGTAAATAAGGGCACGGAAGGCTGGAACTGCCCGAGTCTCTTCGCCTGCGCGCTCGCCAGGAAGCTCAAGACCTCGAACAACTTCGTGCTCCAGGCCGCGACACGGTGTCTTCGCCAGGTGCCGGGCAATGAAGCAAAGGCGCGGGTCTATCTTTCAACGGACAATTTCACGATCCTCGATAAACAGCTCCAGGAAACCTACGGCGAGACAATTGCCGACCTGAACCACGCGGGGCATGAAAGCGCCGCAGCCCGAATTGTTTTGCGCAAGCTCGATCTGCCGCCGCTCGTTGTCACGCAAACGATCAGGACGGTGGCGAGGAAAGAGGGAGAGACAAAGCCGATCAGGTTGGAACGGCCCAAGGACGGGGACGCCGGCAGCCTCAGGAAAAAAGTTTATACCGTGGGGGAGCAACTTTCGACTTTTGGCGTTCTTCAGCAGATAGGCGAGACGGTGACGATCACATCCTCTGATACCAGCCTCGATCCGTATACCGCAGCGACAGAGCTAAGCCGCTCCTACAGGCTCGACCTGCGGGCTGTCTATGACGAGTTGAAGCGGTTGTACGCTAATGAAGATATTCCGGCCTCGCATGTCACCGACCTCTCCCGTCAGGTCGAAGAGCAGACGCGGTTTTACGAGATACGGGAAGAGAAGGTCGATGTTGCCCTGGCGCTGGTCAAGCCCGAGGGATTCAACAAAGAAACAACTACAGAAGGGACCGAGGTCTCTACCGCAGACATTATCTATCCGAAAGACCGGGAGCACCTCCTCGCGCATTTTTCAGCGTGGAAAGAAAAGGCCGGATCGTTCGGTTTCCGCTATGATCCTTATAACTTCGACTCGAACCCGGAGAAGCATTTCTTTGAACAGATGCTGGCGCAACTGAATGTGAATCCCGACGAGGTTGAGGACATCTACTTCACCGGCGCTTTGACCGATCCCGCCAAGACCGATTTCTTCATTGAGTACAAGGACGACAAAGGAAAGTGGCGGCGCTATACGCCGGACTTCGTGATCCGGAAAAAGCCGAAAAAAGGCGGGAAGCGAGGCTCCGGCAAGGTCTATACCATGGAGATCAAGAGCGAACGCGAGCGCAGTCATCCGGTGGACGCGAGAAGGGCCGGAAGGCTCTGGCGCTCAGGAAATGGGAAGAGCTGAATCCCGAGCGGCTTAAATACCAGATGATCTTTACGAGCACGGATACGGTGAGCGCGGACCAGGTACAGAAAGTGATGCGGCTGATCGATGAGTAGGCGGGTTGTTGCAAATTGCGACCGCACAGAGAGAGTTAAAGATGCGATCGAACAAGCAATGTTTCCGGATGCAAATTGGAATATCAGACAATGATGACTCTTAAACAGTTCGCGCCGAAGATGGAGACAATGCCGGCAATCGCGTCGTGGTATCTTGCCGATCTGGGCGAGGCGCGAGGCAAGCAGGAGCTGTTCACCCGCCAGGCGCCGCAGCGTCTCAAGGCGCTCAAGGAACACGCCGTCATTGAAAGCGCCGTGTCGTCGAACAGGATCGAGGGGGTAGAGGTCGATCCGGACAGGATCAGAGCTGTCGTACTCGGCAGGGCGCATCTCCGTGACCGCGACGAGGAGGAAGTGCGCGGCTATCGAACCGCGCTCAAGCTGGTCCACGAACAAGGAAGCAAGCTTTCCGTCTCGGAGGATACGATAAAGAAATTGCATGCGCTGACCCGTGGCGAGATATGGGACGCCGGGAACTTCAAGAACAAGGACGGCGACATCATCGAGAAATATCCGGATGGCCGCGAGCGGGTTCGCTTCAAGACCGTAACGGCGGTAAATACACCCGCCGCAGTCAAGGAACTGATCGCTCTCTGGGAAGAAAGCCTGCGCGAACGCACTGTGCATCCGCTCATTGCCATGGCGGCCTTCAATCTGGACCTTCTGTGCATTCATCCGTTCCGAGACGGCAACGGCCGGGTGTCTCGGCTGCTCCTTTTGCTCCAGTGCTATCACCTGGGCTTCGAGGTCGGCCGCTACATCAGCCTTGAGCGCATCATCGAGCAGAGCAAGGACCGCTACTATGAGACACTGGAACAAAGCTCCCTGGGCTGGCATGAAGGCAAGCACAATCCCTGGCCGTATATCAACTATGTCCTGTATACGCTCAAGACTGCATACGCGGAATTTGAGGAGCGGGTGGGGCAGGTCAGGACGGCGCGAGGAGCAAAGACGGAGCTTGTCGAGTCGGCGATCAATGGTTTTTCCGGAGACTTCACGCTGGCTGACTTGGAGAAAGCCTGCCCGGGAGTGAGCCGCGATATGGTCCGGCGAGTGCTTCGGGATTTGCAGAAAAAGGGGACGGTTGAATGCCTTGGGCGAGGCCCAGGCGCTGCGTGGAAAAAGAGGTAATACCCTTAAAAGAGGGTAAAAGAGAGGGTAATGAGCAGCTTGTCAAAGGAGCGAAAGGTGAGCAACGCGAAGAAGAAAGAGAAACCGGTCAAGAAGCCGAAGCATTCCGTTGTGTCCGCCGAATCCGCGCCTCAAAAAAAGACAGAGGTGAAGATCACTGCTGCTAAAGGCCGCCCCATGCTCACCTGGGTGGGTAAGCGGCCCCTGTCGCACGTCACCGCATTCCCGGCCCAGCATATTGAGACCTTTTCTCCTCACTCCGAACTCTGGGCCAATTGGCCCAGCGCCTATCCCAAAGGCGGCCTCCTGCCGGACGGGTACGACCAGATGACGGAAAAGGAAGCACGGGCGTTCGAGCGGACCTGTGAACTGTTCGGGGAATTTCTCAAAAGGAAACACGGAAATGGTAATTGATCCGGATATCGCAAATCGGTTTATCAACGAGTATAAACGCTTTTTGCTGTCGATTTATCAGCCGGAAAGCGCGGACGAGGAACAGAAGCGAACGATTGATAAACTGCATTCAGCAAGGAAGCGATTCATAGCAAACCGGGGCTTGCTGGATGAATATATGAGAAAGCTGGAGGACGGCACGGAGCCGATCGACCGGAAGATCCTGCTCGCGATCAGAAACCTCGAATATTCCAGATGGGTGTATGTGCGCGATTTGAAGAACTATTCGATTTTTCTCAAGGATGGCGGCGGGTGCGGCTACGGCGTGCTCGGCCTGATGGACGAACTCAGTATGATCACCGGGGGGCCGGGAGCGGTTCTGGAGGCGGGAGTATTCACCTTTGATGATCACTATGTCTGCGACGGATTGGTCGCAACACTGGCCCGCCTCGGTCCGAATATCAGGAAGAACCTCAATGAATCGTATAAAGAACTGCTCGAAAAAGGAAGGTTTCAGGTAAATCCTTTGCTGCCGCAGATGGTTCCGGATGAACGGCATCGATCGCAGCGGCCGGCTGGACAGCGAGGCACTCCGGTGAAACAGGTCAAGAGTGTCGAAGCAAGGAAGCAGGCGCGGATCGAGGAAGTCGGCGCTCTTCTTGATGCTTTTACCCAGGCCCATCTCACACCGGAGCTTGGCGGCTATGCGCGGGAACTCTGGGAACAGATCGGCCGGAAGCGGAAATACATCATCACGGGCGGAGCGAAAGAGGTGTGGGCAGCGGCGGTGGTGTATGTGATCGCCCGGCTGAATTTTCTTTTCGACTCCAAGAGCCCGAACTATTTGACCGCGGACGTTATTTGCGCTTTCTTCGGGACGAAAAAGACGACCGTGTCGGCGCGTGCCGCGGACATTGAAAAGGCGTGCCGCATACGCATGGGGCAGGAGGGTCTGTGCAGTCCGGACATCGCCGATGCGCTCACCTTCGTCAAACTGCCGAACGGCATGGTCATCCCGAAGTCCATGGCACGAGAGGCGGGGCTGCGGTAATGAGCGAAAGCACTCTTCTCGCGCGGAGAACGAGTCGCGAGTCGCTGGTCGAGCAGATGCAGGAAACCTCTGCGATGATGCCGGAGGAGAAAGGCTTTATCAGTTTTGTTGACGTTCTTATGCGCATGGGAAAACTGACGAAGACCGATCATGACGCCTGGCGCTTCGGCCGTGTGCGCAGCCTGGAGGAACGTATTGCCGTCAACTTGTCGAAGATCGGTCATGTGCTTCGGGAATTCCAAAGATACGCGCGGACCCGCGACTTGCGGCCGAGTAAAACAGTCTACCAGTCCTGGGGCAAGGGGTCGAAAACGCAGCTCCGCTTTTCGAAGCATGGAGATCCGAACATTGAAGAAGCCTATGCCACGCATTTTCTGAAGCCGAAAGAGGGCGGGTGATGGGTCGATAACTTTCGGCGAGAAAGAGAGAATCGAAAGAACCGGCGCGTGAAAAGCGCATCAACGATGATATTGTCGTAGACGCCTGTCATGTCTGGGAACAGGCCTTGGGCTGGTATTGTTATCTGGAGGACAACCTGGAGTTTCCGTTTCGCCATGGAACTGGGCGACAACATGGAGCGGAGCGGGTATCTCGACACGGAGACCGGCGAGGTCATCGACATGCCCGACGACATCATGCGCGCCGTGGAGGACGGGGAAACCGAATCGGCGCTGGTCGAGTGGGACGAGGAACTCGAGGCAACAGCGGATAGAATACTGAGCGATGATCAAAACCGCTATTTGCCGATCCTGAAGCGCGAATCCCGTGAGGGATACGAGATCATGGTTTCATTCACGGGGACCGTCACGAACACCAGTCTCAAGGAAAAGCTATCAATCGCTCTTGACGGCAAGGGCGCGTTCCGAAGATTCAAAAACGTCCTGGACCAACATCCCGGCGAACTGGAGCGTTGGTACAAGTTCAAGGATGATTGGATGCGGGACGAAGCGATTCAGTGGCTTCTTGATCACGGCATTGAACCGGTGCGGGTGGTTTCAGGTTATTTCAATGAAAGTCATTAACAACATACGTGAAATGCAGTCCTTTGCCGAATCCTTCCGCAAATCGGGAAAGACCATCGGTTTTGTGCCTACCATGGGGTTTCTGCACGAGGGGCACCTGTCGCTCATGCGTCAGGCCAAGAAGGAGAACGATGTGGTTGTCGCGAGCATCTTTGTGAACCCCACCCAGTTCGGTCCGCAGGAAGACCTGTCGCGCTATCCCCGCGACGAGGAGGGCGACCGGGCCAAGTGCGCATCAGCAGGCGTGGACCATCTTTTCCTGCCGACAGCAGCGGAAATGTATCCCGAACCTCCTTCGGTCTTCGTGTCCATCGAAGGGATCACCGATGTTCTGGAAGGCGCGATCCGGCCGGGACACTTCCGGGGGGTCGCCACGGTGGTGACGAAGCTCTTCAACATGGTGAAGCCGCATCGCGCCTATTTCGGGCAGAAGGATTTTCAGCAGTGCGCGGTGATCAGGCGGATGACCAGGGGATTGGACCAGGACGTCGAGGTGATCGTGCTGCCCACGGTGCGCGAGGCGGACGGGCTTGCCATGAGCTCGCGAAACAGCTATCTGGACGCGAATGAGCGCAGGAGGGCCGCGGTGCTGTTCCGGGCGCTCAAAGCAGGCGAGGAATTGATACGTGCCGGCGTCCGGGAGCCGGAACAAGTGCGGCAGAAAATGCGGGAGACGCTGCTGACCGAACAGGGGATCGAGATTGATTATGCCGAAGTTGCAGATCCTGACACGCTCCGGCCGCTTGAAGCGCTGTCAGGTAGAATAGTGCTTCTTATTGCAGTTCGCCTGGGGACGACGCGGCTGATTGACAACCTGCTTGTTCTGTGATAGGTTTCAACGATCGTGCATCGGGGTGAACGGATGCGTCCGTTGCAGGACAAGGAATAGCCGTGGGAGTACTGAAGGATCATAACCGGCTGGACAACATCCTGGGAATGGCGCGGACCGTCATTTCCGAGCTGGACCTCGACAAGACCCTCTCTTCGGTACTCCGCAAATCCCTAGCGGTCACCGGCACCCGCGCAGGAAGTATCGCCCTCTACTATCCCGAAACAAACCCGCTACGGCGGGGATGAGATGGTCATCATACTGCCGGAGACCCGGCTGGAAAAGGCGTATAATCTCTTCTCAAGGCGGATCAAGAGGGAGATCGAGGATTCATTCTCCCGCATCGCCCGGGACCGGTTCCATCTTACGGTCACGATCGGGATCGCAGCCTATCCCGTTGACGGGACCGCTTCCCATTCCCTGATCCTTGCCGCGGATACCGCACTGCTCGACGCCAAGAAATGCAAGGACCGGCGCTTGATCGGCTGCTCGCGGCCGGTCCCCGGCTACGTTGCTCTCGCTACACCATGACCACCTCGAACTGCTCCTGGTGCATGTTCGGGTCCGCCTTGATCACGATCTTCTTGCCGAACTCCCGCTCCAGCTCCTCAACGCCCTGCCGCTCCTCGTCATAGAGCATGTCCGCGACCGCGGGATGGACCGTCACTAAAGCCTTCTTCTCTTCCGCGGCGCCGAAGGACTTCTGCAGCTCCCGGAAAACCTCATAGCAAACCGTGCGGCAGGACTTGATGAACCCCCTGCCGTCGCAGTAGGGACAGGTATCGCAGAGCGCGCGGCCGAGGCTGTCACGCACACGCTTGCGCGTCATCTCGATCAGGCCGAGCGGTGAGATGTGGGAAATGGTCGTCTTGGCCCGGTCGTGGGACAGGGCCTCCTGCAGCGCGTGGTGGACCTTCCGGCGGTTGTCCTCGCGCTCCATATCGATGAAGTCGAGGATGATGATCCCGCCGATGTTCCTGAGACGGAGCTGGTAGGCGATCTCGCGCACGGCCTCGAGGTTCGTCTTCAGGATCGTGTCTTCGAGCGAGCGTTTGCCAACATACCTGCCTGTGTTCACATCAATGGTGGTGAGCGCTTCGGTCTGGTCGATGATGATATAGCCGCCTGATTTGAGCCAGACCTTCCTGCCCAGGGCGCGGGAGATCTCGATCTCGACGCCGTAGTGCTCGAAGATCGGATCATCGTCGTCGTAATGCTTCACGCGGCGGGCAAGGGACGGGATGTAGGACTCCACGTACTCGCGGGCGCGCTGGTACTCCTCCTCGGAATCAATGACCATGCGGTCCACGTCCGAGGTAAAGGCGTCCCGGATGACGCGAAACACGAGATCGAGCTCGTTGTGCAGCAGGGCGGGGGAAGATACCTTTTCGCGCTTCCGCTGGATGTTCTCCCAGAGCCTGCCCAGGAACTCAATGTCCGACCTGATCTCGTCCTCGCTCTTGCCTTCGCTTGCCGTCCGGATGATGTACCCCATGTTCGGTTTTCTGACCGCCTGGACGATCTCGCGCAGACGCTTTCGCTCTTCGCCGTTCTCCACGCGCCGTGACACGCCGATGTGGTTCACTCCGGGCATGACGACCAGATACCGTCCGGGAATGCTGATATAGGTCGTGACGCGGGCGCCCTTGGTGCTGATCGGCTCCTTGGAGACCTGCACGACGATGTCCTGTCCCTCCTGCAGCAGGTCCTCGATCTGGACGGCATGGGACCGCTTGCGCTTTGTCTCCGCCTCCATCTCGATCCCCTCGTCCTCCATCATGGGCGCGTATTCCGAGGCGCTGTCGAACACATCGCCCACATAGAGGAACGCGGATTTCTCGAGCCCGATGTCCACGAAGGCCGCCTGCATCCCCGGCAGAACCTTCATGATCCTTCCTTTATAGATGTTTCCCGCGATCCCCCGGTCCTTTTTCCGGTCGATGAAAATGTCGGTGACGACATTGTTCTCCAGCAGGGCGATCCGGGTCTCCTCTCTTCCTGCGTTCACGATCAATTGTGACGGCATGCTTGGGCTCCTTGGGAACGATTATTTGATAACCCCTGCCGCCGGTCTGCGCGACAGGGGATGATCTGCGCGTTGCGGGGTTTATTGTATAACAGAACGTGATGGTATACAAGGAGGAAATCAGGCCCAAGCACAGCGATAGGAATCGGATCATGCTTCGCCATGAGGACAAACAGCGGTTTTTTCAGCTGAGGCCCTGTCCTATCGCCCAGTACGTCCGCGCGAGAACGCGGGATGCGCTCATGATAC
>JAOUEV010000087.1 GCA_029858565.1 Nitrospirota bacterium | reverse complement strand
AAGGCTTGTTTCAGGCAATACCGCCCTGCACGAGGAGTTGGAACACAAGATCGCACGTTTCAAAGGCACAGAATCAGCGATCCTGTTCAACAGCGGTTATGCGGCCAATACCGGCGTGATCCCGGTCCTTGCAGGTGATGGCGATGCCATATTCAGCGACAGCCTGAACCATGGCAGCATCATCGATGGATGCCGCCTCAGCAAGGCCAATACATACATTTACCGCCATCGGGACATGGACCATCTCGAGACTCTCCTTCGTGATGCGCACGCCTTCCGTCGTAAACTTATCGTCACTGACGGGGTCTTTAGCATGGACGGTGATCTTGCGCCACTTCCTGATCTTGTCGCGCTTTCTGATAAATACAGTGCGATCCTTATGGTGGACGATGCCCATGGTACCGGCGTATTAGGAGAACAGGGACGAGGAACTGCTGAGCATTTCGGTCTCCAGAACAGGGTCCCGGTGATGATGGGCACCTTGGGAAAAGCTCTTGGTTCCATGGGAGCTTATGTGACAGGTAACCGCTCTCTCGTGAGATATCTGACAAGCACGGCAAGAAGCTTTATGTTCAGCACGGCGCTTCCGCCGTCAGCATGCGCAGCGGCCATTACCGCGTTAGACATCCTTGATCTGGAAAGGTGGAGAAAGGACCGTCTCTGGAAGAACCGTGAGCGCCTTGTTTTGGGACTGGCTGCGATAGGTATCAGCACGGGAAGTTCCGAAACTCCCATCCTGCCGATCGCTGTTGGACAAGCGGATAAGACCGTAATAGCGGCTTCCCGGCTCCAGGAAGAGGGAGTGTTTGCGACTGCCATCAGACCGCCAACAGTACCTGTTGGTGCATCACGTATCCGTGCCACGGTAATGGCCGACCATAGCGATGATGACATCGATCAGGCTATTTCTGCGTTCGGCAAACTAAGATCCGAAGGGCTGTTTGATCATGACCAGCCATAGATCAGCCGTAGTCATCGTAACAGGAGCATCTCGCGGGATCGGGCGCGCTATTGCCCTCGCATTCGGTTCCCGAAAGAGCAGGGTAGTGGTAAATTACCGCACCCGGGAAGCGGAATCCCTTGCCGTTGTGAAGGATATCCAGGAGCAGGGTGGCGATGCGTTTGCGTTCCGCGCTGACGTCGGTAACGGGACTGAGGTCGGATCCATGGTCGATGAGACGATGAGTCGATGGGGCGCTATTGATGTACTCGTGAACAATGCGGGCATCACTCGCGATGGACTTACGCTTCGCATGACGGAGCAGGACTGGGATGACGTGATTCGTGCGAACCTGTCAGGACCTTTTCACTGCATCAGGTCCGTGTCGCGGGTCATGATGAAACAGCGTTCAGGACACATCATTTCCCTGGCATCAATATCCGGCATTCGGGGCAGGGAAGGTCAAGCCAACTATGCTGCCTCCAAAGCGGGTCTTGTTGGCCTCACAAAAACAGCGGCAAAGGAACTGGGCAGGTTCAATATCAAGGTGAACACGGTGCTGCCGGGATATGTTCCAACCGAGATGGCAAGGGACCTGTCCGGCGAAAGGCACGAAAAGATTCTTGCTGACAATTCACTGGGAAGACCGAACGACCCGCAGGAGATCGCGGAATTCGTTCATCATCTCACAACCATGAAGAATGTCTCCGGACAGGTGTTCAATCTGGACAGCAGGATTATCTAGGTTTCAGTTCATGATAAAACATAAAGGCATATTCATAACCGGCACAGATACCGGAGTAGGCAAGACCTATGTGGCCTGCGGTGTTGCATCGGAACTGCGGAGGATTGGTGTTGATGTAGGCGTCATGAAACCTGCTGAGAGCGGGTGCCGGAGCAGGAGAGGTTCCCTGATTCCTGCTGACGCAATTTCACTGGCAAAGGCTGCCGACGCTGCGGATCACCTGGACCTCATAAATCCTTATCGTTTCAGGGAGCCACTGGCGCCAGCGGTAGCAGCGCGCCTTGAAAGAAAACGTATTGATCTGAATGTTATTTTACGATCCTTCCAGACCCTGGCGACCAACCATGACTTCATGCTCGTGGAAGGCGCCGGCGGCATCATGGTCCCGCTTACCCGTCGCCTGACATTCCTGGACCTGGCCGTTACTATCGGCCTGCCAGTCCTCATAGTTGCAAGACCGAACCTTGGTACCATCAATCACACACTGCTGACTGTGGAAGCACTTCGCCAAAGATCTGTTCCTATCCTGGGTATATCCATCAATGATAGCTCTGGAAACCAACACGGCCTAGCAGAGCACACAAGCCCGTCGGTCATAGCGAGAATGTCCGGTGTGTCTGTTCTGGAAAATATTGGATTTGGTCAAAAGGTATGGGATAGACTTGCGAGATCTGTTCTGCGGTAATGAACACATGAACAGTGAGCATACACGAAATTGGCAAGAAGAGACTAAATGCATAAAATTCTAAGAAATCGAATAGTTATATACATCCAGTTAATGGCAATAAAAATGCCGAACTTACAATGGGTTAAGGTGAATATTTACTTGACCTGTCAACAATTTTTGAGTAGGATATCCCTTCGATAGATGGGAGAAAAACGTTATAAAGAACTGGTAAAGCCAAGGTTGAAGACAACAGCAAGCTGGTATGCCGTACATACTAAGGCAAGACACGAATTCTTAGTTGCCGATCATCTCACAGGAGCGGGGATCGAATTCCTTCTCCCTTCTGTCGTCGTGACCCGTAAATGGAAGGATAGAAATAAGCGCGTACGCTTTCCGCTCTTTCCCGGCTACCTATTCGTTCACCTGGAACAAGATCATACCTCCCGGCTTGCAGTACTCAAAACAAAAGGAGTCGTGCGTCTGCTCGGCACCGTGCCCGGGGAACCGGAGACGGTACCGGATGAACAGATCGATGCTCTTAAGCGGATTATTGAGTCAGAGCTTCCCCTCGATCCATATCCCTATCTTCACGAAGGACAGCGCGTCAGGATCAAGCGTGGTCCGCTCTCGGGAGTAGAAGGGATCCTGATCAAGAAGACAGACCAGAGCCTATTTGTGCTGTCCATCGATATAATTCGGCAAAGCACGTCTGTCACGATCGACGCATCTGAAGTGGAAGAAGCATGATATTCGTGGGGCTGTAGCAATTGCATGCTCCCGGAAGTGGATCGTTAGCGACGAAACTGACCAATACCGGCATGTTCTTCACGCGGGTATCGGGATTCTAGATCGTGCAGCCCTGTCATTCATGTCAGCCCGAGGCTGATGTGACTGAGAGGGCGGAGCTATGTAAAAATATTTTTGATTACGGCAAAGCTCGATCTTGCTGCGATAGAGGAAAAATCAAGGATATACCGATCATTATTGAAGAAGAGGGATCCTGAAGAATGATAAATATGCCCGTACTTGTCGTGGGTGGGGCTGGTTATATAGGCAGTCATGTGACAAGAATGCTTTCTGAATCTGGACATTCGGTCATCGTATTCGACAACTTATCGACAGGCTTTCGAGAGTCTCTCCTTCACGGAGAACAACTTGTTCAGGGAGATATTCATGACAGCAGCGCATTGAACAGGGTCTTTGAAAAGAACGCCATACGAACAGTACTGCATTTTGCCGCGTCGATAATCGCGCCGGAATCCGTCAAACTGCCGCTCAATTATTACACGAACAATACCTGCGGAACCATCAATCTCCTCAAGGCCTGCGCAGACCATAACGTTAAAAATTTAATTTTTTCCAGTACAGCCGCGGTATATGCGTCCCCGCCGGAGGGAGTTGTGTCTGAAGATTCGGAAACCGCGCCGCTGAATCCTTATGGATCGTCCAAGCTTTTTTCAGAGCAGATCATCATGGATGTGGCGAGATCGAACGGCTTGAAATATGCCATTCTCCGGTATTTCAACGTTGCCGGAGCTGACCCCAAAACCAGGATCGGACAGCGCAGCCCCAATGCAACGCATTTGCTGAAGGTTTGCTGCGAAGCCGCGCTGGGGCTGAGGAGCAAAGTGCAGATTTACGGAACTGACTATTCGACGCCGGATGGAACCGGTGTCCGGGACTATATTCATGTCGAAGACCTGTCGCGCGCGCATCTTCTTGCAATGAAGTATCTCGAAGATAGGAACGCCTCTTTAACTTGCAACGTCGGATATGGCCATGGAAGCAGCGTCCGTCAGGTCATTGAATCAGTAAGGCGGATTTCAGGAACGGACTTTACCGTCGAAAGTTCAGAAAGGCGTCCGGGAGATCCTCCCAGCCTCATCGCGCGCTCCGACAAGATCAAGAACCTGCTCCAGTGGCAGCCGCAGTTCGATTCTCTTGACCAGATCGTCAGGGATGCCTTTCAGTGGGAAAAGAAACTTCGGGGATTACTGCACTGACCGGCGCTGGTATCCCGCGGTGGACGCAATATTTCATCGCGTCAACTAATGAAGATTTATTTATTCATCGAGCATGGCAAAACATATAATTATTGACAGGGACGGCACACTGATCGAGCATATTCCCTATCTCTGCGACCCAGAGAAAGTGCGCATACTACCGACCGTGAAAGAGGGGCTTCAGATCCTGAAACAATCGGGATGCAGATTATTCCTGCATACGAATCAGTCGGGAGTAGGAAGAGGATATTTTTCCTATCACGATGCCGAGCGCTGCAATCAGGAGATGCTGAGGCAGATTGGACTTGGCAGCGATCTCTTTGAAAGAGTATGCATGGCACCAGAATCGCCGGAACAGCCCGCTGATTACAGAAAGCCTTCCTCCAAGTTCGGACGGGAGATCATGGCAGAGTATGGGGCTGCAGCAAATGACCTGTGCTACATCGGTGACAACGTTACCGATCTATTGACGGCAAAGAAACTTGGATGCGGCGGTATAGGTGTCGATACTGCCCTGCATGACCTCCGTAAGATGCTTGCAGAAAACGATTTGTCAGGCACTTATCCAGTTGTTGATTCGTTCCTTGAAGCGGCAACCTATGCCATCCGGCGGTAACGCACGGTCTATGATGATCACGCACTCCGCGGGAGCCACGCGATGGAAATGGAATAAGAGCTTTGCGATCCGCTACCTATTCGATCGCCCGGGTATGACACCATGAAATGCTATATCTGCAATCATAATGAGTTCAAAGTCCGCACCGGTGCTGTCCGTGATGATCCTTCTTTGGAAATCCTTGAGTGTGAGCACTGCGGACTTGTGATGCTAAGCTCTCTTAACCACATTTCAGACGGGCACTATGAAGAATCGGGGATGCACGGCGACGCTGTCCCGTCTATGGAATCATGGCTGCGCGGCGCCGAAGCAGATGATGACCGCCGTTTTGAAATGTTCAAGGGATTTCTGGTCAATAGCAAAGTGCTGGATTTCGGCTGCGGTGCGGCAGGCTTCCTGCGCAAGGCTCAGACGTTAGCTGCTGAAGTATCCGGAGTTGAGCCGGAACGACGCGTAAGGGCATATTGGGGAAATACAATCGCTCTGCATGAGAATATCACAGATGCTGGCGATGGGTATGACTTGATCACTGCTTTCCATGTGATAGAACACCTGCCTGATCCCCGCACCATGCTGAAAGAGCTGGCATCTCGACTTAAGAATCATGGAAAGCTTATTCTTGAAGTGCCCAATGCCGAAGATTCGCTGCTGACGCTCTACGAAAACGAGGCGTTCCAGCGTTTTACCTACTGGAGCAAGCATCTTTTCTTGTTTAACGCGGATAACCTGCGGCAGCTGGCGGACCAGGCCGGCCTGCGGATAGTCTCGATCCAGCAACATCAGAGATATCCGCTGTCCAATCATCTCTACTGGCTCAGTCGCCACCAGCCCGGCGGTCACAAGCACTGGCAGTTTCTCGACAGTGAGGCGCTGCATGCCGCTTATTCGGCGTCCCTTGCTTCAATTGGGAAATGCGATACCCTTATCGCCTTTTTAGAGCGAATTCCACATGACGCCTGAACTATTGGTGCTCGCAGGAGGATTTGGAACAAGACTTCGCTCTGCTGTTTCTGAGGTACCCAAACCTCTCGCACCGGTGGAAGGGCGGCCATTTCTACACTATTTGATTGAGCAATGGATAGTTCAGGGGATCAGCCACTTTTGTTTCCTGCTGCATCATCAAGCTGAGCAGATCGAACAGTACCTGGCTGAGGAACAAGTTACCGGTCTGTTAAAAGGCTGCAAGATCGACACCGTGATCGAACCTGAACCGATGGGAACTGGCGGCGCGGTCGCCTTTGCCGTCAGGAAGCTCGGGCTCGCCGGTTCATTCCTGGTTGTCAATGCTGATACCTGGCTGGGGTCTGGAATTCGACAGATCTCCATGACCCAGCCGCCGGCTCTAGCGGCTGTTCGTATGAACGATGCCGGCCGTTATGGCGCTGTTCACATAGAGCAGGATACAGTGCTCGCATTCCGTGAGAAGCATGAAAACGCAGGGGCCGGTTTGATCAACGCGGGTTTATACCATTTAACTGCAGATGTTTTCCTGCAATGGGACGGAAGGCCGTTCTCACTGGAAAAAGACCTCTTCGTTCATCTTGCAGCAAGCGGCCGCCTACATGCCGTTTCATTGGACACGCCCTTCATTGATATCGGGATACCGGAAGACTATTTCCGCTTTTGTCATTGGATCCGGTCCGAAAAAAAGGAAACTCTGTGAACCTCAGTCTTTTCGTCATATCGGAGGAGGCCCCGTTACGGAATGCGCTCAAGCAGATCAGTGCAAACCAGCATGGCATCATCCTCGTAACCGATCAAACCGGGGCGGTGGTCGGTCTTGCAACTGACGGCGATATCCGGCAACGCCTCGTAGAAGGCGTATCGCTTGATGATCGGATCGGGACCTGTGCAAATCCTGACTTTATTTGGGCCGATGAAGCAACGCCCCGGGAGATCCTCCTCAAACAACTCGATCACAGCATTCGCGTGATCCCGTTGCTCGATGCCGAGAGGCGCTTGACCGGCATTGTCAGCCGGGATCGACTTCCGGTGCAGGCGGAAGAACGGATCTACGCCCGGGCCCGGTCGCCGGTGCGGATCAGTTTCGGCGGCGGGGGATCAGACCTGACGCACTTCTTCGCTGGAGAGGATGGCGCGGTCATCAATACGACCATTTCGCTCTACAGCCATGCAACCCTGCGGATGCGGTCCGATAACCAGGTGTTTATTCATTCGCGTGACCTCGGGGAAACCCTGCAGGCTCCCGACCTGCACAGCGCGTTGACGCAAAAAGGGCAGTATGGGCTCATCCAAGCATTGCTCAAGGCGGTGCATCCGGATTTCGGGTTTGAGCTTTATCTCCAGTCGGATTTCCCCATGAACTCCGGCCTTGGCGGCTCTGCTGTCGTGGCTGCCGTTGTGCTTGGCTGTTTCAATCAGTTTCGCAGGGATCAATGGGACTTACATGAGCTCTCCGAACTCGCCTTCCAGGCGGAACGGCTCTATCTCGGCATTGCCGGGGGCTGGCAGGACCAGTACGCCACGGTCTTCGGCGGATTCAACTTCATGGAATTCCGGATGGACCAGAACATCGTGCACCCGCTCCGGGTCCATCCTGATACACTGCTTGAACTCGAGGAGAGCCTTGTTCTCTGCGATACCGGCACAACACACAACTCGGGAAATATCCATCAGGATCAGCGGCGGCATATGCAACAATCGGATATTCGCAAACAGGTTCAGATGAACGTGGAGCTGACCTATCGCATGCGCAATCATCTGCTTCGGGGCAGGCTCCTGCAGTTCGGGCAATCCCTGCATGAAGCGTGGCAGTTCAAACGCAAGTTCAGCTCCCAGATCTCAAATGGCAGGCTGGACCAGATCTACGAAGATGCTCTGCGAAACGGAGCTGTCGGCGGAAAATTGCTCGGCGCGGGCGGCGGCGGTTTCTTTATATTCTATGTTCCTCCCTTCCGAAAGAACGAATTCTGCGACCACTTGGACCATGCGGGGCTGAAGGTCCGACCATTCCGTTTTGAACAGGAAGGACTGCGTGCATGGTCGGCTCGTGAACGAAAACACCATGTTGAAGCGGATCAAACATGAATATTACCATAGGCAATCACCAGGTAGGGTCCGGCAGGGTGTTTATCATCGCCGAGATAGGGAACAATCATAATGGCAGCATCGATCGCGCCAGGGAGCTAATCGATCAGGCGTCTGCCGCGGGAGCGGATTGCGCAAAATTCCAGATGCGACATCTGGACCAGGTGTATCGTCAGCGCTCACTGCATAAGCGCGGCGAAGACCTGAGCACGGAATATGTGCTCGACCTGCTGAGGCGATTCGAGCTCTCGGTCGATGAACACCGCGAACTGGCGGAATACTGCGGTCGCAAAGGGATCCTGTACCTCTGTACGCCATGGGACGAACGCAGTATCGAGGTGCTGGAAACCTTTCCGGTTCCCGCGTACAAGGTTGCCTCTGCAGACCTCACCAATCTTCCGCTGCTCGATCGGCTGAGCGCAACCGGAAAACCTCTAATCCTGTCGACGGGCATGAGCAGAACCGAGGAAGTCCGTATTTCTGTCGACTTCTTGAATCGACGTAAATCAAAATTCATCCTGCTCCACTGCAACAGCACGTACCCGGCCCCGTTGCATGACATCCAACTGCGCTGGCTTGACCAGCTAAAGAAGGTTCATCCGTTCGTCGGTTATTCCGGACATGAGCGGGGGACAGCGGTATCGCTTGCCGCGGTAGCGCTTGGGGCCTGTATGATCGAACGGCACTTTACGCTCGACCGGACCATGGAAGGCCCTGATCATGCGGCAAGTCTTGAACCTATTGAGTTCAGGCGGCTCGTGGAAGGTATCCGCGAGATCGAACAGGCCATGGGGGACGGGACAGAACGCCGGCTGTCGCAGGGCGAGATGATCAACCGGGAAAACCTGGGCAAAAGCCTGGTCGCGGCAGGTGATCTTCGAAAGGGAACGGTCCTTACGGCAGAACATGTCATCGTGCGCAGTCCGGGACAGGGGCTCTCGCCCCAGAACTATGAAAAGCTCCTGGGCCGCACGCTGCAAAGGGATATGACGGCCGAGGATTTCTTCTATCCCTCGGACCTGAGCGACAAGCGCATCGAACCGCGAGCATACGCCTTCAAACGCCCCTGGGGCGTGCCGGTCCGCTATCACGATTTCGACGAATACCGGAATAAGATCCGGCCCGACCTTTTTGAATTTCATCTTTCCTACTCCGATATGGACATCGATCCGTCGAAGTTTCTTCAGGGAGAATATCCCTTTGACTTCGTTGTTCACGCGCCGGAGTTGTTTGCCGGCAGCCATCTTATGGACTTGGCGACCCCTGACAAAGCCTATCGCGAACAATCGCTCCGGGAAACCCAGCGGGTCATAGACATCACGCGAGGCCTAAAGCGGTTTTTTCCAAAAACCAAGAGACCCCCGATCGTTGCGAATGTCGGCGGTTTCACCATGGATGCACCGCTGCCTGCCGCCGCGGTCCCGGGGTATTATGAACGTTTTGCCCGCAGTCTCGACGAACTCGACAGGGACGGCGTTGAGTTCATCCCGCAAACCATGGCTCCGTTCCCGTGGCATTTTGGGGGACAGCGGTACCAGAATATGTTCGTAAAGATCGACGAAATCGTTCCATGGTGCAAAAAGCTGGGAATCCGCATGTGCTACGACATTTCGCACAGCCGGCTTACATGCAATTACTACGGAGTCGATTTCTACGAGTTCTCCGAGCAAATAGCCCCCTATACGGCGCACATTCATATGGGCGATGCAAAAGGCTTGAATGGAGAGGGGTTGCAGGTGGGAGAAGGGGAAATCGACTTTGTTCGTCTTGGAAAGATCTTCAAGGACAAGTGTCCTGACGCGTCCTTCATTCCCGAGATATGGCAGGGGCATAAGAACGGCGGGGAAGGGTTCTGGATCGCGATGGAAAGACTCGAGGGAACGCTATGAACATGGGCACGCAGGGGACGCTGCTGATCGATACGATACGTCAGCAGATTGAAGCTTCGATTGCGGTCAAACAGAGCATATTGAACGACGGCAGTATTCTTGAGCAGCTCGAACGCTCGGCCCAAGCCTGCTTGAAGACCTTGCGATCGGGCGGAAAGATTATTTTCTGCGGCAATGGCGGCAGTTTCGCCGATGCCCAGCATCTTTCCGCGGAATTCACGTCTCGGTTTATGTTCGACCGTGATCCGCTGCCGTCGCTTGCGCTAGGTACAAACAACTCGGCAATCAGCGCGATAGGGAATGACTACGGGTACGAGAAGGTATTCGCACGGGAGCTGCGGTCGATCGCAAGACCCGGGGACGTCTTCATCCCTATCACCACCAGCGGCAACAGCCCAAATATCCTTGCGGCGGTGGAAATCGCGCGGGAGATGGGAATTACGACCGTGGGCTGGACCGGCCGGAGCGGTGGCCGCCTGCGCGATTTATGCGAGTGCATCTGCATACCCTCCGCGGAGACCGCCCGTATTCAGGAAAGCCATATCATGTTGGGCCATATTTTGTGCGGGCTGGTCGAAGCTGAATATTTTCGGAAGGCTGTATGACAAAGAAGCATGCCACAACACCGATAAAGGCAAAGAAAAGATAAAGATACTGTGTTGTAAAGGATGGTGATTATGGCCGCTGATTTGCCGGTCGGATTTATCACGGTAAGAACATCGTCGTCGCGACTGCCGAAGAAGTGTCTTCTTCCTTTTGGCGATTGCAATGTGATTGAGCATGTGATCCGCCGCGCACGTCATTACGGCATTGATCCCATCGTCTGTACCAGCACTGACCCGTCGGACGATATTCTTGAAAAGATAGCAGAGTCAGAAAAAGTCAGATGCTTTCGAGGATCGATGGTCAACAAACTCAAGCGCTGGTCTGATTGCGCCTCGTACTTTCGGATTTCGGCCTTTCATACCGTTGATGCGGACGATCCTTTTTTCGATGGCGACGAAATGAAGCGAAGCATGCAGCTTCTTGCCGACGGCAAATATGACATGATCTGCCCGACACCGTCGTCGTCGGCCGGCGGTGCAAGCGTTGGTTACTCCCTTACCGCTGATGTTGTAAAGCAGGCCTGCACAGGCCTGTCTGACGAGGCGGATACCGAGATGATGTGGTATTACGTGGAAAAAATCAAGGGTCTTCGCAGCGTAGTACTTCCCGAAACGCAAACCCACCAATTGAAATTACGTCTAACCCTTGATTATGATGAAGACTATTGGCTTCTTGCTTCAATATGCAGGATGCTCGGCAATCTGGCGCATAGGGATGAGATATTACAGCTGTTTGCCAAAAATCCAGACCTCTATCAAATTAATTGGTTTCTTAAT
>JAOUEV010000142.1 GCA_029858565.1 Nitrospirota bacterium | reverse complement strand
TCGGGAACTTGAGAGAGCCTGATGTTTCCATGCTGAAAAGCCGGGCGGAAACCGGCTGAACAAGTCCACGGCGTCGGCGGGTTGCTCTTGCTGCCGACGAGCAAAACCAAGAGCGAAGCATGGTATCGCAGCGCCAGCGACGAGCAGAGTGCTGCGAGACGGGCGTCAGGCGGTCTTAGCCGATCATAGTACCGATGGTCTCGAAAGTATCCGGGGCCGGGAAGGTGGGGAACCGAGGTCCAAGGGACCCACTCAAGGGAAGGAGAGGCCGGGCATAACGTCTTCTGGAAGGAACTATGAGAGAGACTCCGGGCTCACCAATCATATCACCAAAACTCCAGAAGATTGCGGAACAGGCACGAAACTATCCGGAGATGATGTTCAACAACCTGTATCACCTGATCGACCAAGAGCTTCTCCTTGAGGCGTATCAACGGACGAGCAAAGACAGTGCGGCCGGGGTAGACAAGGTGACGGCGAGAGACTACGCCGAAGCCTTGTACGAAAACCTCCACGACTTGCACGACCGGTTGAAATCAAACCGGTACGTTGCTCAGCCCGTCGAACGGGTGTGGATCGAGAAGGAAGACGGCAAGCAGAGGCCGATTGGGAAACCCTGCTTCGAGGACAAGATCGTCCAGCGGGCAGCGGTCATGATCCTTGCAGTCCTCTTCGAGCCGCTCTTCCAACCGTTCTCCCACGGCTTCAGGAAGGGCCATAGTCAGCATCAGGCGATACGGGAACTGCGCGAGCGGTGCATGAAGCTGAACATCAACTGGATAGTGGATGCGGATGTCAGTGGATATTTCGATACCATCGATCACGCCAAGCTCAGAGGTTTCATTGAGAAGAAAGTGAAAGACGGGGGAATATTGAGGCTCCTCGGCAAATGGCTCAAAGCCGGAGTGCTCGACCGCGGGAAGATGGTCTATCCCGAAAAGGGCACGCCACAGGGCGGAGTCGCATCGCCGATGCTCGCCAACATATTCCTGCACTACGTGCTGGATGAGTGGTTCGTACAGGACGTACAGCCGCGCCTTAAGGGAAGAAGCTTTCTGATTCGATTCGCTGATGACTTTATCATCGGGTTCGAGCATGAAGCCGATGCCCGCCGCGTGCTGGAAGTCTTGCCGAAACGGTTCAATCGTTTCAATCTAACCATTCACCCGGAAAAGACGAAGCTGGTACGGTTCAGTCCTCCGTCGGTGAAAGTGAAGACGGAAAAGGAAAATGGAACGTTCGATTTTCTCGGATTCACCCATTACTGGGCCAAATCGCTTCAAGGATACTGGATTATCAAACGGAAGACCATTGGTAAACGACTCCGAAGATTCATGAAAGCCATCTACGAATGGTGTCGAGAGAACCTTCACGAGCCTGTAAAGGAACAGCATAAGACGCTGTGTTCCAAGCTGCGCGGCTACTATCAATACTACGGAATCCGGGGCAACTACAAAATGCTCGAAGTTGTGTTTGAGCATACGGAAAGTGCCTGGCGACGGTGGTTGGGAAGACGATGCAGCAAAGGCTACGTGAGCGGCGAAGAGTTCTCAAGATTTTACCGTAAGGTGTATCCGCTTCCGAGACCCAGGATCATCCACATGAACATCTGACCGGGCCGAAGGACAGCAAAAGTTATGCGCCAAACGGGGAGTCACCTGTTTGGTTAGCCACAGGCCAAGGCCTGTGGTGACTGACGAACCGGATGCCTTAATCGGGCACGTCCGGGTCTGTGGGGGGAGCGGCGGGTAACCGCTGCTCCTACCCGGAACAGCGACGCGCCCACGGCGGCGCGTGACGCGGGCGTTGAAGGTGTAGAAAAAGTCATTTTGTGCTATATTGACGCCATCGAAACGCACTTCTGAACCATCAAAACCCCTCACCCGCGGGAGGCGTATGGCGAAGTACAAAGAATACGACTATTCTCAGGGCAAATTCATCCCCCTCAGCTTCGACAAACAGATCATTCCCGGCACTTTTGAGCACACCCTCCACTATCTGATCGACAACGAAATCGACCTCTCCGCTTTCGACCTCCGGTATAAGAACGACGAAACCGGCGCCCCGGCCTACGATCCCCGGATTTTGCTCAAGATCGTCCTGTACGCCTACTCCAAGGGCATCACTTCCAGCCGGAAGATCGCCGATTGCTGCAATGAGAATGTCGTATTCATGGCCCTGTCCGCCGACACAAAGCCCCATTTCACGACCATAGCCGACTTCATCTCCTCCCAGGACCAGGAAACGATGAAGCTCTTCCTCGAAGTACTCCTGATCTGCGACGAAATGGGCCTGATCGGGAAAGAGATGTTCGCGGTGGACGGGTGCAAGCTCCCCTCGAACGCCTCCAGGGAGTGGAGCGGGACCAAGAAAGACCTGAAGCATAAGAAAGAAAAGATGGAAAAAGCCATCAAGCAGATCATTGCGAAACATCAGGAACGGGACAAAACCGAAGTTGATAAGGCAATCACCGAGAAAGAAAAGCAGTACGTAGCCACCCTCAAGACCAAGGTCAAGAAGATCAAGGATTGGCTCAAAGACAACGACGACAAGCCGGGCAGCAGCAGGAACGGCCCCCGGAAGAGCAACATCACCGATAACGAAAGCGCCACAATGAAGACTTCCCACGGCGTGATCCAGGGGTACAACGGCGTGGCCATGGTGGATAGCAAGCATCAGATCGTGGTCCATGCCG
>JAOUEV010000141.1 GCA_029858565.1 Nitrospirota bacterium | reverse complement strand
GAGCTCCTTCTTTGCCATGGACGGGTCAGCGAGAAGGAAGTCCACCTCGGTAGGTCGGAAATACCGCGGATCGATCTCGACAAGGATACTTCCGGTTTTTAACACGGAAGATCCGGAACCGGATGCAGATCGTACAACGCCTTTTTCTGCCTGACCGGATCCTTTCCACTCGATCTCAACGCCAGCGTAACGGAATGCCGTTTCAACGAATTCCCGCACGGTATGGCTTTCTCCGGTGCCGATGACGTAGTCCTTGGGCTGGTCCTGCTGCAGCATCAGCCATTGGCACTCCACGTACTCTGGCGCGAAACCCCAGTCCCGCTTTGCATCAAGGTTTCCAAGGTACAAACGGTCCTGCTTTCCCGCGAGGATCGCTGCGACCGCCCGAGTGATCTTCCTGGTCACGAACGTTTCGCCTCTGCGGGGAGATTCATGGTTAAACAGGATTCCGTTGCAGGCAAAGAGGTTGTATCCTTCCCGATAATTGACCGTCATCCAGTAGGAATAGACCTTTGCCGCGGCATAGGGGCTGCGCGGATAAAAGATGGTCTTTTCGTTCTGAGGCGGCGATGCCGCGCCGAACATCTCCGACGACGATGCCTGGTAGAATCTGGTCTTGATGCCGCTGCGGTGAATGGCCTCCAGAAGACGGGTCGTACCCATTGCGGTAATGTCCCCGGTGTACTCGGGCATGTCAAAACTTACGCGGACATGGCTCTGGGCAGCAAGATTATAGATCTCATCGGGCTTGATGTTATATATGACATTGGTCAGTGATCCCGCATCGGACAGATCACCATAATGCAGGAACAGTTTTGCTCCCTTGGTATGTGGATCGGCATAGATGTGGTCGATCCTGCCGGTATTAAAGGTGCTGGCCCGGCGTATGAAACCGTGGACCTCATAATCCTTCGCGAGCAGAAGTTCGGCAAGATAAGAACCATCCTGACCGGTTATTCCTGTGATAAAAGCACGTTTCAAAATGACATCCCCCTGTTTTTCAGTTCAAAGTGCGACACTATAACATCATCTTCTTGGAAGTGTCAAGAAAATCAATGGGTAAACATGGTGGGAGAGTCTATTAAACGTCAAGACGGGAATGCCGCAGGAATTGTAAATCTGGGGTCTTTACGAAACAGCGTCCTGGTACAGAGCTGTCAATCGCTGTCCAAATGACTGCATGGAAAATTCCCGACGAGCGATCTCGCGGCACTGTTCTGAAAGTTTCCTGCGTTGCTCGCGGTCACCATTGAGCGATATGATCTCATCAGCAAGCTTGGGGACCCCCTCTGACGGGCGAAAAAGGAAACCGACGTTGTATTGTTCAATGAGCTCAGCCCCGCCTTCACCTTCCCGCGCGATGATCGGCGTGCCCGCGGCCATGCCCTCCATCAGCACCACGCCGAGCGCCTCGTCAGCAGAAGGAAGGACTGTATAATTGCTCAAGGAAAGGATCTCAGGAACATCCTTTGTCCATCCGGTGAAAACGACATTTTCGTCAAGATTATGTTCGGTTATAAATCTCTTGAGCAAAACCACATACTCACCCTCAAGCGGATCTCCGATGATAAAAAGAAGCGGCTTGGCGCCCCGGTCCCTGCACGCTTTCGTCAGTTCAAGCGAGACCATATGTGCTTTTCGTGGAAGCATGCTTGAGATGTGGCAGAATACGAGGTCAAAGCTGTCCGCAGCGGTCTTTGTATTCCATGTATCACGTATGACCTTATCTGGGCAGGCGAACCGATTGAAATCAATGCCCGGCCTTATTACCTCGATCTTTACAGCTGCAACACCTTTCGCCAGCAGTATATCCCGCTGTTTATTGCTCAGGACCGCAACACGGTCCATGAATCGGTAAGCGGGATGGCATCGGGGGACCATCATGGTGCTGACGACAGGGATGCCTGTAATGCGGCCTGTGATGAGCCCAACATAATCAGCGCGGTCAAGGGTCGAATGAATGATCTCGATCTTGTATGTTTTGACGAGCTGACGGAGGAAAAGGATGTCCCTGAGCCCTTTCATCCTGATCCCGTGGTAAGGGATCCCCATGGCACGGACCGAATCAGCAACATATCCCTCGGTCCCGCGTGCCACCACGATGACCTCATGGCCCATATCGCGGAGCGCTGCAACCTGGTCAAGAAATATACGCTGGGCTCCGTACTTGTCGTTCTTTGATATGATCTGGAGGATCCTGATATGTCACCTCACCTGTCCGGAAGCGCTGATCAGAGATGAGAAAAATGCGGCGTAATCGTCGATCATCCGTTCTCTGCGGAAACGGTCAAAGACCCACTGGGGAGCGTTCTTTGACATGGTCCGGTAGCGCGGCGTATCTCCCAGTACTTCCAGAATGACCTTTGCCATATCCGAGGGTCCGCCATCTACAAGAATACCGCACGGACTTCCTTCGAGTGAGTCACGGATGCCTCCGGCATTGTAAGCCACCACCGGTCTTCCCATTGCCATTGCCTCAAGGATCCAGATACCGAAACCTTCGTTCCGGTACGTGCTCACGGCAAGATCGATATCAGCGTAGAATGACAGCATGTCGTTCTTGGCTAGCCGCCCGGCCCAGATGACCGCATCGGTAAGTCCCAATTCCGCGGTCCTGCGTTTGAACGCCTCGATCTGCCCGATGCCGGATTCCGACGCGACCATGGCGTAGCGCACATCAGGTAAATGGTTTCGCAGTTCAAAAAGAACATCAAG
>JAOUEV010000086.1 GCA_029858565.1 Nitrospirota bacterium | reverse complement strand
GGTCTCTTCGTCTACCTCGCTGTGGTGAATGTCGGCCTGTTCCAGGTAGTGCGGCGTCTCAGTTCGGCGCTCCTCTTGTTCATCGCCACCGTGGGAACGCTCGCCACGCTCTTCCTCGCAGCCTTCTCCGGCCGCATCCATCCCGAGAGCATCGTGATCGCCGGGGTCTTCATCGCCAATTTGGCTCTCTTCAGCTATTTTCTCGACCGGGCCAGGGAGTCGTCCAAAGGGAATCGTCTCCTGTCCTGGTCCGGCTACACGCTCTATCTCTCGGCAACCATTGCCAGCCTCCTGCTCCTGGACCGGGACGGCATCGGGCCGCTGCTGATCACGATCTTCGGTATGGCAGGAAGCATGGCGCTCGCTTTCCGCGACCGCAGATGGTTTGGCAGCGTCGTGCCCTACGGCGCCATCATGTTCGTGGTCGCTTTTCTCTGGACATGGCTGCGCTTCGATCCCCGTACGCTCTCCTGGGGATTTCTCGGTCTTCTGGTGTACGGCGTTGCCGGCGGCCTGGGGCCGGTGCTGCTCATCCGGCGCTATGGGCTCGACAAGATCAACCTGGGATGGTTCCGCGTTTTTCCCGTGGCTCTTGGCGTGATGCTGCTTGCCGTGGTGCTGAAGGAGCAGGACATCGCCTTCTGGCTCTGGCCCGTGATCCTGCTCTTACAAGTAATGGGTATTATGGTGAGCCTCGTTTTCGGCGCGATCGTGCAGGCAGGTCTGCTTGTGCTGTTCTTCCTTGTCTGCGGCCTTACATGGCTATTTCGCATGCCCCCTGAGCTCGGCAGCCCGGTCTTCCTCGGGTTCCTGCTCCTGGCTGGAGCGGTCCTGGCGCTCGCCATGGTCTACGCTCTCAAGAAAATGAACCACTGGAGGGCGGCGCTCACGAAGGATCCTTCCGCCCCAGCAGGCTGGACCGTGAACCCGGTCGTGACGGAATGGCTCTCCGCTTTCCCCGCGTCCGCTGTATTCATCCTGCTTGCCGCGTCCTTCTGGCTGCAGCGTCCGCTCCATCCCGAACCAGGCATGGTCACGCTCACCTGCTTCCTGGCCTTGAGCATCTTCCTTGTCCGGCGGCTTGAGGCAGCGGTCATGGGGATGGTGGTCCTCCTGTCGTCGCTTATCAGTCAGGCTGCCTGGATGTTCCGGCCCGAACTGTCGCTGGACCTGCATGTCGTAGGTTTCCTTTGGTCAGCGGCATTCTTCGTCATTGCTGTTATCGCACCCTTTCTCTTCTTTAAGTCCATGGAGAAATGGTCGCGTCTCTGGATGGCCTGGGCGCTCTTCGAGGTAGGGCAGGGGCTCTTTGCCGTCTGGGCTGCTGACCACATCTGGCCGCGAGAGACAAGCGGGTGGCTGCCGCTCGCTTTGGCCGTGGTGAAGCTGCCTGCAGTGGCCATGCTCCAGTCGCGGCTTAAGGACCGGCCTGAACGGAACGCGGTGCTTGCCTTCCACGGCGGGGTGCTGCTCTTTTATATCTCGTCGGTGCCGGTGATGCTGCTCGACCAGGGCTGGATCGGGCTCACACTCGTGATTGAGTCCATGCTGCTGCTCTGGCTCAATCGCCGCGTGGTGCACGAGGGACTTCGCTGGGTCGCATCGTTCATGGCGCCCATCGGGCTTATGCTCCTGTTCTTCAGCCTGCCGCAGATGAAGCATTCGGGTGACATGGTCATCCTGAACGCTGCTGTGCTCGCCGTTGCCGGAGCGGTCGCCGCGCTCGCATTCGCTGTGCCGCTCTCCGGCTTCCCTGACCGGAAGCTCAAGGGCGCGGATCTCACGGAATATTTCCGCTGGCTCGCGGTCGGCAGCGGGTTCTTTCTGCTGAATCTGGCAATAGCCGACATCTTTGCAGAAACAGGTCAGCTCTTCCGCATCGTGCCGGGACCTGATGCTGTGCAGGCCATCTGCTACAGCCTGGTCTGGCTGACCTACGGAGCGCTCATCTGGTCGCGCTTGAAGCTCTCGGTGGAAATGCGCCATGTGGGGCTTATCGTCCTCTGCATAGGCACGGGCTTCCTGCTCGTACTGCCGGTGCTCTTCCCGCGGTTCGTACCGGGAATGTCGCCATTCCTGAACCTCGGCCTTCCCGCATACCTCTATGCGCTGGTCGTGCTTGCCTTGTTGGTGCTTAGGGAACTGAAACAGCAGACCTCGCGGGACCTCTACAATCTGCTTGTATTGCTCTTGCTCCTGACAGGCTTCGTGGCAGTGAAGGTCCAGATGAGCGCGGTCGTGCAGCCGGGCCAGCCTTTCCAATTCTTCTTTCACCAGTCGTCATCCATGGCAGTGGGCTCGGCAGCAGGCTGGCTGGCCTACGGCCTGGGGCTCTTGTACTGGCCGCGGGGACTGGACCGGCCTTTCCGGATCGCAGGCGTGGTGCTGGTGCTCGCAGGGCTTGCCAAGGCGCTCACCTATCCGTTCGTTCACAGCGCGGCATTCGGCGCCATGACGCCGTTCCTGAACACGCCCACGCTCGTATTCCTCTTCGCCATCGTCGCGCTCCTCTGCCTCACGCTGAACAAGCCGCAGCAGCATTGGCCGTTCATCTCTCCCACGCTGCGCGCCTTCTGGGGCACGGCACTCGCTGTCGCGGTCTTCTGCGTGCTGAACATCGAGATATCGAGCATTTTCACAGAAACAGGAAGAAGTTTCAGCCTCGAGACCTACGGCAACCTTGCACACCAGCTTGCCTATAGTCTCTCCTGGTTGCTGTACAGCATCGGGTTGCTCGTGGTCGGCATCAAGTGGAAGACCAGCAAGGTCCGCTGGGCAGCGCTGATACTCATGGTCGGGACCACGTTCAAGATCTTCTTCATGGACCTCTGGCGGCTGGGCCAGCTCTACCGCGTGGCCTCGTTCATCGGCCTTGCCGCGGTGCTGATCCTGGTGTCGTTCCTGTACCAGCGGTTCATGACGGGGAGGGATGAGGAAGAAGGACAGGGGAGTGCACATTAGGCTTGGCCAAGGAAGAAGCGGAGAAGGGCTGGATAAAGTCGGATACTCTTCGTATGAAAACGCTTGATTGTAACTACAATTGGGGCTACAATGAGAATGCGGTTTGAGTGGGACGAGGAAAAGAACAAGACAAACATCAGGAAGCACGGCTTTGATCTTGCCGATGCGCTGGAACTCTTTTCCGGCGACGCACCGCTGTTCGTGACGCACGATTCCCGGAAGGATTACGGTGAAAAGCGATGGAGAGGCGTGGGGTTGCTGCGCGGAATTGCCGTCGTCGTTGTCGTTTTTACCGAACGAGAAAGCGATACGATTCGCGTCATCTCGTTGCGGCGCGCGGACGCGAGGGAAAGGAAGGCATATGAAAAGGAAATCAAAAACCGACTGGGCGCGGGTTAAGGCGATGAAAGATTCGGAGATCGATTACACCGACATCCCGCCCCTGGAAAAGGACTTTTTCAAGAAAGCGGTCCTCTGGCCCGGCACGAAGAAACAGATCACGCTCCGGCTTGATCCCGATGTCGTCGATTTTTTCAAAAAAAAGGGGCGCGGATATCAATCCATGATCAATGCGGTCCTGCGCAAATACGTAGAAGCTCATGGATTCGAACCGGAGAAAAAGACGATGCACGTGGCGGAAGCGCCGGGGGTCTACCGCGCCGGGCGAACTGGGAGCGAAAGGGCGAAAACCGGAAGAAAGAGGAAGCCGTGAAGACCGCATACTGCATTCAATGCCACAGGATCACAATCATGACAAGAACCCTCACTCTTGTGCCGATTCTCGACGACGCGAGAAAGGTTAAAAAGACAACTATCGAAACGTATCACTGCAGTTTATGCGGCTCATTTGCATGCAGCGAGGAATCATGGTTGGAGAAACCAAGCGGCAGGTCGGATAATTTCTCAGGTGTCGCTTGCGGATAGTAGAATCTCAATGATTAAGTCTGACCCAAAAAGGCTCCTGGACCTCTGGCGTCTCGGCCAGCTCTACCGCGTGGCGTCCTTCATAGGTCTTGCCGCGGTGCTTATTCTCGCGTCATTCCTGTATTAGCGGTTCATGACGGGGAAGGATGAGGAAGAGAGACAGGAAGGTTAGCAGAACGTCTTAGACACGGAAGATGCGGATGAAAAACGGATACCAAATGCTGCTGCTCCGTCATTGCGAGCGACCGGCGGGAGAGCGGCAATCTCTTCGCTGATATGTGACTGCTGACTCCGCTCAATAATATGAATAGACAGAAAAAGGCCTTGTAATTTTCCACCACAATAGGCATAATTATGGCATGAAGGTGGTGGAAAAGGACAAGATCGTGAGCGGCATGCTCCGGGACGAGCTTAGCCGGAGCGAGGAGATGCTTGTGGGGCTACGGAAGTCCCTGGCAGATCTGCCCAGAGGCGCGCTGAGCGAGCGAAAGAAACGGTATAAGGAAAAGGCGTACTCCTATTTCTCCCTGAAGTACCGCGACGGGGAGAAGGTCGTCAATCAACACGTGTCGGCTGAACAGGTCCCGGCGCTCAGGAAACAGCTCGATCAACGGAAGAAGATCGAAAAAGAAATGAAATCCTATCAGAAACGGATCGCCTATCTGTCGAAGATCCTGAAGAGCGGCAGGGGTTGAAGTGATGTGGATTCCGATCTCGAACCGGGGCGCCTTTCCCCCTGAGGTTCTGGAGCTTCTGCAGGCGTTTCATCGGGCAGGTTTCTTCGATGAAGCCATGCTGGTCGGCAGCTGGGTCATGCCCCTGTACCAGCAGGCCTTCGGCATCCCTTATATTCTTCGCACTCTCGATATCGACTTTGCTGTCAGGTTCGCCGCGCGGGAGCGGGGGGAGGCGGCCGATCTCGAGAGCGTCATCACCGGCCTGGGATATCTGCCGGTCATGATGCAGTCCGGCATCCGGAAGTTCACCCGGGAAAATTTCAGCATCGAGTTCATCGCTCATCGAAAGGGCGGGAGCGACGACGGGGTGGTAAACGTCAGGAAATGGAACGTCACCGCCGTCCCCCTGCCGTTCGTCGATATCCTGCTCGATTTCCCGTTCCTCGCCGACTTCGGCGATTTCCAGGTGCGGGCGCCGGTCCCGGAAGCTTATCTTGTCCAGAAGCTGCTCACCGCCAGGCGGCGGCAGGTTGAGAGTAAGAAGGACAAGGACCTTGACCAGTGCGCCGTCATTGCGGGGCGGCTCGATGAGGACCGGTTGACGCAGGTTTTCCGATCGCTCAAATTGAGCGTCAAGAACAGCAAAGCACTGCGCGAAGCCTGCGAGGCGATCGGCTTTCCGCCGCAGAGGCTGGGGTTGAAGTAGGGTTGAAGTAGGTTTGCGGGGGATGTCATACCGCAGGACCTGACCCTCGCGGTTCCCTGAAAAACGGTCGTTGTTCTTATTTAAAAAGGTGTATACGATTGATATAAATGATTGCAAAACGGTCATTAATCTGATTTTGAAAACAGACGAAGAGGATTACTCAAAAAGAACTGAGGCAGCAATCAATTTCTAATCACGACAGTTAACTTGGCGCTCGACAGCGACGCGCCAAGGTCGGCGCGTCAGCGCCGTGTTGGTTTTAAGAGGAAGGGAGAATATGATCGAGCGGATTTTTTATATCGTTGCACCTGCCATTGCCTTTATGCTTGTCCAGTTCAAGATTGTCACAGGGAAAACATTATTTATAATAGTGATCAGCACCCTCGTGATTTTACTCGTGGGATTGGCGATCCTCAAGGCAATTCAATATTTCATTAACAGGCGTAACAATGCCGCCTTCACCGATGGAGGACTCTATTGGATAAAGGAAGGCGACAAATACAAGGTAATCAAAGTTCTCGCTCAGGATGATTTCAGTGTTCATATTAAGCTCTATACGAATCGATTTAATATTCCACCTACAACAGCCATGACAAAATACCTTACGATCAAGATGGATGAAAAGGACTTAGAAAAGGACAAGATAGATGTCGGTGCCGCCCATCTTCCTATAGCAAAGACAGGCCTAGCTACAAGTCGGCCTACATTGTTCGCTCAAGAAGTCGTCACAGACGACGAGTTAGCAATTGTTCGTGGCAGCATCAATCAGTAGCGAACTCCACACAGAAGCAGAAGAAAAGAAAAGTATGTGATTCTAACGAGGCGGGTCCACTGCGACGCGCCAAAAGCGGCGCGTCAGGCGCGCGGTTAGTCCGCAGATCCGAAGAGGAAATATTGAACATGACATATAAAGTGCTTTTCTTATTGTTCCTCGTTGCAATGCCGGTGTCTGCGCAAACCTTTTCTCTCGAACCACTGGTCGATGACCATAAACTGCACATTGCTCCGCCAAGCATTCAGTCTGCGATGCGTACGATCGAAGAAATTGACTTCAAGGACTGTATAAGAGAATTAAATCTAAACCCCACCGATCAGGCAACCTATTTTAGCTCGCTACCCATTGTATTAAACAACAGGGGGATTCATCATTATCTTGTCTTGCCGTCTGCTTACTGCAAGGCCTTCTTTGGAGCTCACGCTATCGCATACTGGATCTTGCAAGAGGATTCCGCTTCCAATTTCACGGTTCTCTACCGCGGGAGGAGTGATGGGTTTGAGATTTTGAAGAGTCAAACGAATGGGCTCTTTGATCTTAAGTCAGTATATGGCTTTACCTTCATCGTGCTGCAATATAACGGCAAAGAGTACGGGCGGACCTCAAGCGGTGAACAAAGATAAGACCGTAAGTTGACTGACAGTCAGGAGGTAAAATGAAAGCTCTCGGAATAGGCGTTATTGTTGCACTAGTATTTATTGCCGGTCTGTCTATATATAAATCACAAAAGAAATCCCTGCAAATAACAGACTTCAAGAATACAGATGAAATGATGGTGTATCTTGCAGCAGAAGCGGTCAGGGACGCCGAAAAAGAATATCACATTAAACTGGATTACAGCGTTCAATCTATAGAACAAGTAGAGGCCGTGCTGAGTAAATTTCATGAACAATACCTAAAAGATAAGGCATCTGTCGCGGTTAACGGTTTGGCCACGGCTTATGGCGCTTATATTGGCGAAGTTATAAAAAGATCTACCCCAGATGCAAAATGGGAAAGAGATCACCCTGTTGCTGGCGAAAAATCATATCCCATGCATTGGAAGGGTGGCGAATCTTTTCCATGTGGTTGGTGTTACAAACGAATAACGAATGGACCTGAAGACAATGTTTGGCACAAATACCAAGTATTAAAACAGCAGCGATCCTAATGAAACGCTCGAAAAGTTCGCTAAAAAGCGCGACCCTCGGCGTCGCGCTCATGTGTACGTTTCAAGCCGTAATTGATAATTGTTTCGGCATGCCGCATTTGCGCAGTAGTAGGTACCAAAGCGTCGTTTTCAGAGATGAAGTGAATTTCCTTTCAGTTCTGCTGGACCCAGAGCATAACTGATTCTAACGAGGCGGGTACCACAGCGTCGCGACAGAAGGCGACGTGTGACCTGCGTTGTTATCTCAGAACGAAAACTACGACTTTGAATAAGGCACGGAATATTTACAATGGAAACATTTGAAATCGATTTGGCCATAACTTCTCAATCGAAGGAATATGCCGGCGTAAGTACCGATCGTCTTGAGGCGGAGGGATTTTACGGTCAGTTCAGAATTCGAGTAGGCAATAAAAGTTACGGATATTTTGACAAAGAAATTGCTACGCAGATGCATCCTCAGGATGATCTATATTACTGGATTAAAGCTCTTCTCAAGACGGCCGTGCACCTTTCGGAAGTGAAATACTTCGTAATTCGTGATATTGAGCACCCTGCTCGCTGGATTGAATTTGTTGATGATGGCCGCTTTGCGAAAGTATCAGTCATAGATGCAGTTGGTTCTTCTGACTTAATCGTGACCAAACCATTCAAGGAAAAGAAGACTGTAATCGAGCTCGGATCGATTGATAAGACTCAAATGATTAATAACATCCTAGATGCTGCTAATAATTTTATTGAGAATGTCATGAATATTGAACCACGCTTCGCACATGTACAGCAGCATAAGGATATCGCGGATCTTATTGCGGTAGCGAAAAGGTAATAAAGAAGCGGTCAACATCGAACCGCCTTGCGGCGAATGATCGCAGCGTTAACTCCGGCAGTTGATAATTGTTCCATAAAGATGACTATGCTGAAATATATAAGAAATCTCTCCATCTGCTGTTCGATTTGCATAGCAGCATTTGGCATATATGGCTGCATTATTGACGAAGCATATTTTCGCGATGTCGGCCATACACCAACGACTTTTGATGTGCTTAATTGGTTATTGATTGTTCTTAATCTGCCCTCATATGTATTAGTGAGATCGATAATCCTTTATGTGAGTCCTGGATATATAACCGACCATCTTTTCATGATGCAGTATCTATTCTGGCCTATTTTGTCAGTCCTTCAATGGTGGGGCTATGTTCCCCTGGCAAGACTAATTTCCAAGTACCGCCATGTGCAGTTCACATTACCAATTGTCGCAATAATGACTGTCATAGCAAGTATCATTTCAACTGTATCCTTATGGACAAAGATTAAAGATGAAATTCATGAGCAATGGGGTTTGCTTGAAGTGCCAATTTCGATTATCGGAATTGGAGCAACTGCCATTATTCTTTGGATAATGGCTACGCAAGTTAGCAAGGCGAGGCTCCATGCGACATCATAGAGTTAACAACGCCGTACCTTTAGGAGGCCTTAATCCCGAGTGAATCGAACAATTCGATACATACTGATCTTCTTGATTGCGGTTATAGCATTCATTGGCTATTTCCTCCTTTCATTTACATTGCCTGTTTATCATTACATGAGTTTAGATGGAGGCTTTGATGATATTGAAGTGCCGTGGAAGGGTAGAACATTGACGTCTGTCGAAATTAACTTTGAAAATTACAAACGACAAACAAATAATCCTGACTTAAAACTGTATCGCACTAGCAAACGGATATGGCACGCACCAAATCTATGGATAGACAACCTTACAAACAGAAGGTGGACGCTTCCATTTGCAGAACCTGTATCGAGTTCAGAGCAACATCTGGCAAAAGCAAAGAGAGCCGAACCGAAGGAAGTCGAGCCGGTTATTTACAGAGGCATAAAGTACATCGCGCCTCATTTCAGGAATATGGACAAACAAGTTCAACGCGGTGGATATGTTGAAGCTTGGGATATCAAGAACAACAATATGCTTTGGGAACTCCAAGTGTACGAAACCAAATATAACCCTAAACTTGAACAGGACGCACAAGACATCTTCATCACATCCCTTGAAATCTCGCACGGGAAACTAGTGGTCACAAATGAGCGAAATGATATATATGCAATAAACTTAGACACGCGAAAAATTGAGCAGATAAAGTAATGTGTCAACCAGAGCGCTCGAGAGTGTCGCGAAAAACGCGCCCCTCAGCGTCACGTAACCCGTCCTAACGAGGTTGTCCTTAATGAATAAGATCGTGAAATATATTCTGTGGTTCTTCTTGGCAGGTGGGCTTGTAGTTATATTCGGGCCGATGGTCGTCGGTCCTTTCTTAGTGAAGTCAAAGAACTGGGTCGCGCAACATGCGAACGTGAGGATGATTGATTCGGATGCGTTAGACCCTGCCATCAGAGGTTACATTGATGACTCGAAAAAAGAATTTGAATCATTAGGATTTCGATTTCTCGGATATATGACGGTGATAGATTTTACCCCTGATACAAATACATATTTTGGTTTATTCAACAATGAGCAAGATATGATCATCGGTACGACTGTCGCCATTACGAACACGGCGGGGCAGGCTGTAGGATATCATGAGATTACCTCAAGGTACGCGGATGGATATGCGATTAATGTTAGCGATTCACCAATGCTAGGGGTATATACGAATCCAGAAAATAGGACCTATCGCTATCCTGACGTATATTCTCTGAAATTGCTTTATGATAATCATCGTTGGATTGCCCGCCATGATGAGCGAACAAACGATCCCGTTGGCCTCTCCTTGACTAATACAATAGCTGAAATCAATAGTGCATTAGATAAAGAGACTATAGTTCAAGCGTCACTCGGTTATTATTATCTAGATGCGAACGAGCAGAGATTCAAACTGACATGGAAAGGTGCTGTAATTATGGCAAACAGGCTTCTCTTTCCATGGAGACAAATACGTGAATATTTCGATCTGCGAACAGCAAAAGAAGCACTGAGCGGAATGGCTTCCTCAAATTGGTCAGAGCAATCGACAATGACAATTCCGAATATTGAACTACTTAAGAGGACGATGGAAAGTCTCCATTTAGAAAACCCAACACAGGATGTCGATGTTCGCATTACCAACAAAGATATGAGATTTGTGGGAGTTTACGGATATTCGTGTTCTGCGCCCGGCATTGAAAAGGACGATTTAGCGTTAATACAGAAACACGGCATTAGATGCCTGGATGGTACAAGCGACTATATTGAAAGTGAACGGCATAGGCAACTCATTGAATCAGCGATAAGTTACGCCGAAAAGTACAATAGATACCTGCTTATCAAGTTGAAATCAACCAAATGATCTAACCAGAACGTTCGAGAGGGTCGCTGAAGAACGCGCCACTCAGCGTCGCGTTATACGAGGAAACATTCATATGATTCTCTGCTCAAAATGCGGCCAGGAGATGGATGATAAGCAATTCATGTGCGGCCACTGCGGTAATGATAAGAGATATATAAGGTCAAATTCCAAGGCGGGGCTTTATCTTAACTCGGTTATTACAACGTACAAACAGTCGGGCTTGGTCAGCACTCTTTTATTTATCATTGCAGGTTTCCTTCATGCGATATTAACGTTACCTTACAATGTAAAGAAATGGTTTCGTCTGCAACGCATGATTCAAGCAGGAAAGCAAATAGACCCACCATGGATTGCATTCCCCACAATCCCTCATGGCTCCATTGGTTGGAGAATGGGCGATGGAGAAACATTCCTCATGACTTGGGATAGATGGTACAGGAAGATTTCCAAAGATCAGCAGCTGGAGTATCAAGTCAGTTATCCGGAGCCCGATAGTTGGAACGGCTTTTATAAATCGAGAGAAGCTCAATAAGAACAACATGGACAATTTCAATCAATACGACATCGTAAGAATAGTTCGACTGAATAGGCCCTTTGCTCTGAAGGAGTGTCTACCTGGGAAAAGAACACCAAAAGTTGGTGATAAAGCTACGATCATAGAAATCTATACCAATCCGACACTGGGCTATGAATTAGAGAGCACTAATCAAGCAGGTGAAACAGAATGGCTCGTATCAATCCGCTCTTCCGATCTGGTAATGGAACTGATTCCAAAATCGACAAAGTAACAACCTGGCGGTACCAGCGACGCGCCGAAAGGCGGCGCGTGACCGCCGTGTTGAAGGTGTAGAAAAAGTCATTTTATGCTATACTGACGCCATCGAAACGCACTTCTGAAGCACCAAAACCCCTCACCCACGGGAGGCGTATGGCGAAGTACAAGGATTACGACTATTCT
>JAOUEV010000029.1 GCA_029858565.1 Nitrospirota bacterium | reverse complement strand
GCTGTCCCGGGGGCGGGGGTGACGGTCGATCACCACCACGTTGGTGGACACGGACCCCACGTCCACGCCCAGGTAGGCATCGACCGTCACCCCCGCCCCCGGGACAGCGTCCTGGTCGGGATTGGCCATCATGCCGGCGGGCATTGAAAGCGGATGCAGGGTCGAGCCGGCCTGCTTCTGCACGGCATCCCGCTGCGCGGCAAGTCCCGCAAGACCAAGGTACACAGGCGCTTCAGCAGCCCCGTCAATGGCCATGAGCGCAGCGCCGATCGCGCCGGAAGTGTTGAAATGATCAGGAACGATCATGTCCCTGTCGCTGAGATGCAGCACCTCGCGGAAGGCCCGCCGCATCCCCTCGTTCTCCGCGACGCCGCCCAGGAACAACACCGGCGGCGTGAACATCTTGCCTTTTCCAACGGTCGCCTTGTAGTTCCGCGCCATGGCAAAGCAGAGGCCGGCAACAATGTCGTAATCCGGCGTGGCGATCTGCTGCAGATGGATCATATCGCTCTTGGCAAAAACGCTGCATCTGCCGGCGATTGCGGGAGGGACCTTGGAGCGGAGCGCGAGAGCGCTGAACTCTTCGATGGTAAGGCGCAGGCGGTTCGCCTGCTGGTCAAGAAAGGAGCCGGTGCCTGCAGCGCAGGCGGCGTTCATGGCGAAATCCTCGATCTTGCCCGCTTCGGCGCCCTGCCCCAGAATGATGAGCTTGGCGTCCTCTCCGCCCATTTCGATGATCGTCCTTGCACCGGGATGGAAGCAGGAAACAAAAGCGGTCTGCGCCAGGATCTCGTTCACGAACAAGGCGCCCAGGACCCCGGCGACCTTCTTGCCGCCGCTGCCGGTAATGGCCGCTGCCCGTATGCGGTCCCGGGGCATCCGGGACGCGAGCGCTGACAATTCCTCGGCCAGCGTGCCGCGCGGATCGCCCTTGATGCGCGTATAGGATACAGCTACCGGTGTCTTCCGCGGATCGAGGACCGCCGTCTTTACGCTGACAGAACCGATGTCGATGCCGAGATAGAGGTCCCTGTCCGTCATGAATTTCCCCCAGGTGGCGCCGCAGGACTGATGCGTCCAGAAAACCACGTGTCATTATAGAAAATTAGTTTGTCACCGTCAATCTATAATGAGGCTGGACGGTGAGACACTCATCGTGCCGGACTGCTTCGCCAAAGCCTGGTATGCCCAGAATTCCCTTTACCCTGTCAAATAAAAACTGCTATAATCGCATCCATGGCCCAGAATTCCTGCAAGGAGCAAAACTCCTTCCCCCTGTCCGGCGAGATCCGCCAGATGACCGTTCCCTGGTTCTTCCAGGCTCTCCGCATCCAGTCAAAGACCGGCACGGCCCTGTTCGAATATGTACAGACACAGACCGCGCTGCCTATCGTAAAAAAAGTGTTCTTCAAGAACGGCGACATCATTTTCGCGGCCTCAACACTGCCTGCTGATCACCTGAGCGACCGGCTGCTGAGCGGGGGAAAGCTGACCCGCGCCCAGTACGACGCCCTGTCCGAACTGATCGAGAAGACCGGAAAGAAACAGGGAGCCTTGCTCGTGCAGATGGGATTTCTTTCGCCCCAGGACCTCGTGGCAGGCGTGAAGGACCAGGTCAAGGCGATCGTTCTGAGCCTCTTCGACCTTCGCCTCGGCACCTACCGCTTCGACGAGGGCCCGCTACCGGCGGATGAGATCATTCCGCTCCAGATGAGCACCGGCAACCTTACGCTCGAAGGCGTCAATGCCCTTGACTGGCAGATCGTGAGAAAATCCCTTCCCTCTCCGGACACGGTTATCCGTCCCGCTACTGATCCGTCCTGCCTGTTCCAGGACGCGCAATTGACCGGGGACCAGCGGACCGTTTTCGGGCTCGTGGACGGCAAACGGAGCATCGAGGAGGTCTGCTCGCTTTCCGGGGTGGGCGACTTCAATGCCCTCAAGGCTGTCTACCTTCTGCTCGCGCTCCGCATGGCCGAGATCGGCGCTATCAAGAGCGAAAAGGAAATGGAGGACGCCCGGAGCGCGGTCCAGGCTGCGGTCCGGTCCGAGGAAGCCCAGCGGGGACGGGCCAGGGCGGAGCCTGAGATCGTCGTCACCAGGGAATCCATCCAAGAGGCCCACACAGCGCTTGCCCGCCAGAACCACTACGAGGTCCTGAACGTAGCGGTGACCGCGACAGCGGCGGATATCAAGCATGCCTACTTCCGACTGGCAAAAGCGTACCATCCGGACAGGCATTTCGACGCTGCCATGGCCGACCTCAAGAGCATGCTCGAGGCGCTCTTCACCCGCATCCACGAAGCCTATGACACTCTCAGCAATCCGTCGAAGCGGGAAGCCTACGACCGGAGCAATACCCGGTCCACGGCGCCCGCCGCGGCACAGAGACCGTCCGGCGGCGATTTCGTTGAGAAACGTGCCGAGGAATACCAGGAGAACTACGCGGAAAAGGTTGCGCGCGCGGCCGAGCAGTTCTCCGAGGGATTAAAGGAATTCAAGATCGGCAACTATTGGGGCGCCGAGGAAAAATTCGCCTGGGCCAGCCGCATGGACCCCATCAAGGCTCCGTACTTCTTCTACCACGGGATCTGCCTGGCGAACATACCGAGGCGCAAGCACGAAGCCGAAGAGGTCCTCCAAAAGGCGATCGAGCTCGACGCCACGAAGGTGGAATATCATATCGAGTTAAGCAACCTGTATCTGAAGAGCGGGCTCAAGACGCGGGCGCTCAGCGTGCTGAATGCCGCGCTGGAGCAGGTTTCCTGGGTCGACAAGGTCCAGGAAGCGATCGTTCTGGCAGGGGAAGGAAAGCTCGCGCCGGTGATCTACGACGCCGGAACAAAGGATGCGAAGGCCAAGGGCCCGGGAGGGCCGTCACGACAGGGAACTCCAGCGGTAAGCAAGGAAAAGGCGGCGCAGGCCCTGGAGCAGTTCAACAAGGGGCTCAAGGATTTCCGCACGAACAATTTCGGTCTGGCGGTCGATCCCTTTGCCGCCGCGGTCCGGCTGGACCCGGCGCAGGCGCAATATCATTTTTATTACGGCGTCACCCTCTCGCGCATCGCCCGCAGACGGGAGGAAGCGGAGGAACCGCTCAAAAAAGCGCTTGAGCTCGACCAGACAAGGATCGAGCATCATCTGGAACTGGGCAGCTTCTACCTCAAGAGCGGCCTCAAGGCCAAGGCGCTCGGCGTCCTGAACAACGCCCTCCTGCACCATCCCAACGCGCCAAGGATCCAGGAAGCCATCAAGGCCGCTGTCGGCGCGGCCAAGTAGCGTCCCTGCTCAGCGTGCTCCGTACCCGGTCTCTCGCGCCACAATTTCTCTGATCCGTTTGCCGGCTGCTTTGGCTTCGCCCTTCTTTAGCAACGCCAGCACATCGGAGTCCACGACCGATTCAAGGACCTTTCTCCTGACCCGCTCATCCCCTACCTCGGCCATAAGCTCTTTGCGAAGACGCGCCAGCTCCTCGAGCAGCGCAGCGTATTCAGGGCCGAACTCCTGTTCAAGACGCTCCCGCACCTTTCGCGCCAGGGCGGGGCTGTTCCCGCTCGTGGATATGGCGATCAGGAGGTCCCCCTGTTCGACAACCGAAGGCACCAGGAACGAGCTCGCTGCCGGCGACGTGACCACATTGACCAGGATCCCCCTGTCACGGCACAGCTGGGCCATGCGCTCGTTCACCGCCCCGTCATCGGTCGCTGCTATCACGAGAAAGGCCTTTTCCAGATCGCTTTCGGCAACAGCGCGCTCCAGCCAGGAGATTCGCCCCTCCGCAGTAAGTGCCCGGAGCGTTCCGGTGAGCGCGGGGCTGACCACGGTGACGGACGCGCCCGCGCTGATCAGCGACAGGACCTTACGTTCGGCCACTGCACCGCCGCCGGCCACCACACAGGCGCGGCCCTTGATGTCGAGTGCCAGGGGATAGTATTTCATGAAAAGCCTCTTCGTCCGGAAGGGTGCCCGCACCATGCCGGGCGCCGGATCGGATATCGCAGCGGGAAGATGATCAGGGCTGCGTATTGAGCTTGGTGATGAGGGGGGTGACCTGATCCGCCATGGAAGGATACCGGGATGTCAGCTTTTCAAAGGTCTGCCGAGCTTCGGCCTTTTCTCCCAGTTCCATATGGGAAAGGCCGGCGTAGAGAAGCGCGTCCTTTTCTGAGCCTGATCCGGGATAGTCGGCCACGAGCTTCTCCAGCCTACCGATCGCAGCGCGGTAGGACCCTTTTTTGTGATAGAACCGGCCCACGTAAAGCTCATACCCGGCCAGACGGTCCCTGCAGATGGAGACGTAGGACCTGGCCTGCGCCTCGTAGGTGCTGTTGGGATACTTTTCCAGCAGGGTCTGGAACTCCTTGAGCGCCGCGCGCACGAGACCGGGGTCACGGTCAATGGTCGTGAGCTCTTTGTAGCTGCACATGGCCTTCTGGAACTGCGCGTAGGGCGCGTCGCGATGCACGGGATGGAAGTTCAGGAAGGACTGGTATTCGACCAGCGCTTCGCTGTACTTTTCGTCGCCGAAATAGGTATCGGCGATCCTCAGCATGATGTCCGCGTCATAGCTCCGGTCAGGAGCTTTTTCCTGGATCTCCTGGTAGGCCTTGCGCGCGTCCTCGTACCGTTCCTTGCGCATCTTCTCTTCGGCATCCTTGAACACGGCGACCGGATCGAAGGGCGGCTCCTTGGCGCAACCGGCAAGGAAGGCGAACAGCACTATGAGCAGGATTTTATTCATGGGAGGACATTATAGATCTGAAAATGGTGCCGAAGGGGGGATTTGAACCCCCACGGGCGTGAGCCCACTGCGCCCTGAACGCAGCGCGTCTACCAATTCCACCACTTCGGCACGGGAGCACATATTATAAGGAACATCAGAGATTGTCAAGGAGTGTTTTTTATTCGGGAGACCTCGATCCCGTCCGACGATGGATCTGCGGCGCCCGGTGATAGCGATTCACGCGCTCCAGGCTGGAAAGGACTTGCACGATCCGAAAAGACAGCACTTATTCACAGGAGGTCGTTCGTTCTTTTCATTGACAAGTCCTGCTCACATCCTTTATAAAGAGCCATGAAGGTGTTTCTCGCATCAAACGAAAAATGCTCAATGCGGTCCCCAGGGAACCCGGCAGGATTCATCGTGCTCGCGCTGTTGCTCATTGCTCCTGACCTGGCGATCGGCGCGGAACCGTGGGGACCGTGGTCCGTGAACAGCGACGCACCGGTGATCCTGACGAAAGCTGACCGTGAACGGCCTGCACGGCCATCCGCGGAAAAGCACGAAACATCAATGGCCGCGACCCCCTTTTCCTGGATGCTCAAGATCTATCAGAACTTCGTATCACCTCTGGATGGCGATCGTTGCCCCATGCATCCCACCTGTTCCCAGTACAGCGTTCAGGCCATTCGCAAGCACGGACCGGTCATCGGCATCGTCATGACCACAGACCGGCTCCTGCACGAAGCGGACGAACAGCGCCTTGCCCGCCAGAAGAACTTCGGGGACCGCCTGCGCTACCTCGACCCGCTGGATAACAACGATTTCTGGTGGACCCGCAAATGAAACGGCTACTCCTCATCACTCTTGCCGTCCTTGCTTTGGGAACGCCTGCAAAGGGATATGCGGACATCCGGTCCGCCGAGGCCACACTCTCTTTCGCAGACCAGCTTTTTGCTGAACGAGACTACTTCCGGGCGATCACGGAGTATGAACGATTCATCTTCCACTTCCCGGACCACGGCCAGGCAGCGTACGCGCAATACCAGATCGCATTGTCCTATTACATGGGCGACAGGCTGGACGACGCGATCCGGTTGTTCGAGAAATTCGCGGACAAGCACCCGGCTGACGAGCAGGGAAGGCAGGCTCTGCTCAGGATCGCCGAGGCCTACTTCCAGAAGAAGGATTACACGCAGGCCATCGCCTGCTACGAACGTTTTTTACGGAACCACCCCGATGCCCCGGAAGCGGACGCAACGCGCATCCAGATCGGCTGGTCCTATCTACGGCAAGGCGACTGGCGCAGGGCTGCCATGCAATACGACAGCATTCCCGTCTCTTCTCCCCTTCGGGAGCAGGCGCTGTGGCTCTCAACCGAAGCAAAAACCTATCCCGCCGTCCCCTCCAAATCACCAGCCCTCGCAGGCGGACTGTCCGCGGTCCTTCCCGGCGCAGGCCAGCTCTATGTTGGCAGAAAATATGACGCGCTGCTTTCGTTCATGATGAATGGAGTTTTCATATGGGCGACAGCGGAAGCCCTGCACAACCACAGCCACACGACCGCCGGGGTACTGCTCTTTTTCGAAACAGGCTGGTATTTTGGAAATGTGTACAGCGCGGTAAGCAGTGCTCACAAATACAACAGGGACCGGCAGCAGGGGTATCTTGAGAGATTGTCGAACCAGTATGGTTTTTCGCTCTTGCTGGACAATGACCGGACAGCCGCGCTCGCTTTTACCATGCGATTCTAGCCGTTCCAGCCAAAAAAAACCATGAGAGGATGGGTATGCCATCCTCTCATGGATAAATGCTGAACTGATGAAACCTGCCCGGTTACTTGGGCGCTGACCAGAAATCGATCCGCATTGAGTCGCTAGACTTGCCCGCCGCCGCGTCGAACACCGAAGCTATCGCAACGCAGAAGCAGATCTTGCCAGCGATACACTCCAGCCACGGGAAGCTGCCCTTGAAATTCCCATTGTACCACTCACCCGCTCCCGGGATCGCGCACGAAAGCACCGCCGCAGCACCCGCATCTGCTGCCAACGCAGCACCGGCCAGGACCGACGTCATCACCATCATCACCGCTACCATCACCACCAGGATCTTCTTCATACTCTGTTCACCTCCTTCTCTTTAGTAGTTGATCAATTCCACACCCTGTGGAACAACAAAGCTGAACGCTTTTTCTTCTACCGGACCGTCTGCACGCTGATCGGAGAGGAGGACCGTGCTCTGGACGAATCCTGTGGCAGTTGCATAGGTTGCCTTGATCTCGCGAGGCATCCAGAACCCCGGCCCTGCCTCAACAAAACGGCTCGCCTCGGTCCTGAGCACGAGCGCCCCCTTTTTATCATAGATCTCTGATCGCAGAAGAACTTTTTTCTCGCGGTCGATCGTGATCACATACCGCGGATCGACACCCTCTACCTGATAAGCAGATATGCCCGACGAAGAGACGGTCTTGACCTTGACCGCTTTCTTCTCCATCTCGGCGTAATTGCCGATCCGGAGTCCGTCCACGGTCACATGCGCCATCACCTGCGCAATGGTCTTTTCTTTTTTTCCCCTTGGCATGGCGGCAAAAACTGTCTTGGCCGCTTTTTTAGCACGGGGAACATATTCCCAAAGAGCTTCATTGTTGACGACTATCACTCGGTCATGAGGCACTGTATAGTCGATTCGCAACAGATCGGGGCTTCGATAGCGAAAACTCCACTGTTCTTCGGTACTCGATGTCTTTGATGCGACAATCCGTTTTACTTTGTATGACAAGGTGGAGACTCGGTCGTAACGCCCTTCGATCTCACGGAACAGCTCGCCTGCCGAAGGTTCAGAGGCCCGGGAAATGCCCGCCGTGAACATTCCGACAGCCAGAACCGTCGCCGCAAGCAGGACATATCCCGCCCCGAAACGTCTATTACCCATATGGTGTATGTGTAGCATCGGCCCGGAATATTGTCAAGTACAAAAACCCTGTAATAACGTTGAGAAAACCCAGACCGCGCCGATGGAAATACGACACGAAAGTCTTCAAGCAACATCTTGGTTCCCGCTCTGGTCGGCATACTATAACAGACTCCCGAAAGAAAGGCAAACAAGGTTTTCAAGGGTTGACAATTCAAATCCCATGCTCTATTGTACGTCTGTTCAGCGAACTCGGCCCTGTTTGGCATCCCCTGCTCCGGGGCGCCCTGAAAACCTTCAGCGTATGAGATCTTTTCTCTTGTTTATCATCATAGTGACACGCTGCTGTTCTGTTGCACATGCGGCGCAGGAACCGTCCTCGGAACAGCTTACCCTGGATGTGGACCGGAATACCGCACTGCTGCAGAAGGACCCGGACAACCCTCACTATTTGAACGCACTCGGTTTTGCGTATTACAAATTGGACCGTCTGCCGGCCGCCATTGATGCGCTGAACCGCTGCATCAAGACCGATCCGCGCCACGCAGTTGCCCATAACAATCTGGGAGCGACCCATTTGCGCCTCAAGGAGTACGAGAAGGCCGAAGCATTGTTCCGGAAAGCGCTCGAGCTGGAACCGCGGTACGTAAAGGCCGCTTATAATCTCGCAGTTTCGCTGTTCCGTCAAAAACGGTACAAGGACGCCTATCAAGCCTACAAAGCAGCAGGCAGGATCGACAGGGATTATGTGCATGACCGGTTCGAGGGTTCAACAGCCCGTGAACAGATCAAGGACGAGATGCGCAAGGACCCTGATAATGAAGCATGGAAGGGCCTGTCTGAGGAGCAACCACGATGAACAATCAACCCAGGATAGAGTTTTCAGCATCCTCCGCGCACGCGCCGGAACCGGGACCCACTGCATCCGGTCGCCCTGCGACAGGATGGATCCGCATCGGCCTCATCGCGGCACTGATGCTGCTCACCACAACCATGCCGGCCCTGAGCTCGGACAGCGCCGGCAGAGATCTGCTGTCCTTTGCTGATCATCTGTACGCGCAGGGGGATTACTATCGCGCCATCACGGAATACGAACGCGTCATGTTCCTCCATCCGGGAACACCGGAGGCAAAGACCGCCCGTTTCCAGATCGCGCGTTCATACTTCCAGAGCGGGAAATACACGCAGGCCATCGAGCGTTTCCGCACCCTGGTAATGGACCTTCCCTCGGATCCCCTGGGAGAACAGGCACAGTTCATGCTGGCCGAGACCTACTATCGCAAAGGCGAGTACCAGTCGTCGATCGACGGGTGGGAGACCTTTCTCCGCTCCTATCCGCATAGCGGCAGGGTGGACGCGGCGCATATCAGGCTTGGCTGGTGCCACCTTCGCCAGGGGAGCGCGGCCCGCGCAGCGGAAGAGTTCAGGAAATTGCCGCCTGACTCCCCGCTTGCTCAGCAGGGAAACGGCCTCGCCGAAGAAGCACTTCGCGCCGGCGACATTCCGCGCAAGTCGCCCTATCTGGCTGGAGCGCTGGCCATCGTTCCCGGAGCGGGACATCTGTATATCGAACGTCCCAAGGAAGCGCTGGGTTCTTTTCTTCTGAACGGCCTCTTTCTCTGGGGCGCCGTTAGAACGAACGATCATGGCAACCACGTTGCAGCAGGCATCCTCGCGTTCTTCGAGCTTGGCTGGTATTCAGGGAATATCTTTACGGCCATAAGCGGCGCCCACGCCTATAACCGGCAGGCGGACAAGCACTACTTTGACCGGATCGACTCACAGTACCGCATCAGCATCTCCGCCGCGCCATCGGGCGGCTTCATCACCGCATTCCAGATGAGCTTTTAGGAAAGCCACGGATTAAGGTGAAGCCCCGTTGTTCCTTGCCACTTTCTTCCTGCTACTCAACTTACAGGAGCGCTTCATGATAAGAACGGGTTCACGATGCATGAATGCTATCAGAGGCCTCGTCGTCCTGGCCATCCTGCTGATATCAACTTCGAGTCATGCAGCTGCCTCCGCAACAACGGTTGCTGACCAGATCATCGGACAGTTGGTGAAGAAGTTCGCCTCTCTGGAGACCCTGTCCTTCACGGTCAAACGTGTCACGACGAACAAGAACCACAAGACCGAGGAAAAATGGCGTTTTCGCTACAGAAGGCCGAACAGCATCCGGATTGATTATTTTGTTCCTTCCGAGCGACTCGTGCTCGTCAACGACGATTCCCTTTATGAGTACATTCCCGCGACTCGCTCCTTGTCGCAGATCCACCTCAAAAAGCTCCCGCCTTTCGAAAAGAGTCAACTGATCAACAAGGTATTGGCCCCCGTTGCCGTTCCTGGACTTACCATAGAGAATGCCGCCGACCTGCATAACAATCCGGTTCAGGTCAGCCAGGTCATGTTCGATGGACACAACGCCATCAGGATGGAGTACAGCGATCCAAAACACATTATTTACATCGATCCCGCTCAGACCTCCCTGCTTCGAGCTGAGATATTTGATTCGGAAGAGCATCTAATTTTGCGCACGTCGGCAAAACAGTTCACGGAAATCTTCGCAGGATTCTGGATACCGAGAGAAATACAGGTCATCTACGGCGCACGAGAGGGCGGTGCAACGAAAAGCGTGATTTATTTGAGCGACTACATGGCAAACCATGAGCTGCCTGCCAGCTTGTTTCTACCTCCCACCATCCCCAACATTAAGGCCAAGGAACTGAACTGACCCGGAACAGGCCGGCACGACGGACCCAGATTCTCCCCCAGGCAACGGCCATGATTGTTTCAAATAACAGCAACCAGCGACATTATTTAAATGTTTTAAATTTAATTTATTGACAGAATCTCTTTTCTATATTACTCTTCGCTAACTAGTGGTTCGGACATTTCTCTGACAGAGGGGGATTATCATGAAGACTCGGTCTATTATCTTCGGAATGTTCATTATGCTCGTAATCGCAAGCGGTTGTACCAGCACCCATCAGAGTCAGTTCAGCGGTCCGTGGGGTGGCACGAGTGTAGATCCTGTCCATATCAAGGCAGAAATTGAAGTAGGCGAGAAAATATCAGGTACAGCCTCGGGTACAGTTCTCTGCTTCTGTATCGCACCTAAAGGTTTGCTTATGCCCGACAAGTTCGCAGACGGTGTGAGTTACGGCGCCACCGGTGCTGCGGGAAGCGACACCGGCTTGTTTGCAGCGTTAAAAGAAGCGACGACGGGACATGAAGGAACGGTCAGGGATGCAGCGGCCTATGATGCTGTAAGCCGGTCCCGTGCAGATATCATCGTTGCTCCGCGATATATTACCGAGTTGAATGATTTCATTATATTCAAAACGCTTAACGTCACCGTCACCGGCTATAAGGGCACGATCAAAACCCTGAAGCAATCGAGCGAAAAATCGGCTGAAGCAAAGATCGATGTAAAGGTCAATTGATCAGCCTGGATCTCGCCGAATTCTCATTACCGTGAATTGTAGCAATAACAAGGGGAAACAGCTCCGATTAACGGACGGTTTCCCCTTGTTTATTACCTCACTTTTAGCATGGGGATAAGCCACAATGACCATCCATTTCGTCAGATCCTGCCGGATAACCTTGGCTGTTGTTTTCTTGTTTATCTGTATTGCGACGCCCTGCTTTGCGGCATCACCTGATACTACATTCTTCCTTTCCGAACACATCGACATCAAGGGAGACGGAGGAAGTATTGTCGGCCAGTTGGGATATGACCTCAACTATGAGCTACGAAAAATCCTTCTAAAAAAAGGCCTCAAGGTCGTCAATTCCTCTAGCGTGCCGTACGACATTGAAATCCGCTTTAGCACGGAAACCGAAGTCCACACGATTTTCGTAAATGCCTGGGTTGTTTTCAACAAAACGTCTCTTGCGTTGATGCAAAACGAGCAGATATTACTCACGGTTGATTACACAGAACAAGGGCGCGGAGGAAACTTCAAAACTTACGGGCCCGAGGGCTCGCAGTACGCGAAAACCGCGGCAGAAGCGCTTGCATCAAAGCTGCTGGAAAACCCCTCCTTTGCATCTATTGCCCGCATGGCACGCGCGAACGCCCCGGCCTCCGCGTCCTCCCGCGATTCTGTTGCTGACCGCGGCGAACATGCGCCCGCTGCTGCTCGCGGAGGGATATCGGATGTCGACCAGATCCCCCAGGTCCAGGTGAAGAAGAGGAAAGACGCGTACGCCATCGTGATCGGCATCGAGGAGTATCGCCAGAAGCTCCCGCGCGCAGACTTCGCGGCCAATGACGCCCAGACCATGGCGGGCTACCTGATCAATGTCCTGGGATATCCCGAAGAGAACGTGATCACCCTGATCAACGATCGGGCGCTTAAAAGCGACATGGAAAAATATTTCGAGCAGTGGCTCACGAACAACGTGGAGCCCCAGAGCTCGGTGTTCATCTATTATTCCGGCCACGGAGCGCCTGATCCAAAGTCCGGCAGCGCGTATCTGGTTCCCTACGACGGGGACCCGACCTTCATCAAACAGACAGGGTACTCCCTGAAAAGGATGTATGACGTTCTCAATAAGCTGCAGAACAAGGAAACGATCGTGGCGCTCGACTCCTGCTTCTCCGGAGCAGGCGGCCGGTCGGTCCTGGCAAAAGGTTCCCGACCGCTGGTAATGAACCTGAAGACCACGGCGCCGCTGGCAAAGAGCGTGGTCGTGCTCTCAGCCTCGTCAGGCGACCAGATAAGCTCCAGCTATGACGACAAGGGCCATGGTCTCTTCACCTATTTTCTCCTGAAAGGAATAAAAGAGGAGGATGTGGTGGGACAGAACGGGAGTCTGAACGTGAAAGACCTGTTCAGCTATTTGAAACCCCAGGTCTCGCGCATCTCCCGCAAGATCTTCAATAACGAGCAGACGCCCCAGCTGTATCAGGGGAACGGGAAATCGGACGAATAAAACGCTAAAACCCCTGTGACCACGGTGTCACAAGGGTTTTTTCCCCGGTCTTCCCATTTTCCTGTCATCAGTTCCCCTTCCTAAAAATACCAATTCCATGACAACACGGCTTCCGTCCCATAGTGTCGAAACGTTTTTTCCCGCTTCGCTTTCAGCGATATGACATTGTTGGCATCGATCATCCAGCTCTGCATGAATATGCCGGACACTATCCGGTGCGTCTCTCCCAGGAAATAAGCCAAAGCAGCCGCCTGGATGCTGGATTTCCATCGACCGGAAGGAACCACGTCCAGACCGACAGAAGGTCCGACCCCGAGCGACATGCGGTCCTCATAAACGTTGGACAACTGGACATCGGATTCGAACAGAGCGTAAATAAGACCGCGGCCGGGGAAACGATAAGCCGCGCCGCCTCCTGGATTGACGCGAAAGACCAGCCGTTCGCTTCCGTCCTTCATCAAGACACGATCTAGTCCCGTTGAAAACTTCCAGGAGACCGGTGCAAAAAAGCGGTCGCGAGGCGCTAGAGACAGGATGTCAACAATATGCATCTTCTGAAGCGTCAGACTGCCCTTGTCCGGTTCATACCGTGCTCCCAGGTCAAAGAAGTTGATCTGCGCGCCCTCCACATACCCGTCATCAGGGTCCATGAGATCGTGATATGCCGGACGCACTGAGAGATCCGCGAACCATCTTCGTTCGTTCGTCGACCGCCAGCCGGCCCCCATCGCCAGCCGGGCGGCCCGGTGTCCCAGTTCCGGCTGCGTCGGCGGCTCAGCAATTGCGGACAGGTCCTTGCTTGTCTCCGCAATAGTGCTCCGTGCACGCAGGACCGAGAGGTATCGCTGAAGATAGACCTCGCGGTCCAGCTCTTTTTTCGAATACCGGTATTGGAGGACCTCTGCCGCAAGATCGAGCACCGGGGCTGTCCGCTCGGGGGAGGATGTCCGCCCACCCATCTCCGCCGGCTTCATCCTTCCCTCAGCCAGTGCGACAGCCAGAACCTGCTCGTCAGCTACCAGAGCGCGGGCCCGCACGGCGATTCCTGTCGCAAGGGATGGCCGATACTTCACGCTGGCCACTGCATTGTTCTCCGTCAACGTCCGGATCGTATCACCGGGAATGACCCAGAAGCGGGCACGATTCCGATAAGGATCGGTCAGATCAAGCGAGGGCCGGGCTGCCTCAAGAAGGAATAACAGGTTATACGAACAGTTTTCCGTAAAGAAATAGTAATCCGAGTAGGTTTGCCGCAACTCCCAGATATGCATCACCATCCGACGTATCTCGTCCTCGGTCAGGTTCAGACGATACTCCCATATGTCGCGATGCTCGATACCGCTGTACTCCTTGACCTTCTCGTAATAGGGCAGGATGGAGTAGTGCCCTTTGTAGAAGCCAAACAGCCCTTTGAATATATAGACCGGCCCGCTGTCATCCTCCATCTTTGCCGCGTAGTTCACCGCGTAGGACATGAGATCGCTCTGAACAGTGCTGTCGATGCGGATGAGCGTGTGGCCGAACATGGATGCCGGACCATTGCCGTGGGCCGCAGGGAACACGAGGACCGCTGAACGCATCGTGATGTTCCGCATGGACTCGTCGTAAGCCGCGCAGACTACCGGCGTAAGGCGAGACGCGTCAATGGACAGCTGCTCTACGAGCCAGGCGGATCGGGCGGGAAAACGGCAACGGGGATGGTCGTCGCCAAGCTCCGGCCCCTGGAAAAGACCGCTGATGGTCGCCTCAAGTTCGGCCTCGGGATCGGTCTTTCCCGCAGGCGACAGGAAAAATACGGGGTCATCGACCAGACTTTCCCTTCCGGAACCGCTTTTCTTGTAATGGAGCAGGATATTCCAGTATCGTTCGTCAGCAAGCCGGAGAGCTCTCCCTGCTTCGACAAGCGTGGAGGGATAATCAGCCTCCGCAGCTGCGGTCGCCGGGGAAAGTGTCAGGCAGAGAGCAAAAAAAAGGTATACAGAGCAAAGGGCCCTGTATACCCGTGCATTCGCTTCTCGCATAAGCTCCTAGTTATTTGCCACAATTACGATATTGTCCACGACGTCCGCGAGGACAACATTCTCGGAGGGGAATATCGTTGCGAAATTCGCCTGAAACTTTGCATAGAGTGCTGCGCGTTCGGCCGTCGGGACCTCCATCAGTTCGGCAAAAGCATCAAGGGTCTCGCCCTTGCCCATGGCGATGTCCTTGGCGAGGTTGTCCATGTTCGCTACCACGAACTGATTCAACCGGTCGTTGTTCGAAGCCCAGATCGGCTTGCCGCAGCCCAGCGTGCCCGTTGTGATACCGAAGACCTGATTGGAAAAGATCGCACCGTTCAGAAAGGTTGCCACAAGCTGCTTCCAACCCGGATCGTTGCCGATGACGATACCGCCGAGTCCACAGCCTGCCGAACCATAAGCGAACGCACTGCTGGTCAACGTGAGGGACAGGACCAATACTACTACGAGCATCAACATCTTTCTCATGGATTGCCTCCTTCGAGCGAATTTGGGTACACGTTGAAGTAAATCACGGCATCATTCCTTTGTCAACCACCTGCCCACTAACATGCTCATTTTATTGCAGCTTCTTTCCTGACGCGGCAAGTTGTTCCAGTAACCAGACCTTCAATCGTTCCCGAACAGCAGGGGCAGCGGTCGATCTGATATGCCCCGCCTCTGTGGTAAGCCACAATTCTTTCGGCTGGTGAGCTGCGGCAAAGAGCAGCTCACTGTGGTCAGGCGGGACAATGGTGTCATGCAGGCCCTGCAGGATCAGGACCGGGACCGGCGACACATCGGCAATTCTTTTCATTGGACTGAATCGACTGCTGAAGAACGGGGACAGGAGATCAGGAAAAGGCCAAATGCAAAAGTGTGAGATCTTTTCGCGTGCAATGATGCGGTGGCTCGCAAAAGCGCTGTCGATCACCAGCGCTTTAATGTGCTCCTTTGCCGGCGTGGCGGCGACGAGATTGACCGCAACAGTGCCTCCGAGGCTTTGGCCGAACAGAATGGTCCGGTCCGGGTCGACCGTCGGCAGCGTGAGCAATCTCCGAAACGCGGCCTCGGCGTCACGCTGTATCCCACCCAGCGTCGGAACCCCTTCGGATCGGCCATATCCGCGATAATCGAATATAAAGACATTGAAACCGTTCGCAACAAACCAGAGGACTCCGTTAACGTGAGTGCTGATATTCTCGGCGTTGCCGTGCAGAATGAGGATGCTGCCCACAGGTTCCCTGGCCTTGAAAAACCAGCCATGCAGGATCGATCCGTCATCGGTCGTAAAATAGACGTCCTGGTGGTCGAACTGATGAATAAAGGGATTATTGCTCATTTCCCGCGAAGGGAAAAAGAAGACGGAACCGCAGCCTGTCAGCAGGAGGAGAATCATGAAGACAAATGATATCAAGAGGAGCAGGAACGCGCGTTTCAATGTGCCCCCTTTTGTCACCATATCATCCACCCCTTCCGTCGGCAGCAAAAAAACGACCCCTTCAGGCCGTTCACCTGAAGGGGTCGCGGATCATCCCATCTGATCGGCTTACTTCGCCAGCTTCACGATATCGCCGGTCTTGAACTGACCGCCGCCGCGCGCCAGGGAGAGGTCCCCGCTGTCGCCGAGATCGTTCTGAAGGATCGTCACCTCGCCGATGAAGGTCTCTTCCATACCGATCTTGACCCGCGTCACGGGATCGATGATCGGATCGCCGGGACGATAGACCATCATTTTGTCGCCCACCTGGATGCCCGACTTCTGGCCTGCGTTGATATAGACCTGGCTGCCCTTGGCTGAGGCGATCCTTCCCTGCCACTTCCGCTTGGCAAGCTGTTTTTGCATGTTCACCATGGCCTTGGTCAGCGCGTCGCGCAAAGCGCCGTCCCGAAGGTCCGAATCATAACTTGCCTTGCCGCCCATGCCCAGGACGCGGCCGACCGACTTCTCGTAGATGCCGGCGCCCGAATCAGCCATGATCTGAACGCCCGTCGTGGTGTCCACAAGACGATAATCCACGGTCACACGGGCGATCTGCTTCTTGGACTTGTACACCAGCATGTCCTGGCCTTCTTCCGCTTCAGAGTAAGCCGTCACCGCGCCGGTGACAATTGCGTTCAGGCCCAGGACCTCGCCCATTTTTGCCGCCGTATCCGGGTTGATCATGCCGCTCGCGCCCAGCGCCTGCTGGTGGGCGATCGACTCCATATCCTGCTGCGGGATCACAATGAACCTGCCGGACTTCTGCAGGATCGTGCCCAGGATGTCTGCAGCAGCCTCGCCGATGCCAAGGACCTTCGAAGGGGTCTTGTTCTGGAAGTTCACAACCCCGACCCGGAGCTTGGGTCCCAGATACTCCTCAACATCAGACGTTGTCTTGGCCAATTCCTTGGACGTCCCCGTTACCGTGGTATCATCCTTGGTCGCACCGGAGATCGTGGGAGCGCACCCCGCTGTCCAGATCAGACCGCCAACCATCACCGCCACCAGCAACAACCGAATCAATGCTCTCATATTATTCCTCCTTGCCCGCTATACGAGCTTTTTTGATCCTATTAGGGAAGTATTTTCGGCTATCTCATTTGCCCCTGCTGGCCGGACATCATGATCTCCATGAAATCCTTGGCCTCGGTGTATGCAGAGGGGATCTCAAAGGCCGAAGCCGGGGGCGCCTTGAGTATGACGCTCTTGAGGTCCGTGGTTATCTTGAAATCCTTGTTCTCCACTTCGCTCCGGACGGTCAACCCATTAAGCTTCAACGCATTCCAGATGAATCCCTCTTCGGACTTACCGTCCTTGTAGGTGATCTTTACCTTGTATTTATCGCATAGATAGCCGTTCACGGTCTCGGTCCCCACCTTGACCTTCTCCACATTCGGCTTCTCGCCCTGTTCCTCTGCTTCGGTGTGAACGATGTATTTCTTTGCATTAGGATAGAGCGTGTAGCCGGTCTTTTTATCGCCCCGGTTCAGCATGGTCATTTTGCTCATGGGGGACTGGCCGGTCTCATCGTTCATCATCTTGCTCATATCCATATCCATGCGCATCTTGTTTCCCGCGAGACCGAGCTGGGATTCGAACACATAGGTGCTGTTGCGGCTCTTGTCCACGCTGGTAGAGACGACCTTCGCCATCAGGTCCCGCTTTCCTTCCCAGTCCATGTAGCCGAATGACGGCGGAGCCTTGATCTCCGGCATGGCGATCTTGATCGCCGGCGCAGGCGCGGGCGCCGGACCGGTGCCCGGGCCCCAGGGAAGATCGCCGGTCACCCTGCGGGCAAGCTCCTCTGATTCGTGGTCAAGGTGTTTTCCCATTGCCTTGGAAAGCAGTTTGGTCCCCAATCCCATTGCCAGCGAGGTCCTGAAATCCTGGTTCTGCGTCGTGGTATCGAGAATGACCCAGGGCGCTTCCTTATCCTTGTCGGCCGCTCGGGATGCGGCCGTTGCCAGGGCAGCGCCCAGACCGGCCATTTTGACCTCGCTCCTCACGCCGAGGCCGCGCTGCCAGAAAACCTGACCTGTTCCGGTGTTCACGAGCTTGAACTTGGCGCGAACCTTTTTCACGTTCAGCACGCCGGTCGTGGTCTCGTCAAAGTCCATGAGGGTCCCGTACAGCACACCTTCGACGCCCAGCGTTTCGCCGAGCTTCTGCGCGGTGGTCATGTCGAGTTGTCCGCCCAGATTGATCCCCATGCGGTCCCGCAGCGTCTGTTCCGTTTCCTTCAGGTCCTGCACTGCATAGGAGCGGTGGACCAGCGCTTTGGCCATCTTTTCGCGAAGGACCGAAGGCCCGTCAACATCATCCGTATCGTTCTTCATGGGGAGGATCGCGACGCGTTTGAGCGGATTGGAATAATCCACGGGAAGCGGAGGCGTTGGAAGGGTACAGCAGCCGGCCACGGTCGCGGCGAGTGCAAGAATCGGAACTATCCAGCGAAATTTCAGCATTAAGTCCTCCCCCGGGAACAACATAGAGTTGGCAGTGTGCGGTCAACGAAAGAATGCTACATTTGTAGCAAAACGTGGGTGAACTGTCAAGCCTTATGCCCCAGGCATGCCCCAGGCAGCGCCGGCGGAACAGGACGCGTCGCGTGAATCGACCGGCACCGTCACCGGACCTTCATTGACAAGCGACAGGCTCATCATGGCCGCGAAGATGCCGGTCTCGACGGGTATCCCTGTTGCCCGAAGACGTCCGACAAAGGCCTCGTAGAGCTCTTGGGCGCGGCCGGGAGCCTCGGCGTTGTCAAAGGACGGCCGGTTCCCCTTGCGCGTCTGGGCGGCAAGGGTGAACTGGGAAACGACCAGGAGCTTGCCCCCTGCCTCGGACACCGAGCGGTTCATCTTCCCGCTCTCATCCTCGAAGATCCTCAGCTGGGAGATCTTCTTCGCAAGATACTCCACGTCCTTTTCCCCGTCGCCCTTGACCGCGCATACCAGGACCAGGAGCCCCTTGTCAATGGAGCCCACGGTCCTGCCGTCGATAATGACCGCGGCCCGGGAAACCCGCTGGACAACTGCAAGCATGGCCCATCATACTCCTTTTCACCGCATGGCGCACGGTGAAAAGTGAAATGACAAACACCGGTTCCTATGGTAGAGTATGTGGTGAACCATCTGATGACGGGAAAGGAGCGGACCGATGATCACGGGAAAAGAGGACCTTTTGCAGGCGCTTGTTGAGGCATTCATCATGGAGAAAGGCACGCGGGATTTCTACTCGCAGGCAGCGGCAAAATCGACCTCTGCCGAGGCAAAAAAGACCTTTGAGGAATTGACCCGCTGGGAAACACAACACATGGCCTATATCCAGTCCCTTTACCAGTCCATCCTCGATGACCGGGAACTGCTGGAATTCGAGACGTTCAGCGCTTCCGTCCCCGCGACGGTTTCCGAGAGCGGCATTCCGGTGAAGGACCTGGAGAAGAAGATCGAGACCCATGTCGTTCGCGATGAAAAGGACGCCTTGACCATCGCCCTGGGGATAGAGGCAAAAGCCTACAACCTGTACAAGGGCCTGGCAGCGCGAGCTGCTGACCGTGAAGCGAAAGTGATCTTCGAAGACATGATGTCCCAGGAAACAAAGCACCTTGACCATCTGAACAAGATGAAGAAAGCCCTTTCGTAAAGGGAGCTGACCTTTCGTTGCCCCCTCCCGCGGACCTCAAAGACCTGACCCCCGCTGAGATCGAGCAGTATTGTTCCCTCACGCTCGGTCTTCGCCCAGGCGCCGGCAGCCGCACGGCTGCCCTGCTCTATCGTCATAGGATCGAGGACCTGGGCTCCATGACCAGCCTTTCCCGCCGCATCCGGGAGGTCCTGACGCCGAGTTGCACGATCTCCCGCATCGTTGTCGAGCGGATCGAAGAATCCTCCGATGGCACACGAAAGCTCCTCTACCGGCTGCATGACGGGAACGCAGTGGAAGGCGTGCTCATTCCGGGCAGGGACCGGCTGACCCTCTGCATATCAACGCAGGTCGGCTGCGCTTCCGGCTGCCTGTTCTGTCTTACCGGCGGGGCTGGTCTCGTGCGCAACCTGTCTCACGCGGAGATCGTCAATCAGGTCTTTGCCGCGACCGCGCTCGCGGGGCCGGACCGGATCAGCAATCTCGTGCTGATGGGCACCGGCGAGCCCCTGAGCAATTACGACAGGGTCCGCCGCTTCATTACAACCGCGACGGACCATAGCGGCCTTGCCTTTTCCACAAAACGGGTCACCATCTCCACCTGCGGCCTCGCGCCCATGATCGAGCGGCTGGCCGACGATGATGTCCCCGCGAGCCTCGCGGTATCCCTCAACGCCACGACCGATGAAGTGCGGGACAGGATCATGCCGGTGAACAAGGTCTACCCGATCGAACAGCTTATAGGGTCCCTTCGTTACTATGCGGCCAAAAGCGGAAGGACCGTGACCATCGAATATGTCCTGTTCAAAGGCGTGAACGATTCGCTTGAAGACGCGCACCGGCTGATCAGGCTCCTCAAGGACCTTCCCTCCATGGTCAATCTGCTGCTGTTCAATCCCTTCCCCGGCGCTCCCTTTGACCGCCCCGATGCCGAGAGCGTCGCGGTCTTCCGCGACGTCCTGGTCCGGAACAAGATCATCGTTGTCGTCCGCCGGAGCCGCGGCAGGGACATCAGCGCGGCCTGCGGCCAGCTCAGGGCCCGGCAGCAGGCTGCCCCGAAATAGCGCTTCACCGGGCGGCTTTTCTTGCGGCGACAAAAAAAAGGAGCGGCGCGATAGCCTCTCCTGAATGATCGCGCTGCCCTATCGTATTACCGTTTTGTTCCCGAGAAGGTCAGGTCCCCGCAATCTCCGCTCGTCCTGCAGGTCAATCTTCCTGAACCGGTGAAATGCGGAATAGTCGCTTAGCATGAAATATTGGAATGTCAGCATGCAACCGCTGTGCAACGATCTGTCTGCATCATAATCATCTTCCAGAAGATATTCGGTGAGTTGACCTGCCTTTCTTTGCACAGTATAAATAGAAAAACGGCCGGGACAGGGTACCGGCCGTTGCAGACGATGACTTGTATTGTTGATCAGAACTCCGGCACTTTGCCGCCTGCATCGGTTATCTCCTTCAGCAGGTCTGCGCGGCGGATGGTGAAATTGCCCTTGGCCCATATCAGGACATAGCGGTCGATCGGTGTCTGAATTGTGCCGCTGCCTTCCGGGCTGTATGTGATTTGCTTGCAGTCTCCGTTCAGGCAAAGGTCCATGTCCTTCTTGCTGGTCCCCTGCGGCGTGATGCCGCTGAAAATCGTTTCACGCCACCGGATCAAAAAAGCGTCGCGTTTTCCGGTGTCATCGATGTAGAAGAACCTGCCGGTCCAATCGCGGAAACATTCGGCGCCGTCACAGAGCGTGTAGTTCTGCTTCGAACGGACAAGTTTGCCCGAGGTGGACTGGTTATCGGTGAAGTTCGTCGTTGACTTCGCGTTCGCCCTCGCCACGATCTTCACATCTGTGCTTCCGCTTTCATTGAAATCCACGCGAATGAGCGTTAGATACTGGTCGCGGCGCTCATCAGCGGCGTTCTTTGCCGGTTTTACAGCAGCTGCTGTTGGCTTTTTCGGCTCAGGCTTCTTCTTTTCCGGCACGGCAGCGGCCTGCTCCTTCTTCTTTTCCGCCTCTGCCTTCCGCTCCTCCTCTGCCTTCCGCTCTGCTTCGGCCCGCTTCATCGCGTCCTCGCGCGCGACCTTCTTGAGGTCCACGATACGGTTTTCTTCAAACCGGCCCTCCAGCATGAGCGTTTCGCCGGCCTTCACGCTGAACTGGCCGTTGATCCGCTGGCTGCCCTGCCGCATGATGATCATGTGGTCTCCGGGAGGAACGTTGTCCAGGAACAGGTCCGCGTCACCCACATAAGTATCTGCCAGATAGACCCGGGTCCCCACCAGGGTGCTTCGAATATCGATGTTCGCGCTCTCATCACCCTCCTGAGCGTATGCCGGACCGGCGATCAGTGCCAGCGCTAAAAGAACCATCCCCCATGTACGCATGCCAATTCCCCCTCATCAATATCCATATGCACCTAACCAGTAAGAATATAACATGCTGTTGAAAAAAATCAAGGTAATGACGCGTTTTTTTGAACTCAGGAGTGTCGGGCCGACAGGAATATGCAGTTAAGTGCTTTTGCAACCATCGGGGTCAAAGTGCTCAATCATGCGTGAACCGCCCGGCATCGCCGGGGATCTGAAGGAATTTTAACAGATCGTTGCCGACCACGAACACCTAGCTATTCGCTTATTCCTGCTCATTCCCGGATCGAGACCGGTCTCTGGACATAACGCGCAGCGCATTGATGACCGCCTGCATGTCAGCAGGAGGCGGTGCGCTGAAGGTCATGGGGTGACCGGAGATCGGGTGGCGCAGGGAAAGGGATTCGGCGTGGAGCATCTGCCGGTCGATCATCAAATCGCCGATCTTCAAGAGCCGGTCGTTGCCGTAGGTGCGGTCTCCAAGGACCGGATGGCCCAGGTGGGACATGTGCACGCGGATCTGGTGGGTCCGGCCGGTCTTGATCTCAACTTCCACCAGCGTGGCTATCCGGTATCTCTCCATCACGCGGAACAGGGTGATCGCCTCGCGCGGGGACGCGGTATGCACACTGATCTTCTTCCGCTCCTTCACATGCCTGCCGATGGCCGCCTCTATGGTGCCGGAACCCTTCTTGATCACGCCCGCCACCAGGGCAAGATATTTCTTCTGCACGATCCGGGCCTTGAACTGCGCCGACAGCGTCCTGAGCACCTCCGGCGTGCGCGCCACGACCATGATGCCCGATGTATCCTTGTCCAGACGATGCACGATCCCTGCCCGCTCCCTGCCTCCTTCCCCTTCTTCGTCGTCGGGTCCGGACCCCAGAGCAGCGGGAAGGCTCCCATAATGGAACAGCAGGGCGTTCACGAGCGTGCCGGTGTAGTTCCCCGGAGCGGGATGCACGACCAGGCCGGCAGGTTTGTTCAGGACCACCATGGCGTCGTCCTCATAGACAACATGGAGCGGGATGTTCTCGGGAAGGACCTCGCGGATGATGCGTTCGGGAAGCTCAAGGGTGATCACATCGCCGGGCTTTACCTTGTAGCCCGGCTTCTCGGGCTTCCCGTTCACCAGCGCAAGCCCATCGGCCAGCATCGCCTGGATGCGGTTCCGCGATATATGCGCGTCATGGTGCTGGATGAACAGGTCCAGCCGCTTGCCGCGGTGGCTTTCGGTGACAGTGAAGGTTGTATAAGGCATGGCACGGAGAAGAGCGTTCAGCGCTCCCGGTCCCGGGACCGGGCCGGGATCAGGCGCGCTTTTTGTCAGGAGGCTTCGCCGCCCCGATCTCGGCCTGTTTCCTCCCGAGCCACCAGAGCATGAACAGGGAAATGCCGAAGGAAAGCACCGAGATGATCTGGGAGGTCGAGATGTAGCCGCCGAAATAGACGCCCCGGGCGGCATCGCCCCGGAAGAACTCCACCATGAACCGGAGGATGGAGTACAAGGCAGGGTAGAACCAGAAGATCTGACCATCGAACTTCTTGTGCCGATAGAGCATCAGGAGCAGAATGAAGTTCATGAACTCGCCGCCTGCCTCGAAGAGCTGGGTGGGATAGACGGGCACACCCAGCGGAGCCAGGGACCGGGGATCGGCAAAGGTGATGCAGACCGAGCTGGCACAGGGCGCGCCATAGCAGCAGCCGGCAAAGAAGCAGCCGAACCGGCCGAACATGTGCCCCAGCGCGATATAGGGCGCGACGATATCCGCGGTCTTCCACATCGGCAGATTATGATGCCGCACGTACCAGAGCCCGGTTCCCACGGCGCCGATCAAACCGCCGTAGAACACGAGCCCGCCCTTCCAGATGGCAAAGGCGTCCAGGGGATTCTGACGGAACTCCTGCAGGTTCACCAGCACATAAAGGAGCCGTGATCCCACGATCGCGGCAAGAAGGAGGTACACGCCCATATCCATGATGCGGTCGGGATCGATGCCTTCTTTTTTCGCCTTGCGCGACGCCAGCAAGATGCTGACCAGGAACCCGATGCCGATCATCAGGCCGTACATCCTGATGGGAATGGGGCCGAGCGCCCAGGCGCCGAACTCGATCCTGGGAATTTCAAAAAGAATGGGATGCATGGTGTTCTCCGTAAAAACTTCAGACGTCAGACGTGAGCACTGCAAAGGGCGGATGTATCAAGAGGTCCGTCTCACCTTTCACGTTTCACGTGCCGTTTCTTTTCCCGGGAAAAGCATTTCCACGGCAAGCAGCACGACGCCGACGGTGATGGCTGAATCGGCGATATTGAAGGTCGGCCAGTGATAGGACCGGTAGTACCAGTCGATGAAATCCGTTACCTCGCCGACGCGTATGCGGTCGATCAGGTTCCCGAGAGCGCCGCCGCCGATCAGGGAAAACGAGATGATCGAGAGGCGGTCTTCGGATTTACGGACCAGCATCGCCAGCGCCGCCAGGGCGATGACGGCCACAGCGACAAAGAACACGCTGCGCCAGGCGCCGTGGCTGCCCGAGAGGATGCCGAATGCCGCTCCCTTGTTCCGCACATAGCTCAGGTTGAAGAACCCGGGGATGACCGCCAGGGTCTCATACAGGGCAAACCGCTTCACCACGAGATATTTCGTCCATTGGTCGAGGATGATGACCACGGCAGCTATGGCGCCGACCCAGGTGTATTTGTTCTTCATACGGTCATTCCCCATTCCGCACTCCGCATTACGGCAGGTTTCCCGCGCATCTTCCGCAGATCGCCGGGTGGTCGGCAACGGTGCCCACGCTTTCCTGGTACATCCAGCAGCGCCCGCATTTCTGGCCTTTTGCCGCGCCTGCCGCTACCTTGAGGCCCTTGACGATATCGCTGGCATAGGCGTCGGCCGCGGCGCCCTGCTCGCCGGCAACGGAAACCTGGGACACGATGAAAATGAACGCAAGGTCCTTCTCGTACTGCTTCAGGAAATCCTGCAGGTCCGGGGAACAATGCAGGGTGACCTGTGCGTCCAGGGAGTGGCCGATCTTCTTGTCCTTGCGCAGGCCTTCGAGCACCTTGGCCACCTCGCCGCGGACCTGCATGATCCTGTCCCATCTGCTTTCGAGCCCGTCGTCGGTCTTTTTCGGGTCCGCTTTCGGGAAGTCCTCCAGGAAAACGCTGGGCGCTTTTCCCTCTGCCTGCAGGTATGCCCAGACCTCGTCGGCGGTGAACGACAGCACCGGCGCCATGAGCCGCACAAGGGAAGACAGGATCTCGTACATCGCCGTCTGGCCGGACCGCCGCTCCTGCGACGTTGCCTTGGCCGTGTAGAGCCGGTCCTTCAGGATATCGAGATAGAAGGCGCTCAGGTCCACGGCGCAGAAATTGTGCAGCGAATGGAATACCGCATGGAACTCGAAATCGTCGTAGGCCTTGGTCACCCGCTGGATCAGCTTCTGGAGCTTGTGCAGGGCCCAGCGGTCGATCTCGAGCATCTTATCGTAGGAAACCGCATCCTTTGACGGGTCGAAATCCGAGAGGTTGCCGAGCAGGTAGCGGTTCGTGTTCCTGATCCTGCGGTAGGCTTCCGCCAGCTGCGTCAGGATCTCCTTGGAGATGCGCATATCGTCGCGATAGTCCGCGGCCGACACCCAGAGCCGGAGCACTTCCGCTCCGTATTGGTCGATGATCTCCTGGGGCGCCACGCCGGTGCCCGCGGATTTGCTCATCTTCTTTCCCTGGCCGTCCACGGTAAAGCCATGGGTCAGCACGGTCCCGTAGGGCGCCTTGCCGGTGGTGCCGACCGAAGCAAGAAGGGACGACTGGAACCATCCGCGGTGCTGGTCGCTGCCTTCGAGATACATGTCCGCGGGCCAGGAAAGCTCCTTGCGTTCCCTCAGCACCGCGGCCTGGCTCACTCCCGAGTCGAACCACACATCGAGGATGTCCATTTCCTTCTCGAAATCGCTCTTGCCGCACTTGGGACACTTCGTGCCCTGCGGCAGCAGTTCCGAAACCTCTTTGGTGAACCAGACATCGGCGCCTTCCTTGGCAACGATGTCGGCCACATGATCAACGATCGCCTTGTCCAAAAGCAGCTTGCCGCAGTCCTTGCACGTGAAGGCGGTGATCGAAACGCCCCAGGCCCGCTGGCGTGAGATGCACCAGTCCGGCCGGTCCTGGACCATGGACATGAAACGGTCCTTGCCCCAGCCGGGCACCCAGGTGACCTTGTCCGCGGCCTCGACGACCTTCTTGAGCAGGTCATTGGTCTTCATGGAGATGAACCACTGCTCGGTCGCCCGGAAGATCACCGGGTTCTTGCACCGCCAGCAGTGCGGATAGGAGTGCGACAGCTTCTCATCGGACAGCAGGACGTTCTTGTCCTTCAGAAGAGCGATCACGCCCTTGTTGGCCTTGTGCACGTGCTCGCCCACGAACACGCCCGCCTCTTTCGTGAACCGCGCCTTATGGTCCACCGGCGCGTACACTTCAAGACCGTACTTGAGCCCGGCCTCATAGTCTTCCTGGCCATGGCCCGGTGCGGTGTGCACCGCGCCGGTGCCTGCTTCGAGCGTCACGTGCTCCCCAAGGATCACCAGGGACTCGCGGTCGATGAAGGGATGGCGCGCCTTCAGTCCATCGAGCTTTCTGCCCTTGAACTTGTCGAGCACGCTATGGTCCTTGATCCCGAACTTCTGGAGCGACTGGGCAAGGAGCGCCTCGGCAACGATCAGGACCGCTGATGTCGCCTTGTCCTCGATGGCAACGTAATCAAGGTCCGGATGGAGCGCGACAGCGAGGTTGGACACCAGGGTCCAGGGCGTGGTGGTCCAGATCACGACCGAAACATCCTTGCCTGCGAGAGAAGGCAGCGCCCTGGCCGCGTCAGGCAGAGCGAACTTCACGGAGATGGACGGCGACTCATGGTCCCCGTACTCCACCTCGGCCTCGGCAAGGGCGGTCTCGCAGGAGCCGCACCAGTAGACCGGCTTCTTGCCCTTGTACACGCCGCCCGTGCCCACGAACTTGCCGAGCTCGCGAACGATCGCCGCCTCGTAGGCGTAGTTCATGGTGAGGTAGGGGTTCTCCCAGTCGCCGAACACGCCGAGCCGCTTGAACTCGTCGCGCTGGATATTGATGAACTTCTCGGCATACTCGCGGCAGAGCTTCCGGATCTCGGCCTTGCTCATCGTGTCCTTCTTGGGACCGAGGTTCTTCAGCACCTGATGTTCGATGGGAAGGCCGTGGCAGTCCCAGCCGGGCACATAGGGCGCGGAGAAGCCCTGCAGGGACTTGTACTTCACGATGATGTCCTTGAGGATCTTGTTCAGCGCGTGGCCCAGATGGATGTGGCCGTTGGCATAGGGCGGGCCGTCGTGCAGGATATAGGCTTTCTTGCCCGCGTTCCGTTCCTGGATCCTGGCGTAGATCTTCTGGTCCTGCCACCGGCCGAGCGACTTCGGCTCCAGGTCCTTGAGATTCGCCTTCATGGGGAAGTCTGTTTTCGGCAGGTTCAGCGTTGTTTTATAGTCCATTTTAGTCTTCCGCTTCCATCGCTTTCTTCTTGACCAGAGAAAAATCCCCTTCGCCCTGGTCGAGCATGTAGAACTGGCCGGCCTTGGGGCCGCCCTTGGCCTTGGCGACCTGGGTCGGTTCCGTGCCTTTGCGGAAAACGTCCTGGACCGCATCGGCCGCGCCCTCCTGGGCAAGCAGTCCGGACTCGGGATCGATCTTCGTGAACACCATGTCGTCGGGCGCGATAAAATCCTCTTCAGGCTTGTCCGCCAGCGCCTTTGCCATCACGCCGTTCCATATGGGAAGCGCCGAGCGCGCGCCGGTCTCCCGGTCCCCGAGCGACGCGGCAGCGTTGTCATAGCCCACCCAGACGCCGGTCACTACGCTGGGGCTGTATCCCACGAACCAGGCGTCCACGTAATTGTTCGTGGTGCCGGTCTTGCCTGCCAGCGGTTTGTTCAGCCACTTGGCCCCGCGGCCCGTTCCCTCGTCCACCACGCTCTTGAGCAGGCTTGTCACCAGGTAGGCCGTCACCGGGTCCAGCGCGGGCTGGGGATTGGGATCATACCCCTCCAGGACAGCACCCTTGGCGTCCACGATGCTCTTGATCAGGATCGGTTCCGCGCGGATCCCCTGGGACGCGAAGGTGGCGTAGGCGGACGTCAGCTCGATGGGCGTCACGGCCGACGACCCGAGCGCTGAGGTATAGTCCTCGTTGATCGGGCTGGTGATCCCCGCTTTGCGCGCGAAATCGACGGCCCGGCTGAGTCCGATGTCCTCAAGCAGCCGCACGGTCACGGCATTCCGGGACAGCGCCAGCGCCGTGCGCATGCGCATGGGCCCCAGGAACCGCTCGTCGTAGTTCTCGGGCTTCCACCCTTTCTGGTCCTGTTCGGTCTTCTCATGGATCACCGGCAGGTCGTAAAGGATCGTGGCCGGCGTGTACTTGTACTGGTCCTTGTCCTTCATCTCCAGCGCTGCGCCGTAGATGAAGGGTTTGAACGACGAACCGGGCTGGCGCTTGGCGTCCGTGGCATGGTTGAACCCGCCCTCAACGAAATCGTAGCCGCCGACCATGGCGCGGACATAGCCGGTATAGGGCTCGAGCGTCACCACAGCGCCCTCGACCAGCGGGGTCTGCTCCAGGCTGAACGATGCGATCTGCTTCTTCCTGTCAAAGTCCTTCAACCGGACCTTGATGATGTCCCCGGCCTCCGCGATCTCCGACGGGAGCTTGAACTCGTCGGGAGCGTCCTTGTTCTTCTTGGGCTTGAGCAGGGCCCAGGCCATGTCGTCCTTCATGACATATCCCATCATGCCCCGGCCCTTGACCGCGAGGTAGTGCTCGCCCACGGACAGCACATGGGCATTGAACACCTCGCCGGGCTTGACCAGCACACGCAGCATCCCGGGCTCCAGCTCCTTGGGCTTCACGTCCTTATGCCCGATCCTGCCGCGGAATCCCTGACGTTTGTCCAGCGCCCGCAGGCCGTCCTTGAGGGAATTCATCGCGGCGCGCTGAAGCTCGAAATCAATGGACGTGTATACCTTCATCCCGCCCTGAAAGAGCTTCTCCTCCCCGTATTTCGCGAGGATGTATTTCCGGATGTGGTCCACCACGTGGGGCGCCACGTCCTCGGCGGTCCGCAGGTTCTCGAGCGCCAGCGGCTGGTTGAAGATCTGGTCGGCCTGCTGTTCGTTCAGGAATCCCTCGTCCACCATGCGCTTGAGCACATGCCGCTGCCGGAGCTTGGTCAGGTCGATATCGCCGTAGGGCGAGTAGCCCATGGGAGACTGCGGCAGCCCGGCCAGGAGCGCGGTCTCGGCCTGGTTCAGCTCCCAGCAGTTCTTGCCGAAGTAGGTCTTTGAGGCCATCTGCACACCGTAGGCTCCGTGACCGAAATAGACCTTGTTGAGATAGAGCTCCAGGATCTCGTCCTTGGAGATCTCCCGCTCCAGGCGCCGGGCCAGGATCACCTCGCGGATCTTGCGCGTCAATGTGCGCTCCGGGGACAGGAACACCACCTTGGTCAGCTGCTGGGTGATCGTGCTGCCGCCCTGGCTCACGCGGAAACGGATGATGTTCTTGAGCGCCGCGCGCATGATGCCCCGGTAGTCCAACCCGTGATGCTGGTAGAACCGCGGGTCCTCGGTCGCGAGCAGCGCGTTGATCATGTGCTTCGGGATCTTCGCCAGCGGCACGTAAACGCCCTTCTCGATCCGTACCTGTCCCAGAACGCGGCCGTCCTCGGCATAGATCGTCGTGCCCGGCGACGGCTTGTAGTCCTTGAGCGACTCAACGGTCGGCAGGTTGATGGACAGCACCAGGAAGAGCAGCGAGACCAGCAGAACGCCGGACAGGAACGCGATAAGCGCAAGGGCCAGCGCCTTCTGAAAGGTCATGGACTTGAGCCAGGGAAGCGCTCGGTCGCGCCAGAACGCGGCGATGGTGGTGCCAAAGATGCGGGCAAGCTCAATGATTCTCTGTTTCATAGACGTCTTTGATGCCTCGGTTTTCGTGTTTTTATCGGGCTGGTGAGGAGGGCCTAAGTGCCTTGTTTCACAAGCGCTTTTTCCAGAAAAGCAGAACGTATATTAGCATCGGCGTAGGCCAAAATCAAACGAAAAGTATCCAAAGATCGCCCGTCAGCCAGGCGCTTTCTTGGCTATACTTTCAACAGGTGCGGACAACGGTCTCCCGGTATCCGGTCCGCCCCAGGAGGCCCCCCATGAGAACGAAGCAGCTGTTCCCGGTCCTGACAATGATCCTCATTCTGCAAGCCTGTTCTTCCACAAAGGTCATGGACCGGTGGAAGGACGCGGGCTATGACAAGGGCCCGGCCGCGAGCCTATTCGTGATCGGGACGCTGAAGAACCGCGGGCCCAGGGGCCTGATGGAGGAAGCGCTTGCAAAGGAACTGCGGTCGCGCGGCCTCAGGGCAACAGCGAGCACTTCGGTGTTCCCCGGGGAAGCGCTGCCGACGCGCGATGAAGTTTCTGCCAAAGTGACGGAACTGGGATGCGATGGCGTTCTCGTGCTGCGGTTCCTGGGAAGGGAGAGCGGAGATACCCACACGCCGGAACGCCTGTACGGCGCTCAGCCGGATTTCGACGAGACCTGGGAAAACGCCCGCGCCGCGACGCCCGACACGATAACGCCCGAGGTCTCCTACGAGTTCACGACCGCGGTCATGAGAACGATGCTCTATCGGGTGGGATCGGACAAGCCGGTATGGTCGGTCCTGTCCAGGACAAAATACCAGAACGACCCTTTCAAGCAGATCGCTCCGTTCGCTGCCGCGATCGTCTCGCAGCTTGCCGGGGACAGGATGATCAAGTGATCCCAAGGCGTTGACCGGACGGCCTCAGGCGGTTGCCGCGGTCCCCGGCACGCTCGTTCCCGGGCGGTCGCGCAGCGGGACTTCCAGCCGCACCACCGTGCCATTATCAGACCTGATCGTCACAGCCCCGCCGATCTCATCGGCCCGCTTCCGCATGTTCGACAGCCCCCTGCCGCCCGTACTATCCGCGGGGACCCCGTTGCCGTCGTCGCGCACCGACAACAGGAACCTGTGCCGGTCCACGACCAGATCGACCTCCACGTTCTTTCCCCGGGAATGCTTCACCACATTGGTCAGCGCTTCCTTGTACACCCGGTGCACGTTCAGCCAGAGCAGGCTGGGAGGCTGGCCGTGCGCGCCGTCGATCTTCGCGTTCATGGTGAACGCGATGCCGTGCGACTCCACCACGTTCCGGCCGCTCACCCGCAGCTCGGGCACAAGGGCGGGCCAGGTGATCTCCCGCGCGTCCAGGCTCTGCATGAAGCCCTTGATCTCCGCGAGACCTTCCCGCGACAGATCCGAGATCGTCTCGAGCATTCTTTTGACGTCCTCTTCCTGCGCCGCGTTCTTCCCGATCTCGGCAAGCAGGCAGATGTTGGTCGTTATGCCGCCGAGGCCGTCGTGCAGGTCCCGAAGGATCTTTTCCCGCTCCAGGATATGCCGCTTCTCCTCCATCTCCCGGATCGTGCGGTTATGCAGAAAATCCCGCCGCATGTACCGTTCCCGGTGAAAGTGGGAGAACATGCCGATGAGGTTCGCGGAAATGAACAGGTAATTGTCGTTCAGGAGCGCCGCTGCCGGCGTGTGCATGACCAGGAGCGCCGCGGCCTCGTAGAGCAGCACGATCAGCCACGAGGCAATGGCCGTGTACAGGAAGCGCAGCTTGCTGAAGGTGAAAACATACATCAGCACCAGCAGCAGACCGGCGTTGTGGAAATAATTGATCGGCGACCCCACCACGATCATCATGGCGATGACGCAGCCGCCTCCGATCAACACGGTCGCAAATATGACCGGCTGCATGAGGCTCTTGAACGCACGGGTGTAGGTGAACAGGAAGCAGGCTGCAATGGCCGGGCAGGCGACGCCGTACCGGATGATCCAGACCGTTTCCCGCGTATCCGGAAAGATCCAGGTATCCAGAACGCCAAAGAGGCCGTAGATGACCGCGCCGAGCACCAGGCTGACCCGGAGCGAGTTCAGCGACTTCTCGTAGTAATCCTCGCGGAACCGTTCCTCCAGTTCCCCGGGAAAACGAAGACGGAGCTTTTGTGTGTATGTTTCCAGCATGGCAGGACTTCTCCCTTCTGCGACGAAAGGGTAAGTGGCCTACTATGGCAGATTCCGGGGATGGCGTCAAGAATATTTTGGCGGCATTTTGGCGGACGCAGCAGTATCTGCCGGGAACCTGCTGCAGGAAAGACGGACTACCAATGCGCTTCAAGACCGAGGACCGAGCTCCGGTCGACGAGCGCCCGGAACTCGCCCTGCCCCGCCGCCACCGTCGTGATGTTGAACAGCTGGAGCCGCTCCGAAAGCGTCCATTCGAGGATCGACGACGCCTGTCCGTTCCGTTCCTCCAGGCCCCGGACATAGCGCAGAAGCACGGTGAGCGAGTTCCGAATCTCCCCGCTGTTGACCTGAGCCATGAGATAGCGCCTTCGCAGGAAGGGGCTGCCCGCGGCGAGCGCCTGGCCGAGTGTTCGTTGGGACAGGCCGGCGATAGCACTGCTGTCAAAGAAATGATCCGACGCGGTCCCGCGAAGTTGATAGAACGCCGCTGCATCGGCATCGCCGTAGCCCGCGCCGTTATACAGGAACTCCATGCTGACGGTCTCGCCGGACAGAAAAGTGCAGCTCCCGCCGGCAGTGACCGTGGTGAACAGCCGGGCTGAGTGGTCGTACAGCTTCAGGAAATCCCCGCCCAGCGGCTGAGCCGGGTCCTGCACCGGGTAGAACGCGTCCGTGCCCCTGGTCACGATCCCATCGTAATAAAGAAGCAGTGCGTCCGACGCGGTCCACTGACCAAAGCTTCCCACCCGGAACCGGTCATCCTGGCGAAGATAGCCGATTGCCGTGACAGAGTAATTTCCGCCCATTACATCAAACTTGAGGACCCGGAAGGGTTTCTCCTGCTCCTGCAGCAGGTTCTCCTGTTTCTGCGTCTCGCTGATTCCGCTGATCGTGACCGCCGGATTCGGCATCCAGACCAGCCGGCCGAGATACTTTCCCTCGACCTCGGCCTTGGGATTCGCCTTTTCCCTGTCCCGGAACAGCAGGTTCGACGGACTGACCAGGAACGACGGGCCCCAGAGCAGCTTCTCCTTGCCAAAGGAGAGCACCAGCTTGTCATGCACTCTCGGCTGGACCACCCACTCGTTCACAAAGAGCCGCGCCTCGCGGTCACGGGTCCCCGCGGGAGCGCCGTCGCGCCGCCAGGTTTCCGTCGCGGTCACGCGCGGCTTGAACACCCCGTTCACCCATGATGTTTCGGCAAGAAAGTCCGGACGGAACGCGGCCGTCGCATCATATCGCGGTATGCGAAGAAGCGCGTTATCCGGATTCTGGGACGAATCCGCCGGATCCTGCATCCCGCCGTACAGAAGCGCCCTGACATTCGTGGTGAGCCACCGGTCGCCTGCCTTATCGGGCGGCGAATCTCCAGCCACGACCTGACCTGTTGACAGCGACAGCAGGCAGCAGACCATGAGCAAACTACGAAAAGCGTTTTGCAGCGGTTCTCTCATCCTTTGCCTCTCATCACTCATCTCTTGTCGCTCGTCACTAATCTCTCGTCACTCGTCTCTCGTCCCTGCCTTGCCCATTCCGCAATCCGAAATCCGCAATTTACTTCATCAACACGTTCAAATTGAACGTCGAGTCGGGCAGCTCCCGGACCTTGATGTTCGAATAGGTCAGCGTGGTCACCTTGTCCTTCTGGATCGCGTCATGGATGACCAGTTCGGAGAGGAAGGGGATCTCCTCTCCCGTGGAGATCGAGATCCTGTTGCTGTAGGTGAAGTCCGCGGTCTTGAACAGTTTGCCCGAAAGGGTGTAGAACTCGGCTTTCACGCCCACCAGCCGCTCCTTCGAGACCCAGTACTTGATCCGGTCGTAGGTAACGTTCTTGTTCGCTGCCTTGAGGTCAAGGACATGGCAGACCTCGCCCCTGACCGCCTCCTCTCCCGTGAGCACCGCGTGGTAATCCTCCGCGTAGTTCGTCGAAGCGATATCCCCGTTCGCCGCGTCGCCCATGAGCTTCTGGCGCGGGGAGATCGAGACCGGCTTTTTGAGCCCTGACCGGATGAACCACATGTTCCGGTCGCGCATCAGGACCATGCGATCGCTGTAGTTCGGCGGACTGGTGTAGCGCGCCAGGGTATCGTTGCCCTTGACCTTCACGGTCATGCCCCGTGACTCGCGCTCCCCTTCCTCGTTCGAGGTGATCATGATATCCCAGATGATGCCAGCCACGTTTCCCCTTGCCCGGTCGGCGTGGCGGAGTATCTCCTTGACCGGAACATCACCGGCGAGAACAAACGCAGGCAGAACCGGGAGCAGAATTAACGCCATGTTCAGCATGATCAGCACCTTTCTCATATCGCACCCCTCTTGTCCCCGGTCACGGGTCTCTCGCCTTCCATTCCGCATTCCGAATTCCCCATTCCGCATTCTAGATGTGCCCCAGCGCATCCACGACCGTCATCCGCGCTGACCGCCGGGCAGGTACAAAGGCGGCAAGCAGCGACAGGAGCGACATAAAGGCAATGCTCCGGGCTAGGGCCGGCCAGACGAGGTCCACCCGGAGCGGCACCGGGCTCGACGACCCGGGCGGAATGTAGGTGGGCTGGGCCGCGGCGATCGCGCCGTAGACCGCGAAGAACAGCATACATCCTGCGCCGCTGCCCAGGAGCCCCAGCAGCGCGCCTTCGGTTGCAAAGAGGGATTTGACGCTGCGCCGTTTCAGGCCCAGCGCCCGCAGGGTGCCGATCTCCCGGGTCCGCTCCATCACCGACATGCTCATGGTGTTCACCACGCTCATCACCACGATCACGAGCACGATGATGAAGATGAACAGGAAGATCATGTCGAACATGTTCTTCACCTGGCTGTAGAAGACCGACAGGTCCTTCCAGGTCCTGATCTCCACGTCGAATCCCTCGGCGGCAAGCAGCGCGCCGAGCCTGGCCGCGGCCTCAGCGGACGCGTTCCCGTTCTTTCCGTTCCTGAGCAGCACCACCAGCCGCTCGGCGCCGGTGTAGTCCACCAGGTCCTGGGCGTGGCGGAAGGTCATCAGCACCATCTTGTCGTTGGTCGCCGACGCTCCGGTGTCGAAGATCCCGATGACCTTTGCATCGAGCGCATTGGCCATGCCGGTATAGGTATTGGACAGCACCACCGCATCGCTGCCCACGGTGAGGTCCAGCATGGCGGCGAGCTCGGCCCCGATCACCACCCCGCTTCGCTCGTTGTCGGCAAGATACCGGCCGTCGAAGGTCGTTATCTTCCTGATGTCGCCGCGGATCTCCCTGTCATCCCGGGGCACGAGCCCCTGGGCGATGAAGATCGTTGAGTTCCTTCCGTTCGAGATGATGCCCGAGACCGAGAGCCGGGGGGTCACGAGCTGCACGTCCGGCTGCTTCCGCACGACCTGTATGATGAGCTCCGCCTCGTCGCGGGTGAACTGGTATCTCTCCGGATGGAGCTTGCCCTGCTCCAGGTAGCCCTTCTTGAAGATCGTCAGATGACCGAGCCCCTCGCCCTTGATCGCCGCGGTGGTGAGACCTTCGTAAGTGCTGTGGACGTAGCCCTGGAACAGGTTGATCGCGGCATAGCCCAGCGCGATGGCCAGCACGGTCACCAGGCTGCGCCTGCCGTTCTTCACGATGTTCCTGAGCGATATGGTGAACCAGGTGAACATTTGAGCCTCCCGTCTCTTCCCCGCGTCCTCGCGTCTCCGTGTCTCCGCGTCGGTTGTTACTGCGCTATCCGTCCGTCATCGATCCGCACCACCCGCTTCACCTCGCTGATCAGCCGCTGATCATGGGTCGAGAACAGGAACGTGACCCCTTCCTTTTCGTTCAGCTCCTTCATCAGGTCGATGATCGACTGGGCGGTCACGTGGTCCAGGTTGGCCGTGGGCTCGTCCGCCAGGATCAGGGACGGCCTCGTGACGAGCGCCCGCGCGATCGCGACCCGCTGGCGCTGGCCGCCCGAGAGCTTGTCCGGCCGGTGGTGCAGATAGTCCGCCAGTCCCACCTCGTCCAGCCGCTGGGCCGCTTCCTGCCGTGCGATCGCGGTCCTGCTGCCGCGGATCTGGAGCGACAGCATCACGTTCTCCAGCGCCGTGAGCACGGACAGGAGGTTGAAGTTCTGGAAAATGAACCCGATGGACCGGCTCCGGAGTTCGGCCTTTTCGTTGTCCGTCAGCCCCGCGGCGTCCCGGTCCCTGATGCGCACTTCGCCGGTCGTGGGATCGTCGATGGCGCCTGCCAGGTTCAGGAGCGTGGACTTGCCGCTGCCCGACGCGCCGAGCACGGCAATGAACTCGCCCTCGCCCACAGCGAGGTCAACGCCCCGCAGAGCCGAGACCGTTGTCTCGCCGAGCCGGTAGTCCTTGGTCACCTCATGGAATTCGAGGATGTTCATATCGGTCCTCCTTCTGCTTTTTCCTCGCCCCTCCGGAGAGAGGGGTTATCTTCTAACAGTTTGCCAAATAAGCCCTGGATTGTCATTGCGAGGAGCGATTTCGCGACGAAGCAACCTCGTAGTGCCCTGAGTTCATTAGCTACGAGTTTGCTTCGCTATGCTCGCAAAGACAGACATAAGACTTTTCAGTGACCTGTTAAGCAAACATTATCGCTCTGGAGGGAGTAACGCAAGGAATGTGCGACGAACAGCAGAAAACAGGGGATGAACGGAAGGCGAACAGGATAAGTGGACCTTACATCTGCTTAAAAAGATGGGCAAAGGCCCTGCTGACAGCCAGGGTATCCGGCAGGTTCACAAAACGGATGGTGCGCATCCCCGCGATGGTGCGGTCGACTTTCGAGATCATGCGGACGTTCACGATGGCAGCGCGGTGGACCCGCCAGAATTGCCCTGGATCGAGCTCTTGTTCAAGGTCCTTCAGGGGCTTCCGGATCAGGAACTCGCCATCCCGGGTCCTGACAGTGGTGTATTTGTCCGTGGAGCGGAAGAAATAGACGTCCTTCACCGCGATGAGCCGCACGCCGTCCTTCTGCTGGGCCTTGATCCACTGAAGATGGGCCGGCGTTTTCGGCACAGCCAGGGACAACCGCTCCAGTACGGCCGACAGGTCAGGTACGGTCTTCGCCGCAAGCCGCGTCTTCAGGCGCGCGACCGTCTTGTGCAGCCGGTCGTCGGCCACCGGTTTGAGCAGATAGTCGATCGCCTCGCTCTCAAAGGCTTCGACAGCATATTCGTCGTGGGCCGTGACGAACACGAAGAGCGATGTCCCCGCGGTCTGCTGTGCGACCTCGATGCCCGACAGACCGGGCATCGTGATGTCCAGGAACGCGATCTCCGGCCGCAGGTCCGTAAGCAGCCGGAGCGCCTGCTCCCCGTCCCCGGCCTCGGCAACGATCTCGAGCTCGGGCCACTGGACCTCCAGCTTCCGCCGCAGGGCCGCCCGAAGCGTTTCCTCGTCGTCAGCTATGATCGCCCGAATTGGCTTCATAAGGAATATGGATGCTCACTTTCACGCCGGTCGGCTCGTTCTCCTCCAGCACCAGCGTTCCTGCGCTTCCGTGCAGCAGCTCCAATCGTTTCCGTACGTTCTCCAGCCCCACGCCGGTCCCCGCGCTCTTCTCATGGAGACCGATGCCCGTGTCGGACACGGTGATCCGGACCCGGCCCGGGATCCGCTCGCCAATGATCGAGATCACGCCGCCCCCGACCGACGGCTCAAGGCCGTGCTTGACCGCGTTCTCGACCAGCGGCTGGAGCAGGAGCGGCGGTACGCGGCACTGCCGGATATCGTCGGGAATGTCGATGCGATACCGGAGCCGTGTTCCCATGCGCACGGTGAAGATGTCCAGGTAGCTTCTGATCGTATCCATTTCCTGGCCCAATGGCACGGTCTTCTCCCGGGACGCCACGAGCGATGCCCGCAGGAAGGAGGTGAAGGACTCGAGCATGCTGCGCGCCCGGTCCTTGTCCGTGTCGATGAGACCGAGAACGTTCGAAAGCGTGTTGAACAGGAAGTGCGGCTCGATCTGGGACTGGAGCAGCCGCAGCTCAGCCTCGACAGCGGTCTTTTCCAGCTCCAGCCGCCGGACCTTTTCCTCGGAAAGCAGGGCAAGCGCGATCGACATGCCGCTGATCACGAAACCGAAGAGCAGCGCGAATATGAGGATCTGCAGGAAATAATCGGACCGGTCCCGGAAGAACAACAGAGGATCGATGCCGTTCGCCAGCGCCCCGAGCATGGTCCCGACAAGCGCGCCGGCGATGATCGCTGTCACGATCAGCAGAGCCTGGGACCCGGAGCGCCGCAACCGGCGATAGAACGGCAACACGGCGAGGTTTGCGCCGAAGATGGAGAAGCCGATGCACTGGGAGAAGATGAACGTGACGGTGAACCCCTTGCCCACGCCGATGGCGGTGATGATCAGCGCGATGACGGTGTTGATGACGAGGTTCGCTGCGATCGACCGCAGCAACCGCCGCGCAGTGAAGGGCTGATAGATCGAAAAGAGAGGCTCGGCCATGGACTACAGTAGCATGTCCGGCGGTCGTTGGCAAGCGGCAGGCAGGGGTAACCGTTGTTAACGTCGCCTCGTAACGATAGAGCGCGCACAGGAGAATCTCTATTCTTTGGAAAAGGCCTTTAAGTTCAACAAATGATCGAGCGGCTATTGAGATCTCGGGGGGACCGCCACGCAACGCGTGCAACAACGTTCCCTAGAGTCTCAGCGTCCGCCAGGATTTCTGCAAGCCATACGGGTCAGATCTCTTTTGTTGCAGTTTCATAATCTTGAAGCCAACGGCTGATCGTCGAACGGTGGACTGCAAGATGCCGCGCAAGCTGGCTTTGATGATAGCCGTATTTTTTCCACCGCTTCGACCAACTTCTTCTTTAACTTTCGTCGATCTGCACTGATCGATTCGGGCAGCAGCTTTGACAAACCGGGCCGTGTTGAATACCGCTGACTGCGCGGAATCTCCGGGATGTCCCTCTTCTTCCTGAGATGGTCCGCCAGCGTATCAACAAAATCATCCTCGCCGAGGAGTGCCTGCCCCCGCACCGAGGTCCGGATCGTTTTCTCCCCGATCCCCCATTTGACGAACTGCCGATATTCGCTCTCCGCTTTTCCTCGTTTGCCGCTGAACTGTCCAAGTACCCATTCCGTCGTAAGACAGGAATGAGGCTGTGCCTTCCCCGCCGCTGCCAGATAGCTGGACCATTTCCAGGCGTCCGGCGTTTCCACCATCCTGGCCCGCACCGGATTCAGCACTACATAGCGGCACACTTCCAGGAGATGGCTGTCCTTCTGGATCAGGATGGCCATGTAGCGTCCCTGATAAAGATGCCCGTTCCTTCCATGATGCTTATTGAAGAGCTGCGTGTAAACGCCATTGAGCTGCCGCATTCCAAGGGACAGATTGCCTTCCGGTGTTTCGATAAGCAGGTGGTAATGGTTGGTCATGAGGCAGTAGGCAGGGCAGATCCAGTTGTACCGTTTGTTTACATGCTGGAGGGTGTTGAGAAATACTTCCCGGTCATGATCATCTTTAAAGACCGGCTTCTTCTCGTTACCCGGGGATGTCACGTGATAAACGGCACCGGCATATTCTATGCGAAGAGGGCGGGACATGCGGAATGGATAGCAGAGAAATGGCTGAATTGCAACAAAAGAGACCTGTATAACCCTGTAGGTTCCGTGCCTCCGGGGGCTCCACTGTCGATATTATTATGAGACAATTAATAAATGCGAAAGAACCGAAGAGAGAAAAAGCTTATCACGAGTGACCCGGCTCATCTGTTCACGGGGCAGGAGGTCGCTGCAGCGCGGCCGATTTGTCCTTCCGCACCTTGAAGAACGCCACGGTTTCCTGCAGCCAGCTCGCCTCCGAGGACAGTTCCTCGGCCGTGGCATGGGTCTCTTCCGCGGCGCCCGCGTTCTGCTGCACCACGTTGTTCAGGTCCTCGATTGCGGCCTTGATCTGCCCTGCGGCGCTGGCCTGCTCCTTGCTCGCGGCGCTGATCTCCTGGATCCGGTCCGCGGTCCGCTGGATGTCCGGCACGAGCTTCTCCAGCATCTCGCCGGCGAACTCCGCGACCTCCACGCTCGTGGACGAGATCTCGCCGATCTCGTCGGCAGCCGCACCGCTGCGTTCGGCGAGCTTGCGCACCTCGGCGGCGACCACCGCAAAACCCTTGCCGCTCTCGCCTGCCCGGGCAGCTTCGATGGCCGCGTTCAGTGCCAGCAGGTTCGTCTGCCGGGCGATCTCCCCGATGATCGAGATCTTCTCGGCGATCTGGCGCATGGCCTGCACGGCGTTGGAAACCGACTTCCGGCCTTCCGACGCGTCGGCGGCGGCCTTCGTCGCGATCTTCTCGGTCTCCCGGGCGTTCTCGGCGTTCTGCTGGATCGTGGCGGCCATTTCCTCGATCACGGCCGAGGCCTCTTCGCTGGACGACGCCTGGCGCGTTGATCCCTCGGAGACCTGTTTCGCCCCTGCCGCGAGCTGGGCGCTGCTGGACGCAAGCGTCTGGGACGCGTGTTTGACGTCAGACACGACGCTGTTCAGCTTCTCCACCATGTGTTTTACGTCGGCAAGCAATTGCCCCATCTCGTCCCTGCCGGTCGCGTCGATCTCGATCGACAGGTCGCCGGCAGCCAGGGAGGAGATGCCGCGCATCAGCTTTTGGATCGGCCGGTTGATCAGCGCGCCGATGTAGAACGTCAGGCCGGTGCCGGCCAGGATGCCGAGCACCATCACGACGGTGGTGAGCGCCAGGGCCCGGACGGTGAGCGATACGATGTCCGTGAGGGACGCGTCCAGTTCGCCGATTCCCGCGGTCTTGAGCTCGCCGATGCGCGCCGCCAGGCCTTCCCGCTCGTCCTTGAACCGGTTGGTCGCGTCGGCGACCGCCGTCCACTCCTGGTTCATGACGATCCGGGCGAGCTTTCCGCCCTGCAGGTAGGTCTTTTCCGCCCGTCCTTTGAGCCCCTCGAACCGTTCGAGCGCAGCCGCGTTCCCCTTGAAGACCGTCGCCGCCTCAGCCCATTTCCCGTCCAGCTCCTGCTTGAACCGCGCGGCCTGTTCGAGCCCCTGGCCGGTGCCGCTGTCCACGGACGCGGTGATGCTGTTGACCATCTGCCGGGTAAGGCCCTCGATCTCGAGCAGCAAGAGCGCCTGGGGAAACGACGCGTTCTTCACCGCGCCGGCGTTCCTGTTGATCTTCTGGAGCGCCAGGATGCCGGCCGCGCTCACCACCGCGAGCAGCGTCAGGATGATGCCGAAACCGACGATAAGTTTTTTCCGAATGGTCAAATTCTGCAGGAACATGGAATCTGTCACTCCTTTGGAGCAGGGTGCCCGGCGCAGGGAACAGCCTGCGCCGGGCCGCAGCGATGAGCCATCACTTCTCGACAGGGTAGCCGGCCTTGATCCAGCCGCTCACAAGCCCGCCGTCCAGACGGATCAGGTCGGTATAGCCCTTCGATGCCAGGAACCGTCCCGCCATGTTCGTCTGTTTTCCATGCAGGTCCATGATCACGACCTTCCTGCCCTTGGGGACCTCGCTGATGTGGAGATCCAGCGCTTCGAGGGAGATGTTTACGGCGCCTTTGATGGTCCCGGCGGCGAGGTCGTCCTCGTCCCGGATGTCCAGGATGAACATTTTCTCCTTCTTGTCGATCATGCTCTTGAGGTCCGCTGCGGAAATCACCGGCACCTCGATCTGCGGGTAGACTTTCTTCAGGTCCGCGGGATAGCCGCGTTTGATCCATTCGGGGAGCCCTTCATTATACACGTACACGTTGGTGTAGCCCATCTTCACGGCCAGACCGGCCGTTTTTGTGGACTTCGTTCACTTCGGCCCCTTGCAGTAGAAGACCAGTTTCTTGCCTTTGTTCTCGGGAAGCTTTGACTTGCCGTCCTTCAGCCTGCTGTAGGGGATGTTGACGGAGCCGGCGATGCTCTCTTCAGCGTGTTCGATGTGGCTCAGGGCGTTGATGAGCAGGAAATCCTCTTTCGCATCGTAAATCTTCTTGAGCTCATCGGTGGTAATGACGGGGATGCTTGACTGCGCTTTCACGGTAAGCGGGATGAGGCAGAACCAGAAACCCAGGACTAACAGCACTGCGCGTTTCATATGTTTCCTCCTTTTCGTCCTTGAATTGTGCTCACGGTCAATCAAACTGTTTTGCATTCCCGGCTCTTCAGTAAGTATATAATACCATATTAGTCAAGTATTGTGCGAAAGAATTATCGCTTGCGAATGAGGCTGTGCCTTCCCCGCCGCTGCCAGATAGCTGGACCATTTCCAGGCGTCCGGCGTTTCCACCATCCTGGCCCGCACCGGATTCAGCACTACATAGCGGCACACTTCCAGGAGATGGCTGT
>JAOUEV010000085.1 GCA_029858565.1 Nitrospirota bacterium | reverse complement strand
TGCGTACTTTGATCGTCTCGGCGTACCGCGTCTCTCATAGCCTCAACTTCTTGAACCGCCCGGTGCGGACCCGCATGCCGGGTGGTGTGGCAGGGGCGCGGCCTTTATGGCCGCCCCCTATGCCGATATCGAAAGTAGGGACTGCGGATGGGATCAGGACGATGCGCGGTTCCGGAGCAGGTCCAGCGCGTTCTCGGAGATAAGGAGCGACCCTTCCGACTCTTTTACGATTCCCCGGGTGGTGAGCGCCTTCATGCATTTGGATACAGCTTCGCGTGAAGATCCGATGCGGGCCGCCAGCTCCTTGTGGGTCATCTTGTCGCAGGACAGGAATCCCTTTACCGTTTTCTGGTCCCTTGACGCGCTTTCCATCAGGGAGCGGACAAGGCGCTCGCCCACTTCCTGAAACGCCAGGGACTCGATCATCTCGTCGGCCTTCCGGAGCCGGTCCACCAACGTGGTCATGAGTTCGATGGCGATCCGCGGGTCCTTGGTGATCAGGTCCAGGAACATATCCTTGTTCAGCACAGCAAGCTCGGAATCCTTGTCCGCCACGATCGTTGCGGAGCGGCCCTTGCCGTCGAGCAGGCTCAACTCTCCGAAGAACGCGCCCTTCTCGAAGGTCGCGAGCACCATCTCGTCGCCCTCGTCATCGGACAGGACGGCTTTGAGGTTTCCGGAATTGACGATGTAGAGGTCCGTACTCATGTCGGTCTTGTGGAACACGACCGAGCCCTTCTTGAACTGGACGTTCTTGCACCGCGACGCGATCTCCTTGAGCTGGGCATCCTTGAGATGGGAGAACAGCGGAATATGCTTCAGATACTGGATCAGCATGGTCGTTGTGGGGCCCGAAGACGCAACGTATCGCGAGGGGCCCGGCTCCTTTATTCAATTGTTTCGGAATGGAGATACTATACCACAGACGGGGAAATAAAGAAATATCAGCTTGACACGATAAAGGGAAGTCAGTATTATTATCCACGGATTCTGCTGCAGCGCAAGCCGCAGTAAATAATCATGAAAGGTAGAGGTAACGGAATCATGGCAGACGGAGTGGTGAAGTGGTTCAATGACAGCAAGGGTTTTGGTTTTCTGAAGCAGGAGAACGGCGAGGACGTGTTCGTGCACTTTTCAGCGATCCAGTCGGAAGGCTTCAAGTCGCTCAAAGAAGGCGAGCGCGTGACCTTCGACATCGTCCAGGGACCCAAGGGCCTCCAGGCCGCCAACGTCCAGAAGGTCTAAGACGTCCATCCAACCAAGCACATTATAAGCACACCTATCTCAAGCCCCGGAGCGATCCGGGGCTTTTTCATTCTGCATATAACCCAACGAATACCAGTCTAAAAAGCATGTTAACACGGAAGACGCGTATGACATCCGATAACGGCGGATAAAGGCGTAGGGGAGAAGTGCTTGTCCCGTTGAATCCCGCCTGAGCAGCGTCGCCAGATCGCATAAGGGTGAATTATCCTGCGGATCACAGCCGGCGCGACAGGGGAAGTTTTCCGTGGTAAGCGGCGCTGATGATCTGATGGGCCCGGGCAGCAAGGTCCTTCCGGTTCCGGTTCGATGGTAGCGGCCGGTGCATGAGGTGCTCCACGCTCACGCTGCGCAGGGACAGGAACCGCGGAACGTGGGAAAAGAACGAGATGCCGCCATGGTAATAGACGGCATCGCGGTTCCTGCTGTCGAGCGGACGATCATCGATGAGCCTGTACCGGAGGCAGACTGGCAGGAGGTCCGTGCCCGTGTCGATCGCCGCGGTGAGAAGGGCGCTTTTGAACGGCCGGACCGTATCTCCGTTCGACGTCGTGCCTTCGGGAAAAAGAACAACCGAGATGCCCTGGCCGAGCACCGCGGCGATCCACTCGATCTCCCGCCTGAGACCCGCGGGACTCCGCCGTTCGACAAAGATGCTTCCGCCGAAGCGCGCGAACAATCCAAGCGGAAAGGTGTTCCTCAGCTCGATCGAAGTGATGAATATCGACGGCATACGCGAGGCCAGGACCAGAATATCGATATAGGAAACGTGGTTCGACAGGACGAGATAGGTTCTTTTTCTGCGCCTGATGCCGTTCCAGGTGATGCGGCGGCTGGTCACGTGAACACCCAGGATCCGGAGTGCCCGGCGGGCGAAGAACGAGGTGTTCCTGGACAGTATCCCGCGCTTCCGGGCAGGCGCCTGCGGCAGCGCCAGGATGCAGAGCGAGACGGCCGAATAGAGAAGCAGGAGAAAGGCCAGGGAAAGTGCTTTCAGATATTTGGTCATCGTCGATCGTGTCAAGATCAGCTGGCGGCGGATCGCATGGCCAGCATCGGTCGGATCCTCACGGTTCCTCGGTATTGTATGCTCGAACGGCCGATTTTTCAACTTGAATAAAGCAAGGAACGGCAATCAGACCATGAGTGCTGCGTTCAGAGCTTGCTGCCGGGCCTGGATCATTGATGAGAACATACCTTGCTCCTGCGAAGCAGCGAAAGTTGCCCGCTAAAGGAGCTGGTCCTTTGGGACCAGAGAGAGAAATTCTGCTTGCGTCCGGGTTTACAGTCCGCCATGCCGGAGCTATACTTGAATCGAGAAAGGCGGATGACCTGGCAGTTACGACGGCGTACGACTTTGGTGTTCAAGGCGGGGAGGTAGCTGGCATGATGGCAGAGTTCAGTATTGTTCCCTTGGGAAAAGGGGCAAGCGTGAGCGCCGTGATCGCGAGGGTGATGAAGGTCATCATCGACAGCGGCATCCGGTACAAGGCAAATCCCATGGGCACGGTGCTCGAGGGGGATTGGGCGCTGGTGATGGGCGTGATCAAACGGTGCCATGATGAAGCAATGAAGGATGCGGACCGCGTGGTTACGGCGATCAAGATCGACGATTATCAGGGACGTGAATGCCGTCTGGACGCCAAGCTGGAGTCGGTGGAGCAGAAGCTCGGACAGAAGCTGAACAAGTAGGGTAGTATGCATATTCTGAACCGGAAGGGGTGGTCTTATGAAGAAGCGGATAACGAAGACAGAGCGCGGCTACGACATCGTGAACAAGGACCCCTATCTCCCCCGGGGCGCGAGCGGCAAGCTCGCCGTGTGCGAGGGCTGTCAGGCGGTGTACATGAAGAAACGGTGGTATCTGAAGGTCGATGCCGCAAAGACGGCCGGTGTTCCCGTGACAAAAGTGGTCTGCCCGGCCTGTCTCAAGATCAGGGACAACTTCCCGGGAGGCATCGTCACCGTGAGCGGCGATTTCGTTATCGCCCGAAAGGAGGAGTTTCTCCACCTGGTCAGGAACGAGGAGCAGCGGGCGCGGGGATTCAACCCCCTGGAGCGAGTGATGTCCATCAAGGAGAACGGCCACGGCAGCATTGTGATCAACACGACGAACGAGAAACTGGCGCAGCGGATCGGCAGGGCGATGAAGAAGGCATTTCACGGCGAGGTGACCTATCGCTGGTCCCATGACGACAAGCTGGTGCGCGTGGATTGGGTGCGGGAAGCGGCGTAGCGTGCAAGTGCGGAATGCCGGATGAGCTTCGCTCGGCGAACGAGGCCAGGGGGGGCCAGACCTCGGAGCGATCCTGAGGGCGTGATGTCGGCCTCGGGAACCGCTTGCTTAATCCTCTTTTTTGAGTGAATTCAGATACTCCTCCCATTCGGTCGGGAGGAGATATTTTTTTTTGCTGTTGCAGTCCTTGCATGCCGGGACTACGTTCGATTCGACCGATCTGCCGCCCCGCACCACCGGAACAAGGTGATCCATGGTCAATTCCGTTGCCTTGGATTTTTTCCCGCAATAATAGCAGATCCCGGAAGAGCGCTTCCGTTTCCACCATTGCGAGTTTCGCAGCTCACGGGCTTTTGCTTTTTCCCGTTTGATATGTTCTTCATCCACCGTCTGAAAAGGTTCCATAATGAACAGGTTCATTCTAACCAGATAATCAGCCTTTGTCACGCCAAAAAACGTAAACCTCGAAAAAGACGACCCACCGGCTAACTTCTCATAAAATAAATATTTTTCTTGACATAAGTAGGCCAGATAGTTATACTTTTGGCAAAAGTGGTATAAAGTGGGGCGCAGTGGAAGATGGTAGGAGGAGCAGTGTTCCGAGGCAGTTTTGAACATAGCGTAGACTCCAAGGGCCGGGTGAGCGTTCCGTCGAAGTTCCGCGACATTGTCGCCGACCGCTACGAGGGAAAACTGGTGCTTACCATGGACTATGACAACTGTGTCGCGGTCTATCCGCTCGAAGAGTGGGAGCGCTTTGAGGAGAAGATCAAAGCCCTTCCCCAGACGCAGAAAGAAGTTAAGGACTTTGTGAGGTTCCTGTTCTCATCCGCAACGGAATGCGAACTTGACCGGCAGGGACGCATCCTCATCCCGCCGGCGTTGCGCGACAGCGCGGGCATCAGCAAATCCGTGATGGTGGTCGGGATCATCAACAAGATGGAGATCTGGTCCAAGGCTGCCTGGGATGCACGCAAGTCCCAGAGCGGGGACAAGATCAGCGAGGCGCTGTCCTCGCTGGGACTCTGACCGATGACGGAAAAGGTCAAAGTATATCAAATGAACCTCGACGGAGAGATCGACGCCCGGAAAGTGGCGGAGATCAACCGCGTTGTCGGCCAGTTGATCAAAGGCGAAATGTACGGCCTCATCCTGAACTTCGAAGCCGTGGAGCATATCAATTTCGCCACGCTGCCGTCGCTGGTGGAAGAGAAGAAGCGGCTCCAGGCGTTCGGCGGCGATCTTCGGCTCGCCTGCCTTTCCGACTATGTAAAGAACATCTTCAAGACCACGAACATCCTGGAGGAGTTCCAGGTCTTTGACTCGGCCCAGCAGGCTGCGAAGAGCTTCGGCGTGACCAAGCCGGTCATGAGCCTGCCGCTGGGACTGTAAGACAATTGCGGATTGCGGATTGCCGATCGCGGATTATAAACGCAGCGGCACAGCAGGTGAGTGAGGATTGTTGAATGGGATTCAATCCGAAATCCGAAATCCGCAATCCGCAATTGGAGCACATAACCGTGCTCCTGCGGGAGACCGTTGATCTGATCCAGCCGAGGCCCGGCGGAGTATATCTGGACGGCACGCTCGGCGGCGGCGGACATGCGGAAGAGCTGCTGCGCCGCACCGGTCCTGACGGTATCGTGATCGGGCTGGACCAGGACGAAGGCGCGCTTGTGCGGGCCGCGGAGCGGCTCTCGCCGTTCGGCACCCGGGCCGTGGTCCGGCGGGAGAACTTCCGGAATGCCGCGGAAGCGCTTGCGGATCTCGGTCTCGAGGCCATCGACGGCGCGATCCTTGATCTGGGGCTTTCCTGGTTCCATCTGCGCACACCGGAGCGGGGATTCAGTTTTCAGACCGACGGTCCCCTGGATATGCGCATGGACCAGCGGACAAGGTCAACCGCTGCGGACCTGGTGAATACCCTCCCGCGGCAGGAGCTTACAAGGATCCTGCGCGAGTACGGCGAAGAAAAAAAAGCGGCGCTCATCGCGAAGGCCATTGAGAAGGCGAGGACCCGGGGGCCGATCACGAGCACGGTGCAACTCGCAGAGATCGTTTCGAGCGTATTTCCTCCCTATCCTCCCCGGCGGATCCATCCTGCCACGCTGTCCTTTCAGGCCCTGCGCATCGCCGTGAACGACGAAATGAACACCCTTGCCGCCGGATTGGAAGACCTGATCCGGCTGCTCAGGCCGGGCGGACGCATCGCGGTCATCTCCTTTCATTCCCTGGAGGACCGCATCGTGAAGCAGTCCTTTGTGGAGCACGCGAAGACCTGCATCTGTCCGCCGAAGTTTCCCCAGTGCCGGTGCGGGAAGCGTGCGGACCTCCTGATAGTGACGAAGCGCCCCATATCCGCATCGGAGGCCGAGATCGCGTCCAATCCCGCGTCGCGGAGCGCAAAACTTCGGGCAGCGGAAAAGGTCGGGTAAAGGAGAAACCGCATTCCGCGCGTTGGACTTTACCTTTTGCATCGGATCACCCTATGAACACCCGAACCGGACATATCGGAGCCTTTCCTCTGGAGGCGATGAAGAACAACAGCGTTCGCAGGATCGTGCTTGCGGGCATTGCCGTCATCGCCCTTATGACCTATGTGGGGGGCAAGGTCCAGATCATGCGGCTCGGATACCAGATCAACGACCTTGAGAAGAAGAAGCAGGAGCTGGAACGTTCGAACAGGGCGCTCCAGATCGAAGCATCCAGTCTGTCGACGCCGGCACGGATCGAGGAGATCGCCGTGAAAAGACTCGGCATGGTGCGGCCGCCGAAGGAGAATATCGTGGTCGTCAAGCGGCGAAGCGCGGCAACCGGGACCGCCCCTGCAGACCGCGTGCAGCGGCCCGACGACCGCGTTCCGAACAGCCGGTAGCAGCGGAGGGGTATGGAGCGTCAGAGGAGCATACTGGTCGTGCTGGTGCTCGCGGGCCTGGGTTTCCTCGCGGTGGCCCTCCGGCTCGTCCATCTCCAGGTCATCGAACGCGGCGACCTGACGCGGCGGGCCGAACGGCAGCAGGAGCAGGTGCTCCGTCTTGAACCAAAGCGGGGGACCATCTATGACCGCAGGGGACGTGAGCTTGCCGTGAGCCTTGATACCGAGTCGGTCTACGGGGTGCCTTCGGAGGTGGATGACCCCCGCAGCCTGGCGACCCGTCTCGCACGGGTGCTGAGCCAGAATCCTGCGGAGCTCCAGCGCAAGCTGGCCAGCGAGCGTCAGTTCGTCTGGATCAGCCGCAAGGCGGATCCGGAAAGCGCGGAAAAGGCCAGGGAAATGAACCCTGACGCCATCGGGCTCAAGTTCGAGGCGCGGCGCTTCTATCCGAAAAAGACCCTTGCGGGAACGCTGCTTGGTTTCACGAATGTGGACAACAAGGGTATTGAAGGCGTCGAACTGCTCTTTGACAGGGAACTTCGCGGCGAGGAAGGATGGATCGTGGCGGAGAAGGACGCCAAGGGAAGGACGGTATTTCCCGGCGGACACGGGCTTCAGTACCGGCTTCCGCAGCCGGGCAAGGACCTGTACCTGACCATCGATGAAGTGATCCAGCACATCGCGGAGAAGGAACTTGACCGCGGCATCGCCGAACACCGCGCCCGCGGCGGGGTCTGCATCGTCATGGATCCCCGGACCGGTGAGATCCTTGCCCTGTCCGCGCGGTCCACGGTGCGCGGGGGCCAGGTGTTCAATCCGAACAGCCCGCAGCGCCACCGGCCCGAGGAGTGGCGGAACCGGGCGGTGACCGATTCCTTCGAACCGGGGTCGATCTTCAAGGCGATCACCGCGGCAGCGGCGCTTGAGGAACGGGTTGCCCATCCGCAGGAGCGCTTCGACTGCAGCGCCGGGAACATCCGCGTTGCCGACCGGGTGATCAAGGACTCTCACCGGAACGGCGTCCTGACCTTTACGGACGTGATCTCCCAGTCGAGCAACGTGGGGACCATCAAGATCGCTCAACGGCTGGGCAAGGCCCGGCTGGCAAAATACATCGACGCCTTCGGGTTCGGCAAAAAGACCGGCGTGGACCTGCCGGGTGAGATCGCGGGGATGGTGAAGGACCACCGGCTCTGGTCGGGCGTTTCACTCGCCTCTATTTCCATCGGCCAGGAGATCGGCGTCACGCCCATCCAGATGGCGGCTGCCTACAGCGTTATCGCGAACGGCGGCGAATTGCGGCGGCCCACGATCGTGTCCGAGATCCGCGGCCCGAACCTGTCGCAGGAGAACAGGAGCCCGGAGGTTCCCGCGGGCCGGGTCATCTCGCCGGAAACGAGCGCGACGCTCCGGAAGATCCTGCAGAAGGTTGTCGACAGCGGGACCGGACAAAAGGCAAAGCCCGCGGGATATACCGCTGCGGGAAAGACCGGGACAGCGCAAAAGATCGATCAGCGGACCGGGACCTATTCCCGGGACGATTATGTGACCTCCTTTGCCGGGTTCGTGCCGGCGGCCGCGCCGAAGCTGGTGATCGTGGTCATGGTGGACAGTCCTGTAGGTGAGGCCTGGGGAAGCAGCGTGGCCGCGCCCGTCTTCCGGGCCGTCGCGGAACAGAGCCTGACGTACCTGCAGGTCCCGCCCGACGATGTAGGAGGCAGGATGCTCCTGGTGGCAAGATGAGACTGGGCGAACTGGCTGAAGTGCTGAGCATCGGCGAAGCACTTCCTGCCGCTGCGCAAGAGCGGGAGATAACCTCCGTGGTGCAGGATTCCCGGCAGGTCGTTCCCGGCTCGCTCTTTGTGGCCGTGCGAGGATTTCACTCGGACGGCCATCGGTTTGTTCCGCAGGCCCTTCAGCTGGGGGCTGCGGCAGTGATCGTCGAATCCTCCGCCGCGGTCGAGGGGGCCGGCAGCACCATCGTGATCCGCGTGGCGGATACGCGCAAAGCGCTGGCCGCGGCTGCGGCGAAGTTCTACGGATACCCGTCGCGGCGCCTCAAGCTCGTTGGCATCACGGGCACCAAGGGCAAGACAACGACGAGCTATCTCGTGCGGTCCATCATCCAGGCGGCCGGCCACCGGACCGGGTTGATCGGCACCATCGATTACCGGATCGGCGACCGCGTGATCCCGGCGCCCAACACGACCCCTGAGTCGGTCGATCTGCAGGCGCTTCTTGCGGAAATGGTCGGCGAGGGAGCAGCGTACTGCGTCATGGAGGTCTCCTCCCACGCGCTCGCACTCGGCAGGACCGACGGATGCACGTTCGAGGCAGCGGCATTCACGAATCTGGCGCCTGAACACCTGGACTTTCACGGGTCCATGGACGGATATTTCAGCGCCAAGCTGCTGCTGTTCACCGGGCTGGCGCGCGGAAAAGCGGCGGTGGTGAACCTCGACGACCCGCGGGGACGGGAGATCATCGAAGGGACCGCGGGCCGGGTCATTACCTACGGATCTTCGGACCGCGCTGATATCCGGCCGGCGTCGGCGATCGACCAGGCGATCAGCGGGCTCCGGTTCAGGCTGGCAACGCCTTTGGGCGACATGGATATCGAATCAAGTCTGGCAGGCGCCTACAACGTGTCCAACATCCTCGCTGCCGTGGGCATTGGCATTGCGCTGGGTTTCTCGCGGGACGATATTTGCCAGGGCATCAAGGCGATGACGGCAGTGCCCGGCAGGATGGAACAGGTGGACGAGGGCCAGCTCTTTGGCGTGGTGGTGGACTATGCCCACACCGAAGGCTCCCTCATCGCGCTGCTCCAGGCGGTCCGCGCCATGACAACGCGCCGGGTGATCACGCTGTTCGGATGCGGAGGGGACCGGGACCGGAGCAAGCGGCCGAGGATGGGCGCCGCCGCGCTCGCAGGGAGCGACGTGGTGATCGTGACCTCGGACAACCCGCGCACGGAGGATGAGCTCGCGATCATCAGCGAGATCGAGTCCGGCATGAGCAGCCGCGGACAGCGTGTCGCGCTGCCCGGGACCGCGGTTCCCGAGGGGAAGCGGCCTTATCTCGTCGTTCCCGACCGCGGCGATGCCGTAAAAACGGCCATTGATCTGGCTGAAGCGGGAGACATTGTCGTGCTCGCGGGCAAGGGCCACGAGGATTACCAGATCGTGGGAGCAGCAAAGCATCATTTCGACGACCGGGAAGAGGCGCGCAGGGCTGTCCGGAACCGGCTGAGCGCGCGGCCGGATCTTCGCGAGCCATGACCGGCGCGGGAGCCGTGCGGCAGGGAATGTCGATGGACATGGATGTGAACATATTGGCGGTGCTTGCAGAGAGAATGGACACGATGGAGATCAAGGGCGTATCCATAGATTCGCGAACAATCGGGAAAGGCGAACTGTTCATCGCGATCCGCGGCGACCGGTTCGACGGCCATGATTTCGTCGAGGAGGTGCTCCGCAAGGGCGCGTGCGGGGCCCTGGTCGAGCGGTCCGCGCTCGAGACCGGGCACCCGGGTCTGGGCGGCAGGCCGGACATTTATCCGGTCGAAGACACTCTCCGCTCGCTGCAGGAACTGTCGCTCATGCACCGGAACAGGTTCACGATACCTCTTGTTGCCGTGACCGGCTCGAACGGAAAAACAACGACCAAGGAGATGCTTGCGGCGATACTTCTTCATCAAGGGCCGGTGCTCAAGAACGAGGGGAACCTGAACAACCATATCGGCGTGCCGCTGACGCTGCTCAAGCTCGGGCCGGCGCACCGCGCCGCGGTCATCGAACTGGGCATGAGCAATTTCGGCGAGATCGAACTGCTTACGCGGCTTGCGCGGCCCGATGTGGGCGTGATCACCAACATCGGACCAGCGCACCTCGAGTTCCTCAAGAGCACCGACGGTGTGGCCCGGGCCAAGGGCGAACTGCTGGAGACCATGCGGTCCGACGGGACCGCCGTGCTGAATGCCGATGACCAATACTTCGATGCGCTGCGGACGCGGTTCCGCGGCAGGACGATCTCCTTCGGGATCGACCGTCCCGCTGATGTGCGCGCATCAGACCTGCGTCAGACCGTCGCGGGCACCGAGTTTGCGCTGCATGCCGGCGGAAGATCGTTCCCGGTGCGGCTCGCTGCGGCAGGCCGGCATAACGTGTCCAACGCGCTGGCCGCGGCCGCTGCGGCAGTTGCCCTGGGCATGACGCCGGAAACAGTGCAGGCCGGCCTTGAGAAGTTCCGGCCGGTGACCATGCGCTCCGAGGTGCGGGAGGTTCGGGGCATCTCGGTCATCGCAGACTGCTACAACGCGAATCCCGCTTCCATGGCCGCGGCGATCACCCTGCTGGCATCGCTTCGCCGCCAGGGCGGACTTGCCATTGCCGTGCTGGGCGACATGCTCGAACTGGGCGAGGGAGGGGCGGCGGCCCACCAGGCCGTGGGCGGCGCTGCCGCAGCGGCCGGCCTTGATCTGCTGATCGTGCTCGGCGCGCAGCAGCAGCAGGTGTTTGGCGGGGCGAGGAGCGGCGGCATGGCCGCTGACCGGATGCTTCCGGCAGACAGCGCTGAACGAGCCGCTGCCCTGCTTCGCGAGCGGGCCCGGCCCGGGGACACCGTGCTGATCAAAGGTTCGCGGGGCATGAAAATGGAAAAAGTCCTGGAGGCGTTCTGATGCTCTATCATCTGCTCTATCCGCTCCACACGGCATTCTCCGGGTTCAATGTGTTCAAGTATCTCACGTTCCGGAGCGCCGGCGCGGTGATCACCGCGCTTATCGTGAGCTTTGTGCTGGGACCCTGGATGATCAGGAAGCTGCGGGCGCTCAAGTTCGGTCAGCAGGTACGCGACGACGGGCCCCAGACGCACCTTTCAAAGCAGGGAACGCCGACCATGGGAGGACTGCTGATCATCGCGGCGGTCACCATTTCCGTGCTTCTCTGGTCGGACCTGACGAACAAGTATGTCTGGGTGGTCCTCTTCGCCACGCTGGCCTTTGGCGGCATCGGCTTCTGGGATGATTACCGCAAGATCGTCAAGAAGCGCTCCACCGGGCTCCGGGCCGTGGAAAAGTTCGGCCTCCAGATCGCCGCGTCCCTGGTCATCGGGCTGTTCCTGTTCTTTTTCACCGGCGATCCCGAGGCGGCACATCTGTCCGTGCCCTTTTTCAAGCGGCTCGTGATCGATCTCGGCTGGTTCTACCTGCCGTTCTCGGTGCTGGTCATTGTCGGATCGTCGAACGCCGTGAACCTGACCGACGGCCTCGACGGGCTTGCCGCCGGGCTCGTGGGGATCGCCGCCACCGCAAAC
>JAOUEV010000084.1 GCA_029858565.1 Nitrospirota bacterium | reverse complement strand
GGTCGTGAAGATCATGGGATTTTCCTGGCAGCAGGCTCTGGGCGCAATATTCGTGAGCGGCGCGATATTTGCCGTGCTCACGGTCCTGAACATCCGCACCTGGCTGGTCAATTCCATCCCTGATAAGCTCAAGATCGGGTTCAGCGTTGGCATCGGTCTGTTCCTGACCTTCATCGGCCTGAACGAGACAGGCATCGTGAAGCTCGGCGTTCCCGGCGCTCCGGTGCATGTCGGGAACTTCACGGAACTGACGGTTCTGCTGGCCATTGCCGGATTCATGCTTATAGGATTTCTCATGATCAAGAAGGTGAATGCTGCCCTGTTCATTGGTATCGCAGCAGTAACGGCCGTGGGGATGCTGGCAGGAAAGGTTGCTCTGCCGGAAAGCATCGTGAGCATGCCGCCGTCGATCGTGCCGGTGCTGGGCAAACTTGAGTTCTCGCGGATACTCACTATCGAGGCCTTTCCGGTGATACTGACCATGTTCGTAATGATCTTCGTGGACACCATGGGCACGCTGATCGGGCTTTCCATGAAAGCTGGTTTGCTGGACAAGAATGGGAACCTTCCGGAGATCGAGAAACCCATGCTCTGTGATTCTCTTGCCACCATGGCAGGCGCGGCCCTCGGCACGACAACATCAGGAGCTTACATTGAATCAGCAGCAGGGATCGAGGCTGGAGGGAGAACGGGTCTTGCTTCTGTCGTGACAGCCGGGCTGTTCCTCCTGGCGCTCTTCTTTGCGCCGCTCTTCACGGTCGTGCCTGCCTATGCCTACGGCCCGGCGCTTATCATCGTGGGCATGCTGATGCTCTCGCCGATCAAGTTCCTGGAGTTCGGTGATCTGACCGAGGTGATGCCGGTCTTCACGATCATCGTGCTGATGAGCTTCACCTATAACATCGGCATAGGCATGACAGCGGGATTCGTGGTCTATCCGGTGATCAAAACGCTGTCGGGAAGGGTGAGGGAAGTGCCTGCGGGATTGTGGGTCCTGGGGGCGATGTCGCTGTTGTTCTTCGTGTTCTATCCCTACTGATACCAGTGACAAGAGACGAATGACAAGAGAGGAGAGAAGTACGACGAGGAGAACGAGTGAAGTCACTATGAAGCTCTGACTCAGGCATCGGCCGAAAAACTACAGAGAAAAGCGGAAAAAGACCTCAAATCAGGACCGAACGTTCCGTCGTTATCCGCCTCTTCCGTGGCAAAGCGCGTCTAGTTCTTCCTGCTCACCACCTCATACACCGCGGCGAAGTCCTTTTCACCCAGCCCTTCCCGCATGGCCAAAGCATAGATCTCCTTGACCACGTTCGCCGCGGGCATGGCCGCGTGGGTCTCGAATGCCGTGTCCACGGCGAGGTGCAGGTCCTTGTGCATCCATTGGAGAGGGAACTCAACAGAGAAGTCCCTGTCTTCGAACTTCTTCCTTTTGAACATGATGAATGGGGCCGTGACCGGCGAAGATGCCAGGGTGTCGAAGATGGTCTGCTTCGTGAGCCCCAGGGATTCGCCGAATGCCAGGGCTTCGGTAAAGGCCACCATGGCCTGTCCCAGGATGACGTTGTTCACCATCTTCATGGAGGAACCCATGCCGTGGCTGCCCATATGCATCACCGCCTTGCCCATGCACTCAAGCACCGGCTTTGCCGCTTCCACATCTTTCTTGTCCCCGCCGACATAGAACAGCAGCTGCGCCTGCTCAGCCGGACCTTTTGATCCTGCAACCGGAGCATCGAGAAACCGAACTTTCCGGGCACCTGCCTCTCCAGCCATCAGCCTCGAGAACGAAGGATTCACGGTGCTGCAGTCTATCCAGAGGGTGTTCTCAACTGCTGTCTCAAGAAAAGCCTGCTTGCCGAGCAACGCAACCTCGGCCACTGCCTCGGGTTTTGAGAGCATGGTGATGATGATCGGCGCCTGCTTTGCCAGTTCAGCGGGACTGTCCGCCCAGTGCGCGCCCTGGGCGATGAGAGGATCGGCCTTGTCCTTTGAACGGTTGTAGACCACAAGCTCATGGCCTTTTTTCAGCAGATTGGCTGCCATGCGGCTGCCCATGATGCCCATGCCGATGAATCCGATCTTCATTGTCGTCCTCCATCTGGTAACCATAGAAAGTCAAATGCGTCTTGCGCGACGATGCAAAGTCAAGCAATGGAAATAGCCTGACAAGGTTGTAATGAAACCTTCTTTCGTATTAACACGCAGTTGTATTCGTCATCGTTGGCTCTGAATTTCTTGACGCCTTTGCGGCTTTGCGCGAAAAGCGGTGTTGACATCGGTTCTTGATCGCGTCATTTTTGAATGCGTCTCACCCTGCAGGAAAAGTCATTCCCGGAAAATGACGCGCCCTGGTCCGTGAAATGCCAGTACCAGCTGCCGGCGGATTCCTGCTCGCTGATGCGCGTGCCCTGTTCGTCATTCTTCAAAAGGTATTTCAGGGAGCCCAGTGAACGGGGCGAACCGGTAAAAGCAATGGTCATGCTCTCGAAATCAACGGACACCCATCGGTTTTCCGGGCGCGCACGGGGAAGGTGTATGATCAGCAGGCGGTCGTTCCGGAGCTTCCGGTACACCGTGGCATCGGAATAGAAGTCCTCGCCTACGCCGTATATAACCTCGGGGAGACGGTCCACTGCCAGGGGCTGCACGCCAAGGCCGGTGAGCGCGAACCAGAGTATAAGGCAGAGGATGGCTGCTGCGACCAGGATCTTTGCACCGGGGGTCATGATAGCAGGCAGTCTAACAAAAAAAACAAAGGAAGTAAATCCCTGCGCAAGGCGCGTGCGCAAGGCGCGCAGGGGAAGAAAACAGACCGGCCGCACAAGGCGGCCGGTCCGCGATATGACGGCCGTGCTACTTTATCTTCTTTACGAAATCCTCGACCGGGATCGCTGGCAGCGTCATCATCTGCACGGAGCCCCGGGAGCCGATCTCCACGGACATTCTCATGACCGTTTCATTGTCCGGCGCCTCGACAATGTTGATAAAATCGTGCATCCCCAGCAAGGCGTACTGCTTGTGGATCTTGACGCCCATTGCTTCGATCTCTTTGTTGACCTCCATGATCCGCTCCGGCTTCTGCTTGATCGTTTTGCGTCCTTCGTCGGTCAGATTGCTCAAGATGATGAAATAAGGCATGGTGATCCTCCTCCGGTGGGGTTTCAGGACAGCTTGCGGGCCGCCTCTTGAACAACTATAGCACAGGTTCCCGTAATTGTATGCAATCCGATGCATCTATGGTACAATGGCCTACTTTCGAACTTTCGAGGCCATCGGTGAACCAGAACAGCATGAAGTTATTCGCGCCGATCCAGCTTTGCCTGCTCCTGCTCTTTAGCACGACCGGTCCGGCTTACGCTGCTGACGGACCTCTCCAGGTCAGGAACCAGTTCCCGATCTTTCTGCCGGCAATGCCTCCCTACCTCGAACCGGCGGAAATGCGCGATTCACTGACGCTCGGTTTATCCCATTCCAGTGTCTACGTGACCGAACGGATCTACCCCTGGACCGTCTCAATGGACCTGGAGCTCACGGAGCTCGATATCCGGCTCAAGAAGGTCCTTGGGGATCGAATGGAGATCGGACTTGATGTGCCGGTCATCAGGCCCTCGGGCGGGTTCTTTGACCGTCCTCTTGAGCAGTGGCATGACCTGCTGAAAGCAGGGGATTACGGCAGAAGCGAACGTCCGATGGATGCGTTCTTGTACGACATCCGCTTTCGTGACCAGCCGGTCATCATCGGAGTGAACGATCGGACCGGTCTCGGTGATGTACGGATGACCATCAAGTACGCGCTTCGGAAAGGCTCTCCTGCTCTCAGTTTTATGGCGGGCCTCGAAGCGCCCACCGGCGACGCCCGGACCGGCTACGGCAACGGCAGCTATGACAGTTCAGCCGCGGTCCTGCTTGACGCGGATTTATTCGAACAGTATCATCTGACCGCGAACGCGGGGGTGACGCTGCCAGGCGATCTTAAAGGCTACCAGACCATCGGGTTCAGGACCTTCTGGTACGGCGGCGCGGGCATCGAGGCCGCCTGGTGGAGGAGGTTCAGCATCATTGTCCAGTGCCTGGTGCAGTCATCGCCGATGTACGACACCGCCATACGCGAGATCGACTGGCCCGGCGTGCTGCTGACCATCGGCGGTCGCTACTACGCAGGTGTGGGCAGTTTCGAGTTCTCCCTTACCGAGGATCCGGATACTGCAGGCGCCCCGGATTTTACCGCGAATGTGGGGTATACGCGCCGCTTCTGAGCGGATGCTTGTGAACAGCCGCAGGAACGAAAGGAGCTTACGGTGTGCGATCTGAAAGCCTTTAGAAAACAAGGAGATGTAGAGGAAATGGTCCTGGAGGCCGTGAACTATATCAGGACCGAGGGCGGTGATGTGGTGCTCAGGAACCTCTTTGGAGAGGAAAAGCGCATTCACGGAGAGATACGCGAGGTCTCGCTCGTAAAAAGCCGGGTGGTCGTGGAAGAGCGCTGATACAGTCCCATTGCCGCCTGCAAACGGTCCGGATGCATGATGAAAACCGCGTTTCAACAGGCAGTTGTCAAGTCACGAGGCTCTGCAGGCAGCGAGTTCTCGAGCCTGTATCAGGTTTATCCGCTTGACAAAAAATACTGGTTGCTTTATAACTAGTAGTCCGCAGTAAAAATGCGCTGGTCGAGGGGAGTCGTCGCTCCGGTATGGAAGATCATAAACTGAGAGTCTTCTGCGCTGTTGCCGAGACCAAGAGCTTTTCCAAGGCCTCCGAGCTCATCCACCTGACCCAGCCGGCGGTGAGCCTCCAGATCCAGGCCATGGAAGAGCTCTATGAGACCCGTCTCTTCGACCGTTCGGGCAACACGATCAACCTGACCCCGGCCGGCGAGATCCTGTACAAACGGGCCAAGGAGATCCTTGCGCTCTACGCCGAGGCGCAGCGGAACATCAGCGAGATCACCGGCGCGATCAAGGGGTCCCTTTCCGTGGGCGCCAGTTCCACCATCGGCAATTACCTTCTGCCCTCGATCATTTCCGCGTTCAAGAAAAAAGTGCCGCAGGTCCACATTTCCCTGGTCGTTTCCAACACCAAGACCATCACCGAAAAGCTGAACGCCGGCGAGATCGATATCGCGCTGGTGGAAGGCGACGTGAGCAAGCAGCGCTTTTCCGTGGAAACGCTCATCGCTGATGAGCTGGTGCTGATCATGTCGCCGGCACATCCTTGGGCCGAGCGCAGGAACATCCCGGCCATTGAAATGACCAAGGAACCGCTCATTCTTCGCGAAGAGGGCTCGGGCACGCGCCAGGTCATCCTCAAGCACCTCGAGGACCACGGCATCAAGATCGACCAGCTCAAGATCGCCCTGGTCATGGGCAGCACTGAAGCGATCAAGGGCGCGGTGGAAGAAGGCATCGGCGTTTCCATTGTCTCGGGCTGGGCCGCTCGTAAAACGCTCAAGCAGGGATTGCTGAAGGCGACGACCTTCAAGGATCTCAAGTTCCAGCGCAACTTCAGCATCATTTCCCCCAAACGGAACTACAGCACCCATACCGCCAAGGAGTTCCTGAACTTCCTCAGGGTCTATCCGATCAAGTCGCCTCTCTCCTGATCCATAAGCGCTTCCAGTTCTCCAGTTCCCCGTGAAACCATGAACCAGGCTCCCCCGGCCGTATTCTTCTGAGAATGAGCGCGTCCCAGGGAATGACCGAGAGTCCTCCTTTGTCCAGCGAGACCAGAACAGCGCCGTCTTGGTCGGTCCGGTACAGCCTGATGCCTGATCCGAGATACCGGTCGACCACCTCGTTCGAAGGCTGACGGTAGGGATTGCCCGCTCCCACGGACATGACCGCGATCGATGGCCGTACAGCCGCGATGAACCCATCGGTGCTTGAGCTCTTGCTGCCATGATGCGGTATCTTGAGCAGGTCGCTCCGGAGATCGGGGTTTGTCCGGGCCAGAAAGCGCTCCGCCTCCTTGTGAATGTCTCCGGGGAAGAGAAGCCGCCTGTTGTTGATCGATACCCTGATGACCAGGGAGCGGTTGTTCTCGGCCTCATAGGCGCGGCGTCCCGCGCGATCAAAGCCGCGGCCGGGATGGAGCACCTCGATCGCGGTCCTTCCCCAGGAACGTGTGTGGCCCGCATCCACAGCGCGGAGTATCGTGCCGCGCTCCTCCGCGGTCTTTCGAAGGTCTTCATATCCCTCTACGGCCAGGTCCTGGCCCGAGGTCCAGACCTCCCTGACCGCTACGGTCCGCAAAAGCGAAGCAAGGCCGTTCATGTGATCCGGATGGGGATGGGAGAGCACTGCCAGATCGATCGTTCCGATGTTCCTGTTCCCGAGAAAGGGCGCGACCACCTTTTGGCCAACATCGAAACGATTGTCCACGGCGCCTCCTCCGTCGATCAGGATGCGTTTCCCCTCGGAGGTTTCCAGAAGACAGCAATCGCCCTGACCGACATCAAGGAACACAAGCCGGTCCCCGTTGTTCCGGAGCAGTGGAAGGACCAGGGACAGCACCAGCAGGCTGAAGGACGCCAGAGCGACGACGCGGGCCTTTACTGACGGTCCTGCGGGATGCTCGAATGGCCGCGCAGCTGACAGCAAGCGGCGGCGTATGAACCACGCAGCGGAAAGGATCAAGCCGGTGTAGGCAACGGCAAAGACCGCGCCTGGAGCGGGGTAGGCTGCAGTTGCTCCGGGAAGACCGGCAAAGAACGAGGTCAGGGCGACAAAGGCATCACCGGCCCATTGGTTCAGGCCAGGGAAGGGCAGCGAACCCAGGACAAGGGACAGGACGCCTGAAAGCAGCCCGAGCGGAACGACCAGAAAACCGGCAAAGGGAACGATGATCATGTTCGACAGGATGCCCCAGAGGGAAAGGCGGTTGAAATAATAGGCGACCAGCGGAGCTGTGGCGATCGTGGCCGCGAGTGAGACCGCGAGCATAAGGAAAGCGTCTCGTTTGACCCGTTCCCGCCAGGTAACTGCGGCGGGCGCAACAGCGCTTGCGGTATTCACGACAAACAGGATCGCCGCAACGGACAGGAACGAAAGCTGAAAGGAAATATCAAATGCCGCCTGCGGGTCCGGCACCAGGATGATCAGTCCTGCGATGGCCAGGGCCTGGAACATGGCGTGCTCCCGGTCGAGCAGGAGGGCGGTGAACCCCGCGATGAGCATGATCAGGGAGCGGATCGTGGCCTGCTGGCCGCCGGCCAGGAGCGCATAAAAGACGATCGGGACAACGGCAAGCAGGGCGGCTGCCTTCCGCGGATCAACAACGATCGTCAGGCGGTGATAGAACCGTTCCGGAAGCAGGAAGAAAAGGCCTTTGGCCAGCCAGAAGCAGAAGACGGCCACAAGGCCGAGATGGGATCCTGAGATGGAAAGGATATGCGTTGCTCCGGCTGAGAGAAAGATGTCCCGCAGGTCATTCGTGAGGCCGCCTTCCTCTCCCAGGATCATGGCCTGGAGCACTGCTGATCCCTGGCCTGATGTTGAACGGAGAAGTGCCTGCCGTATGCGCTCGCGCCAGTCCTGCATGGTCCTGAACAGACCGCTGCCCTGTTCGTTCACCAGGGGCGTAGATCCTGTCCTGACGCTCAGGACTGCAAAGACGCCCTGACGGCCCAGGTACGCCGGATAGTCGAAACCGCCGGGATTGCGGTATCCGCGGACCGGATAGAACTTTCCCTCGATCTCGGCACGGTCCCCGTAACCGATCGATGGCTGTTCCTCTTTCAGCACCACTCTGACCGTTCCTGTTGTGCTTCGGCCGTCGATGCTGCTGACCGCGAGCAGAAAGGCGGTCCTGCCGCGTTCACGCTCCAGTGGCGAGACGACGGTCCCTGTTGTACGGCGCAGCGTTCCGTCCAGGGCGATCGTCCTGGTGTAGTGGTCTTCGGGAAGATAGGTCACCGCATGGACCGTCAGGCCTGCGGCGCAAAGGACTGTTGCCGATAGGAGCGAAATGGTCCGGAGTGCTAGGCGGTCCTGACGAAAGGACCATGCGGCAGCAGACGATGCGAGGAACAGTATGGTCAGTGCGGTCCAGGGAAAATACAGGAAGGCGCTGGCAAGGACTATCCCCGCCAGAAAGGCCAGGGCCGTGAGCATGAGCGGTGTCGGCATGAGGGAGAGGAGGGCATGGCTCTGCGGCAGGTCTGCTACGATCCGATCATTGCCACATCCTTGACCGCAGAGGTGATGATCAGGATCTTGATGTTGTTGCTGTCCTCGTCAACCGGGATGAGATAAAAGCCTTTTTCCTTCATGGATTCCAGGAAGAACCCCCGCTGCCACGGGATCTCTCCCTCCACGAACCCCATCATGGTCTCGCCGTCCTTGAACTTGACGAAGACGCGCTTCGAGGCCGGCGGCGTGTTGGCGAAGGTCTTCTTTTCCTGGTGCGTGCGGTTGCCTTCAAAGGTCTTTACAAAGAAGATCGCCTTCAGCTCTTTCAGCCGGACCTTGAGCTGGTGGTCTGACTCATCCTCAAGGAACAGGTAATCTTCGGTCAATTTCAGCTCCTTGACCAGTCCTTTGAGCATCTTGCCGTCCACGAACCGGAGAATGACACGATGACTGCTTTCCATTCTTACCGCCTCCTAAAAAACACTGCCCGATTGCCGGTGCTGACGAACCGAACTTGTTCAGGCTGCCAATTTTCCGATTATGTAGAGTGTAGCACAGAGGCGGGAAAAAGCAACCCTATCCCAGATGCTGCTTGACCAGACCGGCAAGCTCGTTCGCATAGCCCCGGATCTCGTCTTCCTGCTCTCCCTCGAGCATGATCCGCAGTTTGGGTTCCGTGCCCGAATACCGGATCAGCAGACGACCGGTGCCGTTCAGCGTTTTTTCGATCTCTTTGATGCGGAGCGCAAGCTCCGGTATGACGGCCAGGTCCTGTTTCTCCCGTACCCGCACATTGACCAGGACCTGGGGAAAACTGCGCATGCGGGAGGCGAGGAGGGAGAGCGGCGCGTTCTCCTGCTTCAGGATGGTGAGGATCTGGAGCGCCGTGATCAGTCCGTCGCCCGTGGTGTTGTGATCGAGGAAGATGATGTGGCCGGATTGCTCGCCGCCGAAATTGTATCCGCCTTCGAGCATCTTTTCCATGACATACCGGTCGCCCACCGCGGCGCGAATGAGCCTGCCTCCGGCTTCCTTCAGGGACAGTTCCAGTCCGATGTTGCTCATGACCGTGGAGACCACGGTGTTATGGCGAAGCCTGCCCTGTTTGATGAGATGGATCGCGCAGAGCGCCATGACCGCGTCGCCGTTCACGACGCTGCCGTTCTCGTCGCAGAGAATGATGCGGTCGGCGTCGCCGTCATAGGCGATCCCGATGTGGGCGCGGTTCGCGATGACCGCGCGGGAGATCATCTCGGGATGGAGCGATCCGCATCCCTGGTTGATGTTCATGCCGTTGGGATGGTCGTAGAGGGAAATGACATCAGCGCCCAGTTCGGAAAGGATGCTGGGGCCGATCTTGTAGGCGGCCCCGTTCGCCGAGTCCACCACGACCCGCAGGCCGGTAAGGTCCATGCCCCGGGGGATCGAGGACTTGACGAACTCATTGTACCTGCCGAGAGCGTCGTCGATGCGCACTGCCCTGCCGATCTCGGAGGCCGTCGGCCGGATCGCGTCGATCTCTCCGGAAAAGATGAGCCCTTCCATCCTGGATTCCAGGGTGTCGGGAAGCTTGAATCCGTCGCGGCCGAAGAACTTGATCCCGTTGTCCTCGTAGGGATTATGGGAAGCGGAAATGACCACGCCCGCGTCCGCGCGGAGACTGCGCGTCAGGAAGGCGATGCCCGGCGTGGGAACCGGACCCACGAGCAGGACGTCCATGCCCATGGAGCACAGCCCCGCGGTCAGAGCGCTCTCGATCATATACCCGGAAAGACGGGTATCCTTGCCGATCACGACACGGTGGCGCCGGACCGAATCCCGGAAGATGTGCGCGGCCGCCCGTCCGATGCGCAGGGCCATTTCCGAGGTCATGGGATCCTGATTCGCGACGCCTCGTATGCCGTCGGTTCCGAACAGTTTTCTCATGGACGCTCCTTTTGAACGACAAGGGTGACAGAAATGTCCTGGTCAAGGATCTTGACCGGGCGACCCTGATAGTCAATGCGCGGCTTCACTGTTGTCCGGCCCGATAGTCCGGAGACGTCGATCGGCAGGGTCGGGAGCGCGGTGAGCCCTTTCATGGCGCGGACCGGCCCTTCCACGGTTATTCTCGGCGGGGTCACGGAAAAGCTCACGACGCGAAGGTTTCCCGCCGGTTCTCCGGTGAACACCGGCCGGAGCCGCACGGAGCGCTTGATGAGCCGCTCAAGGGAAACGCGGATGTCATAGGGCGCAAGATGGGTGACGGACATCCCTGAAGGCCTCCGGATGTCGTCCGGAGAGAGACGGAGGGTGTTCTCTCCCTCGCGAGCCTGGGAGAGGTCCAGGGTGCCGGCGATCTTGCGGCCGACGTTCCCGTCACGAAGGAGCCGCTCCTGTCCCTGTACCCTCACTTCGAGCGTTGCCGGAACATCTCCCACCACGGCCAGCCCCTGGGGGATGTTCCTGAGCTCCAGCGGCACGGTAAAGGAGATCTCGGTCTTGCCTTTTGATGTCACATAGAACCAGAGCGTCACCGACAGGACCAGCGAGATCAGCTTGGTCTGCCAGTTTTCGAGGAACAGTCTGCGGAAGTCCATCGATTTCATGCCTTTCGCTCCGATATCTCGCGGACAAAGAGGTCGGAGATGTGTTTCCTGAGCCTCGGCGCGTCGATGCCGGCCTCGATCTTACCGTCCATGACGATCGAGATCTCTCCGGTCTCTTCGGACACCACGACCACCACGGCATCGGTCTCCTCGGTGAGGCCCACGGCAGCGCGGTGGCGCGTGCCGAGCGCCTTGGAGATGTTCGACGACAGGGTGAGGGGCAGGAAACATCCAGCGGCGACCAGCCGTCCGCCCCGGATGATCGTTGCCCCGTCGTGGATGGGCGAATAGGGGAGGAATATGCTTGTCAGCAGCTCCTTCGATACCTTGGCGTCCAGGTTCGTGCCCATTTCCACGATCGTCGTGAGGTCCGTCTCCCGCTCCAGGACGATGAGCGCGCCGATGCGCTTGTTCGCCATGGAGACCGAGGCTTTCACGATCTCCTCGATGAATTTCGAGCTTTCCACGGGCGAGAGGGTCTTGAAGAACCGGCGTTCGCCCATCTGCGCAAGCGCGCGGCGGATCTCGGGCTGGAAGATGATGACCACGGCGATGACGATCTGCGACCAGAAGCTGTAGATGATCCAGTCCAGGGTGTAGAACTCAAGCGTCCGCGACGCGACCAGGGTAATGACGATCAGGCCGATGCCCACGAGCATCTTGAACGCGCGGGTCCCTTTGATGATCAGCAGCAGCCGGTAAATGATGTAGTACACCAGCGCAATATCGACGGTGTCCTGGAACCAGCGGTAGTGCTGAAGGGCGTTCTTTGTCTCAATAAAGTAGTTGAACATGGTGTTTGAACCCGGCAGCGAGCTATCGGCAACCCGATGGCCGGATATAGTCCGATCACGAGTAAAGCACTATCGCGCTCATCCGTTACCTGTCTGTAGATTGCCGCTCCTCACGATCGCATCGGTCATGCGCGCCACCTGGGCCATCTGCGCAACGTCGTGGACCCGCAGGACCTGGGCGCCTTTTGCAACGCCCAGGGCAACGGTCGCGGCTGTTCCTGCGGCGCGGTCCTGCGGTTCCGGCAGGTCCAGCACCGTCCCGATGAAGCGTTTCCGGGAGGTTCCCAGGACGGTGGGGCGGCCGAG
>JAOUEV010000028.1 GCA_029858565.1 Nitrospirota bacterium | reverse complement strand
GCGCGTACCGGACCTTGTGGGCAAGGACGTGGTCTCGGTCATCGAGATCATGAACCAGCAGGGTCTGCTGCTCGCCGTGGCCCGAAGGGAGCCGAACCAGACCATTCCCAGGGATTCGATCGTGTCACAGAACCCGCTTCCCGGAACGGGGATCAAGAAGGGCCGAAGGATCCACATTGTGGTGAGCGCGGGGCCGAGCGAACTGCTTGCTCCGAAAGTTGTCGGCGACCAGTACCGGAAGGCTGATATCACCCTGCGTCAGTCCGGACTTTCCGAGCCGGTCATTGCCAAGACCTGGTCCGACACGATCGAGCGCGACATCGTCATTGCCCAGGACCCGCCCGCGGGAACGCCGGTCGAAAAGGGCGGCAAGGTCGGCATTCTTGTGAGCCTCGGAAAAAAAGTGCGCGTCTCCGTGACGCCGAAGCTCATGGGCAGAAAGGCCGAAGAAGCGGTCAGGCTCGTGGACCGCATGGGAATGCAGTTCAAGGTCCTCTCAGCCGCAGGCGGCGCGGTTCGTGCAGCGGGAGACCGGGTAGTCACCGGACAAAAACCCGCCGCGGGTTCGCCCCTTCCCGCTGACGCGGTGGTGGAGCTGACGGTAAGTAAATGAACAAAACAAGGGGTAGCGGGCCAGAGAGCTAAAGGATTACAGCCCCGGAGGTTGAACCGGTGAGAAAGGGCATGACTGCATGACGAAAAAGATCAAGATAGCACCTTCCATCCTTTCGGCCGATTTCAGCCGCCTGGGCGAAGAGATCAAGGCGGTCGAGGCCGCAGGCGCTGATCTCATCCATATCGATGTGATGGACGGCCACTTTGTGCCGAACATCACCATCGGTCCGCTGGTGGTCCAGGCCGCCCGGAAGGTGACAAAGCTTCCGCTCGACGTGCACCTCATGATCGACAATCCCGAGCACTACATCGCCGATTTCGCGAAAGCGGGTGCTGACTACATCACCGTGCACGTGGAAGCGGCAACACACCTGCATCGGCTGGTCCAGAACGTCCGCGAGCACAAAGGCGTGATGGCCGGCGTGTCGCTTAACCCGGCGACACCGCTCGAGACGCTTGATTACATCCTGGCGGACATCGACATGGTGCTGATCATGTCCGTGAACCCGGGCTTCGGCGGCCAATCGTTCATCCCCTCGGCGCTGGATAAGATCAAAGGTCTGCGGAAGATGATCGATGACCGGGGCCTGAAGGTCGAGATCAATGTGGACGGCGGGGTCAAGCCCGAGAACGGCAAAGAGATCGCAGCCGCGGGAGCGGATATCCTCGTCGCGGGCTCCGCGGTCTTCGGCGCGAAGGACTACGCCGCAGCCATCAAGGGCATTCGGGGAAATTAATCTAGGAGGTAGTTCATGATCCAGCAGAAAAAAGTGCGTACGCCCTTCGAGCTGAAGGACGTGAAGGAACCGGTGCTCTACCGGGACATGTTCCCCTACACCAGCGCGCCCAAGGTCGTGTTCGAGGACCGGTTGATCCAGGCGAACCTGCCCAAGGACATCTGGATCACCGACACCACGTTCCGCGACGGCCAGCAGTCGCGACCGCCCTATACGCCCAAGCAGATCGTCACGATCTTCGATTACATGCACCGCATGAGCGGCCCCAAGGGCGTCATCCGCCAGACCGAGTTCTTCCTCTACTCCCAGAAGGACCAGGAAGCGGTACGGCTCTGCCTTGACCGCGGTTACCGGTTCCCGGAAGTGACCGGCTGGATCCGGGCCAACAAGAACGACTTCAAGCTCGTGAAGAGCATGGGGCTGAAGGAGACCGGCATTCTCACTTCCTGCTCGGACTACCATATCTTCCTGAAGCTGAACTGGTCGCGGAAACAGGCGCTGGACAATTACCTGGGGATCGTGAAGACCGCGCTCGACCAGGGCATTGTGCCGCGCTGCCACCTCGAGGACATCACCCGGGCGGACTTCTACGGATTCGTGATCCCCTTTGCCCAGGAGCTGATGAAGCTGTCCGAAGAATCCCGCATCCCGGTCAAGATCCGGGCCTGCGACACCATGGGCTACGGATTTCCCTTCCCGGGTACGGCCCTGCCGCGCGGCGTGCCGGAGATCTTCTACGCGCTGATACACGACGGCGGCGTTCCCTCGGAACAGCTGGAGTGGCACGGCCACAATGACTTCCACAAGGTCCTGGTGAACGGCGTGGCAGCATGGATGTACGGATGTTCATCGGTGAACGGCGCGCTCCTGGGCTTCGGCGAACGCACCGGGAACACGCCCATCGAGGCGCTCCTGTTCGATTACATGGGCCTCACCGGCGACGACGCGGGGATCGACACCACGGCGATCACCGAGATGGCGGAGTTCTTCCGGAAGGACCTGGACTTCAACATTCCTCACAACTACCCCTTTGTGGGCTCGGAGTTCAACTCCACGAGCGCCGGCATCCATGCCGACGGCATGATGAAGAACGAGGAGATCTACAACATTTTCGACACCACCACGATCCTGAACCGGCCCATGGGCGTGATCATCACGGACAAGTCCGGCGTCGCCGGCATCGCCCACTGGGCGAACAGTCACCTCCAGCCCGACGCGGACAAGAAGATCGACAAGCGCCACCCCGGGATCGTGAAAATGAACAAGTGGGTCATGGAACAGTATGAACAGGGACGGACCACCAGCATCTCCCATGATGAACTGCTCGAAAAGGCCAAGAAGTATTTGCCTGAATACTTTGTCTCCGATCTTGACAAGCTCAAGACAAAGGCCGCGGAGGTCGCGCGCCACATTGTCGAAGCCTTCGTGGAGCGGCCTGAGATCAGGTCCATGGATCCGGCGAAGCAGGAGCCGGTCATGGAAAAGCTGCAGCGCGAGGATCCCTACATCCAGTTCGCGTATGTGGTCAATCCCCAGGGCAAGAAGATCACGAGGAACATAACCGACATCGTGGACAAGGCCAAGTACGAGACCGCGGGCCTGGGCGATGATTTCTCCGACCGTCCGTGGTTCATCAATCCCATGAAGGACGGCAAGAGCTACGTATCGGACTTCTACACGTCCAAGATCACCGGTGCGCTCTGCATCACCGTGTCGGCTCCCGTCTCCGACGACGAGAGCAATATCATCGGCGTCTTCGGAGTGGATATCCGGTTCGAAGACCTCGTGCGGGCAGAGTAATCTGCTCGTTCGGTAAAGCGCAAGCATGAGCCGCACGCCATCGGGTGTGCGGCTTTTTTTACCGACAATACGAGCACCCAAGACAATTCTGTCTCGCGCAAAGCCGCCAAGGCGCAAAGAAATACTATTTGAACCGCGCCCCAATACGGACGTTTCGATTTTCATTGCGAGCTTTGCGGCTTTGCGCGAGAAAAAACGTTTTTCGAATCTTTTTTTCTGTTTTTATGAACTCCACCGATACAACCTACTACCGCGCCTGGTTCGCGGACTACTGCAAGACCTTCTACTACGATGATCCCGAACATCAGCGGAACATCCGTCTGAAGGAGGAGCACACTGAACTGGTGCGGCAGAACGCGGTCCTGGTCGCCCGGGGTCTCGGCCTGGGCGACGATGACGTAGCGCTCGCCGAGCTTGCCGGTCTGTTCCATGATGTGGGGCGCTTTCCGCAGTACCGGGACCATAAGACCTTCCGGGACAGCGATTCGGTAAACCATGCCGCGCTCGGCGCCAAAGTGCTGGTCGAGCAAAAGGTTCTCGAAGCGCTGCCAAAGGACGACCGGGAAAGCATCATCCGCGCTGTGGCGCTCCACAATGTCTTCACGGTCCCGCCGGGCGTGGACGAACGCGCCCTCCTGTTCCTCAGGATCGTCCGGGACGCGGACAAACTGGACATCTGGCGGGTCTTTATCGAGTATTTCATCGTGAATCCGGACGAACGTCCGAGCGCAGCCGGCCTGGGCCTTCCGGACGACCCGACCTACTCCCCGCACATCCTGGAGCAGCTCCGGCAGCGCGAAATGGTCCGCCTCGACGACCTCAGGACCCTGAACGATTTCAAGCTTCTCCAGCTCGCATGGATCTTCGACCTGAACTTCGCTCCTTCACTCAGACTTCTGCGGGAGCGGAACATCGTCGGACGGCTCGCAGGGACGCTGCCGTCCACTGCCGAGATCTCTGATGCGATCACGTCGGTGAACAACTACGTTCGCGAACGGTCAGGCGAAACGCGCTGATCGCCGCTTCCTGCGGGGTTTTCCCGCCACCTTTTCGCTTGAAATCACCCGGGCCTTCTGCTATGATGCTCGGGCCGAGGATGCTCATGCGCACTGCAGACCTCACGACCCGAGCGGTCGCGGGATTCATTGATCTACTCCTTATCATCGGATTGACCCGGTTGCCGGACGTCATCGGAGTCCTCTCCGCTACCGGGTACATACTCATTCGCGACGGTCTCTTCGATCAGCAGAGCATCGGCAAGAAGCTGATCGGTTTGCGCGTATCGTCCGCCGATGATCCAGCCCGGCCTGTCCAGTTCCGCGAATCGATCATCAGGAACGCTCCCTTTGCAGCCGCTTATGTCCTGTGGCTGGTGCCTGTTGCGGGATGGGTGCTTGGCCCGCTGGTAGTGGCGCTTGAATATCTGGTCGCCCTGGGTGATGACCGCACGATGCGCGTCGGAGATCTTCTCGCCAGGACCGTGACCCTCATGAGCGGGGCCGAGCCGGCATCGGGAGCTGCTTCGGAAGCGGTCCAGGACCAGGGAACCCCTCCGACCGCTCAGCAGGAGCCGCCGGCAAGTTGAACAAACACCTCTGCCCTGCGCCATCGTGCGCGGGCCGTTCTCGATGCATGGTGAAAGGAGCTTCAGAACAACATGTTTATCAATACGATCATGGGCTGGTTCTCAAATGACATGGCCATTGACCTGGGCACGGCGAACACCCTGGTCTACGTCAAAGGCCGGGGCATCGTGTGCAACGAGCCGTCGGTGGTCGCCAAGTCCGTCAAGACCGGAAAGGTCCTCGCCGTCGGCGCCGAGGCCAAGCGCATGCTGGGCCGCACACCGGGCGATATCCAGACCATCCGTCCCATCAAGGACGGCGTCATTTCCGACTTCGACGCCACCGGCGAGATGCTCCGTTACTTCATCCAGCGGGTCCACAACCGCAAGTCCTTTATGCGGCCGCGCATCGTCATCGGCGTTCCGACCGGGATCACCCAGGTGGAGCAGCGCGCGGTGAAGGACTCCGCCCTCTCATCGGGCGGACGGGAGGTCTACCTGATCGAGGAGCCGGTGGCTGCCGCGATCGGCACGGGCCTTCCCATTTCCGAACCCTCGGGCAATATGATCGTGGACATCGGCGGCGGCACCACGGACATCGCCGTGATCTCCATGGACGGCGTCGTGTACTCGAAGGCCATTCGCGTGGGCGGCGACAAGATGGACGAGGCCGTCATCAACTACATCAAGCGCAAGTACAACCTGCTGATCGGCGAAATGATGGCCGAGATGATCAAGATGGAACTGGGATCCGCTTACAAGACCGACGGCAACCGCCAGACCATGGAGATCAAGGGACGCGACCTCGTGTCCGGCATTCCGAAGACCCTCATCCTCGACGACGATGAAGTGCGCGAAGCACTGGCGGAGCCGGTCAGCCAGATCCTGAACGCGATCAAGCTGGCGCTGGAGAACACCCCGCCCGAGCTGTCCGCGGACATCGTGGACAAGGGCATCGTGCTGGCAGGCGGCGGCGCGCTCCTCAAGGGCATGGACGTGTTCCTGCGCGAGGAAACCTCGCTCCCCATCATCATCGCCGAAGACCCGCTCATGTGCGTAGCTTTGGGCGCGGGGCGGGTGCTGGACGACATCGATGTGCTGAAAAAGGTCATGATGTAGTTCGGAAACGGCTCCTGCATGACTGGACTCATCGATAAAAACCGAAAATACCTTATCGTCCTGGCGATTTTCCTCTTCCTGTTCTGGCTCGTAACCATCCAGGTCAAGGCGGGACGATTCACCATCCTGGAGCGTCCGGTCCTCGCCGTATCGGGTTTCTTCGAACGGATCATCACCGGAATTTATAATGTCACAACTTCCACGATCCACGGCTATATCGTGCTCGTGCGGACGGAACGGGAGAACGGCAGGCTCAAGGAACAGGTCGAGCGCCTTCGCCTGGAGAATCAGGTCACGAACGAACTGCTCCTGGAGAACGACCGGCTTCGCGCCGCGCTGGGCTTTCAGAAAATCAGCCTTCCCGGATCGATCACGATCGGCGTCATTGCCAAGGAGTCATCCCCCTCCTCCAGCACCTTCACCGTGAATAAGGGGTCGGTCCATGGTCTGGCGCGCGACATGCCGGTCGTCACGGCCGATGGGGTCGTGGGCAGGATCCAGGCCCTGCTCCCCGAGACCGCAAAGGTCCTCCTGATCACCGATCCCGGCAGCACGATCGCAGTTCGGGTCCAGCGGAACCGCGAAGAGGGTCTGCTGGAAGGCAAGATCGACCGTTGCGCGCTCAAATACGTATCGTTCTACGTTGACGTCCAGGAGGGGGACCTCCTGGTGACCTCCGGTCTTGACGGCATCTATCCCAAGGGGCTGCCCGTGGCCCTGGTGACCAAGGTCCAGAAGCATGAGGCCAGTTCCTTCCAGGCGGTCTACGCGGAGCCGGTCGTGAGGTTCTCGCGGCTCGAGGAAGCATTGGTGCTGAAGAGATGAACCTCTACGCCTACCTAATCGCATTCCTGCTGATCATTCCCCTGCAGGCCACCCTGCTCGCGCCGCTTTCACGTATCGGGCTCGTTCCGGACCTGGGCCTGGCGATCATCTCGATCATCGGCCTCCTCGCGGGTCCCATCGAAGGCGCGATCGCCGGAATCGCCCTCGGCCTGTACCAGGACATCTCCTCGGCAAGCCTTCTCGGCCTGTCCGGGCTGACCCGGGGCATCATCGGCCTTTTCGCGGGATTCCTGGGTCAGCGGGTCCTTGATGTACGCGGGCCGTCCACGCCGGTCCTGTTCGCTCTCTTCAGCGTCCTCGATTCGCTCCTGACCACGCTCTATTTGGAAATGACCTATGGTTCCTTCCCGATCCTCCGCCAGCTCTTCAGCCGCATGCTCCCCCGCGCCTTTGTCACGGCACTGGCGGGATACTGGCTGCTCCAGTTCGTCATGCGCAGGAACGTTCTCGGCTTGATCAGGCGCCGGGAACTGCAGAAGGAGTTCTGATATGCGGCAGGACAGCCCGGCATCGATCCAGAGCCGTCTTCCGCTCCTCGCGATCTTCATCCTGCTCTTCGCCGTCATCCTTTTCTTCCGGCTCTGGTACCTCCAGGTGCTCAAAGGAAGCTACTATCAGGAGCTTGCGGAGAGCAATCGCATCAGGCCCATCAAGATCCGGCCGCCCCGGGGCATCATCTATGACCGGAACGGCAAGCCCATGGTGGAAAATGAGCTGACCTTCGATATCTCGATCGTCCCCGAAGATGCATCCTATCTCGAGGAGTCCGTCCGCCGGATCGCTCCGGTCGTCAAGATGGATCAGCAGGATATCATCGAACTTATTGACGCAGCCAGGCCGATCCGCACCAAGTATGAGCCGATCAAGATCAAGGAAGAAGCGAGCTGGGCAGAGGTCGCGGTCGCCGAAGCACGGCAGGACGACCTGCCCGGCGTGATCGTGGAACCGGAACACCGTCGCCATTATCCCTACGGCGGACTGGCTTCGCATCAGTTCGGGTACATCGGAAAGGTCACCGAGGACCAGAAGCGCAAGCTGGCAGCGGAACCGGGAATGCTGATCGGCCAGAGCGGCCTGGAAAAGACCTTTGACAAGTTCCTGCGGGGAACTGCGGGAAGGCGGATGATCCAGGTGAATGCTGCGGGCCGCAAGGTCAAGGACCTCGGCATCGAGGAGCCGAAACCGGGCACCGACCTGTTCCTGACGCTGGACCTCGATGTCCAGCGGGCCGCCGAGGAAGCGCTGGGCACCCGGGCGGGCGCCATCGTTGCGCTGGATCCCAATAGCGGCGAGATCCTTGCCCTTGCCAGCCACCCGGCCTATGATCCCAACCTCTTCCCGCGCGGCATATCGCCCGCGGATTGGGACCGCCTGTCGAACGATCCTTCCCATCCGCTCTACAACCGGGCCATTCAGAGCGTCTATCCCCCGGGGTCGACGTTCAAGATCGTTGTTGCCCTTGCCGGGCTGAACCAGGGTCTCATCGACCCCGACGAAAAGGTGAACTGCGGCGGCTCGCTCAAGAGCGGCCGCAGGTCCTTTCGCTGCTGGAAGCGGGGCGGCCACGGCGCCGTGGACTTTCACCGGGCACTGGTGGAATCCTGCGACGTGTACTTCTATACCATGGGAGACCGCATCGGCTTCGATCAGATCGCCCAAACTGCCAGATCATTAGGTCTTGCCAAGATCACCGGGATCGATCTCGCCGATGAGAAGCCCGGGCTCATCCCGACACCGGCCTGGAAACTGGAAAAAACGCGGGAGCCCTGGTTCCAGGGGGACTCGTTCATCAACTCCATAGGACAGGGATTCGTGCTCGTCAGCCCCATCCAGGCTGCCCAGATGATGAGCGTCCTGGCGAATGGCGGCGTGTTCTACAAACCGCAGATCCTGAAGCGCACGCGGAACCGCGAGACCGGCGAGGAGCGTATTTACCCGGCGCAGGAGAAGCACCGCATCAAACTGAACCAGGACGCCCTGGACCAGGTCCGCAGCGCGCTGATCGGCGTCACCACCGAAGCCGGCGGCACAGCCCATGGCGCGGCCACTCCGCTGGCCGTGGTTGCGGGAAAGACCGGCACGGCCCAGGTGATCGCACAGAAGGTCCCCGGAAGGAAGCTCACCGAGTCGACCGAGGACCACGCCTGGTTTGTGGCATACGCGCCGGCAGACAAGCCGACGATCGCGGTCGCGGTCATTGTCGAACATGGCGGTCATGGCGGCGCGGCTGCCGCGCCCATTGCAAGAAAGGTCATAGAGGAGCATTTAAAGCATGCTGGAACGAAGAACGGTCAGTAATATCCCCTGGGGGATGGTGATCCTCGTGATCGGGATCGCGATGTTCGGCCTTTCGTCCGTATACAGCGCGACCTACTCCGAGTCGGGCATCTCATCGCTGTTCACCAAGCAGTTCATATGGATCTCCCTGGGGATCATCGTCATGTTCGCGGCTCTGGTCCCGGACTACCATACCGTAGGGCGCTATGCTTATGTTCTGTATGTTCTGTCGGTCTTTTTCCTGATCCTGGTTGCCCTTGTGGGAAAGACGGGCATGGGAGCCCAGCGATGGCTGCCCCTCGGACCCTTCGCGTTCCAGCCTTCGGAGCTGGCGAAGATCTCCCTGGTCCTTGCTCTGGCCCGCTACTTTGCGGAGGATCCGCGGGGGGGCGGCTACGAGCTCCGCGATCTTGCGATCCCCGGTGCCATGATCGCGGTGCCCCTGCTGCTCGTGCTGAAGCAGCCCGACCTCGGCACCGCGCTCATGCTCCTGTTCACTTCCTCGCTCATTATCCTGCTGGCGGGCATCAAGTTCCGCTCCATCATGGTCCTTGCCGTGGCCGGCGCGGTGCTCGCCTCTGCCGTGTTCCTCGTGCCGCCGGTGCGCCATAAGATATGGACATCCCTGAAGCCGTACCAGCAGAAGCGCATCAAAGCGTTCCTCGATCCGTCGTCGGACCCCCTGGGAAGCGGCTACCATGCGTCCCAGGCCAAGATCGCCGTGGGTTCCGGCCAGACCACGGGAAAAGGGTTCCGCAAGGGGACCCAGGGGCAGATGGCCTTCCTGCCCGAGCGCCACACGGACTTCATCTTCGCGGTCATCGCAGAAGAACGCGGCTTCCTCGGGGCAAGCTTCCTGATCGTGGTCTACGTCGTCTTTCTGTTCGTCGGCCTGGAGACCGCGAAGGGGGCCAAGGACCGGCTCGGTGTTCTTATGGCGGGAGGCATCGTGTCCATGCTGTCCCTCTATGTCTGCATCAACATCGGAATGTCCGTCGGCATCCTGCCGGTCGTGGGCGTGCCGCTCCCGTTGATAAGCTACGGCGGTACGTCCGTCATCACCACCTTCCTCGCCATCGGATTGCTCTTGAATATCCGTTCACGCAGGTTTATGTTGTTTTACTAAACTGCAGAGACAAGTGACAAGGGACAAGAGACGAGTATCGTCGTTCTCGTCTCCCGTCTCTCGTCTCTCGTCTCTCGGGGTTCTCATGTACGAAGATTTCCTCCCGCTCGTCTCTAAGCCCGCACGATACATAGACCAGGAAGTAAACGTTGTCCGGAAAGATCGTGACAAGGTCCGGACAAAGGTCTGCCTGCTCTTTCCCGACACCTATGAGGTCGGCATGTCCCACCTGGGGCTCCGGATCCTCTACCATATCCTGAACAGCCGTGAGGACACGGTGGCCGAACGGGTTTTCTCGCCCTGGACCGATTATGAGAAGCTGTTGACCGCGTCAGGCAGGCCGCTCACCAGCCTGGAAACGAACCTGCCGGTCTCCTCCTTCGACATCCTGGGGATCACGCTTCAATACGAGCTGTCCTACACCAACATCGTCGCCGCGCTCAAGCTCTCCCATATCCCGGTCAGGGCCGCCGACCGCACCAATGACCACCCGATCGTTATCGCGGGCGGTCCCTGCGCCGTGAATCCCGAACCGCTCGCGGATTTCATCGATGTCTTCTTCATCGGCGAGGCGGAAGAAGCAATCCATGAGATGGTGGACCTCCGGCAGCGGCACCAGAACCGCAAACAGTATCTGGCCGAGCTGGCCGCACGTGACGGCTTCTATGTTCCCTCGCTCGGCAGGTCGACCGTGCGCAGGCGGCGCCTCGCCTCGATCGAGACCGCGCCCTATCCTGACCGCCCGATCCTGCCGCTCATGAAGCCGGTCCATGACCGGGTCACGGTCGAGGTGGCGCGGGGCTGCATCCGGGGATGCCGCTTCTGCCAGGCAGGCGTGATCTACCGCCCCTACCGCGAGCGGAGCTCCGGGCGCGTCAAGGACCTTCTGCAGCACTCCCTTGCCTGTACGGGATATGAGGAGCTCTCGCTCGCATCCCTGAGTTCCGGCGATCACTCGGAGATCGAATCCCTCGTCGTCGATTTGATGGACCGCTACCGCGACAGCCGCGTGTCCGTTTCCCTTCCTTCCCTCCGCGTCGGCACGCTCACGCCGGCGATGATCAAGGCCATTGCATCGACCAGAAAGACCGGGTTCACGCTCGCGCCCGAGGCGGGCACCGAACGGCTCCGCCGGGTGATCAACAAGCCCGTGAGCGACCTGGACCTTCTGGATGCGGCGGAAACGATCTTCAGGAACGGGTGGAGCGTGATCAAGCTCTATTTCATGATCGGCCTGCCGACCGAGACCGACGAGGACCTGGACGGCATCATCAAGCTGGCGAACGAACTGCTCGCACTGGGCAAACGGTCGTCGCGCCGCCATGTGCAGCTGAACGTCAGCGTTTCGACCTTTGTGCCCAAGCCGCACACGCCCTTCCAGTGGCATGGACAGATCCCGATCACCGAGGTAAGGCGAAAGCAGGCGTACCTCCAGCAGGGCCTGCGCAAACGCGGTATTTCGCTCAAGACCCACAATCCCGAAACAAGTCTTCTTGAAGGGGCCTTTGCGCGTGGCGGCAGGGAGTTGGGACGGGTGATCGAGGCGGCTGTTGACCGGGGATGCCGCATGGACGGCTGGACCGAGTGCTTCAGTTTTCCCGCGTGGGAAGAGACGTTCAAGCGCTGCGGTATCGATCTTCACCAGACGGCAGAGCGAAAGTTCTCCATCGAGGACCCGCTGCCCTGGGACCATGTCAAGCCAGGCGTGACCAGGGAGTTCCTGGAAAAGGAATACCACAAAGCGGTCGCCGCTGAAGCGACCGGCAACTGCCGCGAGGAGTGCACCCACTGCGGGCTGGGGTGCAGGGACGGCGGAACCGTGGAGCTCGGGAAGCCGGCGCGGACAGCATCTTCGTCCGCGGCGCAGACCGCACAATCGCCACGACCGTCAGCTGCCGTTAATCCGGAAATGCTCAGCAAGATCCGGATAAAGTACGCCAAGACCGGCAAGATACGGTTCCTGTCCCATCTTGATTTTATGACCCTGCTGCACCGCGCGGTCATGCGGGCGAACATCCCCATTGCCTTCTCCCAGGGGTTCAATCCCCATCCGAAGATGGCCTTTGGCCCGCCCTTGTCCGTAGGCATGGAGAGCGATGCGGAATTTTTCGACATGGAGACCGATCCGCTCGTCGACCTGCTCACCGTGACCAAGGAGCTCAATCACGCCCTGCCGGAAGGCCTCCGCATCCTTGAAGCGCGCATCGTACCGAGAAAAACGCCCTCTCTGGCAGGAGCCATCACGAGATATCAGTATTCAGTCACGATACCGGGGAGCAGGCGGTCAGGTGTTGAGGAGAGGATCCATGCGCTTCTCCAGAGAAGTTCCGTAGAAGTGTCGCGTGAAGGCAAATCAAAGGACATCCGGCCGGGCATCACTGCGATAGCAGTCGCCGGAGCGGATTCGCTTGAGGTGATGCTCGAGGATAAAGATAATGTGAAACCGCGCATCCAGGATGTCGTCCGCGTTCTCCTTGAACTGTCGGACGAGGAGACAACCATGACGCGGATCAGGCGCACTGCCGTGTTCTGCAAGGTGGATGGCGAGTGGAAAGACCCGATGAACGCGGTCTAAGTGCCAAGCCAGACGAGAAGCAGATCTTTTCTCGCGCAAAAACGCGGAGACGCAGAGAGAAGCGAACCGACATCAATCTTGCAGACCGCTACGTGACCACGGGAACAAGCCGTCTTTACCAGAAGCTATCCGCCTCTTCCGTGGCCTAAATGCTCAACGATTTAATCTTGCTCTCTGCAGTTCTTGTATGATCGGACGGTCAGCATCGCACCAGTCCAGCCTGTCGAGGTCGGCCGGATCAAGCCACTGATGGGCCTGATGTTCATGAAGACGGAGCTTCCCTCCGGTGATGCGGCAGATGAAAGGCACCAGGCGCACGGTCTTGTCAGGATACTCGTAGGTGACCGCGTTCAGTTTTTCCCTCACTTCGATATCCAGGTCCAGCTCCTCCCGCACCTCTCTCACGATCGAGGCTTCCATGGCCTCCCCGTCATGCACCTTCCCGCCGGGAAACTCCCATTTTCCCGCCAGATGCCGCCCGCGGCCTCGCTGCACGCAGAGGATCCTGGTGTTCTGGATGATGATGGCGCAGGTGACGTCGATCATTTGTTCGATCTCCCCTCGTTCTCCCGGTACGCCCGCAGCTCGCCGAGAAAAACCGCTCCGTATTTCTCCAGTTTCACGTCGCCCACCCCGTGGACCTGCCGCATGTCCGCGGGACTCATCGGATAATGTCTGCACATCTCATGCAGGGTCTTGTCTGAAAATATAACATAAGGCGGCACATGGTGCTCGTCAGCCAGCCGCTTCCGGACCGCTCGAAGCTTTTCAAAGAGCTGTTCATCGAACGCCGCCCCTTCACTGATCTTACGCCTTCGGCCTGACGCCTTCGGCTCTTCCCGCTTGATGCCGAAGACCGGCTCTTTTCCCCGGAGCGCGTCGCTGCCCCGGGCTGTCATCTTCAGAACGGGATAACGGTCGCCATCCTGTCTGATGAACTCCTGCGCAAGCAGCTCACCGATGATGAACTGCCAGTGCCGTTTGTCCTTGTCTTTGCCCGCACCAAAGGTCTTGATGCTGCTGTGGCCAAGGTCGCGTACCCGCTGGGTGTTCGCGCCCATGACCACGTCCATGATATGGGTGATGCCGAATCGTTCATTGGTCCTGGCCATGGCGGACATGACGATCTGGCTGTCCGTAGAGATATCGATCTTCTCAACGGAACCGGTACAGATATCGCAGGTCCTGCAGTTGTCCAGGGGATAGGTCTCCCCGAAAAAAGAGAGAAGCTGTTTGCGTCTGCAGGCATTATAGGATGCGAACCGTATGGTCTGGTTCAGCTTTTCCTGCGCAATGGTCCGTTCTGCATCGTCCGACATCTGGTTGATGAAATAGGTGATCTTCGGAATGTCGCCCCGACCGAAATAGAGCAGACAGTGAGCAGGCTCCCCGTCACGGCCCGCGCGGCCCGTCTCCTGGTAATAGCCCTCGATGTGGCGCGGCAGGTCCGCATGGACCACGAACCGGACATTCGACTTGTCGATGCCCATGCCGAATGCGATCGTTGCCACGATCACCGACACTTCGTCCCGGTTGAAGGCCTCCTGGTTCTTCTCGCGCTCTTCTGACGGCAGCCCCGCATGATAGGGCAGCGCCTTGATGCCCTGGGACGACAAAAAATCAGCAGTAGATTCAACCGCGTCCCGCGTTGTCCGGTACACAATGCCTGATTCGTCCTTATGGTCCTTGAGAAAATCGAGGATCTGTTGATGGACATCGGACTTTGCAGCAACCTGATAAAACAGATTCGGCCGGTTAAAGGACGCGCGTACTGTGAAAGGCGATCTGAGGCCGATTTTTCTAATAATGTCCTGCTGGACCTTTTCCGTGGCTGTTGCCGTGAACGCTGCAACAGGCACTTCCGGAAACTGTTTTGGAATAGAAGAAAGCGCAAGATAATCCGGCCGGAAATCATGGCCCCACTCGGAGATGCAGTGCGCTTCGTCAATAGCAAAGAGTGAGATCGACATCTCCTGCAACAGCTCCATGAACTGCGACATGGCAAAACGTTCCGGCGCGATATACAGCAGCTTGACCGTGCCGGATCTGAGCTTGCGAAAGACCTCGGACATCTCTCTTGTCCCAAGCGAACTGTTCAGGAACTCCGCTGAGATCCCGTTCTCCTGCGCAGCATCCACCTGATCTTTCATCAAGGAGATCAGCGGGCTGATCACCACTGCTGTCCCCTCCATCAGGAGCGCCGGCAGCTGATAGCACAGCGACTTCCCCCCACCCGTGGGCATGACGCCGAACACGTCCCGTTTCGCCAGGATGTTCGCGACGATCTCCGCCTGGTTCGGCCGGAAAGACTCGAAGCCAAAGATCGTTCGGAGGGTGTGGTGAAGACTTGTATTCGAGGATTGTGAAGTGGACATTAAAAAAGAGCTCGCTATGCCGTTTTCGCAAGCATGACTTTACCGATCTCTTTTTTTGACGAACCAAGAGCTATGATAGACCGCACAATAAGGTCAAGTGAAACAGAAGATTCAGCGCGCTCAATTTTGGCGACCCGTGACTGACTGGATCTGATCCTAGCCGCAACCTGCACCTGAGTGAGGTTCTTCCGTTTCCTCAGTTCCTGAAAATAATTCGAGAGGATAAGCTTCATCTCGATGTACTCTTCCTCTTCAGGGCTCAAATGAAGGAACTCGGATACGTTCCCGACCTTCCAGCCCTTCTTTTCAAGTTTTTTCATTTTATCTTTTTTCATCGCAATCACCTCACACTGCTCTCATAATGAATCAACCGCTTCTTGCAGACATCAATAACATGTTTCGGCGTCTTTTGGCTCTTCTTTTCAAAAACCTCCAAAATAACAACCGCATCGACATCAAGCCGGTATATAATTCGCCATGTCTTATCCTCATCGTTGATCCTCAGCTCATGACATCTTGCGCATATAGAAGTCATGGGCCTTGAATGAGGCAACGATAAACGCGCATTGCTCTGCAGCATCCGCAAAAGATACCCCACCTCTACCCGTGCTTCGGCGGAAAGAGGCGGGGTCTTGACCTCACCATGCAGCCATACAATTGGTTTTTGCTTCGTCATCTAAATACAGAATATGTCATTTTTGACATATTGTCAACTGAATTAGCCTTGCAGGCCCACGGGATAGGCACACGCAACCGGCCGCATATTTTCCCTGACGTCTTTCGTTTTCGATTCATCCACCTTGAACTCTATGACCCATACGAAGGGATTCTTTTTCCAGGTATATCCGCTCCTGCGCGCTGATCTGTCCCAGGTGAGGGCGAACCATTCTCGCGGAAAATAACGAGCACTAAACTCATATCCTTCCTCTTGAGCCTCGCCCTTCGTTATATCCTGCAGCCTCTGGATACGGACATTCCGAATGGTCAGGAACAACCGTGCGGCACTTCGCGGCATAGTGGTCGGACTGTTCCACTTGACTGATTGCAACTGCGTGCGGGTCCGATCATACAACGCGGTCTTGGCCCCATAGACAACGGTTTTCGTTAGAATTGCCCATTTTTCACGCACCCACAAGGTGTCTCCCGGCTCGCCATAGGGACACTGAGCTGAAATTGCCGATCTGGCTGAGGCGGGCTGCGGAAGAACCAGTCTGCGCGTTTGGGTCTCCATAAGATCATAGATCGCTGGCACGGCATCCGCAGCAAATACTATGGGGCGTTCTTTCATGGCGTCGTCAATCAAGCTATCAAATACAGACATAGATATTGTTTTATTCAGGTTTAAAGGTACAGGACACCGCAGCAGACATTACAGCCTGCCCACACTGAACAAACAAAGGCGATGGTTTGTTGAGATATTCACCCGGAATCGTTTCATTTTAACCCTTTCATAAGCACTGTAGTCGTCGAGAAGAGCAACGGGATTTCTTTCAGCGCGGTTTCGTAGTCCTTTTTTGTTTTGTGGGTTTTGATGTCCCTAGTGTCGAAAACTCATCGCATGCGATTTATTCAAGGATGATGACCCTCAAACTGCCCAGGAGAAGCTGTTTATGCTTGTCCGATATCTCGCCGAGATGGTCCCGAAATCTCTTATTGTCGATCGAGCGTATCTGATCAACGATGATATCGGAGTCTTTGTCCAGGCCGGCCTCGCCCTTCTTGAGATGGATGCGCAGGATTTCCACCTCAGGCAGGACCTTCGTGGTAATAGGGCAGACAATCGTGCTGGGATGATCTTCGTTGAGGAGATTCGTTTGGATGACGACTACGGGGCGAACTTTTCCCGGTTCGGTCCCGAATCGGGGATTGAGGTCGGCGGTATAGACGTGGAATTTGCGCGGTGTCATCTCGGCAGTTTGTCTTCGATCAGCTCCAGTTCCTGCAGCGCCTCAAGCGAAGATTCCGAGACCAGGCGGGATTCCTTTTTCAACCGCGTGCGCATCAGCGTTCTCTTCATGAAACTGTTATAGAAACTCAACGCATCGTTAATATACAGATTTCTCGGTTTATGGACCGCTGCGATGACTTCCTCGGTTTCCGTAAAGATGTCATCCTGCAGTTTCAACGAAAGGGTCTTGGACATGGCATGCCTCCTCCAGGTATCACCAGAAGTATATACCGCTCGCCGCGAGGCGTCAAGACGTTTTCGCTACGATGTTGTCGCGTGCAACCGCAGCCCCAACGCCTTCACCACCTTGAGGATCGTTGCAAACTCAGGATTTCCGTCCGGCGAAAGCGCTTTATAAAGACTGACACGGCCGATCCCTGCTTTACGGGCGACTTGTGTCATTCCCTTTGCGCGGGCGATGTTCCCGATCGCAGTCGCAATAACCGCAGGATGTCCATCCTCCATGGCAGCTTCAAGATACTCCACTATATCCTTTTCCGTTTTTAAATAATCCACTACATCCCACTTCGTTGTCTTCAACTTCGCTTTCTTCATACCATCCTCCTAAAGCATCCGCGCTAGTTCATGCGCCCGTTGAATATCCTTTGCTTGCGTGCGCTTATCGCCCCCTGCCAGCAAGATCACGAGTTCCCTGCCGCGTTGAACAAAATAGATACGATAACCAGGACCATAGTCAATCCGCATTTCGGAAACGCCCTCTCCCACCGGTTTGACATCTCCGAACAACCCGAGATGCAACCTATCGATGCGAGATTTTATCCGGGCGGCAGCTTTCCGGTCGCGCAAGCTTGTCAACCACCGTTCGAATATTTCGGTCTTCTGAATCTCGATCACAATTTGATTGTACTCTATGGGCTACAGAAAGGCAAGGGGAATAACAACGATGTCAGATCAAGAAGGGAAGGGCTACTCTCTGTCCGTTTTATGCATGAAAGGGGTAAACCTCTACCCCTTCGCCACGCGAACAAGCGAGTTGTTCTCGTTCAAACCGTCGATGATGGCGCCGAGGCCGGCCATGTTCTGGAGGTAATCGAGGGCGTCCTGGGAGATCTCTTCCCCAGGGACCAGGAGCGGGATGCCGGGAGGGTACACGGTCACGATCTCGGTCGAGACGCGGCCGATGGAATCCTTTACATTCACCAGTTCGCTGTCCGAGTAGAAAGCCTTGCGGGGGGTCATGGCAAAACGGTTCGACAGCACCGGAGGATGGACCTTGTCCAGGGGCAGAAGCGCGCCCTGGAGCCCGTTCTCGGCCGAGATCGTCTTGAGCGCCTCCACCAGGCGGTTCAGGTCGTCCTGACGGTCGCCGATGGAAACGATCACGAGCACATGAAAAGGATCTGCCATCTCCACCTGGATGCCGAACCGGGTGTTCAGCATCTGGGAGACGTGGTAGCCCGACAGCCCCATGTCGGCCACGGTGATCGTGAGTTTGGTCACGTCCATGTCCGCCATGCCCGCCTGTTTCGCCATCTCCTTGGTAAAGCAGACGATGCCCGGGATCTTGTTGATCTCCGTCCTGGCGTCTTCGGCAAGCTTGATGGTCCGGTTCAGGAGTTTCCGTCCGTCTGTCGCCATCTGCATGCGCGCCAGGTCCAGGGACGCCATCAGGATATACGAAGGGCTGGTGGTCTGGAGGAGCTTCAGGGTGTTCGTGACATCGTCGATGTTCACCCTGCCGGCATTGGCGTGGAGCATCGATGCCTGGGTCATGCCCCCAACGATCTTGTGGGTCGACTGGACGCACATGTCGGCTCCTGCTTCAAGCGCGCATTTGGGCAGTTTGGGATTGAACTTGAGGTGAGGTCCATGAGCTTCGTCCACGAACACGAGCAGGCCCTTTTCCCGGGCATAGGGGATGATCTTCTCGATGTCCGCGCAAAGGCCGTAGTAGTTCGGGGTCGTGATCAGCAGCACCCGTGCGCCGGGATTTGCGTCGATCGCCTCCTTGACCGTGTCAAAGGTGACATTCAGGGTCAGTTTCAGGTTCCGGTCAAAGGTCGGCTGAAAGAAGATCGGCGATGCGCCGCTCATGATGAGTCCGGTGAGCACGGAACGGTGGCAGTTCCGGGCGATCAGGACCTTGTCACCCGGGCCGGTGGACGAGGCGACCATGGCGTGGTTGCCCACGGTGGTGCCGTTCACGAGAAAGTAGGAACGGTCGGCGCCTGCTGCCTTGGCAGCCAGTTCCTGGGCTTCCTTGATCACGCCTGTCGGGTTCTGCAGGGAATCGACCTCATCAAGGGTCGTAAGGTCAATGGCAAAGACGCGCGGTCCCACGAACTTCCGGAACCGGGTCGCAATGCCTTTACCGCTCTTATGGCCGGGGGTATGGAACGAGACCTTGCGGCTCTCCGCAAGGTTGACCATTGCGTCGAACAGGGGGGTGCGGAGCTGTTCGTCGTCTCTGGGTGGGGGGCTCATGGCCTTTTCGCCTAATGATAGGTGAACAGCGGCGAATTATCTTCGATGATCTTGGTCTGCGCCGCCATTGCCTTCCGGATGTGCTTGGGAAGATTGAATAATCCTAAATGGGCGATTCCGTCGTAGAACCTGGGCTCCACGGAGATCCGCTTGGCGATCATGTCGTCCACTTCCTTGGGCGTCCATTTCCGGGGATCGATGTTCTTGGAAGCCAGGGTGAATCCCCAGGGCAGGCCAAAGGACGGGATCGGAATATCATAGGGCGCCACCACCGGGAACACGGCGGACAAGGTCTTGTTCACGGCAGTGAAGTTCAGGAGCTGATGGAGCGCCGTGGTTCCGGCCTGGAGAGAGATGACCCCGTCCGGAGACAGCCGCTCCTTCACGATCTCGTAGAACTCCTTGGTAAAGAGCAGGTAGGCCGGGCCTTCCTCGACCGGTTCGGAGATGTCGATGATGATGACATCGTAGGAATCGGTGGTCTCTTCAAGGTACTTTCTGGCATCCATGTAGCGAAGGTCGGTGCGCGGGTCGTCAAAAGCACCCGCGCTCCAGGCCGGTAGCAATTCTTTCGACTTTTCAACCACATCCTGGTCTATATCGACCATCATGCAGTATTCGACCGTCTTGTGCCTGAGCACGTCCCGAAGGGTAGCCCCTTCGCCGCCGCCCACAATGAACACCCGTTTCGGGTTCGGATGGGTCAGCATGGCCGGATGGACGAGTGACTCGTGGTAAATGAACTCGTCCGTCTCGGTGGACTGGATCTTACCGTCCAGGACGAGGGACCTCCCGTAGCTTCCGCACTCCATAATGTCCATCTTCTGGTACTTTGTCTGGGCAGTATAGAGGATATCGCGGATCCCGTGGAGGTGCCCCTCTTCCGGACTGGTATATTCAATGAACCATTTGTAATTCTTTGGTTCGATCATGCGTATGCCGGCTCCTGAAGCGTGACCTTGTGCGGTAGCTTTTCGTGGCCGAGCACTCCCCGCTTCATCTCTACGATGGAGGAGTTCTTGCACTCGAACTGTTCGATGAGGAATTTTGCGGCGACCTGGGGTTTAATGAGGTCCCCGCAAGTGAAAACATCGACTGCGGCGTAGCCGTATTCCGGCCAAGTGTGGATGGCAAGGTGAGATTCAGCAATGACTACCATACCGCTGACACCAAAGGGGCTGAATTCGTGGAAAGCGACCTCTACGATCGTCGCCTTTGCCTCTAGTGCGGCATTTTGCATTGCATTCTTAACAAATTCCAGACTTCCGAGGGTCTTGGGGTTGCAATCCCGCAACTCCAGCAACAAGTGGGTTCCCAACGCGTGCAACCTGTTTGCCTCCTTCTCCGCCCGCCGAAGACCCCCGGGCTTGCCTCCCGGTTCTGCGAGCACCGCCTCCCGCTCGCGCGAGAGGGCTACTTTGTTTTCGCCACATCCGTCGTGACCTCCGACGGCACCTACCACCGCACAAAATTTGATTGTTATATATCAAAATCAGCACGGCACGTCAATAAAAAACAACAAGGGGCCTCATTTTTTTTCCCCCGTGGTAATGTTCACGCCGTCAGCGGTCCGACGAGACGTTTTCTTGGTCCTGACAACGGTCGAAGAGCGCGTGAAAGACCCGAAAAAGTCCTTTACAACCTTTTGCCGGCGATATATATTGGCAGTCGCCGACCGGGAAAGGATGATTGGTCCACGGACCCTCGTTCAGTGTTCGTGATCTTCCTCCCGGCTACCCGCCACCGGCGGCTTGCAACTGTCTTTTGGGGAGGTTTTTTGATGGCTGACGAGAAGTTGTTCGTGGAAATCGCCGGTGTCCTGGTAAATCCTGAGATATTCACCCGTCCCTACACCTGCGATGTGGTAAAATACGGCTGCAACTCCATGTGCTGCTACCGTTCCTGCATCGTTCCTCCCCAGGAGGTCAAGCGGATCGAAGCGCATTTCGATGAAATCCTCAGCTACCTGGGACCTGAAAACCGGGAAGCGCTCAAAAAGAACGGCACCATCCTGGCGGAGTGCAAAAAACAGTGCCCCCAGGGCTGCGAGATCCACGATGACGAAGCACAGGCCATCCGCAGGGAATTCGGCGGAGCTGATTTCCGCTGCGTCCTGATCCACAACAAGACCTGCGCCCTGCTCTATACGAACAAGGAAGGCCTGCAATACTGTGCCGTGCACACCTTTGCCATGGATAAGGGTCTGGTCTGGGAGGAGTTCAAGTTCGCGGACTGCGTCCAGTACCCTCTTTCTTTCTACACAACCGAGGACGGAAAGAAGGTCCTGTCCATCCAGGACACGCCATACCTGAACCATATCAAATGCATGTCCGAGCCTTCGGGACCGCCCATGTACAAGAGCCTCAAGAAGACCATTGAGACCTTTCTTGGCAAGGACTTTTACAAGGAACTGTCTAATACAGCGGAAAAGCAGTCAAAAAAGTAGCCCCCGGCAGCTGAGGATCTTGGCAAGCATTCCGTCAGCAGCTGTACCTGTGGTATAATGTTCTCTCTATGAACACACTGTTCATCAGCTTTCTGATCGCCATCGGCAGTGCAGCAGGCCTTGTGACGCTCAGCAGGACCTTTGACCTAGAGATGTACACCAGCCGCATCTTTCCGCTCATTCCCATCCTCTACGCCATCGTATACGAGGCGCTCGAAAAGCGCAGAACGGGAAAATCCAAACCCATCCCCCCGTCCCAGGCCAAGGCAGAAATGAAGGCCGGCGTTTCGGCCATCTTCAAGAACATAACCGTCGAACGGGTCATTGTTGATGTGGGCATCAGCATGTGCATCAAGTTCACCTTCGAGGTGATCCTGACCGCCGCCCACCTGTACGCGACCAAGCAAAGCTTTGCAGGCGCTTATGGGGCTTTTTCAGTCGAAACTATGGGCCGTCTTCTCCGGGGCGACCATCCCTGGATATCGGGGAACTGGAGCATCGTGCTGCTCGCCCTTATCGCCCTGACCGCCAGCCTGGGCACGGGCATCTGGATCGGTACGACGACCAGGGGGAACGCCATCCTGGAGGGGGTCATGGCAGGCGCCGCGGTCACTGTCATCTCCACGATGACCAACCTTCTTGCGCTCTACCGGGCGATCGAGGAGCTGACCGTACAGGCTGCGGACTACATGGGATATGTGACCCATCTGGGATTTGTCGTGGTAATGACCCTGCAGGTCCTGTTCTACGGTCTCTGGAGCGGCATTGCCCAGCGGGCCAAGGAAGAACGGGCAGCAGCGGCACTGGAACCGCCAGCGAGGAAGAAAAAATAAGTTAAAACAAAACAAGGGCTGGAGGGTTAAAGGGATATACCCCTTGTCACTCCTAGCCCCGCATCACCTAGCCCTTCTTTATCGATCTTCCCCTGCCTCACCTAGCCCTGATTCATCTAGCCCCGTATTTCAAATGAATCTTCTCGTATCAAGGTAATGTTTCTTCCAGTAGGGGTCAGTCAGGCTGTCCCTGCGGACCTTGCCCCCGGTGCTCGGCGCGTGCACAAAATTATTCTTCCCCACATAGATTCCCACATGAGAATACTTCTTCCCTTCCTGCACAAAAAAGACCAGGTCTCCCTTGCGCGCAGAAGAAGAACCTACCGGCCGGGAGATGCTCTTGAGCGATGACGTACCGTGAGGAAGGTCCATGCCCGCGGTGAGATAGCTGTACCGCACCAGTCCGCTGCAGTCGAATCCCGAGGGGGTATCCCCGGTATATTTGTAGGGACGCCCTATCATGGAGACTGCCGTGTTCGCAGCTTTTTCTCCGACAGCCGGAGTGTAGCCCTTCACGGGCTTCACTGGCACATGTCCGGTGCCGCATGCTGAGAGGAAGAGGAGCGCGGTCAGGGCACAGGCCTGCAGCGATCCTTTGGGAAGTGTGGTTATACGAAAGGTCACGGGAACATTATAATATCCTCGAATGTCATTTTGCAATAATCGTTGGTACTACTATGTGAGAACTGCCGCGGTCCTGAAGCTTTCGCTGTATCCGCCTTTATCAGGATGTTCATCCGCTTCTGACCTGTCAATAATGTTTTTTCCTGCCTCTGCTTCCAGAAACCCCTTGACGCTTCCGCAGGCTCCCTGTTATAGTTTTTTCCATGAAGCATAAAGTGACCTTTCTTCCTGACAACCTGACCATCGAGATGGAGCACGGAGGCAGCCTGTTCAAGGCGGCCAAGGCCGCGGGCGTGTACGTGCTCTCCTCCTGCGGCGGCAAGGGCAACTGCGGCAAGTGCAAGCTCGTGGTCAAGCAGGGCACCGTGGACCCGGGCCAGTCAAAGTCCTATCTTTCCGCCGAAGAGCAGGAGCGCGGCTATGTCCTGGCCTGCCATTCCCACGTGCAGAGCGAACTGACCGTGGAGATCCCGGCGGAGTCGCGCATGCAGGCCAAGCACAAGATCGCGACCGGCGCCAAGACCGAGGAGCTGCTCAAGTTCATGCAGGAGGCGGGCGGCTGCCTGGAGTCCCGCATCAGCAGGATCTACCTCGACCTTGCCCCGCCCACGCTGGACGACAATATCTCGGACCTGGAGCGGGTGCGCCGCGCGCTCGACCAGGCGGGATTCGACGTGGAGAACCTGCACATCAACTTCATGGTGCTCAGGAAGCTCAGCCATGTGCTGCGCGAAGCGGCGTGGAAGGTGACCCTGGCCCTGTTCCACACGGGCACGGTGACCGAGGTGCTGGACATCTTCCCCCATAACGTGGTGAAAAAGCGCTTCGGCGTGGCCGTGGACATCGGCACCACCACGGTCGTGGTCTATCTGGTGGACCTCGCCAACGGCCACATCATCGGCTCGGCCTCGTCCTACAACGCCCAGGTCAAGTGCGGTGACGACGTGATCACCCGCATCGTCTACGCCACGGAGAAGAACGGACTGCAGGAGCTCCAGGACCTCGTGATCAACAACATCAGCAGCCTGCTGACCGAGATCGCGACCAAGCACGGCATCCGGCCGGGCATGATCGACTACATGGTCGTCGCGGGCAATACCACGATGAACCATCTCTTCTACGGCATCAACCCCCAGTTCATCCGCGAGGAGCCCTACATCCCGACCGCGGCCTTCTTCCCGCTCATCCGCGGCAAGAGCATCGGCTTTACCATCGACCCCCAGGCCCTGATCTATTCCATGCCGAACGTGGCCAGCTACGTGGGCGGCGACATCACGTCGGGAGTGCTGGTCTCGCAGATCCACAAGAAGGAAGAGGTCTCGCTCTTCATCGACATCGGGACGAACGGCGAGATCGTGCTGGGCAACAAGGACTGGATGGTGACCGCGGCCTGCTCAGCGGGCCCGGCCTTCGAAGGGAGCGGCATCAAGTTCGGCATGCGCGCCATGGAAGGCGCCATCGAGGAAGTTGAGATAAATCCCCAAACGCACGAGGTGAACTACCGGGTCATCGGCGATGCCAAGCCCATCGGCATCTGCGGCTCCGGCATGATCGACGCCCTGGCGGAAATGTACCTCACCGGCGTGATCGACCAGAAGGGCAAGATCCGCGAGGAGATCGGGTCCAATCGCGTGCGCAAGGGCGAGAACGGACTGGAGTTCGTGCTCGCCTGGCGCGTGGAGTCGGCGATCAACAAGGAGATCGTGATCACCGAGGTGGACCTGGACAACCTGATCCGCGCCAAGGCCGCGATCTACGCGGGCTTCGCGACACTGGTCGGCCACATGGGCATGACCTTCGGGGACATCGCGAAGATCTATATCGCCGGAGGCTTCGGCAGGTACATCGACGTGGAGCGGGCCATAACCATCGGCATGCTGCCGGACCTGGCGGTGGAGAAGTTCCAGTTCCTGGGCAACACCTCCATCGTGGGCGCATACTACTCGCTGCTCTGCGACCGCCTGCGCCACGAGGCCGAGGAGATCGCCAAAAAGATGACCTATGTGGAGCTCTCGGTCTCGCGCAGTTTCATGGACGAATACATGTCCGCGCTCTTCCTGCCCCACACGGACCTGCATGCCTTCCCCACGGTGCAGAAGGAAATGGAGAAGCGGAAGAAGTAGGCGCAGGCGTTCCTCTGCGGGTGACTGAAATTGAACAGAAAACAGTTCAGGCTGACCGGATATCTCCGGTCAGCCTGTTTTTGCAAACTCCTGGATGTTGTCTAGTTCCTGCCGCGGCCCTTTCCCTTGCCTTTTCCCTGCCCCTGCCCTGCTCCGCCGCCGGGCCGGCCGGTCAGTTCGAAATTGCCGCTTTTGAGCGCATGGAACTCGGGCGAGCCCGGCTTGATACCCATGGCCTTGGCGATTGCGCCCCATCCCTTCCCCCTGTTCTGCTGGTAAACCCGCAAGACCTCCTCCGGCTTCCTCTCCGTCATCTGGGCCACCTGCAGGCAGAGGAACGCATCAGCCGGCGAATCCACCTTGCTTGATATCTCCTTCACCTGCACTTCCGACACCCCGAACTGCTGGCTCACTTTCACGTTGTAGTTGCCGATATCCGCCTGGGCCTCGACGTTCAGGTTCTTGATGAACCGATCGAGATCAGCACGGGCAACGCCCGGCAGAACAGTTGCGACAAACAGCACAGCGACTGCAAATGCGATCCTTTTCATGACCCTTCCTCCGAATCTTCCCTAGATGCTGTCCGGTTCCGGACCGTACAGCAGGTCCAGGTGCTTGTATTGGTAGACCATGGCAAGCAGGCGGTGGTCCGTCACCTCTACGAGCGGAACCACGTCTGTACCGCGATATCCCGTTCTTCCCCGCAGGATCCTCGTTTCAAGGGACCGGCCATACTTCGTGTCCACCCGCAGCATCCGTGGCCGCTTGAATGCAAGTTCATAGGTGCCCGCGTCCTGCCGCATGAACGCGGTGATGTTGCCGGATGCGAACAGCGACTAAGTAGCGGATATGCAGCATTCCTGGCTCTCAATCCCTGTCAGACATGCTGCATCGAGCAGGAGGTGACTTCCGATTTTGTTGACATCTATTCATAATGCGTCCATAGGCGCAGGATCTTGACGATCCGCTCCTTTTTGAGCACTTGATAGACCACGCGATGCTGAATATTGATCCTGCGGGAGTAAGCTCCGGCAAGATCGCCGACGAGCTTTTCAAAGGGAGGATGCGGCTCGAAAGGGTTCTGTTCGATGATGGCAATGATCCGCTGCGCCTGTTCCTTCAATCCGGACCGCGTCAGCTTCTTCGCGTCCTTCTGCGCCTGCGGCGTGTACACGAGCTTCCAGCTCACCAGGCGAGCTTCCCCGAGCACTTCTTGACCGGCGTTTTCAACCCGACCCGGATGGACTCCCGCATGCCGGGGATCGAGAGCAGATAGAGCGTTTCCTCGATCGCCCGCCAGTCCTCTTCGCTCACCAGCACGGCATTATGGCGCTTTCCCGTGATCTTGATCGGCGCATGGGACTCTGCGGCCTCGTCCACGAGCGCGTACCACGATGCCCGGGCTTTAGTAACTGCGACTGTCTTCATTTCAGCACCTCACTGCTATTATAGTACGCAATTACGTACGCTTTGTCAATCCTCGGGACGGCTCTTGGGGACGGCTCTGTTCCTTCCAAAAAAAACGGGCTGACCGCATAATGCGACCAGCCCGTTTACGACCGAACAAATCATCATCTACGCGTTCTCTTTCCCCGCGCTCTTTTCCTTGCCTTTCTCTTCCGAAATATTCCCCAGGTACTGCGGCAGTTCGATGCCCGCCATCTTCGCGACATCGTGAAGCGGCGGCAGGCTCCGGATCAGGCCGGACATGAAGTTGGACGTTGCCGTGCCGCCGTTGCCGTCCTTGCCTCCGTCCCAGACCGTCACCTTGTCGATCTTGATGTTCTTGATCGCCTCGATCTGGAGCTTCACGATCTCTTCGATCTTCTCGGTCATGAGCAGCGTCGCTGCCGCGCGCGCGTCGCCGTTGCAGCTCTTGATCAGGTTCTGGTAGCCCTGGGCCTTGCTTTCGAGCACCTGCCGGATGCCCTTTGCCTCGGCTTCGTATTTCATCAGGATGGCGTCAGCCGTACCCTTGGCCTCGCGCCGGACCTTCTCGGCTTCGGCCTCTGCCGCGATCTCGATCTTCCGCTTGTCGATCTCGGACACCACCACTTCCTCGGCGGTCAGCCGCTCCTGCTCGGCCCGGTACTGGGCCTTCTGTATCTCCACCTGCGCATCGAGCCGCGCGACCTCGCCCTTCTGGAGAGCTTCCGCCTGCTTGACCGCAAGTTCGGCGTTTGTCGCGGCGATGTCTGCCTTGGCGTCGTTCTCGCCTTTTACCGCACCCGCTTCCTGCTGCTGCACAAAGACGCGCTGGTCAGCCTCGGCCTTCTTCTTGCCCTTCTCCGACTGGGCGACGTTCTCGGCCACGCGGATGTCCTTGTCCCGGATCGCCTCGGCCTCGCCGATCGTCGCCGACGTCTCCTGCTGCTGCACGAACACGCGCTGGTCAGCCTCGGCCTTCTTCTTGCCCTTTTCCGCCGACGCCACGTTCTCCGCAACCCGCACGTCCCGCTCACGGGTCGCCTCGGCATGGCCGATGGATCCCAGCTTATCCTGCACGGCAACGTCGATCTTTGCCTGGTTGATGGCCTCGGCCGCGGCTTTTTTCCCGATACTGTCGATATAGCCCGATTCGTCGGTGATATCCGTGATGTTCACGTTGATCAGGTACAGTCCGATCTTGTTCAGCTCCGGAGTAACGTTCTTCCGGATCGACTCCAGGAAGCTTTCGCGGTCCTGGTTGATCTGCTCGATGGTGAGCGAGGCGACCGTGAGCCTGAGCTGGCCGAAGATGATCTCCTTGGCCATTTCCTCGACGCTGGACTGGTCCAGTTTCAGGAGACGTTCGGCCGCGTTGTTCATGATCGCCGGTTCGGTGCTGATGCCGATGGTGAAGGTGCTCGGCACGTTGATGCGGATGTTCTGCATGGACAGCGCCTTCTGGAGCGGAATGCCGATGGTGATCGGCGTGAGGCTCATGTAGGAGTAGTCCTGGATCAGCGGCCAGACCAGCGTGCCGCCGCCGTGGATGCACCGGGCGGACTGGCCTTCGCCCACCTTTCCGTAGATCACCAGGATCTTGTCCGAGGGACAACGTTTATAGCGGGAGGCAAGGAACACGACGGTCGATACGATCAGGATGATGAACGCGGTTATTGGGAATGCCCAGAGGTCGAACATGACAACTCCTTTCGTATGCTGCATATCAGGATCGGATTTCAAACGCGAACAGAACGGAAGACCGCTAAACCACAGAGGTCGCCGAGGTCACCGAGAGTAACGGCAAGGAAAGATACGATTTATTGCTGTCCTCGCGCATCCGAGGTTTAAATGTTGTTACCCTATCCCCGGGATCGGCATACTAGGCGCTCTTTTCCACGACCAGCCTGTCTCCGCTCACGGAAACGACCCGAACTGGTAATCCCGTTTTGAGCTCCATCCCGTCCTTTGACGTGGCTTCGTACTCACGCAGGCGGTTATTCACGGTGATCATGACCTTTCCGGTTCCACCGGCGGGAATGTTCAGATACACGGTGCCTTCGCATCCAACGGCATTCTTGAGCAACACCGTGCCGCTCGACTGGAGCTTTCCGATCATCGCGAACATCCTGCCGATGATCCAGACAGAGGCGAAACCGGCCGCCATGGCGCCGAGGATCGAGATCAGGTGGCCCATGTTGCTTTGGCGGAAGAGCGCGAAACCCACCAGCCCGAACATCATGAAGAAAGCGGTCAGGCCGTGGAGCGACAGGAACTTGAAGCCGATGTCGGAGTCCGTGTGATGAACGTCCACATCCACCGGCGCTTCAGCTGTCGGATCGGTATCCGCATCGGCACCGAGAAACTGCATGATCAGCCGGAGAAGTACGAAGATGCCTCCGATTGCAGCGCAGGCAAGAAAGAACACTTCCAGGCCCGCAAGATTTGAAAAAGCTCCGTTCATGCATTCCTCCTGTGAGGCGTCGTGGTGACCGCGATTGAAAACGATGATAGCAGAAGCCGCAAAAGGATGTCAACTTGAAAGGGAGGACCGGAGCGCAAAATAAAGCAAAATCAGTTTCGTCATGAGCGGTCCATCGCGGACGATCCTGGTCTCTCGCGCGGATCAGGGGATCCGGATCAGCAGCGGATACATGCTGTCATGCTCGGTCTTGTCTCCCAGTTGGCCGAATTCGTTGTCCCCCCATGCCCAGACTGTGCCGTCCCGCTTCAGCAGCATTCCATGGGATGCGCCGGCGGCCACATGCTCTGCGCCATCGGCTTCCTCGACAGCCGCGATATGGCGCGTTGTCGTCATGTTCCCGTCCTTCGCGATCGTGCGGTATCCGTTCATCTCATAGACCCCGCTCCTGCCGAGCGCGACGGTATGGTTTCCTTCCGATGAGATCTCCGTGATGTTCTCCAGTCCCGCGATCGGGGCCGGGCCGAATGCCAGGGGATCTTCCCGCTGCCAGGTCCAGCAGGACCAGACGGTTCCATCGGCCATGAGCGCCAGGGGCTCTCCCGCGGCTGCTACGGCGATCACGCCGGCCAGACCTGCGATGCGAAGGGGCTTCACAGACGCCTGCGGGAACATTTTCCCCCCTGATTTCCGGTACGAGGTCAGCCCCCAGCCCCACACCGATCCGTCGTTCGCCAGGGCGACGGCATAGTTCCCCCCCGCCGCAATGGCGGTGATCCCGGACAGCTCCTGCACCGGCTTGGGCACTTTTCGGTGCGCCGTCGTTCCGTCGCCCAGCTGGCCATAGCTGTTCACGCCCCATGCCCAGACCGTGCCGTCCTGCCTGAGGGCCAGTGAGAACCCGGCGCCGGCGCTGACCGCCGCCACGTCGGTCAGTTCGCCCACGACCCCGCTCATGGCCGCCGCAGGCTTCCCCCTGCCGCTGCTCATGCTCCGGTCATGAGCGATCCGCTCGCTAAGGCCGAAGGAGTCGATCTTCTGTTCATAGGCCGAATCGTCATAGCTCCTGCCCCACTGGGCCACGGTCCGGTCGTTGCGCAGGACCAGGGAATGGAACATGCCCATGTCGATCGCGATGATGCTGCTCAGCCCGACCATGGGAAATGGCTTCTCCTTGTGGAAGACCGCTGACAGCAGTTTGCCGTCCGGGGTGGTGATATCCGCGCGCCCGCCCAGCTGCTGGTACGAATTATCCCCCCAGACCCAGACCGTGCCGTCATCCATCAGGATCCCCGAGTGGGTCCCGCCCAGGGAGACGGTCTTGACCGACCGCTTCGGCCGGTCTCCCTGGGGGGCGGCTGGCACAGACCACGCAACAGGACCGGGAGTCCTCTTTCCGAGAACGCTCTTATTGAACGTCTTGGACCCGTGCTCGGTCAGTCCCTGGCTCCCATCGCCCGTTTGGCCGTATTCGTTATATCCCCAGGTCACCAGCGTTCCGTTCATCAGCATCGCCAGATTGTGGTCCCATCCCGCGGCGATCCGTGCCACGCCTGTCAGATCGGTGACCTGGACGACCGTGTCGGTCATTGTCGCCACCCTGCCTCCCAGCTGGCTCTGAGATCCGCGGCCCCAGCCCCAGATGGTTCCGTCCTTTTTGAGCGCGATCGTGTGACCGTCTCCAGCCGCTATAGCGGTGATATCCTGCAGCCCCGCGATCGCCGCGGGAGACGGACTGCACGCTTCCAGGTAGTTCTTCGTCCGCATCGCCCGCACCAGGCCCCATGCCCAAACGGTCCCGTCCTTTTTGAGCGCCACGCTGTGCTTGCCGCCCGCGGCGATCGCCGCAACGTCCGTCAACCCGGCGACGCTGACCGGACCGCGCCGTTCCACAGTGCTGCCGTCTCCGACCTGGCCGAACTCGTTCTTGCCCCAGGCCCAGACCGTGCCGTCCCTGCACAGGACGAGGAAATGGTCATGGCCTGCGGCAATGGCCGCGGCAGGTCCGACCCCCGCTACTTTCGCCGGCGTCTGCGGCGCTGCGTTGGCGCCGGCCCCGTTGAACGCGAGCCCCCAGGTCCAGACCGTGCCGTCGGAACGAAGGGCCAGCGAAACATTGCCGCTCGAGGCAAGGGTGATCACGTCCGTGAGGCCCTGGACCTGCACGGGAAGCGCCCGGCTCTGTGCTTTTGATCCATCGCCGAGCTGGCGGTTCTCGTTATTGCCCCATGCCCAGACCGTGCCGTCCTGCCTGAGCGCGAGGGTGATATTGTTCCCTGCCGCTATCGCCTTCACCTGGTAGAGGTTCTGTGCAAGCTGTGGCCGCGGTCTGATGGTGCGGCGTGCGCCGTCGCCCAGCTGGCCGTGAAAATTGTCCCCCCAGGTCCAGACGGTCCCGTCGCCCTTGAGGGCCGCTGAATGGGACCTCCCCGCGGCTAAATCAATGATCGCCGAATCCTTTGCCGACGCCTGGCCTGCTCCGGGCTTTTGAACAGGCGCCGGCCCTCCTGCGGACGCGAGCGTCTGCACCGGCGCGGAGCGATAGTCGAGCGTTGCGTCGCCCAGCTGGCCGTAGTGATTAAAGCCCCAGGACCGCAGTGTTCCCGCGCCATCCACCGCCAGAACGTGATACGCGCCCGACGCGATGGCCGCGACGCCGCTGTCCAGCGAAGCGACCGTCTGCGGCTGGGGCTGCATGGCCCCGAACCGCCGCGCCTGCTGATAATGGAAGTTCGATCCCCAGATCCGCACATCACCGTTCCCCAGCAGCGCGAGGGAGTGGCGGTGTCCGGCGGCAAGGGCGACCGCTCCCTCCAGGCCCGGAACCTGCACGGGCCGCTGCCGCATTTCCGTGGTCCCGTCGCCGATCTGGCCCGCGTCGTTGGCGCCCCAGGCCCAGACCGTGCCGTCGGACCGGAGAGCGAGCGTGTGGTCATGGCCGCAGGCCACGGCGGTGATGCCGGCAAGACCGCTGACCGGAGCCGGGGAATTCCTTTCCCTGGTCGATCCGTCGCCGAGCTGGCCAGCGTTGTTCGCGCCCCAGGTGAGGACCGTGCCGTCCTGCAGCGCCGCGGCCACGTGGCCCCGTCCGCTGGCAATGGCAGATACGGACGCGACCCCCGGAACCGGGCGAAGCACACCGCGCGACTCCTTCGTCCCGTCGCCGAGCTGCCCTGACTCGTTGCTCCCCCAGGCGATCACGGTTCCGTCGCTCTTGAGCGCCAGAGAGTGGTTCTCGCCTGCGGCGATCGCGGTCACCGAGAGCAGGCCGTCTATCTCGCGCGGCAGGGACCGCTGCAGCGTCTCTTCGTCTCCGAGCTGGCCGTGCTCATTGCCGCCCCAGGCAACAACGGTCCCCTCGGCCGTGAGCGCCAAACTGTGTCCTTCTCCGGCGGCTATTGCCGTGATCCCGCTGATCCCCGCTACCTGCCGGGCCGTGGTCCGGTCAGCGGTGGTCCCGTCGCCCAGCTGGCCGAGATCGTTCCTGCCCCATGCCCAGACCGTGCGGTCGACCTTCACCGCCAGTGTGTGACCGAACCCGGCTGCCGCGGCACCGACACCGCTCAGCACGGCCGGACCGGATGCAGCATCGGGCACGGAGGTGAACAGCCGGGGAAGGAACGTGACGCCCGCGATTGCGATAAGCGCGATGACGACGATGATGATCAGCAGCTGTTTCATGTCCCCTCCTGGAGCAGTGTCTCTTTCCCGGGAACTACCTGACAGTGACAGGACGGTCCCTGACGTCGTCCCGCGTGGCATCCCCCAGCTGTCCGTACTCGTTGCTTCCCCAGGCAACGACCGATCCATTCTCGAGCAGGGCGATCGAATGTTCATATCCTGCGGCAACCGCCTTGGCCATGACCTGCGGAACCGCGCCGGCAAGTCCGGAATCCTCCCAGGGATAACCGCTGCCAAGCTGACCGAAGTTGTTCCTGCCCCAGGAATAGACCGGGCCGCCGTTCCCGCGCGCGACGCCATGGTCTCCGCCGCAGGCCATGCCGACGATGGCCGTGAGCGATCCCTCCCCCGCGCCGCTCTGGATGTAGGGCCGGCCGCTGAGCCTGACCGCAAGCTCATTGATCAGGGACTCGGGAGGGGACCCTCCGCTGACGATCGAGATATACAGCCGCGGAGGGTCAGCGCCCACGTTCGGGAGGGACCGGCTCACCGCCCCATGTCCCAGCTGACCGTATTCATTGCCGCCCCAGGACAGCACCCTTCCGTTCCAGCCGGTCAGGGCAAGCGTGTGGTGATCACAGGCAGCGACGGCCGCGATCCGCGCGAGTGCCTGGACCCGGACGGGCGTGACTGCCCGTTCCGTGATCCCGGGACCGAGCTGACCGGCATCGTTCGCGCCCCAGACCCACAGGGACCCGTCGCTGGTCAGCGCGGCACTGTGATACCGGCCCGCGGAGACCGCGATCGCGTTCTGCAGACCCGGCACCTGCAGGGGCAGGTCCGAGCTCGCCCCGGTCCCGTTGCCGAGCTGATCGTAATAATTATCGCCCCACGCCCAGACCGTGCCGTCCTTGCCTATCGCGAGGGTATGCGACCAGCCCGCCGAGACCGCTTTCACGTTGTCAAGGCCGCTGACCGCCACGGGCACTGCGGAATCCTGGCGCGTTCCGTTCCCGAGCTGACCATAGCGGTTCCCGCCCCAGGTCCAGACCGTGCCGTCCTTTTTCAGTGCAGCTGAATGTTGACCCCCGCCGGCGATCGCCGCTACATCGCTCAGGCCTGTCACCGCGACCGGGACCGCGCTGCCCAAAGTCGTCCCGTCGCCGAGCTGGCCATGATGATTCCGGCCCCAGGCAAGGACCCTGCCGTTGCTGACGATCGCCAGATTGTGATATCCGCCGGCCGCTATATCCTGCGCCGCAAGGCCGACACCGGGAACTGCCGGAGAACGCTCGTACCGCGTTCGGGAATATTCATCGCCTCCATCGCGGACCGGGCCGAACGCAGCGACCTGCACCGGGATCGTTCGATGTGACCGATGGCCCGCTCCCATCTGGAACGACCGGTTGTCACCCCAGGCCCACACGGACCCGTCGTCCTTCAATGCCGCGGAGAACTCCGCCCCGCAAGCCACCATCGCGACGTTCGCCAGCTCAGCCACCTGCCGCGGCAGGGGACTCATCATCGGACCTTCGATGCCGAGCTGGCCCTGACGGTTCCCGCCCCAGGTCCAGACCGTGCCGTCCTTCCGCACAGCAGCGCTGTGCTTGAGACCCGCCGCGACCTGACGCACCTCGGTCAGCTGCGCCACACGGACCGGTGTCAGCCGGAGGTCATAGGTGCCGTCGCCGAGCTGTCCTGATTCGTTCGCGCCCCACGCCCAGACCGTCCCGTCCCGCGCGACCGCGAGCGAGTGGGCGTATCCGCAGGAAATGGCGATGATGTCGGCCGGCCCCGGGACAGGGACCGGCACCATGCGGTTCATCACCGAGCCGTCGCCCAGCTGGCCTGATCCATTGGCGCCCCATGCCATAATGGTCCCGTCGTTCCTGAGGGCGAGCGTATGGCCCGCGCCGGCCGCGACCGCGATAATGCCCGTAAGCGGCATGCCCGCACTGTCGGTCACCGGTTCCGGAGCAGCGCCGTCATCTCGCACCCCCCGGCCGAGCTGGCCTAAAGCGTTCTCTCCCCAGGTCAGGACCCTGCCGTCTTCCGTGACTGCGGCAGCATGTTGTTCCCCTGCCGCTGCAGATCTCACCGGACCGGCCATCTGCACCGCTTTACCGCCGGTTCGCCTGCTCCGCTCCCACAGCGTGCTGTCCGTTTTTCTGAGCAGAAGGCCGTAAGGACCTGCGATCGCGTCTGCCGCGATGCCGGCATCATTCAGCAGCCGGGGTTCACCGCTGGCCCCCGGGTAAGCGAACCCCGTGTCCTGAAGGGGGCCGCCCCAGACCCAGACCGACCCGTCGGCCTTGCGCGCGACCGCGCGGTTGCCTGCAGCGGAAATCGCGACCACAGGGCTTGCCAGCGCCTTTGTTGCGTCCTTCGGGACACGGTCCGTTTGCTCACGGTCACCCCGCGACACGATGAGGACCGCCAGGACGATCAGCAGCCCGAGCAGTACGACAATGCCTATGAGCTTTCTCATGCAGCCTCCTGGTCCCGGGAACCAGCGCCTTGAGTTCTTTCCCTTTGCCGGACACTATGATACTATACGTTCCGGTACGACACCAGACTGAAGAGGGAGATCGTTTATGCGGTCCGTTGCTTGCTTGCTGCTGACAGGTGTTCTTTTCGCTGCGCCGGCGCCGTCCTTTTGCGACGAAGGAGGCCCGGCTCCGGTCCGGCAGGGCGAAATGCCGGTTTCCGCTTCATGGTTCCGCGGTGATCTGCAGAGGACCGGCTCATTCCGCGCCGCGCAGATCACCGCAAAACCATCGGTGAAATGGTCATTCACAGCGGAAGGACACTTCCTGTCACCGCCCGTGGTTGCCGGAAACACCCTGTTCCTTGGCGATGACGAGTACCTCTACGCGATCGACAGAAGCAGGGGAACGCTTCGCTGGAAATACCACCTCTCCGGCGCCGGCGCGCCGGCGATCGTGAACAACACGGTGTATTTCGGTGCATCGATGAACGCTCTCTACGCCATGGACACTCGAAGCGGCGACATCCGCTGGAAGGTCCTGACCGGCACCGTCCGTCCGACCTCGCCTGCCCTGGTGAACGGGATGCTCTATTACGGCGGCGGCTCGTTCCCGGGCTCCCGTGAGGACCACGGGTTTCTCGCCGCGATCGACGCCGCGACCGGCGACGAACGATGGCTCTTCAAGACCCGGAACCGCGTGGTGACCCCGCCGGCGATCGCCGACGGCGTGGTGTACTTCGGCTACGGGAACTCAGGCCACCTGCTGACCGGGGGCGGCTTCTTCGCGATCCGCGCGAGCGACGGCGGCAAGCTCTGGGAGGTGCCCAACATCCTGTCCCTGCGCGGCGCTCCGGCTGTCTTCGGCGACAGGATCTATATCACCATCGGTTCAGGCGTCCGGGGCGCCTTGCTGGCCCTGTCCCGGCAAACAGGCCAGGTCCTCTGGAAAGTGGCAGCCCAGGGCGCGGCGAACACGCCGGCGGTCGCCGACGGCACGGTATACTTCGGCACAAGCGACGACCGCGCGGGAACGTTCTATGCCGTTGATGCGCTCACCGGGCAGGTCCGTTGGCAGCACTACATCGATGCGTGGTTCGAGGAACCGCCGGCCGTGGCAGGCAGGACCGTATACGCAGCTGACGGCCATGGCATCCTGCACGCATTCGACGCCGCCAATGGCAAGGAACTGTGGCAATTCCAGCCCGCGCAGCGCAATGCGCCCGGCGCGCCTCTGCCGGTCGGAAGGACGATCTACTTCAGCGCCGGAAGGACGCTGTACGCGCTGGAATAATGCTCCGCTACCGCCCTTCCGCCCAATTACCACGGCCGGTCCGCTCATGATGGCCCTCCGTTTTGACACCGAGCCTGCGGCTCAAACCAAAGACTTTTATTTTGACACTGAAGACACTGAAAAGACCTATGAAAAAGCACGTCGATTCTCGTCTTTTTCCGTCCCTATATCAGCATGTTCTGTGTCTATGATTCTTCAGTGTCCTCAGTGTCAAAGATCTGCTTAGGTTCTTCCCAGGAACCGCTTCAGTCCCTCAGCGAACTTCACCGGCTCCACGCCGAATGCCTCGCGGATGTCCTTCAAGCCGCAGACATTGTCCTCCTGCAGCATGATCAGCTGGTCCGTGGTCACCGGCGGCTTGGGCAGCAAAGATTCACCGATCTTCGCAACCGTGCGCATGAAGAAGAGCGGCATATGCACGGTCGGCCGGCGTACGCCCAGTGCCGCTGCAATGGCCCGGGTAACCTCTTCGTAGGAAAGCTCTTCAGGCCCGCCGATCTCAAAGGTCTTGTTCAGGAACCTATCATCCTTCAGTATCCTGGCCATGCAAGTCACCACGTCATCGATGAAGATCGGCTGGATCTTCGATCTGCCGGTCCCGATCACCGGAAGGACCGGGGAAAGGCGGATCATCTCAGCCAGCCGGATCGTGAATAGGTCGCCTGAACCGTAGATCAGCGACGGCCGCAGAATGGTATAGGGAATGCCCGATGCCTTGACAAGCTTCTCAGCCTCCCACTTGGTCTTGTGATATTCGCTCTTCGCGTGTTCCCGCGTGCCCAGCGCGCTCTGGTAAAAGAAGTGCCTCACCCCGGCTTTCTTCGCCGAATCAAGGACATTGCGCGTGCCGTCCACGTGCACGCTCCGGAAAGTGAACCCGCGGCCTTCCTGGATGATGCCGACCAGGTGGATGACCTTATCGCAACCCTGGACTGCCGCTTCAAGCGACGTCTGGTCGCTGATATCGCCGGGAACGACCTCGACGCCCAGGTCCTTGAGCCATGAGGCCTTTGCAGGCGTCCTGACAACAGCACGGACAGCGAACCCGTCCTGCCGCAGTCGCTTCACCAGATGACGGCCTACAAATCCCGTTGCACCAGTTACAAGGATCATGATTACCTCACCTTCACTTGCCTCACCCCTTACCCCTAACACCTTACCCCTAACGGCCTCTCGATTTTTTTCACAATGACAGCGGCATCCACAGCCCCAGATAGGCCTGCGACTGACCGTCCTCATCAAGTCCCCTCGCTATCACGAACCGGAAGGTGATCGGCAGATAGTAGGCCAGGTCAACATCGAACCGCAGTTCGCCGCCGACGCTCTTCCTGATATAGTCTCCCCGTAACGTTCCGTCCCAGGCGCTGCCTGCTTCGTAGAAAAGCGCGCCGTGGAGCTTGCGGAAGTAGACCGCCTTGGTGTTCCATCCCTTTTCGAGGACGCTCAGCGGAAAGCGGTACTCGAGGCTAGCCAGGCCGACTTTGCTTCCCCGCATGACGTTCATGGGATAGCCGCGCAGGTACACGGTACGGTCCTCGAGCGACATGGTCACATCACCGGGGTTATCCCCGCCGAGCTGATATGCTCCCTGGATAGGAGCATCGCCGATCGCCCTTCCCACAAAGGCCCGCGCCTGGAGCACGTGATGCCTGCCCGGCAGGTCAAGGTACTCGTGCCAGTCAGCAGTGTATTTCGTGAACTCAAAGTCACTGCCAAAGGATTCCGTGAAACGCTCGGCACCCAGGTTCACGGTCCGCCCATCCTCGGGACTGATCGAGAGGGCGTAGCGCCTGCTGCTGTTGTAATTATATTTTACCCTGCCCGACGCAAGCATGCCCTCGCCGGGCAGGAGACCGGCATAACCTGTCCAGGGCGGCAGACCGGTCAGGGCCGAGGTATCCCGTCTGCGATACCCGATGGTGACAGCCTGCTGCTGCTCGTTCTTCAGCACCGGGATGACCAGCGACGCGCCGTAGGTCTTTGCACGCTCAACATAGTCGCGCCGTGATACCGTGTCCTCAAGAAAGTTCGCGTAGGCAATGTCGGTGTCCGAAGCATGCAGATGAATCGTGGGATAAAAACCGTCGTAGAAATAATCAAGGCCATACCACGTCCTGCTGTTCTTGGGACCGTAGAACGCCGTGGCAACATACCGATGCCGCTGGACCGCGTCCTGGCCAAAGGTGAGAGCGCCGAGCAATGTGCCGCTTGCTTCGCTGTATCCAGCCCAGGGCAGCCAGAAGCGGGGATAGATCGTGGAGAGCGGGCTGTAGGGACGGCTCGCTGTCTCAACGGATTTTTCTTCGTAGGTCATTGCGGGATAACGGTCCACATAGACCGCTGCCTCGGCCCATTCACCTCGGTCAGGGACCTGCATCAGGTGAATATCGAATCCCGATGAACTGTAGGAGGTTATTGCAAGCGAACGTCCGTCTGGCGAAGGCGATGGTGTGAACGCGCCGTTGACCACATTGCTCAGCCTGAAGGCCTTGCCGGTCAGGAGATCATAAACGTAAATATTGTAAATGCCCGAGCGGTCGGAGGAGAAATAGAGAGCCGTCCCGTCAGGGCTCCAGGCAGGTGCTCCGTCAAGGGCCCGGTCGTGGCTCACGTCGGCGAGCTTCGCGCCGCCAGCATCAAGGACCTGAATGTCCCTGAAACCGGCCGCCTGCTGCACGGTCACGGCAATGCGTGATCCATCGGGGCTCCACCTCGGGGATGCGTACTGATCGCTGCTCCAGGGCGTCAAAAGAACGATGTCCTTTTCTCCAGCCGGGCATTTGACGGTCTTCGCAAGATCGAGCGTCGCAAGCCTTGTCCTTCCGAGCGAGTTCATCACGAAAAGGATCCTGGTCCCGTCAGGGGATGGATGGGGATCTCGGCTGCGCAGGCCTTTGGTCAGCCGCGTCTCCTTCTTTGTCCGGAGGTCATAGACATAGAGATCGCTGTAATAGTTCGTGTTCTTCGCCAGATCTACCTTGGTATAGTAGAGCCTGTTGCCGTCAGGGCTCCAGGAGACCGATGCTCCGGAAGTGGACGAGGGAAAAACATTCTCCACAACCGCGCGGTCATTGCTGCCGTCGGCGTTCATCACATGGACGGCCGGATATTCGTCAGCATCAGCGACTGCGTAGGCGATCTTCGAACCGTCAGGCGAGAACGCGGGGCCTGTGTTCACGAATCCCCGGTTGGTCAGACGGGTCGACGGCGTAACGCCGAGTGACCGGACCTGCTTTTCCTGGTCGCGGTACTTTGTCCTGAGCTCCACCTCCCACTCGAACCAGAGCGTCTCATAATCCTTGCCAAGCACCTGCTTTCCCGTGGACCCGACCAGGAAGGGCCAGCCCCTGCCGCTGTAGGCTAGGCTTAACTCAGCGATCTTGTCCCTGCCAAAACGGTCAGCAAGGTAGCGCGTGAATCCCTCGCCGAAAAGATAGGGCACCAGGCCCGACGGCCAGGTGTCGGGAAATACCGAAGCCTGTCCCAGGGTCGGGAATCCATGCTCCAGCACCGCTGCCCGTAAGATCATTTCCTCCCATGCGGACCGCCCCCTGCCGCCGCTGGTCTGCTCGGTCTCCTCGTAGGTGGCAAGGCCTTCGATCATCCAGCTCGGCTGGAACAGGTTGGGGAAATAGATCCTGCCGAGCACCTTCTGCAGCCGCCGCGGCCCGCGCCGCACCATGTCGAGCTGCAGCGTGTGGGTGTATTCATGGGTGATCACGAGCCGCAGCCAGTCGTCATAGGACACGAGACCGAGCCCCTGCTCGCCCGAGGGAGCGGAGAGGTAAATGACAACCTGATTATAGGGGATGGGAAAGGAGTACCCGTTCGCCTCATCCATGGCGTCAACGAGCGCCAGATGGGTCTTGTCCCTGGGTTCCCATTTGATTCGAGGCGTCAGGCGGTTATGGATGTCCTCGGCAAGGACCGCGACCCGCTTCGCGATCTCCTCGCCGCCCTGGTGATGGTGGATCAGGAAGTGCGGGGTCTCGACCGTGGTCCAGTCAAAAGAGGGATCGAATTTGGCGAAGGCATTGCCTGCCGCGAGAAGAACGAGAACTGCAAATACGAATACTGCCCGTCGCACAAGTGGCCTCCCTGGAGGAACAAAACTTCCGATCCTGCTACCTGACGCTCTGATTGTAGTCGCAAAAAAAAAGAACGGCAAGAAGAATATCATCTCCTGCCGTTCCTGAAGAAAGCTCGATCAAGTATCAGTAATAACCTATTGCTGCGGTGCAGCCATCCCCGTGATCGGCGCCGGCTGGGCAGGAACAGGCGGTGCTGGAACAGGCTGCGCAGGAACAGGTACCGGCTGTGGAAGCGCTGACAAGATCTTTCTCGCGACAAAGGTGCCGTAACTGGGCCCGACCTGGCTTATGAATTGACCGGTAACCTCAGGATCGAAATCGGTGAAGAAAAAACCGCTGATCAGCGGAATGATCCCTACTTCGAACCAGCCGATCTCTGTCCAGGTCCGGTTCATTTCCGCGTGACGGAACGTGTAGCGGGTCGGGATGGACATTTGCTGCGTCTGACTGTCTGCAACGCGTGTCAGCATGACCTGCGTTTCCAATTCCGCGTGATACTTATAACCCCAGATTGCCGGAGCAAAGATGAGGAATCCGGGCCAGTTCAGGAAGAAATTGCCGGTGCTGCCCGTATACCGGGGATGGACATTGATGTCGGCGATCAGCTCCACCTCGCCCTGGTGGACCGCCGGATTATAGGGATAGATAATGCGTTCAAAGTTGCCGCTCTGATTCAATGCATCGATGATCGAAGCTACATACCTGCTGTTCTTGACATCAACCGTGTTCGACGAAGTGACCCCCAGCTTGACCGGCCGCTTGACCGGAGGGGCCGGCGGCGTGAAATATTCTTCGGCATTGGAAATATGCATGCTGTGCGTACAACCTACCGAAAAACTTGCGAGACAAAGCATGAATGCGACGACCAGTCTTCTCATTAGCCCTCCTGAATTGGGTTGTCAGCGTGCTTGTTCTCCCGCAATGCGCCGATCAATATGAAACAGCTCCCCAGGGTTTCAGATCAATTCTGTGTTTTGATCATTGTCCCGGCTTGGGTATTCTTGACATGGTAGGTCCCCTCGAGCACATCGACCACGGTGAGGCTGTTCCGTGCCATGATAAATCCCATCTGGACATCCTGACGGATAAAGATCGTGTCTCCCCCTTTCGCGTCAATCGTGGCATCGGCCCAATTTTCCGCCTTGGAAAAGATATCATGCCTGCCCGGCTTGACCGTGAAGAAAATATACTGCGATCCCCGATTGTATCCCATCTCGGATGCGTCATCATGGTTGTCTAGAAACACATTGAACCGCACCAATGTTCCAACCATCGACGGCCTGACAACGTAGATCATTGCGCTGTTCTGATCGGGTTTTGCGGGAAGTTCGAATCCCTTGATCTCCTGCGCCATTTCCTCCGGGGCAGGGAGCCTGGCGCACCCCTGAAGCAATGTCACCGCAAGCAGCGCAATCAGCAGGAACCTTCTCATGACAACCTCCTTGGTATTTTCATTACCGGTTGTTGCGGGCGCAATCGGACATTCATCGCCGGCCCCTTCTCCTGCATCAGTTGCACAAGAGGCAAACGATTTCCCGAAAACTCTACCAGGTGTTATCGCAGTTTTGAAGTTTCGGATGGATTGCGCGACGCGACGGTTCGAAATCTGCGGGCGATTATAGTATGGACCCAGGTTGGTGTCAAGCAAATTAGCGTTATAAATGCTCGCACTATTTCCGCAAATGCCGCTCGCACCGGACCAGGACCGTGCCTGCAAACCCGGCGGTTGCATCCTCAAAGCGGCGATGTTCCTGAAGCAATTATGATTTTCCCAGGCTGCGGCCGTGATCAGTGCGCCGCTGCTCGCCTTCTCAGCCATCCCTTGGTCACTTCGATGATGACGAACACGACGATGCCGAGAGCCGAGATAATGCCCATGTCCCGCATCGAGGGAATGTTGATGCCGAAGGATTCCCTGACCGCGGGCACCTGGATCAAACCGACGATCAGCACGATCTCCCAGAAAAGGGCTATCACGAGCCATTTGTGGGGAGGCGCTTTGAACACGCTGTGCACCAGGGAACGGCAATTGAGCGCGATCACGAGCTCCACGACAATGAACAGGAAGAACACCTCGGTCCGCGCATGGGTGATGTCGCCCAGGTCGTGGAAGAAGATGAAGAGGAACAGCGGGCTCTCGATCAGCACGGCCCGGAGGATGAAGGACTTGACGTCCCAGGAGAAGACGCTCTCCTTGGGATCCCTCGGCGGCCGCTGCATGAGGTCCGGATCCGGCGGCGCCACGCCCAGGGCCAGCGCCGGAAGCCCGTCGGTTGCCAGGTTCATGTACAGGATGGCGGCGGGCAGCAGCGGAAGGTAGTCCGGCCCCATGGCGAGGACGGTCCCGCCGATCACCACCACCTCGGTGATGTTGCACTGCAGGAGATAGGCGAGGTATTTCTTTATATTATCGTAGATCCACCGGCCCCGCTCGATGGCCGTGACGATCGTGGCGAAATTGTCGTCCAGGAGCACCATGTCAGCGGCCTCCTTGGTCACCTCGGTGCCGCTGATGCCCATGGCGATGCCGATGTCCGCGTGCTTCAGCGCCGGCGCGTCGTTCACCCCATCGCCGGTCATGGCTACCACTTCGCCACGGTGCTTCCATGCCTTCACGATCTTGAGCTTGTCCATGGGTGAAACGCGCGCATAGACCGAAACGGTGCTCACGATATCGTCGAACTCCTTGTCCGACATCCGCTCCAACTCCTCACCGGTCAGCACCCGGTCGCCCTCGCGGTAGATCCCCATTTCCCGCGCCACTGCGACCGCGGTCAGCTTGTGGTCCCCGGTGATCATCACCGGACGGATATGCACCTGGCGGCAGACGCGGATCGCCTCGATCGCCAGGT
>JAOUEV010000003.1 GCA_029858565.1 Nitrospirota bacterium | reverse complement strand
CTTGTTGGTGAAAGGATTTGCTTGGCGGCAATCCTTTTATATCCGCTTCTACAGCGGCCAGCAAGGTTTTTTTGTTTCTCACGGCATCTTTCTATCGCGGGATTGGGGTGCCTTCGCCGCAGGAAATCGGGATCGGTGTTATACTTGAACGGAAGGGATGCGGGCATGCTCATTTCTACATTACTAAGTAGGACGAATTCCCGAATCACCTCGCACCTTCCTCTTCCGGAAGACGCCCCATGGATTTCCTGCTTGAATATTTCTGGCCGGGAGTTGCCGCCAGAAGCAGGCATCGATACCTCCGGCAGCAGAATAATCGATACGGAGGCCGTCGGGACATGAAAAATCCTGCACATTGTCTGACGCTCGCCCGGCATAAAACAAGCGCTCAACCCAATGCTTTCAAAGGATATTCGCCGATTCCAAGCATGTTCACCAAGCCGGTTCCTCCTGAAAAAATGTTGACATGAAAACAGGGCTTGTGCTATAACGTGAAGTCTTGCAAAGCCCCTTTTTTCCAAGGATTTCAACCCATGGCAACTATTATCCCTTTCAAAGGGATCCATTTCGATCTCGCTAGGGCCGGCGCCATTGCCGATCTTGTCTGCCCGCCCTACGACATCATCTCACATGAGCAGCAGCAGGCTCTCTATCGCCGGAGCCCGCACAATGTGATCAGGCTCGAGTACGGGCTGGAAAGCCCCGGCGACACGGAGAACGATAACCGCTATACCCGCGCAGCATCGACCCTTGAAGAATGGTCACGGACCGGGATCCTCAAGCAGGACGATCAACCAGCCTTCTATATATACGAAATGGAATTCGGCAAGGGCAGGAAGCATCAGAAGCTCCGGGGATTCATCTGCATGGTGCGGATCGAGGATTACGACTCCGGTATTGTAAAGCCCCATGAGACAACACTGTCCGGTCCGAAAACGGACCGCCTGAACCTCCTCCGCTCGTGCAAGGCGGGGTTCAGCCAGATATACTCCCTGGTGTCCGACCCCGCGGGAACGATCGGCACGATCCTGGGCAGTGTCACCGAGCGGCCGGCCGCCGAGGTAAAAGCCGCGGATGGGGTGGTCCACCGCATATGGACGCTCTCGGACCCCCGCGCGATCGAGATAATCGCCGGAGAGGTCAGGGATAGGCCGATCTTCATCGCCGACGGCCATCATCGCTATGACACGGCATTGAACTATCGGAACGAGCGAAGGAAGGCGGCAGGTTCCGTCTCCGGCTCAGAGGGATTCAATTATGTTCCCATGTTCCTTGCGCGGATCGAGGACCCGGGACTGGTGATCCTCCCGGCGCACCGCGCGCTCTTCAACCTCACGGATTTCCATCCGAAGCGGTTCGAGGAGGACCTGAACAAATATTTCAATATCGAACGCATCGATTTCACGAAAAAATCCGAAGCCGCGGACCGGAAGACCGTCCTGGACACCATGGCGCATCGCGCTGACCACGGCCATACCTTCGGCATGCGCATCAAGGGTGAGCACAGCTACTACCTGCTGACGCTGCGCAACGAGGCGGACATGGACGCCATCGTCCCGAACAAGGTGCCTGCGTACCGGAAGCTTGACGTGTCGATCCTTCACCATCTGATCATCGACAAGCTGCTCGGGATCAGGATGGATACCCACAAGCTGGGATTGAACATAGAGTACATCAAGGACGCGGATGAGGTGATCAACCGGGTCGAGACGGGCCAGGCAGAGGTCATATTCCTCATGAATCCCACAAAGGTCCACGAGGTAAAGGAGGTCGCCATGGCGGGCGACCGCATGCCGCAGAAGGCCACGTACTTCTCTCCCAAGCTCCTGACGGGGCTGGTGATGAACAAACTAGAATAAGGTCCAAGGAGGCTACCATGGCTGTTAGAGTTGCAATCAACGGATTCGGACGTATCGGCAGGAATGTGTTCCGTGCTTCGCAGAAGAGCAATGATATCGAGATCGTGGCGATCAACGACCTGACCGACACGAAAACGCTTGCGCACCTGCTGAAATGGGACTCGACCTTTGGTGAATTCCCTCATGATGTCAAGGCAGGCGACGGCAAGATCATCGTGGATGGGAAAGAGATCACCGTGCTGGCAAAGAAGGACCCGGCCGAACTGCCCTGGAAGGACCTCAAGATCGACATCGCCCTGGAGTGCACGGGTTTCTTCCTGGATAAGGCCGGCGCAGGCAAGCACATAACGGCAGGCGCCAAAAAGGTCCTGATCTCCGCACCGGCCAAGGATCCCGACGCGACCTTCGTGATCGGCGTGAACGAGCACACCTACGATCCCAAGACGCACCACATCATCTCCAATGCCTCGTGCACCACGAACTGCCTGGCGCCGTTCACCAAGGTGATCCAGGAGAACTTCGGCATCGTGCACGGCCTCATGAACACGATCCACTCCTACACCAACGACCAGAAGCTCCTCGACCTGCCGCACAAGGACCTCCGCCGTGCCCGCGCTGCCTGCATGTCCATCATCCCGACCTCGACCGGCGCCGCCAAGGCAGTGTCCCTCGTGCTGCCGGAACTGAAAGGCAAACTCGACGGCATGTCGCTCCGCGTGCCCACGCCGAACGTGTCGGTCGTGGACGTGGTGTTCGAAGTCTCGAAAAAGACGACCAAGGAAGAGGTCAATGCCGCGCTCAAGTCGGCTGCCGACGGCAAGCTGAAGGGCATCCTGCAGTTCTGCGAAGAACCGCTCGTGTCCATCGACTTCAAAGGCAATCCCCATTCATCCATTGTGGACGCCGCGCTTACCAGCGTTATGGACGGCACCATGGTGAAGGTCATCTCCTGGTATGACAACGAGTGGGGTTATTCGAACCGGCTGCGCGACCTGGCGATCCTGGTGGCGAAGAAGGGGCTCTAAAACAGAGACGAGCGACGAGATACGAGTGACGAGTGGTTTGAGGCTAGCCCTTGCTTGTCACTTGTCGCTTGTCACTTGTCGCTTATTCCGAGGTTCATCATGGGCAAAAAGACCATCGACAAGATCGATCTCAAGAACAAACGGGTTTTCATCCGCGCTGATTTCAACGTGCCCTTCGACGAGAACGGCAACATCAGCGACGACACCCGCATCCGCTCCACCCTGCCGACGATCAATTACGCACTGGATGCGGGCGCGAAGGTCATCCTTGCCTCGCACCTGGGCCGGCCCAAGGGAAAACCGTCGCCCAAGTACAGCCTGGCGCCTGTTGCGACCCGTTTATCGCGTCTCCTGAACAAGGAGGTGCAGTTCGCCAAGGATTGTATCGGCCCTGACGTGGAGCACCAGGTACAGGGCATGCGTCCCGGCGACGTGCTGCTTCTGGAGAACCTGCGCTTCCACGCTGAAGAGGAAAAGAACGACGATGCCTTCTCCAGGGCGCTTGCCGCGTTCACCGATGTGTACGTGAACGACGCCTTCGGCACGGCCCACCGTGCCCATGCCTCGACCCATGGCATCACCAAACACGTGATGCTCTCGGTGGCCGGCTTCCTGATGAAGAAGGAGATCACCTATCTCCAGAAAGCCGTGGCGAATCCGGTGCGGCCTTTCGTGGCCATCCTCGGCGGGGCCAAGGTCTCGGGCAAGATCGGCGTGATCGAGAACCTGAAGGACAAGGTGGACAAGGTGATCGTCGGCGGCGCCATGGCCTTTACGTTCAACAAAGCCTGGGGCGAGGAATGCGGCAACTCCCTCGTCGAGAATGACATGCTCGAAACGGCGATGCGCATCCGGAACAGCGCCCGCGAGAAGGGCGTCAAGTTCTACCTTCCCGTGGACTTTGTCGTGGCCGAGAACATGAACGACGGCGCCGAGACCAAGATCGTCACTTCCCAGGAGATCCCGAAGGGCTGGGTGGGCCTCGACATCGGCCCGGCCACCGTGCGGCTCTTTGCGGAGGCGATCCAGGACGCCAAGACCATCATCTGGAACGGCCCCATGGGCATGTTCGAGAAGGACGCCTACTCCCGCGGCACTTTTGCCATTGCCCGGGCTGTGGCGGATTCCTACGCAACAACCATCGTGGGCGGCGGAGATACCGACGTAGCCGTGCATAAAGCGGGCGTGTCCGACAGCATCACGTTCATTTCCACCGGCGGCGGCGCGTCGCTCGAGCTCTTGGAGGGCAAGGAACTGCCGGGCCTGGCCGCGCTTACGGACGATAAGGAGTAGAATATGCATCCCAAACGAAGACCGATACTTGCCGGCAACTGGAAAATGAACATGACCGCAACCCAGGCTCGGGAGCTGGCATCAAAGCTCATCCCGCTTGTATCCGCTGTCAAGGACCGCGACATCGTGCTCGGCCCGCCCTTCACGTCACTCTCCGCGGTTGCAGAGGCGATCAAGGGCTCGAACATCGGCCTGTCTGCCCAGAACCTCCACTGGGAGGAAAAGGGCGCGTTCACCGGAGAGATATCGGCTGATATGCTGTTGGATTCTGGATGTAAATATGTTATCATCGGGCACAGTGAACGGCGCCAGTATTTTGGCGAGACCGACGAAAGTGTCAACAAGAAGGTAAAACAGGCGCTCAAAAAGGGACTCCTGCCGATCATGTGCGTGGGCGAAACCCTTGCGGAGCGTGAGGCCGGCAAGTTGAACGAGATCATCGGCCGCCAGGTGACCGGCGGACTGAAAGACCTCTCTCCCGACGATATGAAGAAGGTCGTCATCGCCTACGAACCGGTATGGGCCATCGGCACCGGCAAAACAGCGACGCCCGAGCAGGCGAACGAGGTCCACGCCCTCATCCGGAACAAGGTGAAATCGCTCTACAGCGCGGATACAGCCGAAGGTCTCCGCATCCAGTACGGAGGAAGCGTGACGCCTGAGAACGTCTCCCAGCTCATGGCCATGCCGGACATCGATGGCGCGCTCGTGGGCGGCGCCAGCCTGAAACCGGAGTCCTTTGCAGCACTGGTGAATTTCAAATAAGCGGAAGAAGAAACAGCATAAGGATCGGAAGCGGCCAAGGATCAAAAGGATCGCAAAATCATCCTGCATACTCCTTCGTCCCTTAATCCTTCTTTTCCAGCTTCAGCGTTCCAATCCAAGGAGGTAGTTGCAATGCGGTATGTACTGGTTTCACTTCATGTCATCGTTTCGTCCATTCTGATCACCATGGTGCTTCTGCAGAAAGGCAAAGGCGCTGACATCGGCGCGGCCTTCGGCGGGGCATCGAACACGGTCTTCGGCCCCCGGGGGGCGCAGAGTTTCCTTGCAAAGCTCACCACATCGGCCGCGATCATCTTCATGATCACGTCCTTCACCCTGGCAATAACCTCGGCCAGGAAAAGCTCGATCATGGAAAGCGTGAAACCCGAGCCGACCCAGCAGTCAGCCCCGGCTGTTCCGCTTGCGCCCCCGTCCGGAGCGCCGGCAGCGCCTGCTCAGAAATAAGCTGCAGAGGACTTTAATCGCTGACGTTGATCAGGGGTAGGCATTGCCTACCTCTTTTTTTTCGATTATGAAGACCAGACAAGAGCAAAACCTGTTTTCACCGCAGAGGACGCAGAGGAAAACCAAAAAACCGGACCTTTCTTTTGTTGTTTCTTTATGCCGTCCTCTGCGCCCTCTGTGGTTCAATGGCCTTGCTTTGCTTCTTCTTACCGCGCTCTTTCTCCCCGCATGCGTGCAAAAACCCGAGCGGAACCCCAATTCCTTTGTTGTCAGCTCCATCGGCGACGCACGAAGACTGATCCCCATTATCGCCACCGACAGTGCGTCGGGGACGATCAACGACCAGGTCTTCAACGGGCTCGTCAAGTACGACAAGGACATCAAGCTAATCGGCGACCTCGCCGAGAGGTGGACTATATCTCCTGACGGCAAGACCGTCACCTTCCATCTCCGTAAGGGTGTCGAGTGGCACGACGGCGCCCCGTTCACCGCCGAAGATTGCCTCTTCACCTACCAAAAATTGATGGACCCCAAGGTCGCAACACCTTTCAGCAGCCAGTACATGGATGTCGCGAAAGCAGAAGTACTGGACCGATACACATTCCGGGTGATCTACAAAGAACCTTTTTCGCCGGCCCTTGAAAGTTGGGCTATTGGCATGATCCCCAGGCATGTTCTGGAGGGCAAGGACCTCAACACCGACGAGTTCAACCGCAAGCCCGTGGGCACGGGACCGTACCGGTTCAAGGAATGGGTCGCCGGCCAGAAGATCGTACTCGAGGCGAACGAGCGCTACTTCGAAGGAAGACCGAAAATCGACCAGTACATCTACAGGATCATTCCCGATTCTTCAACCATGTTCCAGGAACTGCTGTCGGGCGGAGTGGATTTCATGGGCCTGAACCCGCTCCAGTATCTGAGAAAAAGCGAGACTAAACGCATCAGGGAGAACTACCGCAAGTTCCGTTATCCTGCAAACGCCTATACCTATATGTCATACAATCTGTCGAGTCCGCTCTTTTCGGAAACCCGTACGCGGCAGGCTCTTGCCTATGCCATAGATCGGAAAAGCATCATCGAAGGTGTACTCCTCGGCATCGGTCAGCCCTGCACCGGACCGTTCTCCCATGTATCCTGGGCATACAACCCGAAGATCCAGCCCTATCCCTATGATCCGGAGCGGGCGAAACGCATGCTTGCCGAAGCAGGGTGGAAGGATGAGAACAATGACGGCGTGCTGGAAAAGAACGGCAGGCCTTTCCGGTTCACGATCCTGACGAACCAGGGGAACAAGGAACGCATCGGCGCTTCGGAGATCATCCAGCAGAACCTCCGGAAGGTCGGCATCGAAGTGAACATCCGGGTCATGGAATGGCAGGCCTTCCTGGAGCAGATCGACAAGCACACCTTTGATGCCATCATCCTCGGCTGGAGCATGGGCCGGGATCCTGACTTGTATGACATCTGGCACTCCAGCAAGACCAGAAAAGGTGAATATAATTTCATCGGCTATAAAAATCCGGAAGTCGATCGGTTACTGGTGGAAGGTCGCAGGACCTTTGACATCGAAAGACGAAAAAAGATCTACTACCGGATCCATGAGATCCTGGCGGACGAGCAGCCTTACGCGTTCCTGTACGTGCCCGATGCAACGCCGATCGTGCACAAGCGGTTCAAGGGCATTGCGGTCGCGCCGCTCGGGATCATGTACAACTTCAACAAGTGGTACGTGCCGAAAAACAAAATCGACTGGTAAAACCTTTTTTCAAAATTAATAATGTCAATTATTTCCGTCAACAACCTGACCAAGAAATTCAAGACCCTCACGGCCGTTGACGGCGTATCGTTCTCGGTGAACGAGGGCGAGGTTTTCGGGTTTCTCGGTCCGAACGGCGCGGGCAAGACCACGACCATCAACATCCTCTGCACGCTGCATTTGCCCACGGGCGGCGAAGCATCCATCGCGGGATATGACTGTGTGAAGCGGCCCGACGAGGTACGCTCCTCCATCGGCCTCATTTTTCAGGACACCACACTCGATACGGGCCTTACCGCCTATGAGAACCTCAAGTTCCACGCCTATCTTTATAATCTCGACAGGAAGCTGACCGAAAAGCGCATCGATGAGATGCTCTCGGTCGTGGAACTGACCAATCGGAAGCACGACCTCATCAAGAACTTCTCCGGCGGCATGAAGCGGAGGCTTGAGATCGCCCGGGGGCTCCTCCACTATCCCCGGGTCCTGTTCCTGGACGAGCCCACCCTGGGCCTCGATCCCCAGACCCGGAACACCATCTGGGACTTCATCACCACCCTGCGCAAGCAGGAAAAGATCACTGTGTTCATGACCACCCATTACATGGAAGAGGCGGAGAACTGCGACCGCATCGCCATAATGGACCATGGCAAGATCATCGCCCTGGACACGCCGGAAAATCTCAAACGACTGGTCCATGGCGACACGATCCATCTGGTGACCGAAGACAATGAAAAGGCCTGCGCCGAGATCGCGAAGACCTTTGACATCCTCTGTCATGCCGAGAACGGCGGCCTCTTCATCGAGACCGAAAAAGGAGAAGAGTTCATCCCCCGCCTTATCCACAGCCTGTCGATCCAGGTAAAGTCCGTGAACCTCCGGAAGCCGACCTTGAATGATGTGTTCCTGAAGCTCACGGGCCGCACCATCCGTGACGACGTGCTCTCCGACGACAAGGAGGTAACGCGCGAGTTCGTACGCAGCCACCGGAGGGCCCAGCGATGATCCAGTTCAGGCCCATCTACGTCATCTGCCTCAGGGAGTTCAAAAAGTTCTTCCGCGAGAAGAGCCGCCTCCTGGGCACGCTCGCCCGGCCGGTGCTCTGGCTCTTTGTTGTCGGGAACGGGATGAACTCGCTCATCAGGCCCCAGGTGGGGTTCTCCTACCTCCAGTTCATCTTTCCCGGCATGATCGGCATGACCATTTTGTTCTCGTCGATCTTTTCTTCCATCTCCATTGTCTGGGACCGCGAGTTCGGGTTCATGAAAGAGATGCTCGTGGCGCCGATCTCCCGCGTCTCGATCGTCATCGGCAAGGCCATCTCCGGAACGTTCATCTCCGTTGCCCAGGCCGTCATCATCATGGTCCTGATCCCCTTTCTCGGGATCCATCTGACGGTCCTGCAGTTCATCGAGGTCGTGCTGGTGTCGATCCTCGTTTCCTTCTGCATTACCTCGCTCGGGATACTGATCGCGGCGCGCCTGACCTCTTTTGACGGGTTCAACATCATTATGAACTTCCTGGTGATGCCCATGCTGTTCCTGTCGGGCGCCATGTATCCGGTCACCTCCCTGCCGACAGCACTTCGCTACCTGACCCATGTCAATCCGCTTACCTACGGCATTGACGCCTTCAAGCATGTGCTGCTCCGCAACTCAGCGCCACCCCTTGGCCCCGAGTTCCCCCTTGCGGTCGACCTTCTTGTCGTGACAATCCTTGCCTTCATTATGATCATCCTGGCCGCCCTGTCCTTCCGTCAGAAAGAGTAAGGCGGCATGATGCGAAACCGCTCGCCCATCGCCTTTCGACCTGCTGACATCCGGGATATCCCGCTCATCCGGGACCTTGCAACCCGCATCTGGCGCGACCATTATCCCGGCATCATCTCCCGCAGCCAGATCGATTACATGCTCGAAAAGATGTACACAGCCGACGTTCTTCGCAGGGAGATCGGCGCGCAGGGATACCGCTATATCATCGCCCAGGAAGAGGACCGGCCGGTCGGATTTATCGCCTATGCGCACGAACCGGCAGAGCAGGCCGTCAGGATCAGCAAGCTCTATCTCCTTCCGGAACTGCATGGCAAAGGTCTCGGACAACAGATGCTCGGCTGCGTAAAAGATGACGCGCAGAAGATGGGGGCCGTGCTGATCTACCTTTTCGTGAACAAGAACAATACCAAGGCCATTACTGCTTACGAGAGATTCGGATTCTTCAAGGCCGAAGCAGTGGCCAATGACATCGGAAACGGCTTTGTGATGGATGATTTCCGGATGGCACTGAGATTGTAGCTCCCCGCCAAAATTCCCTTGTCTTTTCGCGTACAAAAGACTATTATAACAACTCATATTGCCGATAATTGTGCTATATTTACTTTGTTTATTCAGGGAGATAGAGGATGTCGAGAGCTGATAGATTTTTGAACGCCTGCCGCAGGAAGCCTGTGGACTGCACGCCCGTCTGGATGATGCGCCAGGCAGGACGGTACCTTCCGGAATACCGCGAGATCCGCGCGAAGCACACGTTCCTCGAGATGTGCAAGACACCGGAGCTTGCCGCTGAGGTCACGGTCCAGCCGGTCCGGCGTTATGAGATCGATGCAGCGATCATTTTCGCCGATATCCTGCTGCCGCTCGAACCCATGGGCATCGGTCTTGAGTTCGCCAAGGGCGAGGGACCGGTGATCCACAATCCCGTGCGTTCGATGGCCGACGTGGAGAAGCTCAAGCCCATCGATGCCGCGACCCAGATCAGCTACCTTATGCAGGCCATCAAGATCGTGCTGAAGGAACTGAACGGCAAGGTGCCGCTCATTGGCTTCTCAGGCGCCCCCTTTACCCTGGCGAGCTATATCATCGAAGGCGGCGGCTCGCGGAACTACGAGCATGCCAAGGCCATGATGTTCGCCGAACCCAAGACCTGGCATAAGTTCATGGAACATCTGACCGGAGTGATCATCAACTATATGAACGCCCAGATCGACGCGGGTGTGCAGGTGGTCCAGCTCTTCGACTCCTGGGTCGGGGCGCTCGGGCCGCAGGACTACCGCGAGTTCGTTCTTCCCCATCAGAAGAACGTGATCGCCGGAATCAAGAAGACCGTCCCGCTCATCCATTTCGCCCATGGCGCGACCCACCTCCTCGAGATGGTATCCGAGGCCGGCGGCGATGTGATCGGACTCGACTGGCGCTGCAACCTCGACGAGGCATGGAAGCGCGTGGGCGAGGACAAGGCCGTTCAGGGGAACATCGACCCCATTTCGCTCTTCGGGTCCAAGGAGTTCATCAGGAAACGCACCAAGGACATCCTTGACCGCGCCGGCAACCGCAACGGCCACATCATGAACCTCGGCCATGGCATCCTGCAGCAAACACCGCTCGAGAACGCGGCGGAGTTCATCAACGCGACGCACGAACTCAGCAAAAGATAAGGAAGGGCTGGAGAGTTTAAAGGGCTGGAGTTAAGAGCATACGCCAAGCGCTTCTCGCTTACCCCTTACGACTGACTTTATATGTCCCATACCGCCGTCATACTCATAGCCCTCGGAGGACCGAGGCATCTGAACGAGATCGGGCCGTTCATGAGCGCCTTCATGGGCAAGCCCGCGCCGCAGCCGGTCATCGACGCCATTACCGAGCGCTACAAGCTCATCGGCGGCAGGTCGCCGCTTCCCGAGCTCGTCGCCGCCCAGGCGGCCGCGCTCCAGCGCGAATTGGGCAGCGGATTCTGGGTCTACCCGGGATTCCAATATTCATCGCCCTCGATCGCGGAAGCATTCGACACGGCCATGACCAACGGAGCCACCAGCGTCATCGGCCTTTCGATGTCGCCCTACGAGACCGTCGTGACCACCGGCCTGTACCGTGAATCCTTTACACCCCTGGGTGACGGCAAGGTCGCGAAGAAGTTCATCCCCAGCTGGCACAATCACCCGCTTTTCATCGAAGCCTGGCAGGATAGGATCTTCCACGGGTTGAAGCGCTATCGCGAAACATTGCGCAAGCACGCAGCGATCATTTTCACCAGCCACAGCATCCCGGTACGCTATATTCAGGCCGGAGATCCCTACCGGAGCCAGATCGAGGAGACAGCCCAGCGCATCGCCAGGAACATGGCGCTCCAGCGCTGGTATATCGCCTGGCAGAGCAAGGGAGCCCGGGCGACCGAGCCCTGGCTCGAGCCGGAGGTCGAGACCATCATCGAAATGATCTCCGCGGAGAAGAAGAGCCAATTCGTGCTCGAAGTACCGCTGGGCTTCACCTGCGATCACATGGAGACGCTCTACGACATCGACATCGTGCACCGCAGACATGCCGAATCCCTGGGACTCATTTTCGAACGCGCAGAGTCGCTGAACTCATCGCTTTTCTTCATCAAGGCGCTCGCGGACATAGTCAGGAAAGCCTGCTGACGGAAGGTCCGCCTCGGACGAATAAGTGAAACCTGGTGTCGGGAGTCGCGGTTCATCACCGGACATCACGTTCCTGCACCTTTTTCGTTGAAATCCACTGGTAGGGTACCCACACATGAGAAACAATATCGTATCCCTCGGCGCCGACGAACTCAAGTATGAGATCCGCGAGATCGTCGCCGTTGCCAAGGAATTCCAGCAGTTCGGCATCGACATTACCTGGGAGAACATCGGCGATCCTGTTCAGAAGGGCGAGAAGCTGCCCGACTGGATCAAGGAGCTGATCACCGGCGCCATGAAAGAAGACCTTTCCTACGCCTACTCCCCCACCAAGGGACTGGATGCGACGCGGGAGTTCCTTGCCCAGCGGGCGAACAAGAACGGCGTGGTCAAGATCACAAAAGAGGACATCATCTTCTTCAACGGCCTGGGCGACGCCATCAGCAAGATCTACGGCCAGCTGCGGAAAGAGTACCGCGTCATCGGACCGAGCCCGGCGTACAGCACCCACTCGTCCGCCGAGGCTTCCCATGCCGGGGCCGAGTACATTTCCTACAATCTTGATCCGCACAATCACTGGTATCCTGATCTGAACGACCTCCGGATGAAGGTGAAGTACAACCCCGCCATCTCCGGCATCCTGGTCATCAATCCGGACAACCCCACGGGCGCAGTGTATCCCAAGGACGTGCTCCAGGAGATCGTTGCCATCGCCCGGGAATACGACCTGTTCGTGGTCTGTGACGAGATCTATATCAATCTGACCTACAACGGCAAGAAGTCCACGCCACTTGCAGACGTGATCAACGGCGTCTGCGGCATGTCCATGAAGGGGATCTCCAAGGAACTGCCCTGGCCAGGCGCCCGCTGCGGCTGGATCGAGGTCTACAACTCGGCCAAGGACCCGGTCTTCTCCAAGTACATCAAGAGCATCGTGGATGACAAGATGCTTGAGGTCTGTTCCACCACCCTGCCGCAGAAGGTCATCCCCGCCATCATGGGGGACAGCAGGTATCCGGGTCATATTGCACAGAGGAACACCGCCTATGAAAAAAGGTCCCGTCTCGCCTATGACCTGTTGAAGGACGTGAAGGGCATCCTGGTGAACCAGACGAACGGCGCCTTCTACCTCACGGTCATGTTCGAGAACGGATCCCTCCGGCCGGATCAGAAGCTTCCGGTCCCGAATGGACAAGCAAAGATCAGGGTCGAGCAACTCGTCAAGGACGTTGCCCTGGACAAACGGTTCGTCTACTACCTCCTTGCGGCAACCGGCATCTGCGTCGTACCGCTCACCGGATTCAACTGCAGCCTGCAGGGGTTCCGGGTCACACTCCTCGAATCTGACGACCAGAAGTTCGAGTGGGTCTTCACCACGCTGCGGGACAAGATCAGCGAATACTTGCGGAGCTGAACAAGGATTAAAGGGCTGGAGGATTAAGGATTAAGCAGCTGTTTTCTGCTAATCCTCTGATCCTGTAATCCTTTCTCTTCCTTTCTAATCCTTTTTTGTAAAATCACTATGCCAAAAATCATCATCGTCGGCGGCGGGATCGCCGGCCTGGCTGCTGCGGTCCACCTGAAGGCCGGCGCCAAGGCCCATGACAAAACCGTGGATGTGCTGGTGCTTGAACGGAACCAGCGCATCGGCGGCAAGATCCTCACCGAAAAGATCGGCGACTACCTTGTCGAAGGCGGACCGGACAGCTTCCTCCCGGAAAAGGTCTGGACCGTGAATCTCGCGCGGCATCTCGGTCTTGAGCCGGAGATGCTCCCGTCCAACGACAAGTTCAAAGGGACATTCATTTACTCCAGGAAGAGGCTCCACTCCCTTCCCGAGGGCGTGATGCTGATGGTCCCCACCTCGTTCTGGCCCATGGCAAAATCAAGCCTCATTTCGTGGCCCGGCAAGCTCCGCATGGGCATGGAGATGTTCATGCCGCGCCGGAGAGAGCGCGGTGACGAAAGCCTCGCATCCTTTGTAACGCGCCGTCTCGGCCGTGAATGCCTCGAGAAAATTGCGGAACCGCTCGTCGCGGGCATCCATACCTCGAATCCCGACAACATGAGCGTTCTGGCCACCTTCCCGCGTTTTGTCCAGATGGAGCAAAAGAGCGGCAGCCTGATCCGCGGCATGGTCGATGCCATGAAGAGCCGGCCCCATGCCACGCTGAGCGGCCCGCCGCCAAAACCCGGGCAGGCGCGCATGACCTACTTCATGAGCTTCAAGAAGGGCATGGAGACCCTGCCGCAGGCCTGCGCCGATGCCATTGGAAAGGACTCTATCCGCCTTGGCGCTGTCGTAAAATCGATCGAGCCGAAGGGCAAAGGCTATGTGGTCATACTGGACAGCGGTGAGAAGCTTGATGCGGACCATGTCATGTTCGCGTCATCAGCCTACGACTCCGCGGAAATGATCAAGAACTTCGATCCGGGCCTGGCGTCACAGTTGCGGGCGATCCAGTGGTCCTCTTCAGGCACCGTGACCCTCGCGTTCAAGCGCAACGACGTCAGTGTCCCGCTCAAAGGATTCGGCTTCATCATTCCCCGCGTCGAGAACCGCAGGATCAACGCCACGACCTACAGTTCGATCAAATGGTCCTACCGCGCGCCCGACGACATGGTCATGGTGCGCGTGTTCGTCGGCGGCGGGCATCACGAGGAACTGGTGCACGAGCTGGATGACGCCGGGATAATCAGCATGGCGCTGGAAGAGCTGGACACGGTCCTGGGGCTCAAAGCAGACGCGCAGTTCTCGAAGGTCTATCGCTGGTTCAACGGCATGCCCAAGTACACCGTGGGCCACCTGGACCGGATGTTCCTGCTTGACCGGAAGGTCGCGGAGCACCCGGGGATACACCTGATCGGCTGCTCCTACAAAGGCATCGGCATCGGCGACTGCGTGCACGAGGCCCAGATCGCGGCGGAAAAGATATTGAAGGCGTAATGTCTTGACTGCAATCCTCCGCCAGAGAGGGTATAATATGTTCATCGCAGATCATCGATGAACATGAGGTTGGACATATGATACGAGATCCGAAAGCGTTTGAGGCGTTCGAGAGGGACCTGATCAGTAACAGCCGGGTCGATATCGAGCAGAACTTCCGGATCGTTGACGCACTCTATCAGGAAGCCCTCCAGCTCGGCCTGTTTCAGCCCGGGGATCCCTTCGAAGGCATCGACAATATCGTGCAGATCGCAAAGGTCGTGAACAGTGTTCCAGGAACTCCTCACTAGCCTCGCCCGCGAACTCAAGGCGTCAGACATCCCCTACATGGTCATCGGCGGCCAGGCGGTCCTTCTCTATGGAGAGCCCAGGCTGACCCGCGACATCGATATAACGCTCGGCATCGGTCCGGACAAGTTCAGGAACGTTCTTGCACTCGCCAGCCGTCTTCATCTAAAGGTGCTCACCGATGATACGGAGGCCTTTGTCAGAAAAACGATGGTCCTCCCGCTCCTGGAGGAAAAGAGCGGCATACGGATCGATTTCGTGTTTTCGTTCTCGCCTTACGAACAGGAAGCCATCAAGAGAGCAAAGAGCATCACCTTCGGCATCGAGAATGCCGCCCCGGTCTTTTTCGCCTCTCTTGAAGACATTGTGATTCATAAGATCATCGCAGGCAGACCCCGGGACATGGAAGACATTAAGTCGATCCTGCTCAAGAATCATGCCTATGATGCCAAATATATCTCTTCGTGGTTGGAGGAATTCGACAAGGGGCTGGACACACGGTATCTTGAACTTTTCCAATCGATAGCGCAGGCGTTGAAGAGGTAGCGGGAGCTGCGTACACGAAGCCCAGATCGCGGCGGAAAAGATCCTGAAATCGTAAGAGAACACCGATCTCCCCACATCACGTCGTCACGACACCAACGCGTACCCTCCCACTCGCCATAGTTCACCCTTCCGGTTCCGTATGCTCATCCAGCTTACATAATTGTGTATGAACTAGACAAATTGTGATATATTCTTGTCGAGAAACTTACTTCCTGAAGTTGAGATTTCAGAAAGTTCCTAGCAGATGCAGGTTACAGCTGCAAAATATTAGTGAAGATTACGTGGTCAGAAGAATCTCAGGTATTATTCTTGCCAACCTCTTTAAGTACGAAAATCTGTTCTTACAGAGTTAGAGCGAACTCGACGCACACTGGTTAAATCTTAAATGACAAACAGCACTCTTATCATATTGGTTTTTGTTGCTGGATCGGTCCTATTTATTGTGTTTATGATGAATATAAGACACCACCGGCTTCAACCTTATTATGACACAATGGATAAATTATCAAAGAAGTTTCCAGGAAAATATTCGAAGGCGAAGCTATTTTTTCTCGGCGAACTTTCTTTTATCGGTCACTATTCAGATTATAAATTTGAAGTGACATTTATAGGGGACGGAAGAACCGGTTTCGTATTTGGTCTACGGGTCGGATGCTATTTCACATCTTCAAGTAAGTTAAAGATCTTCATGTATAATGATGATCCCGGAACAGTATTGTTTGCAAAAAGAATCTATGTTCGTGGCGATGACTTCGATAAATATTACATTTACTCAAATATGCCAGAAGAAGCGATCCATTACTTATCTGATAATTCCCGTCGATCAAATATCCAGGAAATGAGTGTTAATGGTTGGAAATTACCTGCAATTACTGGCAGCAGGGCTGTTGTTTATGCTCTCGACAAGAAACCACAACCAGAACTAGATACTGAAAAGATCGAAACAACTTTGAAAAATCTAATGGCCCTACGTATATCACATATTTAGCGAGTCGTTCCACGCGGACCGTTTCGCGGTGCGTGAACTCCGCGTTAGAGAGGGAGATAGTATGTCGCAATTGTCTATGATTCTTATTGCGGTTGCTATGGGTTTGTCGTTTATGCTGAGTGTGTTTTACTTCCCTGTGTTCTTCGTGATGTGGGGTGTTTATAATCGGAATTACATAAATCCCATCGTCTCTATGAGTCAATTAGTTTTGAGTATCGTAGTCCCCGTACAGCTTTACACTCACTTATTCGCGAAGATATCGCATGATTTGAATTGGCTCAGCCCCTATGAAAATCCGATACTGCTGTTCGGATCATTTCTCGCAGTACTTTTTTTATACTCTCGCTCCATACTGTATCGTGCGCGATTGAGAAACGTGAGTAATTATGTAATCGGGGGAATCTTTGCATCGCTTCACGCCATTTTATTGCTGCTGCCGGTAATTTTTATTCACCATTTGATGTATTCGATATCCGCATCTGCGGTTCTGAATTCTATGTGGACGATTGAATTGCCAATTGCAATATGGATATTTCTCGTTTATTTTCTTTTTGTAAATTATCCCGAAGATGCTCTAATTATGAAACTAATGAAATTCAAATCAGACATGGAGCGCCTTGTCCAAAAAAGCGATAAGCGGTCATGACTTTATGGTGCGGTTATCTAATACACAACAACCATAGTGGATCAAAGCAATAGAGCCAGCTCCATCCACGCCGTCGAGAGGAACCTGACGGTCCCTCACGGCGGCGTTCATATGTCAGTTACGATCCGTAATTGTTTATCGTTTCATCAGGCAGAAACTGCAGGTTTGTAGGTGTAACCTTTATCAACGCTTCCCATATACATACGAAAAACCATATGCAACACACGCGACGCTGAAAGCAAATCAAGAGCAAATCACCGGGAGCATGAATAGCCATGAATACCATCGAAGTCAAGATCTACTACGAGGACACGGACTGCGGCAACGTGGTCTACTACGCCAACTACCTTAAATATATGGAGCGAGGCCGCACCGAATTTCTCGCGGACCACGGCTTCATCGTGAGCGAACTTGCTGCCCAGGGCACGGTATTCGTGGTTGCCCGTGTCGAGATCGACTACCGTTCCTCCGCCCGCCTCGGAGAGACCATCGTGGTCAAGACCTCGATCTCCGAAATGACCCGCACCTCCATCCTCTTCACCACCATCATGACCGACAAGGCAACGGAGCGGCTCATCGCTGAAGCAACAGCACGGCTCGTCTGCGTGGACCCTTCAGGCAAGATCAAGCGCATCCCTGCAGAGCTCCAGGACCGGGGCCGGTGAAAAGCGTCACACGGGACAGCATCGCGATGCGGGGCGCCGGGATCGTGCACGTTGCACAACCTTCCACAGGTCACCGTTTCACGCTCGACAGCATCCTGCTCGCTGATTTCTGCCGGGTCAAGCCCGGGGAACGCGTGCTCGAACCCGGAGCAGGCACCGGGATCATTTCCCTGCTCCTTGCAAAAAAACACGCGCGCTCCTTCTTCTTTCCCGTCGAGGTCCAGGATGATCTTCATTCTCTCTGCATACGGAATTACATGATCAACGAGCTCGGGAACGTCGATCCCCTCCACCGGGATATCCGCAGGCTTTCCCGGCCGGTCGACTTCGGCCACGTTGACGTACTGGTGACCAATCCACCGTACCTACGGTCCGGCACAGGACGTTCCAGTCCTGATACTGGACGGAAGATCTCCCGTCAGGATATGCTCGCACGGATCGAGTTCTGGTTTGACCTGGGGAAGCATCTGAAGCAGGGAGGAAGGTACAATATCGTCTTTCCTGCGTCCCGGCTGGCGGAACTCATGGCCCTGATGCGGAAGAGGAGACTTGAGCCAAAACGCGCCAGGCTGGTCCATCCTTATCAGGACAAGCCCGCAGCACTGGTGCTTCTGGAAGCGGTAAAAGAAGGCGGAACAGGCGTTGAAATGCTTCCGCCTTTGGTGGTACATGAGCCGGGTGGCGCATATTCTCGCGAGATGAAGGATATCTACGACATGAAATGATTGAAGGTCAGTTGCGCGAAGAGGATGGTTTCTTGCTGGCCAGGTCCTTTTCAATGAGATGTTTCAGCCGGTCACGGACATCTTCATCCCCGATCCCCTGAACATATTCTTCGATCCGCTTGCGTTCCTCGGCATTCAGGCTCCGCCGTGCGATCTTCCGCCCTTCGTTACCGGATCCCGATGATTTCATTTCCCCGAGCTTGAGCGCAATGCTCTCCACTGCCTCTTCCCCCAGGCTCCTGTTCAACTTCTCCATGATCTCCGGCCGGAGAAGGGAGATCTGCTGCATCCACGCCGAACTGTCCACGATCACGGTCAGCTTCTTTCCCCGGATCATGACAGGCTGCGCATGCGCCGCAATGCTTGCGCCGACGCATCGGTCCCAGATGCCGAGGACACGATATTCTTTCAGTCTCGATGACCACCCACGGGCCGCGAGCAGTTTCTCGATGGTGCGGGACACAAGCTCGATCTTCCTGGAACGCATACGTTTCCTTATTCGACACTGAGGACCATGAAAAGGCCGTGAAATATCATAATGTTCATGGCCGTTGCGCGGTATCCACGTGTCCGATCCTGCTTCTTTCGACCCCTCTAGCTGAACCAATCTTAGCCCAAAACAGGGGAAAAGCAAAGTCGATTCTCCGAAGTTGTTTTGACAAGGCGGGAGGGGAACGTTATAATTAGGGAATTCGTGAACAGTCCTTACTATCGGTACCGCGGCGAGAGGAGCAAGCATGCCTGAACTACGGAAAGATCCCATCACCGGACGGTGGGTCATCATATCATCGGACCGCGGCAAGAAGCCGGCGGATTTTCAGGACCAGCGTGCCAAGAAACGCGGCGGGTTCTGTCCTTTTTGCGCGGGCAACGAGCGTACGACCCCTCAGGAGATCCTCGCCTTCCGCGATGCCGGACAGCCGAACCAGGCGGGCTGGCGTCTCAGGGTGGTGCCGAACAAGTTCCCTGCGCTCCAGATCGAAGGCGACCTGAACAAGCAGGGCGAGGGGATCTTCGACAAGATGAACGGCATCGGGGCCCACGAGGTCTTCATTGAGAACCCCGATCACAACGCCACTCTGGCGACCATGACCGGCAAGGCAGTGGAAGAGGTGCTCTGGGCCTTCCGTGAGCGCATGGAGGACCTGAAAAAGGACAAACGCTTCCAATACACGCTGATCTTCAAGAACGAGGGTTTTGCCGCCGGGGCCACGCTTGAGCACAGCCATTCGCAGCTCATCGCCCTGCCCATCGTGCCGATCCAGGTGCAGGAGGAGATCGACGGCTGTAAAAAACATTATGACCTGAAGGAGCGCTGCATCTATTGCGACATCATCCGCCAGGAACTGCAGTCGCGGACCCGCCTGGTCGCGGAAACATCGCTGTTCGTGGCCCTGGCCCCTTACGCGCCGCGGTTCCCCTTTGAGACCTGGATACTGCCGAAGAAGCACATTTCCTGCTACGCCTGCTCCACCAGGGACGACTTCCGCGACCTGGCGTTCCTGCTCCAGGACACGCTGCGCCGGATCGACAAGGCCCTGTCCTTCCCGCCCTACAACTTCGTCATCCATACCTCGCCCTTCCGCGAGGAAGTGAACGACTACTATCATTGGCATATCGAGCTCATGCCGAAGCTGACGAACATTGCCGGCTTCGAATGGGGATCGGGTTTCTACATCAATCCCACCCCTCCCGAGGAAGCATCCAAGTTCCTCCGGGAAATCAAACTATGAGGATTTTGTTCGCTGCGTCCGAGGTCGCCCCTTTTGCCAAGACCGGCGGCCTCGCGGATGTCGCAGGGAGCCTTCCCCGGGCGCTCGCGGACCTTGGCCACGATGTCCGCGTGGTACTTCCCCGCTACCGCCGCATAAATCCGAAAGAACACGGCCTTCGTCCCGTCGCTTCCTATACGGTCCCCCTCGCTTCCTGGAAGGAGCGCGGCGACGTGCTCGAAGGCAGGCTGGACCGCAATGTCACGGCCTATTTCATCAACAAGGATGTTTATTACGACCGGCCGGAGCTGTACGGCACCATGCGCGGCGACTATCCGGACAATGCCGAACGCTTTATTTTCTTTTCACGGTCCGTCCCCGAGGTCTGCCGTGCTGTCGGATTCTCGCCCGATATCATCCATTGCAATGACTGGCAGACGGGACTGGTCCCGCTCTACTGCCGCCTGTTCCACGGACAGGACGAACTCCTTCGGCATGCGGCAACGGTCTTCACCATCCACAACCTGGGCTATCAGGGAATCTTCTGGCACTGGGACATGAAGCTCACCGGCCTCGGGTGGGATGTGTTCACGCCCCAGGGCATCGAATATTTCGGCAACATCAATCTCATGAAAGCGGGCTTGGTCTATTCCGACGCGCTCACCACGGTAAGCCCCACCTACAGCCGGGAGGTGCAGACCCCCGAATACGGACATGGGCTCGACGGCGTGCTCCTCAGCAGGTCCGCGGAACTCACCGGCATCGTGAACGGCATCGATACGGCGGCATGGGCCCCCTTGCACGACCCGGCGCTTGCAAGGCACTACAGCGCGGAGCACCCGGCGGGCAAAAAGCACTGCACTGCCGCGCTCCGCGCGGAGCTCGGCCTGCCGGAGGGGCAGGTCCCTGTCGCGGGCATGGTCACCCGGCTCTCGGACCAGAAAGGGCTGGACATCCTGACCGACGCGCTGCCGGAGATCATGTCGCTGGGGATCCAGCTTGTCATTCTTGGCAGCGGCGATGAACGCTATCACCGCCTGCTCGCGGATATGTGCGGACGCTACCCTGAACAGATGCGGGTCATGCTGAAGTACGATGACGGGCTCGCGCGCAGGATATACGCAGGCGCTGATATCTTTCTCATGCCTTCCCGATACGAACCCTGCGGCCTCGGCCAGATGCACGCCTTGCGGTACGGCGCCGTACCGGTCGTGCGGCGAACCGGCGGACTGGCGGACACGGTGGCGCAGTTCAATCCCCGCAAGGGAACCGGGACCGGGTTCCTGTTCGATGACTACTCGGCTCCAGCGCTCGCTGCAAGCCTGCGCAAGGCAGTGCTTGTCCACCGGAAGCCGGCCCAATGGGCCAGACTTGTTAAGAACGGCATGGGTGTGGACTTTTCCTGGAAGCATTCAGCGCAGGAATACGTGAACGTGTATAAAGCAGCAATAGAAAAACACAAGCGGTAAGCGAACGGCAGACAATAACCAGCCCGTCCTTTGACCGCTTTATCACTTACCACTCTACCACTTAATCATTGGATTCCCTATGGAGCCCGTCGAACGTACAGAACTGAGCATCCTGAGCGAGATCGGCAGGATATCGACCTCCTCGGCGGACCTGACGGACAAGCTGTCGCGCATCCTCGACGTGGTCATGCGGGGCATGGGCCGTAACGGCGCGTCGGTGTTTTTGCTTGATCCCGAGGGAACAACGGTCACGCTCACAGCGGCCCTGGGACTGAACCAGGAGACCGTGGGCAAGCTCACGTTCCCGCTGGGCATGGGCATCGCGGGCTGGGTCGCCCAGCAGAAGGTCCCGCTCGCGCTCGCCGATCCTTTCACCGATCCGCGGTTCCAGTATGTCCCCGAGACCGGCATCGAGCGGTTCAAATCCCTGGTCGCCGCGCCGATCATGGATGGTGACCGGTGTCTCGGCGTCCTGTTCGTTCTTTCAGCATCCCCCTGGAGCGCGACCCGATCCGAGATCACCCTCCTCACGACCACGGCAAATCAGATCAGCGGGGTCATCAGAAGCACCCAGCTCTTCCAGAGCATCCAGTCGCGGCTCTCGGAGCTGGCGACCATCCACGAGATCGGGATGGCGCTCACCTCGATCCTTGATCTTGATCAGCTTCTTTCCTTGATCGCGAAGAGCGCGACCCGCGCGCTTTCCGCCCAGGGCTGCACGATCCGTCTCACGAACCTTTCCTCGGGCAGGACCGACCGCATCGAAGTGACCAAGGTCTTCGTGGAGGACCCGGTGCGGGACCTGGATGCGGCGTTTGGCATGCAGCTTTTCGATCTCGTCATGCGGGAGAGAAAGGCTCTCTTGATCAGCGACACCGGCAGCCGGCATGACCTCACCGCCTCTTCCGGCGGACCGCGGTCCTCCGTCCTGAGCGTGCCTCTCTTCTTTCACGACCGGATCACCGGGATCATCACCCTCTTCAACAAACGCGACGGCGTGCATTTCTCCGAGGACGACCTCCGTTTTCTCACGACCATCGCAAGTTCGGCCGCGGTCGCGGTCGAGAATGCCGCCATGTTCGAACGCTCGGAGCGGCTCGCCATGGAGTCGCGGAGCCGGGCACAGGAGCTCTCGATCCTCTACGATATCGGCACGGCAATGAGCGCGACCCTCAACCTCGACCGGCTGCTCCGGATCATCCTGACCGCAGCGACCATGGGCGGCAGCGGCCTGGGATTCAATCGGGCCATCCTGCTGCTGGTAAACGAGCGGACCAACGTGCTCCAGGGCATGATGGGTGTCGGCCCCTCCTCCTGGGACGAGGCCAGCAGGGCATGGACCGAGGTGGCGAGAAAGCATAAAAGCCTTATGGAGTGGATTCAGACCGGAGAGCTCTTCGAGTCCCGGGACACCGAGATCAACACGGTCGCACGCAGTATCCGCGTGCATCTCCATCCTGCCGACGGCGTTCTGGCAACCACGGTGCAGCAGAAACGCGCTTTCAATGTTCTCGACGCCGCGACCGATGCGCTGGTCAAACAGGAACTCCGCGACCTGCTCAAAGTGAACAGCTTCGCGACGGTCCCGCTCGTTGCCAAGGGACGGGTCCTGGGCGTGATCCTGGTCGACAACATGTTCACCGCCAGGCCGATCACGGACAACGACATCCGATTCCTCACCATGTTCGCCCAGCAGGCTGCGCTGGCGATCGACAATGCCATGATCCATTCCAACATGGAGACCATGAACAAGGACATACGGATCATGCATGAACAGCTTGCCCAGTCTGAGAAAATGGCTGCCCTCGGCACCATGATGGCCGAGATCACCCACGAGATTAGAAATCCGCTGGTATCCATCGGCGGGTTCACCCGCCGCCTTCTGCGCAAGGTGAGCGATCCCGACATGAAGAAGTATCTCGACATCATTCTGAGCGAAACAGCCCGCCTCGAGGACATCATCCACGACAACCTCGCGTACATCAAGAATGCCGCCCCCCAGATGACGCGGGGCGGCCTGAATGCCGTCCTCGAAGAGGTCTTGCCAGTCTACGAGGACGAGCTGCGGCAGCGAGGGATCCGTCTGGAGCGGGAGCTCGGTCCGGACATGCCCGAGATCGACCTCGACGCCCGCCAGATGAAACAGGCGGTCGTGAACCTGATCACGAATGCCATGGAGGCAATGGAGAAGGACGGCGTACTGACAGTGCGGACCGCCATGTTGCCCGATCGGAAGGAGAACATCCTGGAGGTCGGGGACACAGGTCCCGGGATCACTCCCGAAGCCATGCAGAACCTGTTCAATCCCTACTATACGACCAAGGTGCACGGCACCGGACTGGGCCTGCCGATCACCCACCGCATCGTGCGGGCCCATCGCGGCACCATTCTTTGCCGGAACAAGGAAAGAGCAGGGGCCCTCTTCACTATCCGGTTTCCGTGGCCGAACGCATGATCCCAGGCGATCAGCGAACCGGACGGCCGTCTGCCTGACAGCGTGCTGTGCGCAGAACGTTTTCGCCTATTCCCTTTCCGGACGGGATGCTCTGTGCTATACTAGATTTGGAACAGGAGGTCTGCGTATGAAAAAGATCCTGGTCGTTGATGATGAAGAGAATATCTGCATGCTCTACAAGGAAGAGCTGGAAGACATGGGGTATTCGGTCACCACCGCCCTGGACGGGGCCTCGGCCCTTGCCGCCATGGAAGGATCCCGGTTCGACCTGGTGACGCTCGACATGCGCATGAAAGGCATGGACGGCATCGAGACCCTGCGCAAAATGAAGGAAAAGGACAACGCTCTGCCGGTCATTATTTCGTCAGCATACGAGGAGTACAAGAACGATTTCGGCAGCTGGTGCTCAGAAGCCTATATCGTCAAATCAGCCGATTTCGCATCCCTCCGGGATACGATCAAGAAGATCCTCGGATGATCGAATCCGCCCGCGTCCGCATCGAAAAGCTGGTCCATGGGGGAGAAGGCCTCGCGCACCTGGAGAACGGCAAGGCTGTCTTCGTCTCCGGCGTATTGCCCGGCGAGCTTGTCCGGATCGCCGTGGTCAGCAAACGAAAAGGCATTTTTGCGGCAAAACCGCTCGAGGTCCTTGAACCGTCCCCGGACCGCGTCGATCCGCCCTGCGGCGGAGAGAAGCAGTGCACCGGCGCCACCTGGCCATTTATTTCCTACCCTGCCCAGCTCCGGCTGAAGCAGGAGATCCTGCTCGAGACCATCGCGCGAAGCGCCGGACTTCATGCGATGCGCACCCTTCCCATCCTTTCGTCGCCCCATAAGGACCATTACCGGCTCCGCACCCAGTTCACCGCCAGGATGAAGGACGGGACCCAGCGGTTCGGATTCTTTCGCCAGGGTTCCTATGACCTCGTGGAGGTCGAGAACGGCTTTCTGCTCCATCCGCTGATCAACAGCACGCTTGACGCTGTCCGGAAGATCGCTGAATCGCTGCCCCCGCTCGCGGAGATGCATGTGAACGCGAGTCCGGCAGGAGAAGTCCATCTTCTGCTCTTTAGCGAAGGCGACAGCTTCCGCCCGGCAGAGAGTTTCTTTGCAAAACTCAAGGATCTGCTCCCCCAGGTCATCGGCATCACCGGTTTTGCACGGAAGAAAAGGGCCTTTTCGCTCGGCAGGAACAGACTTTCGCTCGACGTTGACGGCATGACGTTGCATGCCACGGAAGGCAACTTCTTTCAGGTGAATTGGGACCAGAACAAGAACATGCTCAGGACCGTGCTGGATTTTGCGGACCTCAGCGGAAGGGAAACGGTGCTCGATCTCTATTGCGGCATCGGCAATTTCACCCTCCCGCTGGCAAAAAGGGCAAAAAGCGCGATCGGCATCGAGTCGGGGTTCTCCTCTATCGATGATGCGCGGAGCAACGCGACACTGAACGGACTCAACAACACGGAATTCATCGCCGACGACCTGCAGAAGGGCCTGAAGCCGCTGATCGAGCGAAAGCTCCGTCCGCAGGTGATCGTGCTCGATCCGCCGCGCGCCGGCGCCACGCTCACGACCCTTGAGCGCATCCTGGCGCTTCTGCCGAAAAAGATCGTTTATGTATCCTGCAATCCCTCGACACTGGCCCGGGACCTGAAATTCCTTCACCTCTTCGGATACCGCCTGGACCGCCTCCAGCCGGTTGACATGTTCCCCTGGACCTACCACATAGAATGCGTGGCAGAGATGGTGCGGAGCGAATAGCAGTGTTCGAAGATTCGTAAGATCTTGCCCGCGGTTCTGCCATATCCCCCTGCCTCACAAGAACGGCTTTCCCGGTCAAGAGATGCAAAAGCCGGCAGAAAGCCACATAACGCGGCCCGGAACAGCAGCAATTGCAATACCATGACGATCGCGCTTCTCAGGGGAAATGAACAGAAAGGTTACTGGAGGGAAAAGCGTACCTTGGGTCTTGTGCATCGGAGAGGCTGGGTCAGTTTCATTGCCTTGGCAGGTGTTTCAGGCTTCCCTCTCTGCTGCTCGCTGAGGGCGTGCACACCGCACCGTGCATCCAGGCTTCTATAAACTTGTTACCTCTGCCCCAAAACCCAAGGTAATCTCTTTGAGATAACGTGGTTGGTTCTAATGTTCTGAGTATAGCGCAAAAAGGCAGGACGTCAAGGGAAAGAGAAAAATATTTATTCTGCCGCAACCATTTGATTAATCAAGGATCGCCCATACTAAATGTTCGATCTTCCGCAACCACCACCACGTGATTCGGGCAACATGAACCGGACGCTCACTTAACAATGTCCCTTCCCGGCCGTTTTCTCCGTCTGCGACGCCGCGGCGGCCGCGATTCACGCGGCGGGATCGCCTGCGGACCCGCACCCGGAACCGGGATGGATGCGTTCGTCCTGATGAACTCCTTCCACCACATCCGGAGCTCCATCCGTTCGCCGGACAGCTCGCTGGTGAACCGGAGATATTCAAAAGCGTCCTGAAATCCCGGCCTCCTGAGAAAATAAAGCGGGGTCTTGCCGCGGGTCTTTTCGAACCTGCCCTGGTTCCAGAGCATGTCCCTGATCGCCAACGCCACCTTGCGCGGTATCTGGACCCTCGGGACCTGCTCAGCAAGGAACTCGGCAACGGCCAGGTCAAGTGCCTCGAGCGGGATCATCCCGGACTTCGCCAGTCGTCCCCATTTCTCTTCAACATACTGGCCGAACATGAGGCCGAAAAGCATATGGGGCTGTATTTTCCGCCCTGTTTGCACGCACGCATCGACCCATTCCAGCGCCTTGCCCACAGAGGTGCGGGGATAGCCTTTGTCCTCGGTATTGAGCCATGCATCGATATGGGGAAAGATGACGCCGAAGAGCCCGGTCTTCCGGAGCAGCTGGAACACTTTCTCGCCTTCACCGAGCAGGAAGAGCTTTTGTATCTCCTCGTACATCCGGGCATTCGACGCCAGCGCGACCTTGTCCCGGAGCTCCAGCAGCGCGGAATAGGTCTCGTCCTCGATCTCGAATCCCAGCATTGCCGCGAATCGCACCGCCCGCACCATGCGGACCGGGTCCTCGGTGAAACGCACTCTCGGGTCGCCGATAATGCGGATAAGCCCCTTCTTGAGATCGTCCATGCCGCCGACGTAGTCAATGACGCTGAAGTCCGCGATATTGTAGAACAGGGCATTGACCGTAAAGTCCCTGCGGAGCGCGTCCTCTCCCGGTGTGCCGAACAGGTTGTCCCGGAGGATCATCCCGTCCTCGTTTTTCAGGTGCCGGGGGGGCCGGGGACGCTCGACCGGAGCTTCGGGAGCCGGCGGCGGAGACTCAGGACCCTGCATATCGGTCGAAGGTACGGAGGTCTCTGCTTCAGGTGCCGCCTCCGCAGCCACGCTCTCAGCCGAAGACGCAGGCATCGCTGCTTCCGGTTCCGGTTCCGGCGCATTGGACCGGAAGGTCGCCACCTCGATGATCTCGTCATGGAAATGGATGTGCGCGAGCCGGAACCGGCGGCCGATAAGCCGGCAGTTCCGGAATATCTTCTTGATCTCGTTCGGACGGGCGTCGGTCGCGATATCGAAGTCCTTGGGCTCGCGGCCCAGAAGGAGGTCGCGCACACCGCCGCCGACAAGATAGGAATAATGCCCGCTTTCCTTGAGCCGGTAGAGAACACGGAGGGCATTGGGACTGATCCACGAGCGGGAAAGGGAATGTTCTGATCTGCGGAAGATGGCCGGTTGTTCGTTCACGGTCGCATAATAGCACAGCAGCCGGGGAAAAAGAAGAGGTCTCTTGTGTTCCCGGCGGTCAGGTATCAGCGCTTACCGAGAGCCCCTGTGCGCGCAGCAGCGCAAAGAGGTCCGACAGGTGGCCGCTGTTCCGGACCTCTACCGTGAACAGCACACGTGTCTTGCCCACAGGGACGCCTCCGGCAAGACGGTCATGGACCACATCAACGATGTTCGCACGGGCTTCCGCGATGAGGCCCGTGGCCCGGTGCAGGCTGCCCGCAACGTCGTCGAGGACCATGCTGAACACGCTGATCCTGTTGCTCGATACAAGGCCCTTCAGGATGATCCTGTCCACGAGCGTGAAATCGATGTTCCCGCCGCTCAGCACCAGGACCACCCGCTTTCCGCGGAACCGGTCACCATGCTCCAGGAGCGCCGCGAGCGTCACCGCGCCCGCACCCTCGACCACGAGCTTCTTGCGCTCCAGGAAGAGCAGGATCGCCCGCGCTATGGCGTCCTCGGTCACGGTCACCATATCGTCCACCTGGGCCGTGATCACCTCCAGGGTCCGCTCTCCCACCAGGCCCACGGCGATGCCGTCGGCGATCGTGTTTCCCGGCACGTGCTCGCACAGACGCTTTCCCCGGAACGAACGGCACGCGGAGGTCGCGGACTCGGTCTGGATGCCGACGACCTGGGTGCGCGGTGAACGGGCCTTGACTGCCGCTGCGATGCCCGCGATCAGACCGCCGCCGCCGACCGGCACAAGCACCGCATCGATGTTCTGCAGGTCTTCGAGGATTTCGATTCCGATGGTACCCTGGCCTGCGATCACGTCGTCATCATCAAAGGGATGAATAAAGACCGCATCGGTCCGCGAACGGGCGAGATCGAGCGCTTCCTGGAACCGCTCCCCCTTCAGCACGACCTCCGCTCCATATCCCCGCGTAGCCTCCTGCTTCACAATGGCGGCACTCTCAGGCATCACGATCACGCTGCGTTTTCCCAGGGACGCGGCTGCATAGGCGACCGCCTGGGCATGGTTGCCCATGGATGCCGCGATCACCCGGCCTTCAGGAACGCGGAGCAGTTTATTGAATGCGCCCCGGACCTTGAAGGACCCGGTCTTCTGGAGGTTCTCAAGCTTCAAATGGACGTCAGCGCCGGTCATCGTGCTCAGGGAGTTGGACCGGATCAGGGGCGTTCGGTGGATGTAGGGTGAGATCTTTTCCCGGGCCTGCTGGATATCTGCAAGGGTTACCATGAAGGGAGCTCCTTTTTCAAAGGCAAGGCAGATAAGCGACTTATCTCGCGCAGAGGCGCTGAGGCGCAGAGGAGTTCTTGAAACCGAAATTCAGTCCCGGGACCTAGACTTCCCTGCGTACTCTGCGCCACTGCGCGACACATGCCTTTTGATTTCGATTGTATCAGAAATCGAACCGCACCATCGCCACTCCTCCGCCTTTTGCCGGTTCAAACAGGACCAGGGCATTCAGGGGATTATCAGCCCCGATGAACGCGTCGGTCACAAAAGCTCCGAAAAAATGACCTACGGCGATCCCGGCCAGCACATCTGACGGGTAATGCTGGCCTGCCTCGACGCGTGCCCAGGCGGTCGCAGCCGTGATCGTGCCGAGACCGATGCGGCTCGCGGTCACCGCAGCGGGCGACCACCCAAAGGTGTCAACATGGCGCGACGACAGGGTGAGAAAGTAGGATGCGCCCGCTGCATGGCCCGAGGGAAAGCTTTCCCGGTCGGTATGGTCCGGCCGTTCCCGGTCCGTTCCCTTTTTCGTGATCTCGACCAGGCCCAGTGCCGCAAGCCCGCCGCCGGCCTCGATGGTGAATCCTTTGATCTTGTTCAGGGTCCATTCGCCCGCCCCCTCTCCGCTCGGCGCCGCTGCCCCGGAAATGACCCAGACCGCTCCGCTGGCATACAGCAGCTGGTCGCTCACGCGGTCGGCGGTATGGCGGGAGCCGTATACCGGATTGCTCCTCATTGCCCGGTCAGACACCCGCTGGTCAGCGTGGCCTATCTGAAATGCCGCGGCACCCGCGGCAGGCGCCCAGGTCTCGGGTGCGGCCATGGCGTTCAGCGCGGCCCTGCCCACACGGTCCCATCCCGGCGTGAGGGTCGCATCCTGGCCCCAGCCCCGGCCGTTCTGCATGGTGCCGCAAGCGGAGAGCAATGCGATCAGGCAACCAAGATAAGCTGTCTTTCGACAAGTATTCAAAATGATCACATCAAAATCCTTATCTCGCGCGGAGACGCAGAGGCGCGGAGGACGGCAAAAACGATAGCCACGGAAAAAGCGGAAAATTCAAAGACGTTACCCTTGGGTTTTAAACCCTGGAGCAATCGCCCTGCTTCTTCCGCATTTTCCGTGGCAGAAAAAGGTTCTTGATCCGCTCATCACGCCTTCTCGATCCTGATCTTCCGTGTTCCCTTTTCCTTTTGCAAAACCGCTGCGTCTCCGATGATCCTCCCAACGGAATTCACCGGTCCCGCAGGCACCGGTTCCGGCCCGGTGCTCATGGGCGTACGGCCGAAGAAGATGGCAAGAGCTTTTCCCTGGGGCCAGTACCCGATGTCCCCTACCCGCACTTTCGTGGTCGCAGTGGGATCTGACGCGCAGGTGACCGGGATCTCGAAGTAGAACTCATCGCCCCACTCGGACGGCCGCTCGGACAGCGGCAGCAGTTTAGCGATCGCCTGAGCGCAGGGGGTATCGTACAGTTCCCCGTCGAGCTTTACGCGGTTCACGGTGATCACGATCTTGGTCGGCATGATGGCTGCTCCTTTATTATGAGACAAGGCTGACACACCAAAACCGTCCTCGCGCAGAGGCGCTGAGACGCTGGGAAAACCTCAAAGACGTGGTCATGTTCTTTGATACTTGTCTTCCCTGCGAGCTCTGCGTCCCTGCGCGAAACAGGTCTTGATACTTATTTATTCAACGCCTCTTCCATCTTCTCCAGCAACCGGAACTGCACCCGCGCCCTGTGCAGATTGTGCCCGGGATAGCGTGTCCTGAAATAGGTGTCTCCCTGAACATGATCGCAAAGGAACCTGATGCCAAGCTCAAAGGTTATGACACGCACGGACAGGGGGAGGAGTTCGATCTCGGCCGTGGTCAGGAACTTTGCTTCTTCAAGGTATCCCCGGGTCAGGGCTTCGTACCAGCCCGTCTCAAAAGCCACGCTGTTCAGGTCTTCCGCATCCTCTCCCGCCGGATTCGCTGCCGAGCGGACGCAGTCGCCGAAGTCGAAATGCACGATACCCGGCTTCACCGTGTCCAGGTCCACCATGCAGAGCGCCTTGCCCGTGACCTTGCTGATCAGGATGTTGTTCACCTTGGGATCATTATGCACGACCCGGAGCGGGATCGCGGCCGAGCGAAGCGGATCAAGAAGGCTGTCCGCAAGCGACCTCCTGACCGCAACAAAAGCAAGCTCCGGACCGACTGCGGACGCATGTTCTCCATGGGTCTTCACGGCCCGGTCAAGCTCCGCGAGATAACGGGGTGTTTCGTGAAAACCCGGAAGTGTATCGTGAAGCTTTTCAGGAGAAAGATCGGCAACGAGCGCCTGGAACCGTCCGAGCGCCCTTCCGACCTCGTACGCGTGGTTCCCGTCCCTGACGCGGTCGAATACCTCTCCGCTCTCGATGAAGTGGAACATGCGCCAGTGACCGCCGCCCTGGTCCACATGACAGGATCCTCCTGAGCGGGTCCAGATCAGGGCCGGCGTCAGGCTCTCGGGATCAGCGATCCCCTCCTGCCGCATCCGGTCCTGGATATGTCCGGTCACGAGCTCAACGTTCTGCATCACCTGCCCGGGATGGAGAAATACCTGTCCATTGATGCGCTGGAGAATATACTTGCGCACCTCGCCATCGGCTGAGTACTCGCAGAGGATGGTGTCGTTGATCAGACCGGCACCAAAGCGCTCCGCGGAAAGGAGCCTGCCGGGTATCTGGAACGAGGAAATGATGGATTCGTACATGAAGTGTTGCTGTCCCCATGACCAACAGCGGAAGCATTATACCATGGAAGGCCGGTTATAGGGGCATAGATCCTGGAGAAACATCGAAACAAAACCATTCTCGCGCGGAGACGCAGAGGCGCAGGGAACGGCAAAAGAAAAATGGCCACGGAAGAGGCGGAAAAATCAAAAGCCTTAATCTCGGCTTTAAAACCAACGGAGGAAATGCTTTGCTTCTTCCGCGTCTTCCGTGGCTGAATTAAAGGTTCCTGATCTGCTTTTCTCTGCGTCTCCGCGTCTCTGCGCGAAAACAGGGCCTCGCCTTTGTAGTTTCAAGGATTCTTTATCCCGGTCCACCCGGCACGGTCGGCTTGGGCGGCGGTGTCTCGTTGTTCTCTTCCTTCTTTTCTTTTTCCTTTTCCTTATCCTTGGCCTCGGCCTTTTCATCGGCCTTAAGCTTCTTCGCTATTTCCTTCAGCCGCTTGTCCACAAGATAATTCAACGTCCCCTCAGGCCAGGTCCCGTCGGTCTTCCGCTCTCCAGCAACGACTCCGGTCATGAGGAAGAGCGCCTCATCCGCGGTCGAGACCGCGTAGATACGGAACTTCCCTTCTTTGACCGCTTGGACGACCTCTTTTTTCAGCATGAGGTGCATGACATTCTTCCGGGGGATCACCACGCCCTGGTCGCCGGTAAGCCCCCGTGCCTTGCATACTGCGAAGAATCCTTCTATCTTCTCGTTCACTCCGCCGATGGGCTGGACCTCTCCCTTTTGGTTGATCGATCCCGTGATCGCGAAGTCTTGCCGCGCCGGGACGCCGGTGACCGCCGACAGAAGCGCGACCAGCTCGGCGATCGAGGCGCTGTCGCCTTCAATATCTCCGTAGCTTTGTTCAAAGGCAATGCTCGCGGAAAGGGAAAGCTGCCTGTCCCGTGCATAGGTTCCGCCAAGATAGCCTGACAGGATCAGCACGCCCTTGTTGTAGATCCGGCCGGAGAGCTTGGCCTCCCGCTCGATGTCCACCACGCCGGCCTTCCCCAGATGAACACTGCAGGTTATCCGCGACGGCTTGCCAAAGGAAAAGTCCCCAAGGTCGTAGACCGACAGGCCGTTCACCTGGCCGGCTACCGCGCCGCTCACATCCACCAGGATGGTCCCGTCGGTCAGGAGTTCCTGGATGCGTTCTTCAAGAAGATTTCCCCGGTAGATCCTGGCATCAAGCGCCTTGTCCACATGATCCGCTCCGACAACCGCTGCTCCGCCCTCTCCTGCCCAGTACGATGCCTCACGCACAATATCGGAAATATCGCTGAAGCGCAGGGAAAGCTTACCCTTCTTCTCCGCAAGCCGGGCCGCGTGGTCCACGATCCCCGCGACCGCCTCGCGGGTGAATGCCAGCAGTTTCTCCTCCGCCGCCATGTTTCCTATGAAATTCGCGTACCGCTGCTTTTCATCGGCCGAATCATTTACCTGTGTGTCAAAATCCGACCGGACCTTGAAGATGCTCCGGAAGTCCTCATCATAGGAGTACAGCAGGTAGTACAGCCAGGGACTGCCGAGCATGATGACCTTGACCGAAACCGGGATCGGTTCGGGTTTGATCCCGGCCGTGGAAACGCCGTAGAGCTCGGCGATATCCTCGATCTTCACTTCGCTCTTCTTGATGATCCTTTTGAGCGCGTCCCAGGAAAAGGGGTTCCGCAGCACGTCCAGCGCGTTCATGATCAGATATCCGCCGTTCGCCTGGAGCACGGAGCCCGACTTGATCATGGTGAAGTTCGTGAACAGCGCGCCGAACCGCGCTTTCCGTTCGATCCTGCCGACGAGGTTATTGTAGGTCGGGTTCGCTTCTTCCACGACCGGCCCGCCCCTGGTCCTGGAATTATCAACGAGCACGTTTACCCGGTAGCGTTCCAGCAGGGCCTGGCGGTCCATTCCCTCGATATGGAACGGCAGTTCCGGCGTCTGGCCAAGGAACTCCTTCAGATTCCCGAGAATGTCCTCCTCCACCTCGCTCAGATAGTCGGGTATGCGCGGATTATCCCGATATTTCACCTTCAGGTCATCCAGCTGGTGACCCATGGCAAAGTGGGCGATCTTGCGGTTCAGCTCGCGGATCTTCTCCTGCGCCTCCTTGTCGAGCAGGCGCGCCTTGGACAGGAAATCGCGGATCTCGGCATCGACCTTCTTTTCGCGGTCCTCGATCTCGAGCCGCTGCTCGGGCGTGAACTTTTCCGCGTCCTCGGGTTGCAAGGTCTTGCCTTTGAACAGCGGGACCTTCACGATCCCGGTCCGCGTCACCGTAAGCTGGAAGGACAGGTCCTGCGCCCGGTGCGCTGTGTCCTCGAACAGGACCTCCTTGGCGTGCTCAAGCTGTTCCTGGACCCCGGTCTTCTGCTCTTCATACTCCTTGGATTCGAATACCTTGGGGATCTCGGCCAGCATGAGCTCTATGAACTTTTCCATGTCATGCTGGAACTCCCGCCCCCTGCCCGGCGCGAGCTTGATCGAGTGGGGCCGGTCTGCGTCCTTGAAGTTGTTTATGAAGCACCAGTCCTCGGGCACCGGCCGTCCCAGGGAGATCCGCTTTACAATGGACCGGACAATGCTGTTCCTGCCCGTACCCGGCACGCCGGACACGTAGATATTGTAGCCGTGGTTCTTGATCCCCAGGCCGAACTCCAAAGAGCTCACCGCGCGCTGCTGGCCGATCACATCCTCGCGTGTGGACAGTTCCGCGGTCGTAGCAAAGGGAAACTCCGCGGGATCGGCAGTGCGGCGAAGATCAGCAAGTGCGACCTCGAAATCCTTGATGTTCACGGAATCCTCCACGTGACGGGTATCTCTGGTTCAATTGTAGGAGAGCGGCGGGCAGGTGTCAAGGTAGGGGCAGATGCCTCCCTCCCCCTAGAGGCGCCTACTTTTGGTAATAAGGGGAGGTTAGGTGGGGTGGTTCTGATGAGCAGGATTCGTAGGTAGGGTAGAGCGCAACGAGACCCGACATCTTCGGTCTCTTGCGATACCCTGAGTTGGTAGGTTTGGTAAAAGGATTCATCTTGCCCAACATCTCTCAATCATGATTCGTTGGGCTCCATATGAACCGTTCGACCCAACCTACGAGTTGACCAAACCGGGGGTAGGAGCACACTGATTGGAACAATTGCATTACTTCTTCTTTCGTTTTTTCGACTTGCTTGGCACTCCTGTTAGTGATCGTATTCGACCTTCGAAATCACTGTACTCAGCACCTTCCCCACTAACTATTTGAGACAGACGATAGAACCTGTTAGTAGAGGGTGATTCTCGCATCGCAGTAGGAATATCAATCCGATCGACATTTACAACCGTCCAGCATTCGGCAAAACCTTGTGCCTTCGCTTTTTGGTGGCTTTTTTCAGCTTCACCAATTCTGTTATGTATGTTAGAAAAATCCGTTCCGCCTTTTATCTCAATAGCGATGATATTTCTGTAATCCTCTTTGCGAGAGCAGAGCTGTTCCCGAATGACAATATCTGGGTCCGATGCAAACTCAATCAATACTTTCCGAGAGGCTGCATTAACTATCTCAATGACTCTTGTGGAAGTTCGAGTGACATTATCCTCAACAATAGCCTTTATCGCATCAAATACGAGCACAATACCACGTGCGCCAATCTTTACGTTTGTCCCACCTCTTAATTGAGGCCCGAGCGTCAGGAGAGTCAGATCATCTAGAAATGATCTCGTTAGAGAAGTAGCGAGCATCGAATTCAATAGGTAGGATGAGGCCTTGTTTAGCCCATTACACAAGTCTTTAAGCGAAGTTTCACAAGTCGATGACAACTGACCGTCCGCCTCCATTGCTTTAAATTTGCCACACCCTGTACTAGCCGTATAGAACTGTTTTTGACTGTAGCCCAGGAGCAACCGATAGTAACCCAGCAAATACGGGTTGGCGCGCAGAATCGTAGGAGTTGCAAAGATGATTTCCCCGCGAAGTCCTTTCGAGGCAAGTAGTGCCAAATCAGAATCTGTCGCGAATTCCGCCAGATCCCTGTCTACTAATCGCAACGTTATCTTCTTCACTGTAGTAAAGAGTGCCTCTTGAAGATACGTATCTCGCAGTTGCACTAATGCTGCAGCAAAATCAACCTGTAGGTCCGGATTACTTAGACTTATTGTCACCATTCGTCCCATTATTCGATGCCATCCTTTTTTCTGCGAGAGCAATGTACGCCGGATGCAATTCAATGCCTATATACTTCCGACCGAGCCGATTGCAGACGACACCGACTGTGCCCGAGCCAAAGAAGGGATCAAGCACAAAATCGCCAGCTCGACTTCCAGCGCTAATACAAGGCTCAATCAATTTAGAAGGGAAGGTTGCGAAATGAGCTTCTTTGAACGGTTCCGTATTGATGTCCCATACACTTCGCTTGTTCCGCTGCCCCTTTCCGTCGTCACGTGGCTCCTTTATAGCTTCATAATCGTAGTAGTACTTCTCATTCTTTGAAAACATGAAGATATACTCATGCGCGCGCGTTGGACGATCCTTGACGCTCTCGGGCATGGCATTTGGCTTATTCCAGACGATGTCGCTACGCAAAAACCAGCCATCCTGTTGCAAAGCAAGAGCTAATCTCCAAGGAACTCCTATAAGATCTTTCGGCTTCAGGCCTTCGGGGGTATTTGGCCTCACAGACATAGCCCGCGCTGGATTCTTCTTATCGGGAGCACGCCAACCTCGATTGCCACTCGTATATCCGTCTCCGATATTAAGCCATACAGTACCTGAAGGTTTAAGAACACGATGGATTTCCCGGAATATCGTCACAAGCCTATTAATGAACTGCGGAAGGGTCTCTTCAAGCCCAATTTGACCGTCGATGTTATAGTCCCTAAGTCCCCAATAGGGAGGAGATGTTACAACGCATTGAACAGATTCTTTCGGTAAACGAGCTAAAATGTGCTGCGCGTCGCCCTGAAAAATCACAGAGTCCACCAACTTGATTGGAGGCAAATACTGGCGAGCTGTTTCTCTTACTACATTCGCCTTTGTTATGCTGTGTTTCTTACGATGTATTGATTTAGTCATAGTTTGCTAGCTAATTTCACACGGAATTGATTCCTTGTCAACGGATTTATAAGAAAACAGCGAATGTTATTAGGTGGGGAATAAATCTCTACAAAATCCTAGAATTGCACGCTGGAGTTAGTCGGTAAGTCGGATGTAACGCATTAAAGCCCGAGATTTTCGGTCCCTTGCGCTACTACGAGTATTCTGCCAAATCGACGTCGGATTTTACATAAGGACGTTCTACCCAACCCACCCGCCGACTCAAGATCACTCCGACTTGGAAAACGCCAACACGCCCATGAACACAAAGTTCACGACAGGTATCAGCATGAGCAGGCCGAGCCACTTGTTCCTTCCCAGGTTCTCGGCAATACACATCCAGAGATAGATGCCGATAACGGCGTTGACAAAGGGAATGAACAACAGGATGATCCACCAGAGCGGTTTTCCCGCTGCGCTCATGAGAGGCCACATCTGCAGGAGCGGGATCCAGGCTGCCCAGGCCTCGTCAAGGTTCCGCTTCTTGGCGATCAGATACAGGCAGAGCGAAGAATAGATATATACCGCTAAACCGATGACCATGATCACCATTAAAAAACCGCCGACTACAGCAGCTACCAGCCCTGGCGGAGGGTTTTGCCCCGGTTGTGGCGCGCTGAAAGGCATGGGTTGCGGCTGGGTCTCTATCGGCGCAGGCTGCGTCACTGGAGCAGCTTGCATGGTGATCGTCGGGACCGATGCGGGCTGGGGAATTACCGCCTCAGGCGCCTGCTGGGTCGGTCCTGGTGCAGCGGGTGCTGGCGCTGGAGATGCTTTAACCGGCGATGGTGGAGGCGGTATCACAGCTGGTGATGGTTGCGGAACAGCTCGCGGTTTTTCCGGTTCCGGAGCAGCCTGTTCCTCTGCCGCTTTACTCTCCCCCGGAGGATAATCAGAGATATGGAGATTGCCCTCTTTATCTACCCATTGATACAGGGCAAGGGCAGTGTTGTTCAGGGCAAGGATCAAGCCACAGAGAAAGAGCAGGAAGAACGCTTTTTTCATGGTATCCCCTTTAGGCAGGAACTCGCGACACCGACATGATGATCAAAACAGCTTCAGTGTATCATCCATGTTCAAAGCCTGTCAAGCAGGGTTTCCCGGAATGGGTTTCCCGGAATTTCCTGTTGCACTTCCCGGAGTGAGCAACTATAATCCGTCCATGCCGTCACCTAGGAAAACCTTTACCGGACTCGACCTTGTCGAGAAACTCTGGCCCAAAGACCTCAAAAACAGCCGTGTGGGGCTCGTTGCCCATCCTGCGAGCGTGAACAGCAAGCTTGAGCATGCTGTTGACGTCTTCAGAAGATCGAAGAAGTTCAAGCTTGCAGCGCTCTTCGGCCCCCAGCACGGCATCCTTGGCCAGACCCAGGACAACATGGTCGAGTGGCAGGGTTTCCGCGATCCCGCCACCGGCCTGCCGGTCTACAGCCTTTACGGGGAAGTGCGGAAGCCGACATTGGAAATGCTGAAGCATATCGATGTCCTGGCCATTGACATGCAGGACATCGGCAGCAAGTACTACACCTTTATCTGGACCCTTGATCTCTGCATGCAGGCCTGCCACGAGGCGGGCAAAGCCGTGGTGGTCCTTGACCGGCCGAATCCGATCACCGGTCGCTTTACCGAGGGACCGGTCCTGAAGCCCGGTTTTGCCTCCTTTGTCGGACTCCGTCCCATCACTGTGCGCCATGGAATGACCATTGCCGAGATCGGCCATTACCTGGAAGACGCTTTCTATCCCGGCATGCATTATCGGGTGGTGCCCATGGAGGGATGGAAAAGGAAGATGTGGTTCGACGAAACAATCCTTCCCTGGGTCCTGCCGTCGCCGAACATTCCGATACTCGACAGCGCGATCGTGTACCCGGGCATGTGCCTGCTCGAAGGCACGAACCTTTCCGAAGGCCGCGGCACAACGCGTCCTTTTGAGATCTTCGGCGCGCCTTTTATCCATCCCGAGACCCTCGTCAACCTGTTGAAGGAGTTCAAGCTGCCTGGCGTGGTGTTCCGCCCCATGTATTTCCAGCCCACGTTCCAGAAGCACTGCGGCAGGCTCTGCGGCGGAGCCCAGATCCACATCACGGACCGGGAGAAGTTCCTGCCTTTCAGGACCGGCGTGGCGATCCTGAAAGCGATCCACAATACCTGGCCCCGGGAGTTCGCCTGGAAACAGCCGCCCTATGAATATGAAGAGATCAACATGCCCATTGACATCCTCGCCGGCACCGACCGTCTGCGAAAGGACATCGAGGCGTGGAAGGATGTGAAGGAGATGGAGGCATGGTGGAAAGAAGAGGCGAGGGAATTCGAGAAGATTCGGAAGCATTATCTGTTGTATAAATAGAACAAAACCGGTTTTCCCGCAGAGGCGCGGAGCCGCAGGGGAAAGCCAATCTAGTTCAAGAACGCAAACAACTTGACGCTGTCATGGAAGGAAGAAGCGAACCTCGAAACGGTCTCGCGCAGGGGCGCAGAGCTCGCAGGGAAGGCACAATCTTAGAATCAGGTCCTGGTCTCAAAGCAATACTCAGCGCCTCAGCGCCTCTGCGCGAGAGAGCTTTTCTTGTTTTGGCTTTTCGTAATCGAATTTGCTCTATTGGAACCAAAAAACATGTTTCGGGTGCCAAGAATAGACACAGGGAACCTGAATGACAGAGAACGAGATCGGGACGATCATTGTCGAAGCGGCGATTGAAGTCCATCGAGAATTGGGACCGGGCTTGCTGGAAAGCGTCTATGAGGTTGCCTTGGTTCATGTCTTGCGAGAACAGGGCTTGACTGTTGACCGCCAGATACCCATTCCGATACAGTTTCGAGGGATACAGTTCGATGAGGGATTCCGGGCTGACGTTATTGTTGAAAGTAAAGTTATCGTCGAGCTGAAATCAGTTGAACACGCATCCGCAGCGCACAAAAAGCAGGTTCAAACACATATCCGTTTGACCGGCCTTAAACTCGGATACCTTCTGAACTTCGGCGAAGAACTAATGAAGAACGGGATAACTCGCTGCGTAAATGGACTTGAAGATTGATTTTTTAGTTTCTAACCCAAGAAATTGCCTTTGACGTCCCCTGCGCCTCTGCGCCTCCGCGCGAGAATGCAGTTGACTTTTAAGGCTTATTGATACTAGCACATGAATAAATTCCCCATCAACATCTTCCTCCCCGCTGCCGGGCTCGGCGAACGGCTCCGGCCGGCCACGAACCATATCCCCAAACCGCTCCTTCCTGTCCTGGGCAAGCCTATCATCCAGGGCATTGCCGAGAAACTGACCGAGGTCTGCGACAACAAGATCGGCATGAATTTGCACTGGAAGCCCCGGATGCTCATGAACTGGGCTGCCATGTCTCCCTGGCGGGATCGCTTCACCTTCTTTCCTGAGGACCCGATCCTCGGCACCGGCGGAGCGCTCAAGAACGCTGAAAGCTTTCTCCTGGGCAACCACTTCATTGTCCACAACTCGGACATCCTGCTGGATATCGATTTTGCCAAGCTGATCGAGACACATTTATCTTCAGGCAATATGGCAACGCTGGTCTGCCACAGGCTGCCGGAACTGAGCAATGTGGTCATCGACAAACAGGACCAGATAATCGATGTCGAGAATCCCGGCGCATCTAGACCCGACCCCACGAAGGTTGCCGACAAGGTTGCCTATACCGGCATCGCCGTGTATTCGCCTGAAATTCTGAAGTTCCTGCCCGACGGCGTTTCCCACGCAACCGTTGCCTGGATCGCCGCGTCAAGGGCCGGCCACAAGGTCCGGGCCTATGACGTCACCGGAGCATACTGGAACGACGTGGGCAATCCCGCGACCTACAGCAGGGCAGTGCTTGATGCGCTTGCAAAGGACGGCGAGACGATCTATATTTCCCCTTCCGCGTCCTGCGGAGACATCGAGGCCGACGGCTACCTCGCGGCGGAGAACTACAGCACCGTGGGAGCAGGCGCGAAGCTCAGGAACTGCATTATCATGCCCGGCGCCATCGTGACCGGCGAACACCGGAACCGGATCATCGGACCGGACTATGCGATCGATCTTCACGAATCGGAAATGCAGCCAGCGAAAACCGCTGCTGAAACAATAACCGTGCACCTGTCGGACCCTCTTTTTGCCCCGCATTTCGCTTCCGACTCCCATTTCGCATTCCGCACTCCGCACTCCGCACTTCCTGTCCCTGCTTTCTTGATCGGTCTCGGCGGCTCGGACCGCCGCTACTATCGCATCAGGCAGGGGGAGCGTTCCGCAGTCCTGATGGAATGCCGGCCCGATGATCCGGACTTCGAGCGGCACCTGGTCTATACGCGGTTCTTCGAATCCCATGCCGTGCCGGTGCCGAAGCTGCTCGCGTCTCACCACACTGCAAAACGGGCACTGTTCGAGGACCTGGGAGACCGGTCGTTGTACGCTTATCTCAAGCTCCCGCGCACAGCTGATCAGATCAGGAACATTTACAAAAGCGTACTGGATGTTGCGGTCAAGCTCCACTCCCGTGCAACGGAGGGTGTCGGTTCCTGCCCCCTGCTCCAGGCGCGGATCTTTGATTACGAGTATCTGCGGTGGGAAACGAACTATTTTCTCGACCGGTTTGTTCAGGGATATCTAGGGATCGATCTCAAGAACAGGCCGGAGCTGGAAGAGGAGTTCCACAGGCTTGCCAGGACCGTTGATGACTGTCCCAGGACCATCATCCACCGTGACTTCCAGTCCCAGAACATCATGATCAGCGATCACACCGTTCAGGTGATCGATTTCCAGGGAGCGCGCATGGCCCCGCCTGCCTACGACATCGCATCGATCCTCTGGGACCCTTATTACCGGCTGCATGACCTCCTGCGCGACCGGCTGCTTGTTTACTATATAGAAGAGATGAAGAAGGCTGCTCTTGGATTCGACGAGCAGATCTTCCGCCGAAGCCTGATCCCCTGCCGTCTCCAGAGGCACATGCAGGCGCTCGGCGCCTATGGATTCCTGACCATGGTGAAAGGCAAAGCATATTTCAGGAAACACATTCCCGAAGCAATCAGGCTTTTGAAGGAAGAAACTGCGGCGGTCGCTGACTCTTTTCCGACGCTTCACCGACTTGCGCAATCCTTGTAGGCCCCCACGCCCTTTCTGACCTGCCAAAGAACAGTAAATTGCACTCCCACGTAATATCTCCTGCTATAATTACTTTGTAACACGCACCGCCATCACATCAGCATCCATTGAACGAGGTCGCCATGCTGTTCCGCGTTATTGACAAGCCTGAGCTCAGATCGCTTTTTGATATGCTCGCTGAGAAGAACACTGTCGTGGGACCGGTTGAAACAGGCAAAGACCGCAACGGCAGGCCGCTCTATGCTTTTGAGGAAGTAAAGGATTTCAAGATCCTCCGGCTTGACTACACCACCACCAAGCTTCCGGCAAAGCGCTACTTCCTTCCCTTCCGCGAGGAACTTGCCACATTCCGGATGAAGGACGACGACTGGACCAAGACCATCGATTATAACATCGACAAGCCGCTGGTGTTCTTCGGGCTCCATGCCTGTGACATCAACGCGCTCAATAAACTCGACAAGGTGCTGATGGGGCCGGTCTATCCCATGCCTTACTACGCGGCAAAGCGGATGAACATGTTCATCATCGGCACGGGATGCGAGCCCCAGCCTTTTTGCTTTTGCAGGTCCATGGGCGCCGACACGGTCCATCACGGTTTTGATCTGAATATCACTGACATCGGCGACAAGTACTTCATCGAGATCCAGTCCGCCGAGGCTTTTGAGATGGTGAAGGACCTCCGGACCGCTGACCTTTCCGAGGACGACCACGTGCAGTACATGAAGACCATCGCGGAGAAGAACCGGAAGTTCACCGCGCGTGTGGACACCACGGACCTGACCAAGATTCTGGACATGGAGTTCCAGTCCCCGGTCTGGAAGCAGTGGGGCGACAAATGCCTGGGTTGCGGAACCTGCGCCAATGTCTGCCCCACCTGCTACTGCTACGGGGTCGAGGAATCCGTTGACCCGTCGCTCCAGAAGGCGGTCAAGACCAAGACGCTCTATTCCTGCAATGTCGTGGACTTTGCCGAGGTCGCCGGCGGCCACAACTTCCGGCCCGAGAGGAGCAGCCGTCTCAAGTACCGCTACTACCACAAGCACCGCGGATTCGTTGAGGCCTATGAGGAGTCGCTGTGCGTGGGCTGCGGCCGCTGCGGCGAAGCCTGTCTCGCAGGGATCACCGTACCCGAGGTGATCGCCAGCGTCCGGGGAGAGGAGCAGTAAACATGGACCACCGTCTGGCATTTCACGATGTCGTGCCCCGCCATCATAAGTACCACCGCATCTCCGACCTCGGCAGTTTCGAGTACACCTACAAGGCTGAGATCACCAGTGTGTACAAGCTTACGGAATTAGAGAACCTCTACCGCATCCGCATCATTGACGCCGAGGACCGCAGGCACTTCTCCTTCCGGCCCGGCCAGTTCATCATGCTCGAACTGCCGGGCATCGGCGAAGCGCCTTTTTCGATCTCTTCATCGCCAAGCAACCACGAGGACATGGAGCTCTGCATCAGGACCGCAGGAAATCTCACCGGCGTCCTGTCCCGCGCTGCCCGGGGCGCGCGGGTCGGCATTCGCGGCCCTTTCGGCACCAGCTTCCCCATGGAACGGATGCACGGCGGCAACATCCTGCTGATCGCCGGCGGTCTGGGCCTTGCCCCGCTCCGGTCTCCCATCGCCCATGTGCAGGAGCACCGCAGCATGTTCGAGCACGTGGACATCGTGTACGGCACGCGCGACCAGTCCCGGATGCTTTTCAAGTTCCAGTATGAAATGTGGAAAAAGGACGATATCAACCTTCACGTTATCCTCGAAAAAACCGACAACGGCTGGGACGGCCCGGTGGGGTACATTCCGAAGATCCTGGAGGATATCATCAAGAGCAGGCCCGATACCTTCATCGAGCAGACCTACGCCATTGTCTGCGGCCCGCCGGTGATGTTCAAGTCTGTCTGCACCATGCTGGCCGAACGCGGCGTGCCCATGCAGAAGATGTTCGTTTCCCTGGAGCGGCGCATGCACTGCGGCATGGGCAAATGCTGTCGCTGCAACGTCGGCTCCACCTACACCTGCCTCAAGGGGCCGGTGTTCGATTACTGGACCGTTATGAACCTGAAAGAGGCAATTTGAAATTTCTTTTGCCACGGAAGATGCGGATAACGGCCTGAAGAGGCGGAGGAATTAGACACTGAGGACACTAAAAAATACTAAGAACGATCAAAAGATGTTTCATAGCTTTGTCAGTGTCTTCAGTGTCATAATTTATTTTAGATTTGTTTTTATCCGCATCTTCCGTGGCTAATATTGTTTTGCCTTTGAGGTGATCAACTTGAGCGCGAACCAGACAGTACAGCGGACCTACCTGGGGATTCCAGTTTCAAAGCCGAAAGTGGCCTTTTTCGAGCTGTCCTCCTGCGAAGGATGCCAGCTCCAGATCGTGAACAACGAGGCATCGCTTCTGGACTTCCTGTCGCTCGTGGATGTGCGCGCCTTCCGCGAGGCCATGACCGAGAAGAACGAAGATTACGATATCGCGTTCATTGAAGGAAGTGTAACCCGTTCCGACGAGGTCGACCGGATCAAGACGATCCGCGAGCGGGCCAAGGTGCTTGTTGCTTTTGGTTCCTGCGCCTGTTTTGGCGGCGTGAACCAGCTCAAGAACCGTTTCAACGATCCGACCTGGGTCAAAAAGGAGGTTTACGGCTCTCATGCGATCGAGACGAACGATATTGCCCAGCCGCTCGATGCCCATGTGAAAGTGGACCTCCAGATATTCGGCTGTCCGGTAAAGAAGGAAGAGGTCGAGAAAATCGTTACGAACGTGGTCCTCGGCAAGGCCATTGTGCAGCCCAAGTATCCGGTCTGCATGGAGTGCAAGGCAAATGAGAACACCTGCCTCTACGACCTCGGCGAACCCTGCCTGGGCCCGATCACCCGCGGCGGCTGCGATTCCTGGTGTCCCAATAACCGGTTCGGCTGCTGGGGCTGCCGCGGACCGGCGGTGGACGCGAACATCGAACAGATGAAGGAGATCATGAAGAAGAACGGCTTCTCCGAGGAGACCATGCTCGACCGCCTGGAGTGCTTCGGAGGGTTCAGTCAGCATGCTGGCGAAATGAGAAAAGCGATCAAAACAAAAGCATAACTTCCGAACGGCAACGTTGTCTCACACGAAGGCACGAAGACACGAAGAATGACACTGACAAGTATCTGATTATAAGCCGTTCTTCGTGACTTCGTGGCTTCGTGAGAAAACTGCTTTTAAAAGTGACTATAAAATGAGGAATTCATGAAGCTCAACCAAACGATCGATATCAAACACCTCACCCGGGTCGAAGGCCACGGCAACATCAAGATCTCGATCAAGGACGGCAAGGTCGAGCAGGCCCGGTGGGAAGTGGTCGAGACTCCCCGGTTCTTCGAAGCAATGCTCGTGGGCAAGAAGTGGGAGAACGCGCCCTGGATCTGCGCCAGGATCTGCGGCATCTGTTCCATCGGCCATACCCTGGCCAGCATCCGCGCAGTGGAGAATGCCTTCGGATTCGTGCCTTCTGAACAGACGCAGAAGCTCCGCCTCCTGCTCAAGCACATGGAGACGCTCCAGAGCCATGTACTCCACCTCTATTTCCTCGCAGCGCCGGACTTCCTGAACGTCGGCAGCGTGTTCCCGCTGATCGATTCCCATCCCGATGTGGTCAAACGGGCGGCAAAGGTAAAACTCCTGGCAAACGATCTTTGCGACGGCATCGGCGGCAGGCGCATGCATCCCACGCGTACCGTTATCGGCGGATTCACCATGCTGCCCGAGAAGAACGATCTGGTGCGCTACAAGTACCGGCTCCAGGATGTGGTCGATGACCTGGTCAAGACCGCGGAGCTTTTCCGCGTGTTCACGATCCCTGATTTTAAGCGCGAGACCGAGTTCGTTTCCCTGAAGGCCGCCGGTTCGTATCCCTTCATCGGCGGGGACCTGGTCTCGACCGACGGCGTGGTAAAAAAGGAGAGCGAATACAGGCTGATGACGAACGAGTACCTGGTTGACCAGTCCACATCCAAATGGAGCAAGCTCTCACGTCAATCCTTTGCCGTGGGAGCCCTGGCGCGGATCAACAACAACTTCGCGGCCCTCCATCCGGCAGCACAGGATATCGCCCGGTCCTTCGGCCTTCAGCCGGTGAATCACAACCCCTACATGAACAACATTGCCCAGCTTGTGGAATGCGTACATGTGGTTCTGGAATCGATCGATATGATCAACAGTATGCTTGATATGGAATGGAAAGAGCCAAGACAAACGGTGGAGCCAAAGGCAGGGACCGGTGTGGGCGCCGTGGAAGTGCCGAGGGGGATCCTCTATCATTGCTACGAGTTCGACAAGGACGGCAGGATCGTCAAGAGCGACTGCGTGATCCCCACGAGCCAGAACCATGCGAACATCCAGCATGACCTGGCTGCATTAGCGGAGAAGTACGCCAAGGAAGGAAAGAAGGACCGGGACATCGAGCTATTGGCCCAGATGCTGGTCCGGTCTTATGATCCCTGCATTTCCTGCTCGGTGCATTGAGTGATGCTCTCTGCAAGCATGCCCGCCTCCAACTTTGACTAGGTTTTATCTTTATCGAAATTCATTGGCGATGATTTCAACCGTGTGCTATTATAGAAACATGAGATATTTAATCCCTTTCAATAAACATCCGAGGAGAAACTTGCCGATAAATACATCAAGAAAGCGGCAAGAAGCTGATTTTGTTTTGGCCTTCGGACGTACCTACCAACGTGAAGAACAGGGGAAATCAACAGCCCGATGCCATGCTTTCGACATGGCTCGCGAACTTCATGTTCCCGGCCTCGGAATAGCGGATATCGTGTCTGTATGCATTAGCCCCAGGAAAAAGACTCTTCAAGCATTTGAGATGAAAATCAGGGATTGGCGAAAAGCTCTGGCTCAATCGTATCGGTACAAATACTTCGCGGATTCCGTATATGTGGTCCTGCCTCCGGATGAAGCAGATAAGGCGAAACAAGCGTTATCGGATTTTCGGACTTTCAATGTGGGTCTTTGGGCCTTTGATGCTGAAAGTGGCATCATTAACAAAATTTATAGCCCAAAGAAGGATAAACCCATAAGCGAGACTGCATATACAAAAGCGTTATCCCTTCTGGGTCTTCAACTTACAACTCTGCCCGCTTCTTAAAAAGACTCATCCCTTCTTGAAGCGCTTCCAGATGGCTATCATCAGACTTTGGGTCTAACCGATAGCGAGCCCTGATTGATATGTATAAGTCGTTTGCATAATTGATGGCATCTGTGCATTTTCCAACATTTCTGGATGGATCACTACTAGCGGTAAGGGTAGATAATAAACTGTTTAAGGCTTCCCATGACTGGAGAACCTCAATAGAGCGCTCCGGTTCACCTAGATACTCGGTGTCCACAGATAGCCCGTTTACCACCTCTGGGAAGATCCGACGCAAAGCGTCTAATTCATAAAAAGTAATGCGATTGAGTAATTTAGTGCATAGGTATCGCTGTACAGGCTGTCGCCCCCCCGTGGATTCAGGAGCAAAACGATCCATTGAAAATGTCCTTAGATTCGACCACCAGCCAGTACAGCCGATATCACCGCCTACAGCGCCGAGAAAAGGCGATATGAGGTCGGAATAACCATTAATAATTTCATACCCGTTTATTTTTAGAGAATGATTAAGCAACATCCAAGCGGCAATAACATCTGCATTATAAAGGTCCGTCCTCGCTTCAACGCTGCGTGCTCCGACTAGGAGGTAAAATCCGTCCGGCTGTTTATCTAGGAGTGTAACATCGTTCAGAAAAGCCTCTAATTCGGTAAAATCGATTAAGGCTTCTCTTGATATTGCTAGTGTTACATACAGTGGCCTTTTATCCGAGTACTCCTCATATATCCCCTTCGCTTGTCGAATAAAATTCTTCGCAATAACTGCCTCAACGGAATCAAAAGACCGAGAGATCAATATATTAGGAGCAATGATAGCTGAAACTGGCAAACCTGCTTGAAATTCTATTACTTTGCGTATTTCTTCTTTTATCAAGTCGTTTGATTCTAATTGACTCCGGCGTCTGACAGTAAAATAGGGATATTCCTCCAGTTTGCCGAGCCTAATATTTGGGTCAGACCCGATTAAACTAACATAATATTGGGGATCTAATACTCTACCGGCAGTTGGCATACTAGTGGCAATCCCACCTAGTCGTTCCCTAAGCCGGTCTGGGTTTATATCCTTTGCGCCATAGACAACACCAGAAATTAATCCTTTTTGCAGTCCTTGGCTTATTTTTTCACCTTCCCCATATCCGTGTTGCGCATATAGTTTCATATGTTTCTCTCTAATTTATCGATTAGCATATTTATGTTTGAAGGCCTTAATGCTGGTATCTTTTTTAGCATTTGATCTACCGTTCCTATAACCAACTGAGAAAGATCTGGCCTATGTTCTTTTAGTGACTTAGGAGACTCGCGAACGATTCGCGATAGTGTTGCGATAAGATCATCTTTATCCTTAGCAAGCGGGTGTTGCCAAGCAGCATATTCATAAACAGTCATTGCTGCGGTATAAATGTCGCTTCTGAAATCTATTGAATCGCGGAATCCCGGCTGGAGCATTTCGGGTGCAATATAGCGAAACGTTCCCGGTGGCAAACGATGCGATGCATCGAAGGTAAGTGGAGTATCGGCAGGGGAAAATGCAATCCCCAGATCAAGAACCACAAATCGTCTATCTTTTTGATTTAGCTTCATAACGTTATCAGGTTTTATGTCTCGATGGATAACATTGAAAGACCAAAGTTCACGAATAGCTTTAAGCAGACTCAGAAATAGGGCTCGAATATCATCTTCTGTCGGTTTTGTTGATTGATTAATTAACTCCCTCAGCGCATTCCCATCAAGATACTCCTCAGAGTACGCGATATATTCACGCCCCCCAATTGAGACGGGAGATGGTTGCATAGAACCGAGTTTCACTATTTCTGGGGACTTGCAGTTATTAAGTATTTTTATTTCTCGCGTAATTCTTCCGAGCGATTCTTTTCGGATTTCCTTAGCAACTTCCGGATCGACTCCATTCACTTCCGGAACGTAAACAAGCTTGAAGGCTTCTGGTCTGTCCTTTACAACAGCCTTGTAAACTGCTTTAAAACCGCCAGTTTTAAGGAAGCGGACTTCCTGGAACTGAGGAAACAGCACCTTGATATCTTCAGCTGTAGGTGGAGGGAAATTCATAACGACTCCTAACGAATGAAAGAGTATATCATTTATATGCAAAACATTCAATCGGATGAAATTATTCTGATGAAATTATTCTGAGGAAGTTATTCTCATCATCTTTCCCTATCCTCTTTACAGTAGATTTCCACAAACTCCACCCAATCCTCTTCCTCATGATACGCATAAATGACCCTGATCCCCGATTGTGCGCCCTTGCCTTTCAGCGCCTTACAGGCGAACTTCTTAGCTTTATATATTTTCGGAGATTTAATCCCGAGATCGGATACGTGAAAGATGGCGTTGCTGTCGATCTTCTGCTTATGGAACAGGCTCATTGCAACCTTGATGAAGGTCTGCAGGTCCTCTTCCAGAGAAGAGAAGCGTTTCAGCAACTTCTTCAGGTCCTTTTCGAACTCCGGCACATGGGTGATCTTTTTAAACAGTGTGCCGGAGAATTCTCTGTAGAACGGACCGCTCATCCGTTCTCTTCCGCGTAAGCCCGCACGGAATAGGGCGGTGTGCGATAGAAGACCGATTCATAATCAATGGTCTCGCCATCCTTTGTTGACATCCAGGGCACGTCGCTGTGCGAATATGCGCTGATCTGGTTGGCATTCATGTCCGAGAGCCGGTTCAGCACGTCATCGATCACTTCGACCTCTCCAGCCGTGAGTTTCGCGCGGTCCGCTTTTCTACGGGGCAGATACTTGGTCTGCTGCAGCTTGAAGTACTCGCTTTTGACCTTTTCGATCTCCCCGTTCTTGATCATCTTCTCGACGATCTTGACGAACTCGACCGGCGTTGGTCCGAACTTGTTCTTGATATACGTGGCGCCGATCAGCTGTTCTTCGTATTTCTCGTAATAGTCGAAATCGATAAAATAAAGCAGCTTATAGATGACCGTCTCGCCGATATTCTCCTTGGCGCCGACCTTGTTCAGGATGTATAGCAGCACTTCCTTGAACTTCACGAGGTTTTTCTGCGGCACACTGATCCGCAGACCCGGTTTAGCAGCTATTTCTGCCCTCTCCTCGGGCAGCCGAACATCCGGTTCTTTCCCGGGATTCAACAGCTCATCCACTGCCACATGGAACAACTTGGAAAAACCGACAAGTTCATCGGCGGACACCTTTCTCGATCCTTTCTCGATGAGAACAATCGCGGGTCGCGGCAGTTTCATCGCGATCGCCAACGCATCCTGGCTCATATCGGCCTTTTCCCTCAACTCTTTGATCCGCCGGCCTATTTTATTGGAAACACTCATAGCAGCCCTCCTACCATGGAGCCACCATACCATGAGTTAGATTATCTGTCAAGTAGATGTTAGAATAATTGACAATTGTCAACAATTCTTTGCCTCCCATTACACCCGGCCTATCCAACCAATTGAATTTTCAAACAAAAAAGGCGAAGCATGCGTTTCATGCTTCGCCTTTTCCATCAGGATAATTAATCCGATCAAACCGTATCAATCACCTTCGAACTCCGTAAGAGCGTAGACCTTGTATCCCTTTGCTTCAAGCTTCTTCCGCCCTCCCACATCAGGCAGATCCACGATAAATGCCATCTCCACGACCTTGGCGCCCAGCTTCTCGATAAGCGCGGCTGCCGCCATGGCAGTGCCGCCGGTAGCGAGCAGATCGTCGATCAACAGCACGCGGTCCCCCTGCTTGAGCGCGTCCTTGTGCACCTCGATCTTGTCCGTGCCGTACTCAAGTTCGTATTCCTGGGAAACGACCTCAGCCGGAAGCTTGCCCTTCTTCCGGATCGGCACAAAACCCTTTCCGAGCGTGTAGGACAGGGCTCCGCCGATGATGAAGCCCCGGGACTCGATGCCAACGATGACGTTGAAGTTATAATCGTCATGGATATAGCGCTGCGTGATCGTATCGATCACCAGACGGAATCCGACGGGGTCCTTGATGAGCGTGGTGATATCGCGGAACATGATGCCTTTTTTCGGGTAGTTCGGTACGGTTCTGATCTTTGATTTGATCGACATGACTTCTCCTTGACAGTAAATATTCTTTGACACTGAGGACACAGACGAAGTTATGAAAAAAGCGAATTTTCATAAGCTTTCTCAGTGTCCTCAGCGTCGACAAATAGCAGTTATTTCTCTTCCCGGTACTCCGCCACGCCCAGCTCATACAGGTCCCCGCCGACAATATCGTTCACGACAATAGCGGGGAAGTCTTCGACCTCGAGCCGCATCACCGCCTCGGTCCCAAGCTCGGGATAAGCGATCACTTCGGCCTTTTTGATGGACTTTGATATGAGCGCGCCTGCCCCGCCGATGGCGGCAAGATACAGGGCCTTGTTCTTTTTGATCGACTCCCGCACCGCTGCGCCGCGAGGACCTTTGCCGATCATGCACTTGAGCCCCAGATCGAGAAGGTAGGGCGCGTATTTGTCCATGCGGTAGCTCGTGGTAGGGCCGGCCGCACCGATCGGCTTGCCCGGAGGCGCCGGCGTCGGACCGGTGTAGTAAAGGACTTGTCCCTTGAGATCAAAAGGCACTTTCTCGCCTTTCTGATGTCCCTCGACCATGTACTTGTGAGCCATGTCCCTGCCCGTATAGATGGTCCCGGTGATCAGCACGCGGTCACCGGCCCGGAGCTTGGACACGGCCTCGTCGGTCAAGGGGGATGCTATTTTTATTGGAGAAGACATATCAGATCACGTTCCTTAACAGCAAATGAACACAGGGTCACTGGTTCTTCACATTTCACGTCTCACGTCTTACGCCTTACCCCTCACGCCTCACGCCTCACGGCTCTTAAAGAATTATTGTTTTATGTCTCGCCGCGTGGCAGTTGATGTTCACCGCCACCGGCAGGCTCGCGATATGACAGGGGAAGGTCTCCACGTGAACCGCCATTGCTGTTACCCTGCCGCCAAGGCCCTCGGGTCCGATGCCGGTCCGGTTCACCGCCTTCAGCAGTTCCTCTTCCAGGGAAGCCAGCTCAAGTTTCAAATTCGGGCTCCCGATGGATCGGAGAAGCGATTTTTTCGCCAGAAGCGCCGCTTTCTCAAAGGTCCCGCCGATGCCGACGCCGACAACAATAGGAGGACAGGGATTGGCCCCTGCGTTCCTGACGCATTCGACCACGAATTCCTTTATGCCCTCCACGCCGTCGGTCGGCCGCAGCATGCGGATGGCGCTCATATTCTCGCTTCCCGCGCCCTTGGGCATGAAGGATATCCTGAGCCTGTCCCCGGGCACCAGTTCCGTGTAGACGACCGCCGGCGTATTGTCCCCGGTGTTCTTGCGCGTCAGGGGTTCGACAACGGACTTGCGGAGATATCCTTCCCTATAGCCCTTCCGGACCCCTTCGTTGATCGCGTCGGTGATGAAACCGTTCTTGATCCTCAGGTCCTGTCCGATCTCGACAAAGAACACGGCAATACCCGTGTCCTGGCAGATCGGGATGCGGTCCTCCCGGGCGATCCGCGCGTTCTCCTTCAGGAGGCCGATGATCTCCCTGCCTGTCGGCGCGGTCTCCGCTTCGAGCGCCCGGTCAAAAGCGGTCTCCACATCCTCGGAGAGGTCGCAGGACGCCTCGACGCACATGCGCGCGACATTGTCGCGGATCTCTTCTACGTGAATTTCGCGCATCCTGACCGCACCGCCTCCACGGACTTCATGAACGCAGCTTTCTCATCAGCGTTCAGCTTGACCTCGATGATCTGTTCGATGCCCTTCGCGCCCAGCTTCACCGGCACGCCGGCAAAAACGCCGTTCACGCCGTATTCGCCGTCGAGCCGCACGGAGCAGGGAAGGATCTTTTTCTTGTCCTGGAGGATCGACTCCATCATTTCCAGGGTCGCGACAGAGGGCGCGTAGTAGGCGCTGCCGGTTTTGAGCAGTGCCACGATCTCGGCGCCGCCGTTCCGGGTCCGCTCGACAAGCGCGTTGATCCGGTCCGCCGGAAGCAGTTCCGGAAGCGGGATCCCCGCCACCGAGGAATAGCGCGGCAGCGGCACCATGGTATCCCCGTGGCCGCCCATTACAAAAGCATGCACGTTCTCGACGGATACGGCAAGCTCCGTGGCAATGAAGGTCCGGAAGCGGGCGGAATCGAGCACCCCGCCCATACCGATCACCCGCTCCTTGGGGAATCCGCTGGCCTGCATGGCCACAAAGGCCATCACATCCATGGGATTGGTCACCACGATCATGACCGCGTTCGGCGACCGCTTCGCGGTCTCTGCGGCCACCTCCTTCACGATGCCCGCGTTCGCGGCAAGCAGGTCGTCACGGCTCATGCCGGGCTTCCGCGCCAGGCCTGCGGTGATCACGATCATGTCGGAATTCGCCGTGTCGTCATAGTTATTGGTCCCGGTGACGCAGGTGTCGTACCCCAGCACCGGGCCCGCTTCCAGCAGATCAAGCGCCTTGCCCTGCGGCACGCCCTCGGTCACGTCGATCATCACCACATCCACCAGGTCCCGTTCGGTGATCCGCTGCGCCAGCGTGGCGCCCACATTCCCTGCTCCTGCAATAGTCACTTTCTTCCGCACAGTCTACCTCCGTAAATTCAGCGACAAGAGACAAGTGACAAGCGAGAAGCCTTGCCTTCTTCTCGTATCTCGTCTCTTGTCACTCGTCACTCTCGATTACAGTTTCGTTATCTTGATCTTATCGATCTTCCTTCCGTCCAGCTCCAGGACCTCGAATTTAAGGTCCTTGTACCGGAGCTGCTCGCCTACCCGCGGCATTCTGCCGAAGAGCCCGAACAACAGGCCTCCGATGGTGTTGAAATCCTTGGACTGCAGTTGCGAGCCCAGAAGCTCGTTCACCTCGTCGATCGCTGACTGGCCCGCCACCACCAGGTTCTTCTCGTCAACGATCTGCACGTCCCTGTCCACGGCATCCAGCTCGTCATGGATGCTCCCCACGATCTCCTCGATCAGGTCCTCCAGGGTCACCAGTCCCGCGGTCCCCCCGAACTCGTCGATGACGATCGCGATCTGGAACTTGTCCCGCTGCATTTCGGTCAGCAGTTCGCTCACCCGCTTGTTCCCGGGAATGAAGTAAGCCTGGCGTATGAACGGCTGGATCGGGTCCTCGCGCTTGACATCGTCCTCGGCCATGGCGACCAGGATGTCCTTGATATAGAGGATGCCGACCACGGAGTCGACGGACTTATCGATCACCGGGTACCGGGAGTAGCCGTACTGGGACACCAGCGACAGTACCTGATGGACCGTCGCCGCCGTGGGCACGCTGACGATCTCGGTCCTCGGCCGCATGGCTTCCACCGCCAGCGTATCACCGAACTCGAAGACCTTGTGCAGCAGTTCCTTCTCCTCCTCTTTGAGGGCGCCCTCTTCCTCGCCGAGATTGATCATTGCCTTGATGTCCTCTTCCGTCACTACGGCGGTGCAGGACAGCGGCCTCGCGGAAGCGGGCCCGGCAAAGAATTCCGCGGTCGCCGCGACAACTCCCGAGACCGGCGCGACCAGCTTCACCAGCAGGAGCATGGGATAGGCAACAGCCAGCGCGAGCCGGTCGGGGTCGCGCGACGCAAGTCCCTTGGGCGCCAGTTTCGCGAACAGGACGATAATGAGGCTCATGGTGACCGCTGTCAGGGCGACCGCTGACAGTTTCCCGGCAAAGATGCGGAGCAGCACCGCGGTTGCCAGCACAACGGAGAGGACGAGGAAGAAATTCTCGATCAGCAGGAGAGTGCTGTGCAGATTGTTCCGTTCGTGGGAAAGCTTCAGTGCGGCGTCCGCCCGCGTATTTCCCTGTTCGGCCAGCTGGTGCAGGCGCGCCTTGTTCGCGAAAAGCATGGCCGTTTCCGACGCAGCGAAGAACGCCGCGAGCAGAACGCTCGCGAACGCCCCGGCGAGCATCGGCCATTGGCCGGAAAGGGCTGAGATCAAAGATTCAATCATAAATTATACGGTCGATCCTGCCGAGCTGCGGGGGGTCGATCCTGTTTACCCCTTACCCCTTACCACTTACGCCTCACGCTTCTCAAATCTTCTCCCCTGTTACCCGGATGACCTCGTCAAAGGTGGTCTCACCCTCAATCATCTTGTGCACCGCCGCCGCGCGCAGGGTAACCATGCCGTCGCCGACAGCGGTCTTTTTAATGCGGTCTGCATCCACCTTCTCGGTGATGAGCGGGCGTACTTTCTCGTTCACTTCCATGACTTCGTAGATGCCGCTTCTGCCCAGGTAGCCCGTTCCCCGGCACTGCGCGCATCCTTCGCCGTATTTCACCGTCACCGGCTTGCGCGAGTCCGACGTGAGCCCGACCGCTTCAGCCTCCTCGGGCAGCAGCTCATAGGTCCGCTCGCAATGTTTGCACACCTTGCGGACCAGCCGCTGGGCCATGATCCCGATCACGGTCGATGCTATCAGATAGGCGGGGAGACCGAGGTCCAGGAGCCGTGTCACAGCGCTCGCCGCGTCGTTCGTATGCAGCGTGGAGAACACCAGGTGGCCGGTCAGGGCTGCCTGCACCGCGTTCTCTGCGGTTTCCAGGTCCCGGATCTCGCCCACCATGATGATGTCCGGGTCCTGGCGGAGGATCGTCCTGAGCGTGCTGCCGAAGGTCACCCCGATCTGGGGCTGGACCGCCACCTGGTTGAACCGGTCATGGACCATTTCGATCGGGTCCTCGATGGTGACCACGTTCACTTCCGGCACGGCAATGGTCTTGAGCGCCGAGTAGAGCGTCGTGGTCTTGCCGCTTCCCGTCGGCCCGGTCACCAGCACGATGCCGTGGGGCCGGGCAATGAACGAACGGAAAAGCTCATATTCCCGGGGCGCGAATCCCAGCTCTTCCAGGTCCTGGAGCAGCACATCGGGATCGAAGATCCTGACCACGACCTTCTCGCCGAACGCGACCGGCATGGTCGACACGCGAAGCTCGACCTCCCTGCCCTTGTACTCGGTCTTGATGCGTCCGTCCTGGGGCCTGCGCTTCTCGGCGATATCCATGCGCGACAGCATTTTGACGCGGGAAACGAGCGCCGGGTGGATCTGGCGGGGCACTTTGTGGATCGAATGGAGCATTCCGTCGATCCGGAGGCGCACTTCCGAGGTCTCCCGTTTTGGCTCGATGTGGATGTCGCTTGCCCGCTGGTCAAAAGCGTACCGGAACAGGAACTCCACGGCGTTCACGATATGCTTGTCCGTGGCCTCGATCTCGGACACGGCCTTCATCTTGACGAACTGCTCGAGGTTTCCCAGGTCCACCTCGCCGGAGATCTCCTTGGCGGCGGCGCTCACCGACGAACGGAATCCGTAGAACTCGGTGATGATCTTGACCAGGTCCGATTTGGGCGACATGACACGCGCCACCTTGTAGCCCATGCGCCCGATGTTCTCGACCACTTCGAGGTTGTAGGGATCGGCGACGGCAACAACGAGCTGGTCGTCGGTCCGCTCGATGGGAACGGCGGTGTTCTTTCGGGCGAACGCCCGGGACAGGATCTGGGTGATTATCTCCGGATTGAGCTTCAGGGGGTCGATCTTGCGAAAGGGCAGGCCCGCGTGGCGAGCCACGATCTCGGTCACCGTGTCCTCGTTCAGCACCCTTCCTGCTGCAGCCGCTGACGGAAATTCAAAGGATGCCGCGACCTCGATGGCCGACACCTCCTCCTCGAGATGCACCCTGCCGCGGTGGACCGATTCGCCCCGGGAGCGCAGGATCTTCATGCGCTGATGGTCCTGTTTGAGCTTGATCTCCCGCGCCTGTTCGGCCGTGATCTCCTTGGCTTTGAGCAGGATATCGCACAGAATGTCCGTTGTCAGTTTGTTCATAGGGATTCCCGCACGTTCGCGTAGAGACTGCCAGCAAGGGACACCGTGGTCCCGGAGCATCACACCCTCCGGCATCCCGGTTTCCACTGCTTCCAAGTCGGACTCCCACCGACACCATCGAAAGAAAAGGCCCCCATATGGGGGCCTTGAGCTGATCGCCATACTGTACATCCCGCGGACCGCTACTTCTTTGCCGGTTTTGCGGGGGCCGGGGCAGGCTTCGGCGCGGGAGCCGGAGCAGGTGCCGGAGCCGGGGGCGGTGGAGGAGGCGTTACCGCCGGAGCCGGGGCCGGCTTCGGGGGTTCGGGCTTCTTCTCACAGCCGATCATGACAAATGTAGCAACAATAACCAATGAAAGCAGGAGCGAAAATGCCTTTTTCACAGGAATCACCTCCCTTCGCATTCGGTCTGGACCAACAATAAACCTGCGCGCCCCTTGCGCGGCGCGATCATTCTCTCAATTACATTATCCGGGTGGCGACTGAGCGGGTCACGGTCAATTCTTTCACCTTTTGACCCCAAGCCTCGGTGATCTGCTCCTGCTGTTCCTCGCTCAGGCGCAGCCGGAAGACACGAAGCTTGTTCAGTGAACGTTTGGTGAGGTATATCTCGGTAAGTTCGAATCCGATCTGTTTCTTGATCTCCGCGCTCTGCTGGGGCGTAAGCGAGATCTTGATAGACTCGTCCATGGGTTGCGCTCCCTCCGATGACGAATTTAATTATAGGAACTTTGTCCTTGAAATTCAAGCTTTTTTTGTCTTATCCAGGTTGATCACAATGACCTGTTCAACCCAGGGAAACTCCTTTTTCAACTTTTCCTGCAAGCCCTCGACCAGGGCTATACGGGTCACATGTCACCGCCAGCAGAATCCCGCAGGCGCGATCTTCACGGTCCCGCCCTCGATACCCGCAAGGGTAACGCTGCCTCCCTTGGGAGCATAACGGACGTTCCGCTCTTCTATGATTGCTCTGATCTTCGCTAGGTCCTGCTCCTGCATTTCCCCGTACCCCTTACGCTCCACGTCATACGCATCACGTGTCACGTCCTTACGCGTTTTCCATCACCAGCTTCTTCATGATCAGATCCACCGCGTCCCCGACCTTCACCTTTTCCACCGCTCCGGTCCGGCGCGCCTTGATCTCCACCAGCCCGTCCTTCAAGTTCTTTTCGCCGATAATGATGCGCCACGGTATGCCAAGCAGGTCCGCGTCCTTGAACTTGACTCCGGCGCGCTCATCGCGGTCGTCGAGCAGCACCTCGAATCCTTTTTCCTCGAGCGCTGTGTGATATTCTTCGGCAATGTCCATGGACTCCTGGTGCTTTACGTTCACCGGCACCACGAGGAGGTGGAACGGCGCTATGGCGAGCGGCCAGATCATGCCGTTCTCGTCATTCCCCTGCTCGATCGCTGCTGCTGCGATGCGCGCCGGGCCGATACCGTAGCTTCCCATGACGATCGGCTTCTCGTTGCCCTGTTCGTCAAGATAGTTCGCCTTGAGCGGCGCGGAATATTTGGTTCCGAGCTTAAAGATATTCCCGATCTCGATCACCCGCTCGATCCTGAGCGGTTGTCCGCAATGAACGCAGGCGTCTCCTGCCTGTGCTGTGTGGATGTCGCTGAACTCGGCGTCGTTGAAATGCTTCTCAGCGGTCACGCCCTTTACATGGAAACCTTCCTTGTTCGCGCCGGCAAGGTAGCTGCCGTCCTTCAAACAGGGATCGGCGATCTTTCTGACCGTGTGGCCCATGGGACCGATGAATCCAGCAGGCACGCCAAGAGCCGCCTTGACCTCGTCCTTCTGAGCAGGACGATGCGGCCCGATCAGCTTCGAAAGCTTCTTCTCGTGCAGGGTCTGGTCGCCTCGCACCAGCGCCAGCACCGGCCCCTGCTCGCTCATTACGAGAATGGACTTGATCAGGAGGTCCGGTGTGACCTTCAGGAACCGGGTCACCTCGTCAATGGTCCGCTTCTCCGGCGTTGCGACCTCCTCGAACTGCCAGTCCGGAAACGCCGGTTTCTTCGGGTTCGAGAGCGCCAATTCCGTGTTCGCCGAATACCCGCAGGCATCGCACAAAGCAACGTCGTCCTCACCCGCAGGGCTCGGCGCCATATACTCATGGGCCATGGACCCGCCCATCATACCCGTGTCGCTCTGGACCACGTGGAACTTTATGCCGCAGCGTGAATAGATCTTCTTGTACGCTTCGAGATGGAGCTCGTAGGACCTGTCGAGCCCCTCGTTGTCCTTGTCAAAGCTGTAGGAGTCCTTCATAGTGAACTCCCGCGTGCGAAGGACTCCGCTCTTGGGCCGTGCTTCGTCGCGCAATTTCGTCTGGAGCTGATACCAGATCTGCGGCAGTTCACGATACGAGCGAATATCATGCGCAGCCAGCCAGGTCATGGTCTCCTCATGGGTCATGGCAAGGCACATGTCACGGCCGCCCCGGTCCTTTAACCGGAACATCTCATCGCCAATAGCGTCCCAGCGGCCGGTCTGCTGCCAGACCTCCGCAGGATTCAAGACCGGCATGGTCACTTCCTGACCGCCGATGGCGTTCATCTCCTCGCGGATGATGCGGTTGATCTTTTCCATGACCCGGATGCCGAGGGGCAGATAGATATAGAGCCCTGCCGCTATCTGGCGCACAAAGCCCGCGCGCACCATAAGCTTGTGCGACACTGCCTCGGCGTCCGACGGGGCCTCTTTCAAGGTAGGAATGAACATCCGGGAATACCGCATACAACCTCCACTTCCAGCTTATTTCATTATCAATGAATGGCTTTACTTCGTGGCAGGATCGCCTAATTCGCTGATCATTGCGTTAACCGCGGCATTCAGCTTCGGCAAATCACGTTCGACAATATCCCAGACTTGCTCAACGTCTATGCCGAGATAGTCGTGAACTACTACGTTGCGAAATCCCGAGATGTTTCTCCAATCGATTTCAGGGTGTTTGAGTTTAAAGGTAGATACGATCGTCCTTCAAAGCGCCACAGCCTCCCTCAGCACCCGATCGCGGAGAAACTTGTTCAATCCCTTCACGGTGACCACATCCACACGCCGGCCGAGGAGCTCTTCGAGATCAGCGACAAGACCGCCGGGGAAAAAGGACGAATGCTTTTGCCCCACCTCGACCAGGATGTCAATGTCGCTGGCAGGGCCTGCTTCGCCGCGGGCTACTGACCCGAAAATACGGACATTGTAGGCACCGTGCTTCTCGGCGATGCGGAGGATTTCAGTTCGTTTATCTTTTATAAGTTCGTCGATTCCCATGGCAGTTATTATCCGAGTTGCCCCGATTCCTGTCAATCACAACGAGACGATTCTTTCTCCCTCACGATCTTTTCCACTTCCCTCACCAGCACATCCGCCAGTTCCTTCTCATCGAACTTCTTCACGATCTCCCCATGCTTGAACAGGAGACCGGTTCCCTTGCCGCCGGCGATGCCGATGTCGGCCTCGCGCGCTTCGCCCGGCCCGTTCACCACGCAGCCCATTACCGCCACGGTGAGCGGTTCGGTGATATGGCTGAGCCGCTTTTCCACGGTCTCGGCCAGGCCGATAATATCGATCTCCGTCCTGCCGCAGGTGGGGCAGGAGATGATGTTCACGCCCCGCTGCCGGATCCTGAGTGACTTCAGGATCTCGTAAGCAACGCGGACCTCCTCGACCGGATCGGCCGTAAGCGATACCCGCATGGTGTCGCCGATGCCTTCGGACAGGAGAATGCCCAGACCGACACTGGACTTGATCGTTCCCGAGTGAAGTGTGCCTGCCTCGGAAATGCCGATATGCACCGAATAATCGGATCGTTTCGAGAACAACCGGTAGGATTCAACCGTGGTCAGCACGTCCGATGCCTTGAGCGAGACCTTGATGTTCTGATAATCAAGCTCTTCAAGGATGCGGATATGGCCGAAGGCGCTCTCAACAATTGCCTCGGGCGTGGGATGGCCGTATTTTTCGAGCAGATGTTTTTCCAGCGAGCCCGCGTTCACGCCGATCCGGATCGGGATGTTCCGGTCCCTGCATGCTGCAACGACCTCGCTCACTTTGTCCTTGCCGCCGATGTTCCCGGGATTGATCCTGAGCCCGTCCACGCCCTGCTTGATCGCTTCCAAAGCCAGCGTATGGCTGAAGTGAATGTCCGCGATCAGCGGCATGGTCGTACCCTGCTTGATCCTTCCGAGCGTCCGTGCAGCATCCTCATCAGGGACCGCAAGCCGCACAAGCTCGCACCCGACCGCCTGCAGCCGGTTGATCTGACCGATCGTGGCAGCGGCATCGCGCGTGTCGGTGTTGCACATGGACTGCACGACCACCGGCGCGCCCCAGCCGATCTTCACCGGGCCTACGCTGATCTGACGGGTTTTTTTTCGGGGAATGGGATTCATCTGCCTCTATTTATTGAAGAACAACCGCATCACATCATTGTACGATACCACCGCGATCAGCGTGATCAGGAGCGCGGCGCCGATCCCCTGGCTCACTTCCATGACCCGTTGGCTCATGGGCTTCTTGCGCACGGCCTCGATGGCCAGGAACAGCAGCATGCCGCCGTCCAGCACCGGGATCGGAAGCAGGTTCAGCATGCCGAGCGACAGGCTGATGGTCGCCATGAGGGCGATAAAGGCCGAAAGACCGGCCGCTGCGGCAGCTCCGGACATCTGGGCTATCATCACCGGACCGCCCAGGGTCTTGATCGAAAGTCCAAAGGACAGGAGCTTCTTGAGGGTGATGAACGTCAGGTCCGCGGTCTCGAGCGTCTTGGTGAATCCGAGCCGGATGGATTCGAAGAAGCCAAACTTCTTGAACACATAGCGGATATAGGGCTCCACACCGATCACGTATCTTCCGCTATCCATGACCGGGATAATGGTCATATCCTGCCGTTTCCCCGCACGCTCGATCCTGAGGTTCAGCGCCTTGCCCCCGCTCTCCTTTACCGCAAGGGAGAACTGGTTCCAGTGGTAGATCGTGACATTGTCGACAGCCAGGATCTTGTCATTCACCTTCAAGCCGGACTTTTCAGCGGGCAAACCTGACCGCAGCCTGCCGATCTCGGCCGGCATGTCCGGCATGAGACCCGCGGTGCCGATCCTGAGCTCTGTTGCCGCTTCCGGTCTGAGCGTCAGCACCTTCTTCTCGCTCCCCCGCTCAAGTGTTACGGTCACATCGGTGTCGGGATTCACGGCTATGAGGGATAACGCCTTGGTCCAGTCGGAAATGGTCCGGTTGTTGATCTCGGTGATCACGTCGCCGGCCAGGAATCCCGCCTTGGCGGCAGGTGAACCCTTTTCCACGAATCCGACCTTGGCAGGTCCCTCGGCATAGGTGCCGACCATATAAACCAGCGGCATCAGGACGAACGCGAGCACGATGTTCGTGAGCGACCCCGCCGCGGCGATCTTGGCGCGCTGCCATACGGTCTTGGAGTGGAACTCGTCAGGCGCGCCGGTCGGTTCTTCATCGGGATTCTCGCCAGCCATCTTCACGTACCCGCCCAGCGGCAGCGCGGACAGCACATACTCCGTGTCGCCCTTCTTGTATCCGAAAAGCTTCGGCCCCATGCCGAGCGAGAACTTCTCCACCCGCACGCCTGCGCGCTTGGCGGTGATGAAGTGTCCCAGCTCATGCACGAACACGAGAATGCCGATCACAATAAGAAAATAGACTAAAGTCATGAAACCTCCAGAAAACCAGGATTACAGGATTAGAGGATTACGAGGATTACCGGTACATCACCTTAATCCTATTAATCCTTTACTCCTTTAATCCTTGCTTGCTATGATTTTCTCCGCTTCTCCCCGTGCCCAGAGGTCCGCTTTCAGCGCGTCCTCCACGGTCTTGAACTGCACGGGGCGGTGGGCGTCCATGGTCGCTTTGATCGTCCTCGCGATGTCATGGTACCCGATCTTCTCTTCCAGAAAATACTTGACCGCCACCTCGTTCGCCGCCGACAGGACCGCGGGCATGCTTCCGCCGGTGCGGATGGCGTCGTATGCGTATCCCAGGCACGGGAAGAGTTCGAGGTCCGGCTCCTTGAAGGTGAGCGTCGCTATCGACGCCAGATCGAGGCCCGGTGAAACGTCGGGAAGCCGGTGGGGCCACGAAAGCGCATAGGCAATGGGCCCCTTCATGTCAGGCATGCCGAGCTGGGCGATCACGGAGCCGTCCTGGAACTCCACGAGCGAATGGATGATGCTCTGTGCGTGGACCAGCACGCTGATCTGTTCGGGCCGCACGCCAAAGAGCCAGTGCGCCTCAATGACCTCGAGCCCCTTGTTCATGAGCGTGGCGGAATCGATCGTGATCTTCTTGCCCATGTTCCAGTTCGGGTGCTTCAGGGCCTGCTGAAGCGTCACCTTTGCCAGGTCCGCGGCAGAGTGGTTCCGGAACGGGCCTCCCGAGGCCGTGAGGACCAGGCGTTTCACGTCCTTCCGCTCACCGGCCTGGAGGCTCTGGAATATGGCGCTGTGCTCGCTGTCCACGGGGAACAGGCGGACGTTGCGGGTCCGGCATTCTTCCATGACCAGTTCGCCCGCCGTGACCAGCACTTCCTTGTTCGCCAGCGCGATATCCTTGCCCGCCTGGACCGCGGCCATGGTCGGCACAAGCCCCGCGGTCCCCACGATGGCCGAGACCGTGATGTCCGCCTCGTCGGCTGCCGCGACCGCGATCATGCCCTCGACGCCCGAGAGGATGCGCACCGGCAGGTCTTTGCACCGTTCACGGAGATCAGCAGCGGACCGTTCGCTCACGATCGCCGCCAGGGAAGGCCGGAATTTCCTGATCTGCGCTTCGAGCAGTTCGCTGTTGTTCCCGCCGGCAATGGCAACGACCTTGAACCGGTCAGGGAACTGCTCCGCGACCGCGAGCGTCGACGTTCCGATGGACCCGGTGGAACCGAGGATGGATATCCGCTTCACGTCTTTTTACTCCGCACTTCGCACTCCGCACTCCACACTGTTTCACCTCATCTTGAGATAATAATAGAGCACCGGCGCGGCGAACAGCATGCTGTCCATGCGGTCCAGGATACCGCCATGTCCGGGGATGAGCGCTCCCGAGTCCTTTACGCCGGCGCTCCGCTTGAGCAGGGACTCCGCAAGGTCGCCCACGGTCCCGACCAGCGCGAGAACCGCGCCAAGCGCGATCGCCGGTCCCCAGCCCAGGCCTTTGACGAGCCAGAGCTTGCACAGGACCGCGACAAGCACCGATGCCGCAACGCCGCCTGCAAGTCCCTCGACGCTCTTCTTGGGGCTGATCTTTTCGTAGAGCCGGTGCTTTCCGAACGCGCTGCCCACATAATACGCGCCGGTATCGGACGCCCAGATCACCAGGTACATGAACATGAGCCAGTACTTGCCCTGGGAGCCCCGGTGGATGGCAACCTGGAACCCGAAGAGCAGCGCAACATAGAGAACGCCCAGCAGGGTCACGGCGATCTCCTCGAGCGCCCCTTCCACGGGCCGCCGGGAGAAGAGCCGCGCGCACAGGACCGCGAGCACGCTAAACGTCAGGACAAGGTCATACCCGAGGCGCTGCATGCCGGTACGGGAAAACTCCAGGATAAGGACCGCGCCGAGCAGGAAACCGATCGTTTCGAGCGGCTTGAGACCGCGCGCCTTGACCATGCCGTAGAACTCCTGCAGCCCGACGACCGCGGCAACGACCGCGAGCCCCGCGAAATAGATCGGCGGCAGGACCCACACAATGATGAACAGCAGGGGGATCAGCACGACGCTGGTGGCAACGCGGGTTCCGCTCATGCAAGGTCTCCGTTAACGATGGGATTCTGCGGCTGTCGGAGCGTCGTCGCGACCGACGCCCTGCGGAAGCTGTTCCCCGGTCAGGCCGAAACGCCGGTGTCGCTTCTGGTAATCGACGATGGACAACAGCAGTTCCTTTTCGTCGAAATCCGGCCACAGCACCTCGGTGAAGTAAAGTTCGGCATAGGCGGCCTGCCAAAGCAGGAAATTGCTGATGCGCTGCTCGCCGCTCGTGCGGATCATCAGGTCGGGGTCCGGCAGGCCCGCGGTGTCCAGATGGCGGGACAGATGCTCCTCGCGAAGTTCCTCCGGTATCCCTCCCGCGCTCTGCAGCCTCCGGATGGCCTGCAGGATCTCTCCCCGTCCGCCGTAGGACAGCGCCAGGTTCAGGACCATGCCCGAGTTCTGCTCGGTCTCGGACCTGGCCTTCTCGATCCAGGTGGAAGCGCTTGCGGGCAGCCGTTCGATCCTGCCGATGGTGCGGAACCGGATCCCGTTCTTCTTCATGGAATCTATCTCTGAGCGGAGATAGCTGCCGAGCATGTCCATGAGGAAGCTCACTTCCTCACGGGGACGGCCCCAGTTCTCGTCGGAAAAGGCGTACAGCGTCAGGATCTGGATGCCCAGGGCGCGGCACTGCTCCACCACGTTCTTGACGCGCTCGGCACCGCGCTTATGCCCGAACACCCGCGGCATGCCCCGGCGCTGCGCCCATCTGCCGTTCCCATCCATGATGATGGCGATGTGGCGCGGCAGCTTCTGCATGTCGATCATCCCCCGCAGATCCTCCACGGTAGATTCTTTTTTCTTCATAGTGCTGCGATCCTCTCAAGAGCGGCCGGGTCTCTCCTGGCCCCCGCTCCACACCCGGTCGATCGTCCGGGATCTACTTCCCTTCGTACAGCTCCACCCGGTAGGCGTCCTTGCTGAACAGACCGCCGGGGATCTGGACCAGGGCTGCGACCGTCGCGGCGCCCCTGACCGGCGGCAGTATCTGCGCTGCCAGGACCGGGCCTGCCAGGTCCTTCACCGTCCACCGGGGCTCCAGCCTGCTTCCGGTCCACGCGAGACTGTGCACTTCGCCGCCCTTGTATCCGCCGAGCAGCGGGACCGGTGTGTTCCGGGGGAGCACCAGTTCATCCTTCCCGTTCCCGTCCAGGTCCAGTGCCTGGATGTCGCCCGGGATGCGTATCTCCCTGTCCTTCTCGCGCTGGGCCGCGGCACTGCCCATGGCACGGTCCAGATCGCTTGCCGTGCGGCCGACAGCGGAGTCAAGACCGGAGAGGGGCTTGATCACCACAGCGTCAACCGCAACATACCGCTCTTCGCTCCTCCAGAGCACCGTGTCCCCGGAGTAGACCGATAACCGGTTGTCGCGATCGAACAGGACGAGCAACGGACGGGCTTCGCCGAAATCAGCAAAGGTGAATCCATAGAGGTTCACATCCTTCGGGAGCGCGATCGTCTGCCCCGCCGCAATCTTGCCACCGGACCAGGCATATTCACGCACCGGCCCGGCATAGAAGGTCGCCGGGTCATAGTCCTGGCCGATGAGGACCATGCCCCTGCCGGGCTGACGCAGGACCCGGAGGAACCCGTTCATCTCCGCGACACGCTGGAATCCCTTGCCCTGGTGCTCGAGAATAACGGTCGAGACCCTGCTGTTCAGCATGCGGGTGACGTAGATCTCCGGTTTCCCGTTGCCATCGATATCCGCGACATCCAGGTGGAACTGCCGGCCTTCCTTTTCACCCATCGGGACCTGTTCCGTCCATGCTTCCTTCCATCCCGACGGTTCCGGCCGGTAGATATGGAGCCTCATCTCGTCGGAAAAAACATACTCCAGGGCACCGTCCCCATCAAGATCGCCGGCGCCGAAATACCGCGCAGCCACCGGAAGGTCGGGAAGCTTTTCCTGCGCCGCCTGCACCGGAGCGAAGAAGGGACGTACGTCGCCCAGCGCTTCGCGTTTTGAAGCAAGCGACAGCAGAACGACTATCGTGTCCACCGGATCCGATTCATTGGCGTAAAACACCCGCGCGGTGACCAGGAGCTTCTCTCCCACGGGATAGAGACCCACTGCAGTGACCGCATCAAGCTTGTAGGCGTCGATCATCTCGCGCACAAGCGACGTGTCACGCTGTTTTTTGCCTTTCAGAAAGGATACCGTCTTCTGGGTCTCAAGGACCGAGAACCTTCCCAGTTCCTGCAGCCGGTCCGAAAGCCCCTGGATGATCTCCGGCCGGTCGGCCACGACCGGAAGCACCCCGAGCGCGAGCTTGCGCGGCGAAATGCGCGCCCGATCGCCCTGCTTCGGGTCCTTCAGTTTGTTCTTCATCACCGCGGTGGATGAGCCCTCTGCCACGGTCAGGACCTCCACGGACCCAATCTCATCCTCCACGTGGCCAAGCACCGCCTTGGTGACCGGGTGCTGGAATTCCCTGCCCTCGCGCCAGAGCGACAACACCATGCCGGGCAGCAATCCTTCTTTCCTGCCCACGGACAGCGTGAGCCGGTCGCCCTGCAGGGCACTCACTTCTCCCTGCACCTTCGGGAAGTAGGAAGCGATCGACACGGCGATCTCGTCGACCGAGGTGACCTCCTCGGGGCCGAGCGCTTTTTCCGCGCGCACCGCGAGAGGCATCAGGAGCAGAAAACCGATAAGAACTGCCGCGAACTTCTTCATGGATTTTTCATTCCTTCACAAAAGATTGACATAGTCAGACCTGTTCTCGCACGAATTCACGAAGCCACGGAGAAATGCTGTCACCTTTTCCGGAACGACTTTCTTCGTGTCTTTGTTTCTTCGTGCGACATGAGCTTTCCGGTGTTGTCCAGCCTTTACGTCAAACTCACCCGGATCTCGGCGTCCCAGATCCCGCCGGGCCGGAGCGAGATCTTCCACAACGGCATCACCAGGGAGCTCTGGTACACCCGCTCGAATCCCGCCTCGGACTGGGAGACCGTTTCCACCGGCGCCCGCCACAGCACCGCGGGCCGGGAGAAGGAGAGCCCAACCGTCAGCTTCAACCATTCGTCCACCAGGCTCAGACTGCTTACATTGTTCGTTTCGCCGATGGACGCCAGGTTTCGCTTCTCGAGCATGTGCCCCGGGATCTCGTAGTACCGGTCGTGGGCGTTGCCGGCCAGCAGCGAAAAATTGAACTCGCAGCCGAAGGTGGTGTTCAGCTCCGACCGGTCCTGGTTCGCGATCTCGTACCGGATAATGACCTCGGCAGCTCCCGCGCGCAGGAACAGCGTCTTCCGGAGCTTGATGGAAATACCCGCGGCGCTCCCCTCGCGTTCCAGCACGACCAGGGCCACGCTCCGCTGTTTCCGTGTCGTTGCTTCGTAGGAGCCCAGCACGAAGTCCCCGGCCTCATAGTACTCCGACCGCATGAAGCTCTGCAGGTCCACGCCGGTCTCCAGGAAATGGTCGATGAGCGAAGCCCGGGTGTACCAGTCGTAATGGAGATGGTGCTGGAGCCCCTCTTCCTTCACCACGACCCGGTCATGGATGGTCTTGACCCCGGTGGTTCCCTTTCCGGCAAGCGCGATCTTGTCATGGTAGCCTTCGGGCCTGCGGGTCAGGGTGTTCATGAGGTTGAAGGACAGGGGTTTCCAGTCGAGCTCCGTGATCCGGCCGCCTTCGGCGGGATCCACCAGTACGTTCAGAAGTTCGGAATTGAGCATCACCTCGTCGCTGCCGTCGCGGTCGAAGTCGCCTTGTTCGATGTCGAGCCACCCGTCGGACTCGCGCTTCCGCTGCTGCTGCGCCTTGGCCCGCAGCACCGGCCCCAGGGTCTTCCGCGCCTTGTCCGCGAGATATTCCGCCCGGATCAGATGTTCGTACACCGCGGTCCGCAAATGGGGAAGATACAGTCCGCCGAAGACGCCGTGCCAGTATGCGTCATTGCACTGGCCCTGGTACAGGTGGTCGAGCATGCTGGCTGTTTCGCGGTCGAAGCGCGCCAGGGCGCCCGGCGCATCAAGCACCCGGTGGACCTTCTCGCTCACCATGAGCATCCGCTTGTGCATGTGGTTGCTCTCGGGATACTTGACCTGGAAGTTCCTCCAGGTCCCGCCCTTCATGAAGGGCTTGATGCGGTCGGCCTCGGGCAGGGTCTTGATCACCGCGAGGGCGTCGTCGTATTCCCGCATCGTGGCCGTCGGCAGCGTCCACTCGCCCATTTCCATGTACGAGGCCGTGGGCAGATATACCCTGCCCCGCGGCCCTTCCTTCGCGATGAACCCGGAGAAGGTTGTTGTCTCGAGCCAGTCGCTGTTCTGCTCCAGGAGCGTGAAGAACCGGTCGAGCCACCCTTCCTCATAGACCGTGCGATAGGTCTCGGGCCAGACCCCGAACTTCTCGCCGTCATCGGCCATCACGATGAGACGGTTCCGCTCCGGTGACTTGAGCGTCGCGAGATGGGCGATGGTGTCCTCGGGAGCATGGAACGGGATGAGATAGCGAAGCCGCTCGCTGCCCGGGAAGATGCGGACCAGGGCGCCCTGTTCCTCGGTGAGGAAGTAGCCGTCCAGCTCCTGGTCCCGAAGCCCGGCCGCCTTGAAATGGTAGTCGTCCACCACCACGTGGTCTATGCCCGCCGCAGCGATGAACCGGGGCAAATGGGGCTCCCATACCCGCTCGGCAAGCCACATGCCCTGGCAGTCGTACCCGATCTGCTTGCGCACATAATCCGACAGGGCCCGCACCTGGCCGACCTTGTCCTCGTCAGGAAGCACGGCCAGGATAGGCTCATAGAACCCGCCGGAAAGGATCTCCGCCCGTCCTTCCTTCACCAGCTGCCGCAGCATGTCCAGGTACTCAGGATGCTTTTCCTCGAAGAACCGGTAGAGAATACCGGTGTAGTGGAGCGTGATCTTGATGCCCTTGTGACGCTGAAGAACATTGACAAAGGGGAGGTAGGACTTCTGGTACGCCTCCTCGGCGACGAAGTCGAAGTTGCCCACAGGCTGATGGTTATGTATGGCAAAGATGAACTGGACCTTGGGCATGTGCTTGGAAAACCCTGCTTTTTTTAAATAGTTACGGCGGATATACAGTCTGAAATATTAGCCCTCAGGGCCTGAAAAGTCAATCCAAAACAAGGCGTTGGAGGGGAAAGAAACGGTCTGCGCTGGCTGCAGAGGTTAATTTTGGACTAGTTGTCTCCCGATGAGGGGGTTGGACGGGCAAATGGGGATCAGGTGGAGCGTCGATCGATCTCTTCGATTCCGGAGGCGGTAAGATCGATGCTATACTGCTTTCCCTCGATCACCGCGGCTACACGGCCCGCTTCACCATTCTGCCGGCGAGATAGAAGAACAGCGCTGCATAGGCCGTGAGAATCAGCAGGGACGGGATCGACGGGACTTCTCCCGCAGCGAACGCGCGCAAGAGCATGCTGGCGTGGGTCAGCGGATAGATCAGCACCGCGCTGTGGAAGGGCTCGGGCAGTTTGTCAGGGGTGAAGAACGTACCCGCGAGAAAGGACATGGGGATGATCACAAAGCTGTTGAAGTTCGACATGTCCTCGTGGGACTTGGCGACCATGGCGGCTGCGACGGCAGCGGAGGCAAAGCAGAACGACGTGAGGCCGAGCACGAGCACCAGACCGGGCGACAGATGCAGGCGCGCTCCGGACAGCAGTCCCACCACGAGCAGGAGCAGCGCGGAGAACATGCCGCGCACAAGCCCCATGAGCGCGCGGCCCAGGGCAATGTCCCAGTGGCTCACCGGCGAGACCAGCACCTCCTCGATAGTCTTGGTGTAAAGCTTGCTCACGTTCACCGACGTGGACACCGGGCCGAAGCTGTTGTTCATCGCCGACATGACGAGCAGGCCCGGCAGCACAAAGTCGAGATAGGTCCCGCCGTTGGCCATGGCCATCCCCCTGCCGAGCCCCCAGCCGAAAGTGACCAGGTAGAGCACCGGCATCACCATGCTGGATGCGAGGAACTTCCAGGGCTTCTTGCGGATCAAGAGCAGGTCTTTCCAGAAGATGGGGTAGAAGTTCATGTTTCAATCCGTTCCCCGGTCAATTTGATGAACACGTCCTCCAGGGTCACGTCGCGGACAACGATGTCGGTGCAAACATCTTTGCCGGCCTCGATCGCCTCTTCGCGCGAGCGAAAGAACTTCCGGGCAATGTCCTGCCTGCCCAGGCACTCAAGCGCGAACGCGCCGACGTTCGACTTGAGCGCCGACGGCCTGTCCAGCGCGATGACCGTTCCCTGCCGCAGGATCGCCACGCGGTCGCACAGCGCGTCGGCCTCCTCGATGTAATGGGTCGTGAGCAGGATGGTGATGCCGCTCCGCTTCAGATCAAGGAGCATGCCCCAGATCATGCGCCGCGCCTGGGGATCGAGCCCCACGGTCGGCTCGTCCAGGAAGACCACCTTGGGCCGGTGCATCAGCCCGCGGGCGATCAGGAGCCTGCGCCGCATGCCGCCGGACAGATGCTCCACATGGGTGTCCCGCTTTTCCCAGAGGCCCGTGAACCGGAGCAGTTCCTCGGCACGGCCGCGGCGATCTGCCGCCTCCATGCGGTGCAGCCTTCCGTGGTACTCCAGGTTCTCCGCTGCCGTGAGGTCGATATCGAGGTTCAGCATCTGGGGAACAACGCCGATAATGCTCTTGACAGCAAGGGGGTCGTTGATGATGTCAAAACCGGCTATCCTGGCAGTGCCTGAAGCAGGACGGGAAAGCGTGGTGAGCATCCGGATCGTCGTGGTCTTGCCCGCGCCGTTCGGCCCCAGAAGGCCGAAGACCTCGCCATCTTTGACAGCGATATGAAGTTCTTTGACCGCCGTGAGGCTGCCGAACTGCTTGGTGAGGTTGATGGTCTCTATCATAGGACTGCAAGTGAAGGATTAGGAGGAGTAAGGATCATAGGATTACAACCACACAAACACCTGGCTGATCCTTCAATCCTTAATCCTTGTTTTGGTGTTCTAATCCGTTTCTATGTTCAATGCCTTGATCTTCCGATGCAGGTTGCTGCGCTCCACATCGATCTCGTCAGCGGTCTTGCTCACGTTGCCGTTGTTCTCTTTGAGCTTCCGGGTGATATATTCCTTTTCGAACGCGGCGCGGGCCTCTTTGAGCGTTGCGTATCCCGTATACATGGCCTGGTCCGCACATCCGCCCGTTTGCGGCCGGCCGGTCTGCTGCCTGGCCACGGGCGGCGGCACATCGGACGCATCTATGACCGGACCGGGCACCATGATCACCAGGCGTTCGGTAAGGTTCCTGAGCTCGCGCACATTGCCCTTCCAGGGGTGGCGGAGGAACAGGTCAATGGCCTCGGGCGACAGCGACTTGGGACGCTGGCCGTATTCGGCGGCGAACTCGCGCAGAAAGTGTTCGGCCAGCACCGGGATGTCGTCCTTCCGCTCCCGGAGCGGCGGGACCTCAAGGGGGACGACGTTCAGACGGTAAAAGAGGTCCTCGCGGAAAGCGCCCCTTCCGATCTCCTCGTTCAGGTCCTTGTTCGAGGCCGCAATGACCCGCACATCGGTCTTCAGGTTCCGGGTCCCGCCCACGCGCTGGAATTCCTGGCCCTCCAGAACGCGCAGCACCTTGGCCTGGGTCGCAAGGCTCATGTCCGCGATCTCGTCCAGGAAGATCGTGCCGCTGTTCGCGAGTTCGAACTTGCCCCGCTTCATTCCCGTGGCGCCGGTGAATGCGCCCTTTTCATGGCCGAACAATTCGCTCTCGATCAGTTCCTGGGGTATGGCCGCGCAGTTCACCTCGACGAAAGGACCTGACGCGCGCCTGCTCTGGCGGTGGATCGCCCGGGCAACCAGCTCCTTGCCTGACCCGCTCTCTCCATGGATCAGGACCCAGCCGTTCGTCGGACCGGCCAGGGAGATCTGGCGTTTGAGCGCCACGATGGCCGCGCTCTCCCCCACGATCTCATAGCGCCGCTCGATGTTCCTTTTGAGCGCTTCGTTCTCCTGCCTGAGCCGGTGCTCTTCAAGGCCGTTCTTCACCGCAAGCGTCACCCGTTCGAGGGACAGCGGCTTTTGCAGGAAATCATAGGCTCCCATCTTCGTGGTCTGGACCGCCGTGTCGATGGTGCCGTGGCCGGTGATCATGATGACCTGCATCTCGGGCCGCGTTTCCTTGATCCGTTTGAGCGTCTCGATGCCGTCCATGTCCGGCATGGCGATGTCCAGGAGCGCCAGGGCAGGCTGCGCCTCGGACAACAGGTCCAGTGCCTCGCGGCCCGATGCCGCGGTCGCGACCTCGTATCCCTCGTCCATCAAGATGTCCTTGAGGGATTTCCGGATGGACTCTTCGTCGTCGATTATGAGTATGGTTTCGATTGGCATAGAGTTAGTAATTTAATAATGGTTGGTTAGCCTGAACGTAGTGACACCAACATGTTTCCGAAAAGTTGCTTCAAACTTTGCGTCGTACCCGACCTACGGACGTACAGCCCAACTAATGAGAGACTGCACGTTACGAAAACGAAGCTGGATTATCACAGACCACTAGTTTTTCCTATTGCTGAGAAAACGGCTTCAATTGGATGATTTTGGTTTGTACCTACAACCACAATCCGGTCGCCCTCATTGACAACACCTTCAAGTAACCGTCGTGCGAGAGTCAACGCCAAACAAACTGCTTGAAAGGAATCCTCTCCTCTGACGTCACGCAGACTATCGTACAAACCTCGCATAGCGAGAGGACAAGCCCAGTCTCCAGATTGTGTTTGATATGGACGACCCAGTTCTATAGCCACAAGATGTCGTTTTCCAGACCTACGACTGCACTCAACCTGAGTTGAAGCTATAATCTCAGACATTTCCTGGACCTGTTGATAAAAGGGCTCTCAATTATCCAACCTATTCAGTTTATTCGAAAACGTCTATTTGCATCTGTGTTCGCACAGTAGTAGGTTGGGTGAACTCCGTGATACCCAACGGCTTATCCAAACAACACATCTACACGTGCGCGTGTTGCGCAAAGCACACTAATCTCGCTCAGCCGAACAGCATAGCACGCTCATGCCGCGTTTATTTTCCCCGCGTTCGTTTCCGTTGATTCCTGCAATTCATGTTCAATGGTATCGGCGCTCAGGTCCTGTTCATTCGGCCATGCAATCCCGCCGAAAGAGATCTTGACGCGGCGAAAATACGTCTGGTCGTTCAACTCGTGAAAGGCCCCCAGCTCAAGATAGGGAGAGACATCGAACAAGCCCTTTTTACCATTGGACAGTACGATGTTCAGTTTAAATTGTTCGACAGGCTCCACTGAAATGACTTTAATCATAGCTTCACCTCACTTAAGCGGCTCGATTTTGAAAGGCTTATTCCCTTCCAGTGCAAGCTGCCAGTCTGCCATCAGCTCATCCCGATGTATCTCCATCCATGCCTGAACAAGTTTCATTTTTGATCCGGGGAGGGCGCCATCCAGCACTTCGCCGTTTTCTATTGAAATTACAGCGGTATGCTCAGCATATTGAGCATGAATATGCGGAAGGTGGTGTTTCTTATTATCGAAGTTGAACATCAGGATGATGATACCATAGAACATCGATATGACCGGCATATATCCCCCGCTGTTTTTGCGGTTAATGAAGATTCTTTACAAGAATCTCCACCACCCTATCGATCTCCGCCTCTGTCGTCTCCCTGCCCAAGCTGAAGCGGATGGCTCCCTTCATGAGCTCGGGCGGCACGCCCATGGCAACGAGCACATGGGATGCCGTGACCTTGTCCCCGTGGCAGGCGGCGCCTGCGGAGACCGCGATGTCCTTGCCAAGCGCTTCCATGATCCGAGATGTATTGTATCCCTCGAAGCTTATATTCCATGTGTTCGGAAGCCGTTCCTTGGGATGGCCGTTCAGATGGACCTTGAACCCGGCGGTTTTGAGACCTTCCATCAGCCGGTTCCCGAGCTGCCGTTGACGGTTCCCTTCGGATTCGAGCAGCGGGCCGGCGAGATCGCAGGCAGCGCCGAGACCGACGATGCTCGCCAGGTTCTCGGTCCCGGGCCGCATCCCCCGCTCATGTCCCGCGCCATGCAGCATCGGCGGAAGATGCTTTCCCTGGCGGATATAGAGCGCGCCGATTCCCTTGGGCGCATAGAACTTGTGGCCGGCGAGCGTCAGGAAATCCACGCCCAGTACGTCGACCCGGCACATCACCTTGCCGACGCTCTGCGCCGCGTCGGTGTGAAAGGGCACTCCACGGGCCGCGGCCACCTTCGTCAGTTCCGCGATCGGCTGAATTGTGCCGACCTCGTTGTTCGCGTGCATGATCGTGATCAGCGCGGTCTCCGGACGGATCGCCTTCTCAAGATCGCCGGGATCCATCCTGCCGGAACGGTCCACGGGAAGATAGGTCACGGTGTAGCCGAACCGTTCGATGTGTTTGCACGGTTCGAGCACCGCAGGGTGCTCGGCCCGGGAGGTGATGATGTGTTTGCCCTTGCCCGCTGCCTTGGCGATCCCCTTGAGCACCATGTTGTTCGATTCCGTGGCGCCGCTGGTGAAAAAGATCTCCCCTGCGGCGCAGCCAACGAGGGCCGCGACCCGTTCCCGCGCCTGCTCAATGGCCTCGCGGCATTCCACACCGAAGCTGTGGGATGACGAGGGATTGCCGAACTTCGACGTAAGGAACGGCATCATCGCCTCAAGTACCTGAGGCGCGATAGGGGTGCTGGCGTTGTAGTCGAGGTAGATGCGGGTCATCCAAACACTCCCAACGACAGATACCTATCCCCGCCGTCGGGGAAAAGCGTCACCACCCGCTTACCCTTGCCGAGCTTCGCAGCCACCAGGAGCGCTGCCCAGCAGGCCGCGCCCGAGGAGACGCCGACGAGCAGGCCTTCCTCCAGCGCCAGGCGCTTGGTGGTCGCTTTCGCGTCGTCGTTCGAGACCTTGATGATCTCATCGTAGACCGCCCTGTTCAGGATCCTGGGCACGAACCCCGCGCCGATGCCGGGGATCGTATGCGGACCGGCCTGGCCGCCGGAGAGCACCGGGGACGCAGCCGGCTCCACAGCGAATATTTTTACGCCTTTGAACTTCTTTCTGAGCACCTCGCCCACGCCGGTGATCGTGCCGCCCGTGCCCACGCCGGCGACAAAAGCGTCCACCCGCTTCCCGCCCATGAATGCCAGGATCTCGCGCGCTGTCGTCTGCCGGTGAACCATGGGGTTCGCGGGATTCTCGAACTGCTGGGGCATGAAGTACTCTTTCCCCGACGCAACAAGCTCCTCTGCCCTGGCAATGGCGCCTTTCATGCCCTTGGCGCCCTCGGTGAGGACCAGTTCCGCGCCATAGGCCTGCAGGAGCTGCCTTCGTTCCAGGGTCATGGTCTCGGGCATGGTCAGGATGATGGGATAGCCCTTGATCGCGGCGACCATGGCGAGCCCGATGCCTGTGTTGCCGCTCGTGGGCTCCACGATCTTCATGCCTTTCTTGAGCCTGCCCCTGCGTTCGGCATCCTCGATCATGGCGAGCGCCGGCCGGTCCTTGACGCTGCCGCCGGGATTGAGCCCTTCGAGCTTTGCCCAGATCTCGGCGCCGGCACTGTCCGCTACCCGGGTCAACCGCACCATCGGCGTATTGCCGATCATGTCGAGAATGGTTTTTACCTTAGCCATGGGACACCTCGAATGAATGAAGATCAAAGTTCGTTCTCACCGCGAAATCGCAAAGAACGCGAAGGAGGTCTGCAAAAAACGTTCGCCCCTGTTTTCCTTGGCGACCTTCGCGCCTTGACGGTTCAAGGTTTTTGTTCTCTTGGTCGTTACCTGCAGCTTGCTTACCCCTTACCACTTACCCCTTGCCTGCTGCTTCTTTGATTTTCTTCACAATATCATTCACCGCCAGGATCGCGCCGCCCGGCCTGCCGTAGAATGCCACCGGCGACTTACCGTTCACCGCGAGCCGCACATCTTCCACCATCTGCCCGAGGTTCATCTCCGTCACCAGGAACCGGCTGACCTTCGCTGCAGCAGCCGCAACGGCCTTTTCCGGGAACGGGAAGAGCGTGATGGGCCTGATGAGTCCGACGCGTATCCCTTCAGAACGCGCCGCGGCGATCGCGGACTTGGCTATACGCGCCGCGGTCCCGTAAGCAACGACCGAGATCTCCGCGTCATCCATGAGCATCTGCTCCACCATGACCTCATGCGCTGCCATGCGTTCATATTTTTCCCGGAGCCTGTAGTTGTGCTGTTCCAGCATGCCGTCCTCGCCCGGAAGCATGAAGAGCGATCGGATCACTTTGCCCGGCTCGCCGTCCTTCGCGCCCGTGAGCGCCCAGGGTTTCTCGAACACCTTTGGCGTGATATCGGGCCACTCCACGGGCTCCATCATCTGGCCAAGCACGCCATCCGCCAGGATCATGACCGGCGTGCGGTATTCGTCGGCCTTGTCAAAGGCCCTGATGGTCAGGTCTACGATCTCCTGCAGGTTCGACGGTGCGTACACCAGCAGATGATAGTCGCCGTGGCCTCCTCCCTTGACCGCCTGGAAGTAATCTGCCTGGGACGCGGAGATGCTGCCCAGTCCCGGACCCCCGCGCTGAACGTTCACGATCACCGCGGGAAGCTCCGATGCCGCGATGAACGAAAGCGCCTCCTGCATCAGGCTGATGCCCGGACCGGACGACGACGTCATTGCCCGCTCCCCGACTGCGGCCGCGCCGTAGACCATATTGATGGCTGCAAGCTCGCTCTCTGCCTGCAGGAACGTCCCTCCTACCTCGGGCATGCGCCGGGACATATACTCGGGGATCTCGTTCTGCGGAGTTATGGGATAGCCGAAATAGCGGCGGCAGCCTGCGCGCACCGCTGCCTCGGCAAGGGCTTCGTTTCCCGTGATCAAGACTTTGGACATTCTTTCGTAACCTCTCCTGGCTACCGGCTACTGGCTACCGGTTCCTGATCTGCTACTTCCACACTTCTATCGCAACATCAGGGCACATCTCAGCGCAGAGCGTGCACCCGGTGCACTCGCCTTTTTCGTCGCAATATTCGACGAAATAATAACCGCTCTTATTGAACTGCTTCCCCAGCTTCAGCAGTTTCTTGGCGCACGCCGTGGTGCACAGTTCGCATCCTTTGCAATATTCCAAGTTGATGACGACTTTCCCCATTACAGTCCCTGCCCCTTGTTATTATTCCGAATTCCGCATTAATTCATCCCTCGTTCGATCATTTCCTGGGCGTGCTTAATCGTTGCATCGGTAATGGTCTTGCCGCCAAGCATGCGGGCGACCTCGTCGATCCGTTCGCGCTGCTCCAGCAGCCTCACTTCCGTGCTGGTCCGGTCCTTCTTTACCGCCTTGGCAACGCCGTAATGGCTCGATGCCATGCTCGCGATCTGGGCAAGGTGGGTGATGCAGAAGACCTGCCGTTTTCCCGCTATCCGCTTGAGCTTCCTGCCCACTTCCTCGGCCACCGCGCCGCCGATGCCCGCGTCCACTTCATCGAACACCAGCGTGGGAATGGGATCGCCTTCCACCAGGATGGTCTTGAGCGCCAGCATGATCCGGGACAGTTCACCGCCTGACGCGATCTTTGCCAGTGACCGGGGCTCCTCTCCGGGATTGGCGGAGATCAGGAACTCGATCCGGTCCGCGCCGCGGGGACCGGCTTTGTGTCCGTCAGCGGTATCGTCTCCCGCCTCCTGCTCGATCCGCACCGCAAAGGTCGTCTTTTTCATGCCCAGGTGGCCCAGTTCCGTTTCCACCTTCTTTTCCAGCTCCCGTGCCGCTGCGGCGCGCTTTTTCGTCAGCTCGGCTGCTTTGACCGTGATCTGGTCCTTTAGCCCGGCGATCTCTTTCCGGAGACGGTCCATTTCTTCCCCGCTCCGCTCGATCTTTTCCAGCTCAGCAGCCGCTGTCTCACCAAACGCGATGATCTCGGCAAGCGTCGCCCCGTACTTCTTTTTGAGCTTCTGGATAAGGTCGAGCCGGTCACCGATCGATTCAAGCCGTGCGGGATCGAACTCGACCCGGTCTGCGTAGGTGGCAACTTCGCGTGCCGCCTCTTCGAGCTGCGCCTTGCCTGATTCAAGCATCTCCAGCGTCGGGGAAAGGGTCGGGTCAATGGCAACGATGTCCCGAATGCTCGTGATCGCCCGTTTCAATCCGGCCAGTGCCGAACCTTCGGACGAGTACAGTACCTGGTCGGCCGCCTGTGCCAGACCGCCGAGCTTTTCCGCGTTCGCCAGCACCCGCTGCTCGGCAAGAAGCTCCTCGTCCTCGCCCGGCTTGAGCCGGGCAGCCTCGATCTCGTTCACCTGGTACCGCAGCAGGTCCTCGCGCTGCGCCTTTTCCCGCTCTCCTGCCTCCAGCCCCGAGAGTTCTTCCCGAAGGGTCCGAAGTCCGATGAAAAGCTCGCCGAACGCGCTCCTCAGTTTCAGCAGGTTTCCAAAGGAATCAAGCATCTCCATCTGCTGTTCCAGAGAAAGAAGCGACTGGTGTTCGTGCTGTCCATGGATATCCGCGAGGTGCGCTCCGATTGCGGCGAGCGTAGCGAGATTCGCCAGGCTGCCGTTGATGTAGACCTTGTTCTTGCCCGAAGCTGCAAGGATCCTCCGGACAATGAGATCATCGCCCTCGTTCATCTCAATGCCCTGTTCCGACAGTATCCGGCCGATCGCCGTCGGAGCATGACTGTTCAGTTCGAACGCCGCCTCCACCACGGCCTCTTGAGCCCCGGTCCGTATCAGGTCCCCGCTCGCCCGCTCGCCCAGGGCAAGGTTCAGCGCGTCCACAACGATCGACTTGCCCGCCCCGGTCTCGCCGGTGAACACGTTCAGCCCCGGTCCGAACTCCACGCGGAGCTGGTCGATGATGGCGAAGTTCTTGATATTTAATTCTTTCAACATGATTAATGGATGGTACCCGTTATTTCATATTCCCTTGCGGGTAGCAATTTCCTCGGCAAGCAGGTTCCGCCGGCCATGAATAACAGCAAGGACTACGATCATTTCAGGATGAATTTCGTAGATGATACGATAAGGCGCTATAATCAACTCGTGCACATTTGGCTCGCCTAACTCCGGCACAATCCGCCCGATCTCGGGAAAGCGGTCGAGCTTTTCGGTCTTTTCAACGATATCCTGCGTAACCCGCTGCGCATAGAGCCGCGAGTCCCTCGCGATATAGTCGAAGATCTGCCGCAGATCCTCCCGGGCCGGAGCAGCCCACTTTACCATGTCTGCATGTCCCTCTTCAGTTCCTCAAGAGAAACGACTTCACCCTTTGCCGCGGCATCCCTCCCCTTGCGCACTTTATCGACAACGTAAAGTTCGTACATAATGTCTTCGATCTTCACCGTGTCAGGGAGTTTCGATATTACCTTGATCGCCTCTTGTTTTAGTGTGTCCACACCTACCTCCTTTGCTGCTGCGTTACTCCTGCCGTTTAATCATCAGGTAAGTCTTTGTTTGCTAATTGTTTGTCGCTTCAATTTATTGCTTCTATACTTAGCCCTCTAATCCTTTGATCCTTGTTCTTACTTATACTCCTTTATTTTCCTCTCGCAGCTTCCGCCTTCTTCATCGCGTACTTCCCCTGTGCCGACTTGCCGTTGCCGCTTGCTTTTTTATAATACTCCGCCGCAAGGTCCTTCCGTCCCATGCGCTCGCTGGCCTTGCCTGCCCAGTAGTAGGAGGTGCTGACCCACATGCCGGCGTCAGGGTACAGCTTGGGAACCTTCAGCAGCTCTGATACCGCCTCGGCATCGCGGCCGGTGAGAAAGCAGCAGAAACCGATCCAGTACTGGACCCTTGCGCGGTCCGAGGTGCGGCGGTCCTTGTCCGCTTCGCGGTAGGCTGATAGCGCTGACGCATATCGGCCGAGCCGGAAATGGCTGTCCCCGATCTTGGTGTGAATGTCGCCGGCAGGGATGCCGGCGGGAGGAGTGGTGAGCGCCCGCTGATACAGGGCAAGGGCCTTTTCGTATTGCTGTCCGGAAAAAAGCTCGTCAGCCTGTTTATAGTCCGACGTCGGACGGCTTACGGCCGCGCCGGCAACACCGGACCACAGGAACAGGATGAACAATAGCGAACATACACCTTTTTTCATCATCGCGCTCCCTTGAACAGACTGTGTCGAATTTTACACAATACCCCAGACCTCTGCAAGAAATATCTTGGATTGTAGTGAACAGGAAGGAGGAGGGAACGGGATTGGCCGCAAAAGGCACAGAATTCACAAAAAAAAGGCAGCCAATTGTTGCCTTTAATCCCTTTTGCGCGTTATGTGCTTTTTGTGGCTGACCGGCATCTTGTTAAAAAGTGGTGCCCAGATTTCGTTGCCATCAATGCGCGGCGTCGACGCCCGTGGTCACAAGCGCTTTGCTTCCGGCTTATGCAGGTCAGGGCCACCACAGATAGAGGAACTGCGCGCCGGCATCGGTCCATGCGCCCATGTCTATGGATACCAGGTTCTGGGAGTAGAGGTTGGCGCGGTATTCACCCGGGCGATGGTACATGACGACCGATGCTTCCTTGAGCCCGGCCTTCTTCTTCGCCAGCGCGACCGCATCATCGAGATATCCGATCCCGTCGATCAGGCCGGCCTTGCGCGCCTCATCGCTCATAAGGATCCTGCCATCGGCCACCAGCTTCACCGCATCGGGGGTCATCTTGCGTTCCTCGGCAACAAGACCTGCGAAGCGGCCGTAGAGCGTGTCGATCACTCCCTGGAAATGCTTGCGCTCTTCCTCGGTAAAGGGACGGAAGGGAGAACCCATGCTCTTGCGCTCGTTCGAAGCGATGGCAACGGCCTGGACCCCGATCTTCTGCATGAGCGCGGTGGCATCCACGCGGTACATGATCACGCCGATGCTGCCGGTAATGCTCGTAGGCTGGGCTGTGATCGCGTCCGCCGCGAGCGCGGCGTAATAGGCGCCTGAAGCCCCCACATCCATGATATGGGCGACCAGGGTCACCCCGGCTTCCTGCTTGTAACGCTTCAGTTCATGATAGAGCGTGTCCGATGCCGTGACCCCGCCTCCGGGGCTGCTGATCCGGAGTACCACAGCCTTGATGCTCTTGTCCGACCGCGCGCAATCCAGGGTCTCGCGCATCTTTGCCAGAAGGCCGGGTTTTTTCCGGTCGCCGATCCCGCCGCTGTCGCCGCTCATGATCACGCCGGTGAGGTCGATGACCAGGACCTTGTCGCTGCCGCTGCCGGCGATGACCTTCTCTTCAAAGGGCTGGAGCTCCTCCAGAACGTTCACTTTGAGCAACGTGCAACCGGACAGACCGGCAAGCAGGGCAATCGCGACCGCGGATATGATGATTTTTTTCATAAAGCCCTTTTCCTCACTCGTCTCTCGTCACTAGTCACTCTTCCATCCCATTGATCCGTATATCCGCCCTGCCCCGCAGTTCAGCGATATACAGATCGAGCTGCTGGAGCGTCTTCTGCTGGGTCAGGAAAGCGGTGATCTGCTTCTGGACCTCGGGGAAACGCTTGCCGCTGAATTCCGTCCCATGCTCGCGGTAGTACTGCTCGACCTCGTCGCGGTTGACACGGGCAAAGATCCCGATCTTCTTGTCAATGAAACGCTCCACCAGGAGGCGCTCTCCCAGAAGGCGGGCAAGCCTGTCCCCGGTCATGCCGGTGCGCTCCAGCAGGTCCTGGAACGCCTGCTCCGTTCCGAGCCTGGCGCGGAGCTTCTTGACCTCCTCAGCCGCGTCCTGATCGGTCACCTCGACATAGCGCAGACGATAGGCTTCCTGCAGCAGCAGCTTCCGGTTGATCAGGCCTTCCAGCGTCTCTGCTTCGACCTTGCGGCCGGCCTCGCTCCCGCCGGACAGGCTGAGGTTGAACATGACCGCCTGCCGGAGCTCGCTGCGGGTGATCACATCGTTGTTCACCGCGGCGATAACCCGGTCGACCAGCTCCGCGCCGGCAGGTGCCGCGATGAGGAGCTGCGCAACAGCCGCCACCGCCGCGAGCAGACCGGTCCACGGCCTGTCCCTCTTGCCGCGCCTCCAGGTCATCTAGCGGGACCCCGGATCGGTCATTTTCACACCCTTCACATAGTCAACGGTCTTGACCTCCTTGATCTCCTGAAGCCGTTTGATGATCTCGGAGATGCGCAGCGAATTGTCCAGCACCGTCTCGAGGCGCCTTTTGAGATCGCCGTCGCCCTGTCCGTACCGGTCGATCAGAAGCTCGATATTCCCGATCACGGTGGTGAGCGGATTGTTGACCTCGTGCCGGACCGTGACCATGATCTGTCCGATGGCCGCGAGCCGTTCCGCCTGGACCACCAATTCGCGAAGGATCTTCTGCTCGGTCACGTCCCGCGCGGCGATCTGGAATCCCAGCGGCTTATTGAGCTGGAACAGGCTCCTGCCGCTGATCTCGAGGAACGCCCGCTCCCCGTTGGGCCGCGTCATCTCGATCTCATGGATCCGGTCGGCAAGGGGCTCCTCTCCGATCAGGATGCGGCGGATCAGCGCTTTCCCGTCATCGGCAAGGAAATCGACGATGTTGGCGCCGATGATGCCGGACTTGGGCCTGCCGGTGAAATGCTCCATTGCCTCGTTCGCCGAGGTAAGCCGTCCCTCCATGTCCATGGTGAACAGGATGTCACGGGACTTTTCAAAAAGGTCCCAGTAGCGGTGGCTGGATTGCTTCACCTCGCCGTAGAGCCGCAGGTTCTCCACGGCCATGCCGAGGCCGGCGCCGATAGTATCGAACAGCTGCAGGTCGGACTGCTTCAGGCTGAACTGTCGCGCCGGATAGAGGAACATGACGCCCAGCACGATCCCGCGTGATTTTATCGGCACGACGATATGAGCCCCGGCCACAGACCAGGCCTGCCGCGTATGGCGGGGATCGCTGCATCCCTGCTCGGTGTAGATGACCTCGCCGGTCTGGGCCGCGATGCCGCAGAGGCATTCACCCATCCGGATCCGCTCTTCCTTGACCGCGAAATCGCGGGGCAGGCCCACATGGGCGACGAGATGGAGCGTTTCGCCGTCGGGTTCGCACAAAAAGATGCCGCCGCGCGGCGCCATGTCCGCAAAGCTCTGGAGGACCGTTGTCAGCGAACGCTGCAGCACCTCACGGAGGGAGCCGCCCTGGCCCAGGGTCAGGGAGACCGAGTTCAGCGCGGTGAGCTGCTTTGTCCGATCCAGGAGCCGATCTTCAAGGGCCGCATAGGAGACCTTGAGCTTTTGCGACATCTCATTGAACCGTTCAGCAAGGTGCACAATATCGTTCTCGCCGCGGACCTGCACCTGATAATCAAGGTTTCCCCGGCTGATCTCGCCGGTGCCGGCCCAGAGCTGGGACAACGGCAGGGAGACCTTGCGGTAGAGATAGATCCCCAAAGCGAAAAGAAGCCCGACCATGGTGACCAGGATCAGACCAAAGAGGAAACTGATGCGGACTTTCGTCCCGCCCAGCTCCGATGCAACCTCGTCGAGCTTGGTGGCATTGTCCTCGCGGTAGCGTTCGATATCGTGCTGCGTCCAGATGACCAGATTGTCCAGGTCCGCAAGGATGGGCTTCGCAGCTGCGCGGTCGCGGGAAGAATTCAGGGGCAGTGAAAAGATCCGCTCCGCCTGCTCTTCCATCGTGCGGAAATCATTGATCAAAGCCGTAATGAGCACAAGTTCCCGGTCGACCAGCGTCAGGGAACGGGTCTCGTCCAGCTCCCGCTTGATCTCGTCATGAAAGCTCGCATAGTTCGCCTTGAAGCGGCTGTCGCCGGTCTCAACGTATCTGCGCACCGCCCGCGTCGCGTCGCCGATCCTCTGCTCGATGGTCCATATCCGCTTGACCTCCAGCGATATCTGCCCCATCCGCCGCATGGACGCCGTAAACTCGGCCGTTATGTTGAGCAGCGACAGCACGGTGATGCTCATGATGAGCAGCATACCGAGGCCGACAAGGACGATCAGTCTTCTATGGATCTTCATATTGTAATAGGGAAGGGACCGGACAGCGGGTCCGCGTACTCAATAATACCACCGCCTGGGAGGAACGTCCAGTTGGGCAAGGGAGCGGAGTCAATGTTTTTGAAGCTCTACTGCCAGGATTGGAAAAGCTGGATCATGACGTGATCTCTAAGGGGAAATTAGCTCAGAACGCATGGCCGATATTGAAATGCAGTTCCCCGGGTGTCTCGCCCGACCTCCGGTGGATCTTCTGGCCGTAATCCACGCGCAGCGGGCCGACCGGCGTATTGTACCGGAGACCGATGCCGTAGGATGCCCGGAGATCGTCGGGCCGGATCTTCTTGTCGATCCACACGTTGCCTCCGTCGGTGAAAAGGACGATCCCCCCTCCTCCGGTGGTACTGTTCACCCGGACTTCGGCGTTCAATTGCGCCATGCTGGAGCCGCCGGTCGGGATCCGCTCGCCTGCCGCATCAACGATGTAGGGCCCGACGGAATCCTGCGTGTAGCCCCGGATCGTGGTACCGCCGCCAAGATAGAACCGCTCGTGGATGGGGACGACCTCGGTGTCCTGGTGGGCCCAGGCCATTCCGGCGCGGCCCGACAGGGCAAGAACGGATCTGCCGAAAAGCCCGAAGAACCAGGAGCTCTGGACCGAAGCCTTGGTGAATACCGCCTCGGAACCCAGCTCCTTCATTGATTCCTTCACCACGATGCCGTGAATGCCGCCGCGGGTAGGATTGAAAGGATCGTCGCGCAGGTCCCAGATGACCGCCGGGTTCAGGCTGGAGATCAGGACCCTGCCGCTGTCCTCGAAGCTGAGCTGCGCCTCGGGCTTGACGTTGTAGTTGTCCACGTTCTCGAACTGGTAGGTCAGGGAGCTCTTGAAACCGTTGTAGAGCTTGTCAATACCGTAGGCCGCGGTGGTCTTCCTGGTCTGGTAGTTCACGTCCCGCGTGTCCTGGTTGATGTTCTTACGGTCCGACCATGCAAGGGTAAGGTGGCTTTGGAGCCGATGTCCCAGGAACCAGGGCTCCTGGAACGTTGCCGCCGCGCGCTTCAGGATATCGCTTCCCTCGAGCCGCAGGCTCGCGTAACGCGCCGTGCCCCAGAGGTTGCGGTGGGACAGCTCCACGAACCCGCGCAAGCGGTCCAGGTCGCCGTACCCCACGCCGAACTCCACGGCGCCTGCGGGGCGCTCCTCCACTGTGAAAAGCATATCCTTCTGGTAGGTCCGTTCAAAGGGTTTTATGGGCTCGTATCGCGCCTGGCTGAAATAACCGTACCGGTAGACCCGCTGCTGGCTCTGCAGTATCTTTTCGTAGCTGTAAGGTTCGCCTTTTTTCGGCTCCAGCTCCCGCATCAGGACCCAGTCGCGGGTATAGGCGTTTCCCCGAAGGATGACCGTGCCGACCGTGACCAGCTTGTCCTCGGTGATGCGGAACTGGATGTCCATTACCTCTGTCTGGCCTTCTCCGGCAACGGATCGCTTTTCCGCATCCACCCGGGCATAGAGGTATCCTTTTGCAGCGTAGCGCGTCAGCAGGCGGTATTTATCCTCCTCCACCATGCGGTCGCTGTAGGGCATTCCGGACTTGACAGCCACAATCGAGGCCAGTTCTTCCCTCGGGAAAAGTGCATTTCCTTCAAAGGAAATGTTCCCCACCAGGGTCTTCATCCCCTCAACGATCTTCAGCGTGATGGTCGCTGTTTTCCCATCCGCGGACCGCGCTACGATAATCTTGACCTCGGCGTTGAGAAAGCCGGCGGCATTATAACGGTCCAGGACGTGATCACGGTCCTTTTCAAGCAGGTCTTCGCGAAAAGGCCTTGCTCGACGGTACCAGCGGGTACCCTTGGTCTCCATGATGTCGAGGATCTCCGTGGTGCCCAGACTGCTGTTGCCCTCCACGCGCACGGTTTCCACGATCACCCGCGGGCCTTCGGTGACCGCGAAGTGAATGTGCAATGCCGCCGGACTGCCGGTCCTTTTTGCTGTTTCGACCTTCACATCGGCGTAGCCTTCGTCCCGGTAGGCGTTGCGGATCTTTTCCGCGCTGCTCTCGATCACCGTGTCCGACACATCATGCTCCTGACGCAGTATCAGAAGCTCCCCGAGCTCTCTATCGCTGAACACCCGGTTGCCGCCAAAGGAAACCGTCACCTTCGGCCCCTCACTGCCGCCGATATCCAGGAACGCCCGCTCCTCCTTAAAGCTCATGCTGACCGGTCCGGGCTGGGCAGCCGGGTACCCGGCCTCTGCATATATCCGCTGGATCGCGGGCAGGTCCTGCTCGAACAGGACATTGGTCAGGAGCGGTGTCCCTGCCCTGTTCTGCATCGCGGAAGCCAGTTCCTTCTCCGCGAACACGGTATTTCCCCTGAAACGGACCTTCTCGATAACCGTCCGCTTCGGTTCGATCACATAGACATACAGATGCACGGCATGGGGCCGGGAGGCTTTCTCCGACCTGAAGTTCACGCGCACGCCGTAGAAGCCCTCAGCCTGATAAAGCGCCTGGATGCTCATCCTGATGTCGGGATACTGTTCCTCGCGAAGCTCCCTGCCTACCATGCCGGCCATGGCATCCTTGATCGCCCGATCGGACAGGGAGTGGTTGCCCCGCAGAACGATCTTGTCCACGATGGTGACTGGTGTCAAGTGTACAACAAGCGCCACGCCGCCGTTCTCCCCATAGGCCTCGACCCGGACGTCCCGGAACTGCCGCTTGAGATAGAGGTTCGTGATCCCTTCGCGGACCGTCTCAGCGTCGAGGCGATCGCCCGGCTTGACCATGAGAAGCGGCAGAAGACTGTCTGCCTCGGGCCAGGGCGCGCCGTCTTCATCAACATGCATGATCGATCGTATGGGGAGGCCAAAGAGATCCCCGGCCGCGGCGGAGACGGGAAGGAGCAGCAGGGTAAGGCAGAGAGCGGAGCACAGACGGAGAAACTGCGTCATGATGATTTGTAACATAGCATGGAGGGAATGTAAACCCGTAATTAAGCTGAGGCGTGTACTGCTGCGGACCCTACTTCCTGCGTCCGACCATCTCGATATGGGTGTTATAGAGGGGATTCTTGCCAAGGCCGAGCATCCTGCGGAACAGGGAGTAGCCCATGATCCGGACCCGCTGGCCGATCGTCTTCTTGCCGCCGGGCTTGTAGATCATCTTCACGAACCGGTTCATGTCATCCCCGACATCACGCAGGCTCGCCACCCGCCCGGTGTCAGTATGCAGGCGGCTGATCGCGGGATCAAATGCAATGTTCCGGTAGAGGAATTCGATGGCGCGGGGCGTGAAGCGCCAGTAATCGTAAGGATACGCGTGGATCTCCCAGACAAAGGGCACCGAGAGCACCAGCGTGCCGCCGGGCTCCAGCAAGGCTTCCACGTTGCGGGAAAAAGCCGCTATGTCGCCGACGTGCTCCATTACGCTCAAGCAGATAATGGTCTGGAAGCTCGCCGTACCAAGCTTCTGACGGATCACCTCGATATCCTCCGTCAGATCGGCAACCGCATCGACACCGTCGCCTGCCTCCATGTCCGCGCCAACATACTTCGTACCCTCGGGGAAGAGGGTCCGGTAGTCAAAGAACATCGGGTAGCCGCCATAGCGCTTGCTGCCGATCTCGAGGATAGGCCCCCGGAGTCTCGGGGCAAGGTCTTTCATGAACTCTATCTGCTGGACATTTCCCATGATCAGTTCTTCTGCTCCCTTGATGCGCCCGGCCCCGGCCGGTCATTGATAATATCCCTGTACGCTGACGGTTGCCGATGGTTCAGGAATCCCCAGGTCTCCCGCGCCGTGTCGCGCTCGCGAGGGTCGACCTCGGCCATCACGATCGCCTCCTTGCTGCCTGCCAGCTCCGAGACCATGTCTCCCCAGGGTCCTGCGCAGAAACTCCTGCCGTAGAACACAAGCCCGTCCTCGGTCCCCACGCGGTTCACCCGGAACACGGTCAGGTTGTTCGCAAAAGCGTTCGCGGAGATCGCCCGTTCCCAGTGCGCATGGGTATCCTGCGACGCGGCCGTGGGAGCAAAGACCAAATCCGCGCCCTTGAGCGCCAGGATGCGCGTTCCTTCGGGGAACAGGTTGTCCCAGCAGAGCTGCACGCCGATCCTGCCGTGCGAGGTCTCGAAGACCGGAAAGTCGCCGTCTCCGGAGCTGAGATAGAACCGCTCCTTGTACAGGGGAAGATCGGGAATATGGACCTTGCGGTAAACACCCTTCAGAACGCCGCAGTCCATGACGGCCGCGCTGCTGAAAAACCTGCCATCATACCTCTCGAAAAAGGGGAGTACGATGACGGTCTTGGTCTTGAGCGATGATGCCAGGAAAGGATCAAGGATGCCGCTGGAACGCTCACGGGCAAGCTCCAGGTATTTCTTGTCCTCATGCCGCAGGAACCACGGCGTGAGGCACAGTTCGGAGAAGCAAATGGACTTTGCGCCTTTTTCCGCCGCTATCTCGGCAAGCTCCACAGCGTGGGTGATGTTCCTGTCCACGTCGTGAGAAGCGCCTGTTTGTATGCCCGCGATCCGCATGGGTCCCCCTCCAACGATGAAGATTTTACCTGATAGTATCGTGTGTTTACAAGAGCTAAATCGCAGTCCCTGCCCGACCGTCCGCAGTCCGCGCTCAACGTTTATGCAAGCTCTCCGATCGTGACCGAAGTCCCGGCATACTCCCATTATTTCGCTTTATCCGTTCGTAGGTTTCTGATATACTCCTAACCGTCGCGAACCACTAACCAAGATAACTTCCTGTAAGCTACAGCGGACGAACGTGATAGGCTGATACAGATTACATTCCGTAATTTTGGTCGCAATGCATTAAAAGCATCAACGTCCCGGAATTAGCCTATCAAAAAGCGATCCCATGGCTACCCCGTTATCAGACTCTACGAGGAATATGATTATGGAAGTGATTAGGTTTGTAGTCAATGAAACACCTTTTGCCTTTTGGGATATGGAATTGGTGAAAAAGAATCTAGAGTTTCTTGAAGGATTCGAACCCGATTATTTCGACTATATTGTAAGGACGCAGTCAGATCATCTGGAAGGGGCAGACAAACAAAAGGCGGCTTTGTCGTTGCGACTTGCCTATTACCATGGTTTGGAAACTCTATTCGCGTTACTCTGTTCAGCAGTACAGGCCCCTCAGTGCTCGCTTGGATGGATTCTCTGCTATCGAAATAATGATCTTGTGGATCTTGTCAGAAAAATATCACTTGATAAATCAATTTATACAAGAATGAAGGACCGGCCGGTTACGTGGGAGTATTTGGCTAAGCTTGTCCACACCTATCTTAAATATGATGAAGAAAAGAAAGAATGGATTCAATCTGGGTTTGGGAGGTTATGGCGACACTTTGCAAGTGATTTTGTCAATGCCGATATGATTTTAGAATATAACGGATTAAAACATGGATTCCGAGTGAGGCCAGGTGGCTTTCATCTAGCATTTGGAATAGAAGATAAACCGGGTGTCCCGGCAGCACCAGAAAAAATGGAATTGATAGGAAGTAGTCTGTATGGGTCGTCATACTTTGTTCCGGATCGTATTGACCCGAGCGACAAGTATAATTTCCGACCAAGCAGGCACGCGCATAACTGGAACCCAGTCAATTTAGCCAATGGGCTTCTACTGATATCAGCATCCATCAATAATGTGATTAGCTGGCTCCGTATGATAAATGGGATCTCGGGAGACAAGTGTCGTTTTGAAAATCCGGAAACTAGTGAGACTTTCGAATTGCCTTGGAAGGAAACTGTTGGAGTCAGCCACGTAAAAATGGACATTATTATTGAAAGAGGCCAAGTGAGGCCGATTTCAAAAAAAGAAATCATCAAAACCTACTTGGAAGATAATATTGACCAGTCGTAGGTCGGATAGAGCCAGGCGAAATCCGACGTGATTGATTATTGAGTGCATCAGTCGTAGGTTGTGCTGAACGGTTCGTGTGAAGCCCAACGAATCATGTTCGAGAAATTGTGGGCAGGGTAAGCTTTTACCCTGCCTGACTGGAAGCTGCGATAGGGTCGCGAATAGGAGTGTTGGGCTTCGTGTAACTCAGCCCAACCTACGACTAATCACAACCAGCGCCTCGACGGCGACGAACTGAAGGCGGCGCGTCAGGCGCGTATTAGTCCGTTTTGATGAGGGTGAGATATGGATTTCGACCCAGATGCCCAAGTTTTATTTGAAAGAGCGGATGATGCGCTTCATGGCGTTTGGGCTTATTTTGCGTTTGCCGCAGCCTCCTATAGTTGCACCAAAGATAGTGACCTTGTGTCTAAATTGCCTCCTCTTCATCCAATGACGAATGATTGGAGTAGAGCTTATGACCCCGTTGCCCTAGTGGCCGTGATGAGAAGTACTTTCCCATACTACCATGTCCGCAGTTGCCTTATTGCAATTGCAGCGATATTCGAAGGCGTCCTTGCCGATTTCTGGGAGCTATTGGAGTCTAGAAATATTCATCAAGCAAAGGGCAGCAATCCCGATTACAAGCCACGGCTAGACTGGGCTTTTGACAGACTGACTAAAACAACATACGGGTCGCAGGGCATGTTGGCACGTTTAGATCAAAACAGGAGAGACGTTGACCACGTTAGACGGTTTCGGAATTGCTATCTTCACAACAACGGATTGTACAATTCGAAATACGAGACCACCGCACTTCCGATACGCGGAAAGTTTGATCTGCATAAAGACTATGTTGAATGGAAAGCTGACCAGACTAAGCCATGCCCGGTAATCTTAGATGACAGAGATTTTGACAAGTTCTACAAAGCTCATGTGGAACTTCTACATCAGCTCCATGATGTAATTCAACGTGAAGACTGCGGATACACGGGTACAGGATATAGCTATCGTGATCAGGGCAAAGCCATTGACTGGTCAAGAATTATGCATGGCATATAAAGTTACCAGCAAACACAGCATCAGTGCATTGCCCGAACCGCGTCAGGCGATTTTGTTTGAGAGAAATAAACAATGAAACTTGTACTGCACTATCGTGGTAAGTTGAACGCAAATGGCAAGCCAGATCACAAGCACGATCTGCGTAGGCATTTCCATCAACAGCTTGCAACGCTGTGGAAACAAGCACCTCTTTCTGATCAACCAGGATTGCTTGGTGAAAGGAGAACAGGTGAGTATTCCCTGCTTCGTCCACTAGGTTCTTTTATCTTTGCGCCTCTTATTACAAATGAAATGAACGTTGTTGCTGAGCTTTCCATAACACTTCTGCGACCTGAATCACCGGGGCATTTAATTACGCAGGGTGGAGATATTGATAATAGACTAAAGACCCTATTTGACGCTTTAACAATGCCGCGGCATGAAAATGCCCTACCACGAGAGTCAAGCCCGACTACGGATGAAAATCCATTTTTTTGCTTGTTGGAAGACGACAACTTGGTAACTGCTGTTGCAGTTAGAACCGAACAGTTACTCGAGCCAAATGTAGATTCGACTCATGTGGATCTGTTTATTAATGTGACTACAAATGTCACTCGCCAAACAATGGGTAATTTTGCTTTCTCTTGATAATGCAGAATTCCAATCGGGTAGCCGGGGGATTCTCTCCCCCAGCCCCCACACCACCTAGCATGCGGGTACGCACTAGGCGGTTCGCGGAAATCACCGGGCCGTGGCCGGGTGGTGTATCTTGATCCACAGTGTTCGTAGCGACGTGAGTCCCTGCTCTTTGAGATAGCGATTGGACAATGCCACGTTCAAGGCCTCGGTCTTCGCAAGATGCCAGTACGCTTTCCTGCTCATCCCGGCCTTGACCGCGTGCCGCTCACCGACCCCGAGTTTCATCATTTCCCTGACCCGCGTCCTCGTCTTGCGCCACTGTTTCCAGTAGCACATCCGAACGCGGCGGCGGAACCATTGATCCCACTCGTTGGCGGTCTTGTACCTCATCCCGATACCGAAATAGTTCATCCACCCCTGCACGTAGGTGCGGATTTTCCGGTACCGGTATTCCATGGCAACGCCCCAACTGCGCCACGTAAGGCGGCGCAGCTCGTTCTTGCAGCGCGTGAGGGACTTTTCCGAGACCGTCAGTCTCCTGCCGGTGAATGTGAACCCGAGAAAGGTGCTCTTCTCGGACCGCACCACTCGACTCTTGTCTCGGTTGACCTGCACCTTGAGCTTCTTTTCAAGGAACCGGCTGATGCTCTCCATCACGCGCTCTCCGCTGCGCTTGGACTTCACCAGAACGATGAGGTCGTCGGCGTATCGGCAGAACCGATGCCCTCGCTTCTCCAGTTCTTTGTCGAGATCGTCCAAAAGGATATTACTCAAGAGCGGTGATAACGGCCCGCCCTGCGGCACTCCTTTGGATGTCTGGTTCAGCCTTCCGTTTACGACCACCCCGGCCCGAAGGTACTTGCCGATCAACTTCAGAATGCCTTTGTCCGTTACCCGACGGCTGACTCTCTGCATCAGCACATCGTGATCGACCGTGTCGAAGAACTTGGCAAGGTCGATGTCCACGGCGTAATGGTATCCTTGGTTGATCGACTCAACCACCTTCTTTACCGCCTGGTGCGCCGAACGGCCTGGCCTGAATCCATAGCTCGACTCCGAGAACTGAGGATCGAAAACGGGGACGAGTATCTGGGTGATCGCCTGCTGGATCACGCGATCGGAGACCGTGGGGATACCGAGTGGCCTGGTTCCCCCGTTGTCTTTGGGGATTTCGACCCTTTTGACCGGAGCGGGAACATAGGTCCCGTCCAGCAAAGAGTCTTTGATCCGCGCCCAGTTGGCTCGGGCGAAGACGGGATAGTCCGTAATCGACATATCGTCGATGCCGGCTGCTCCTGCGTTCGTCCTGACCTGTTGCCATGCGAGCTTCATGTTCTCACTGCTTACTACTTGTTCCACTGTGGTCATTTGAGGGGGCTTTGTTCCACAACGCGCCCGGACGCGGCTCATCCTGACGAACTCATCACCGTGCCGAAGCTTATGGACTGCCGTTCCTCCTTTCCGCGTTCTGGCCTTCCCCGGAGCGGATTCCGGGTACTATGCCGTCTGCTGACTTCTGCGCGCACACCGCCTCTGTTTCCAGAGACGGCGCTATAGGGAATCATCATGAGATGCTGTCTGTTTCGTGTTTCCCGAGGGACTCGTATCAAGCGACAGCCGTTGATACGCCGGGGCCTTATACCGGTTGGCCCGATCCGGAATCTCTCATGACGGTCCTATCGCATGGCGTGCAGATCTCCCCGGATAAGAACGTGAACTGTCCGTGCACAACCGCCGCATTTACCCTATCCCCTGAACCGGCGGGCTTCGTCATGTAGTGCTGACTCGCCCGGGGACTGAGCCTTATATGCGGTTTCTGTTCGTCGGCTCGCACGTTTGCCGTAGGCTTCCTTCGGACGGTCGGTCGCCCTTCCGCCCTTGCCTTGGGCTGGTACTTGTGCTACTGTGGTTCTCGTACAGGGGACTTGCACCCCATTAGTTCACGCCCGTGCCGGGCGTACACAAGTCGTTCCACGCCGACGCGCTACGCGGCGTGTGAAATCCGCGTTATTTAATAAAGGAAGGAACCAAAATGGACAAAATTACAAGATCGCTGCTAGACTCATTTTCGATCGATAATGAGTTAGTTAAGCTTGCCGAGGACAAACAGTTCGAGAACTTCGTCAATTTTTCCGTTATTTCTAAGTTGCATAGGACAACCTTCGAATTGGATTCCGTATTTACCGGGGGCGGAGGAGATGCTGCTATAGATGGCTTAGCGATAATCGTGAATGGAAAACTCGTAACTGAGATAGATGAGTTGGATGATGTTGTCGCAGAAAGCGGATACTTGGACTGCGATATTGTTTTTATACAATCCAAGACATCTTCTAGTTTCGAAGGGTCAGAAATCGGAAGCTTCGTATTCGGTGTAAAAGATTTTCTTTCTGATCAATCAAAGCTTGTTCATAATTCTAGATTGAAGTCATTTAAAGAAATCTGGGAGCATATTATTGCCAAATCTGCTTATATGGTCAATAGACGTCCTAACTGTAAGTTATTTTACGTGACAACTGGTAAGTGGACTAATGATCAGAATTTAAAAGCCATAGTAAATGGTGGGAAGAAAGAAGTTGACGATAGCGAGCTTTTTAATGAAGTTTCTTTTTTCCCCTTAGGTGCAAATGAAATACAGAAGCTATACCATGAAACACGCAACAAGTTGTCAGCAACAATTACTTTCCAAAACAGAATAACTTTACCAGATATTGCTGGAGTAAAAGAAGCTTATCTTGGCATCCTTCCCTATCTTGAATTTATCAGTCTTGTGCAGGATGAAAATCAGACAATTTATAGCATATTCGATGACAACGTTAGAGACTTCCAAGGCGATAATGACGTGAATAGAAAAATCAAAGAAACACTCCAATCAGGCAAATTTGATATTTTCTCGGTATTAAATAACGGCATAACAATAGTTGCCTCGTCTGTAACGCCAGCAGGTAATAGGTTCACATTACGTGACTATCAAGTAGTTAACGGTTGCCAGACTAGCAATGTATTGCATGAGTGCAGAAATATTAACGGTATCAACGGCGTGAATGTCCCGGTAAAAATAGTTGTCACGGAAGATGAAGAAATAAAAAATGAAATCACGCTTGCAACAAACAGTCAAACAGAGGTCAAACCCGAACAACTTGAAGCCTTAACACAATTTCAGAAAAAGTTAGAACAATATTACAATGCCATTAAGGGAGAGGGCCGATTGTATTATGAAAGACGATCACAGCAGTATCATTCTGCAGTCGGAATTAAAAAAACTCAGATAATATCTATTCCCGTTCAAATCAAGTCTTTTGCCTCGGTATTCCTTGGTGTTCCTCATGCCGTTAGCGGTTACTATGGAACTATTGCCAAAAGCTTTAAGGGGAAAATATTTGGTTCAGATCACAAGTATTCACCATATTACGCAAGCGCCTTATGTTTTAATAAACTAGAAGGACATTTTAGAACTGGTTCTGTTGATCCTGAATTTAAGAAAGTAAGATTTCATCTGTTGATGCTAGCACGGCTAGTGTCTATTGGAAGGGACTTGCCGCCTTTTAATAGTAATAAAATCGAAAGCCTTTGTGATTTGTTTATTGCTGAACTAAACGATGAAAACAAATGTATAGCATTGTTTAACAAGTGCACTGCAATTTTTAAAAAATCAGGGCTTGACTTGTCACAAAAGCAATTTAAGGCAGAAAGCGAGACTGAGCTGTTAATTAAGCTAGCCAAGTAGTACGGGTACAAGAGCAGATTGAACAAGTACGGACTGGTTTTTTCAGCGTTTTTGCTCCATGGGCTATATATTACTATCATTGGGCATATCTCTGTTTCTTGTAGTAGCGACAAATAAGAGAAAAATCCGCACTGAATAAGCGCCCAACCTGCGGATCAAATCTGATGCGCAAGAAACGCGAGTCTCACCCGTGCGTTCATCTGCAAATTTCAATCAGTATCTGATGATATTGTAAGTCGACTGATATTGCACACTTGTAGGTGTTATTTGCATTCCGCACGGTGATCGATACAGCCTAATAAAAAAGGGTTTAGAGATCATTCTCTAAACCCTTTCCTTCTATACTCACCTTTATTTACAATCAGTTCAATATTACTTCCCGTGGCACTTCTTGTATTTCAGTCCGCTGCCGCAGGGACAGGGATCGTTCCTGCCGACCTTCTTCTCCGCGTGGACCGGCTGGGGAGCCGCTGTTTCGCCCCCACCCACAAAAGAGAGCTGGGCCATCTGGCGCTTCTGCTTCCGCTCGATCGCCTGCTCGTCCTCTTTCGCCGCCTTGACCCGGAACATGCTTTCTACCGTGGTCTCGACGATCCGGAGCTTCATCTCCTCGAACATGTCGAACCCTTCCCGCTTATACTCGATCAGGGGGTCCTTCTGTCCGTACCCGCGCAGTCCCACGCCTTCCTTCAGGTGGTCCATGGCGAGCAGATGGTCCTTCCACTGGTGGTCCACGGCCTGGAGCATGAAGATCTTCTCAAGCCGCCGCATCAGCTCCGATCCGATCTCCGCTTCCTTGTCCTGGTAGCTCTTCTCGATGATCTGCCACAGGTTGTCGCGGAACTCGTCGCGGGAGAGCTTTCCCTGGTCCAGGTCAGCGGGACGGATCGAGAACTTGGAGGTCATCGCGTCCCGCAGGCCGGTCAGGTCCCAGGTCTCGGGATAGGCGTTCTCGGGGCAGTAGAAGGAGAACATAGCGTCGAAGGTCTCCTCGGCCAGACCCATCACTTCTTCTTTCAGGTTCCCGGCCGACAGGATCTGACGCCGCTGCTCGTAGATCACCTTCCGCTGCTGGTTCATCACGTCGTCGTACTCGAGGACGTGCTTACGCATCTCGAAGTTGTGCTCTTCCACCTTCTTCTGCGCGTTCTCGATGGCTCGGGAGACCATGCGATGCTCGATAGGTACATCCTCTTCCATGCCGAGGCGGCCCATGAGCCCGGCGATGCGGTCGGACCCGAATATCCGCATGAGGTCGTCCTCAAGCGACAGATAGAACCGCGACGATCCCGGATCTCCCTGCCGGCCCGAGCGGCCGCGCAGCTGGTTGTCGATGCGCCGGGACTCGTGCCGTTCCGTGCCGAGGATGTGGAGCCCTCCTGCGGACAGGACCTTGTCTTTTTCGGCGGCGCACTGCTCGCGGAACTGGGCAACCGCCTTTTCCCACTCGTCCGGAGTGTGCTCCTTGCTCTTCAAGGACTGGCGCGCAAGTCCTTCGGGATTGCCGCCCAGCACGATGTCCGTGCCGCGGCCGGCCATGTTCGTGGCAATGGTCACCGCGCCGTACCTGCCGGCCTGGGCAACGATCTCGGCCTCCATCTCGTGGTACTTGGCATTCAGGACAATGTGCTTTATCCCTTTTTTCTTCAGCAGTGCCGCCAGCGTTTCGGACTTGGCGATCGAGATCGTGCCGACCAGGACCGGCTGGCCGGTCTGATTCTTCTCTTCGATCTCGCGGATCACCGCATTGAACTTGGCGTTCTCGTTCTTATAGATGAAATCGGCGTTGTCCTTTCGGACCATGGGGCGGTGCGTCGGGATGACCATGACGTCGAGGTTATAGATCTTGGCGAACTCGGGCGCCTCGGTCTCTGCAGTTCCCGTCATTCCCGCGAGCTTGTTGTACAAACGGAAGTAGTTCTGGAACGTGATGGAGGCGAGCGTCTGGTTCTCGTTCTCGATCTTGACGTTTTCCTTGGCTTCAACGGCCTGGTGCAGGCCGTCGCTCCACCGCCGGCCCGGCATCAGGCGGCCCGTGAACTCGTCCACGATCATCACCTGGTCGTCCTTGACCACGTAATCCACGTCACGATGGAACAACGCGTGGGCCTTAAGCGCCTGGTGCACGTGATGCACCAGGTCCACGTTCGAAGGATCGTAGAGGTTTCCGGCGTTCAGCAGCTTCTCCACATGGATGTTGCCTTCTTCGGTGAGGGCGACGGTCCGGGTCTTTTCCTCAATGGTGTAGTCAGCGTCCTTCTTGAGGTTCGGGATGATGCGGTTGATCTTGTAATACTTGTCCGTGGACTCTTCTGCAGGTCCCGATATGATAAGAGGCGTGCGGGCCTCGTCGATCAGGATCGAATCCACTTCGTCCACAATGGCGAAGTTCAGTTCCCGCTGGGCGTAATCAGCAAGATCGAACTTCATGTTGTCCCGGAGATAATCGAACCCGAACTCGTTGTTCGTGCCGTAGGTCACGTCGGAATTGTACGCTTCCTGCCGTTCCTGATCGTCAAGTCCGTGCACGATCACCCCGACCGTGAGGCCGAGATAGGTGTAGATAGGACCCATCCACTGGGCGTCGCGGCGGGCGAGATAATCGTTCACCGTGACCACGTGAACGCCCCTGCCGGTCAGCGCGTTCAGGTAGACCGGCAGCGTGGCGACCAGCGTTTTTCCCTCGCCCGTGCGCATCTCGGCGATGGTCCCCTCATGCAGCACGATGCCGCCGATGAGCTGAACGTCGAAATGGCGCATGCCCAGCACGCGTTTCGAGGTCTCGCGCACCACGGCAAAGGCCTCGGGAAGGAGCTCCTTGAGCGCCTCATTCTCGGCCTGACGGCGCTCCGCTTGGTCCTCGATGTCGCCGGCTCGCTCACGAATGATCTTCCGGAACTCTGCGGTCTTGGCCTGGAGTGCGGCATCATCCAGGGCGGCAATGCCCTGCTCAAGCGCATTGATGCGGTCAACAGTGGACTGGATGCGCTTCAACTCACGCTCGTTCCTGGTGCCGAAAACCTTCTTGAGAATCGATCCGATCATGTATGCTCCGTCCCAATTGAAAAATTTTACAATGTTAATCACTTTAGCATGTAAATTCAAGGGAAATGTGTTTTTGCTGAACCCTGCAGTGCTTGAACACACATGCCGCAGGGCAGGTTGCATCGGTAGATGCAGAGCGTCGGTAAAATCCACTGCCGAAACTGTGCGTCCCCTTTCACCATCTACTTGTTGAAACAGTAGGTTCAGAATAGTGTATAATAGTGCAGTTCTAGTGAGCCACAGGGCGCAACAAAACAGCTGTTATTAATCTACTTAGGCATTGTTTACAAGTTTTATAACTTGACAAACATCGTTGCAATAAGTTAAAAAGGAGCCATGAAAGTGGTGATTACGGACAAATCTCTCTATGAGATGCAGGCCGAGATTTGTAAGACCCTGACCAATCCCAAGCGCATCGAGATCCTGAATACCCTCAAGAATGAGGAGAAAACGGTGACCGAACTTGTCAATGTCTTGGGAGCGTCAAAGGCCAATGTTTCACAGCATCTTGCGGTCATGCGACATAAAGGCATCCTTGCCACGCGACGGGACGGTGTAAACATCTACTACCGCGTTGCCAATCCCAAGGTCATTGAGGCCTGCGCTCTCATGAAGGAAGTCCTTTTTGAGCAGCATATGTCCAGGAAAAAAACAGTGGGTGAATAGAAAACGAGCAAACAGCTCGTTTTTTTTTGGGCTTAAAGTTGCAGTTATTAGAAACTGTTTAACCATAGGTTGGGGCGCGAAAATTGGCTCTGTGCAGTAAGATGCGCCCAATTTCAAGCCTAACAACCTATAATTACTGAAACCGCATCCGGTTTTCAGGAACTCCATGGCCGAAGGGAGGTGGGAGCGCTTCTCACATGCGTATCAGTTTGCCCTGCAATACCACAAATCCTAAGGAGGTATTTTTCATGAAGAAGGTTCTGTTTGTCATTACCGCTATGGCGCTGTTGACCGCGGGGATCGCGGTTGCAGAAGAAGCATCATGGCTCGAGCTTGGCGGTGAGTACCAGTTCCGCTATGATGCACTCAAGGGCACGGTCCACGAGTACATGCAGTACACGGGAGGGCAGAGCTTTATGACCTTCCCGAATCCCATGGGCGCAGGATATCCGGATATGAACATCTACACCATGGGCGTTCCGGGCTACGAGGTGAAGAACAACTCGCTCATGACCAACAAGTTCGGCCTCCACTTGAAAGCAAAAGCGACCGAAGACGTCACGGTGAAGGCGAAGTTCGACATGTACAAGGTCTGGGGCAGCGGCGATTCGTCGGCAGTCACCTCCCCGTTCTTCTCGCCCGAGAAGTCGGGTGTTTTTGACGGCAATACCAGCCATGTTCCCGAGGACAACGCGCTCCGCGTGGACTACGCCTACGCGACCTGGAGCAATGTCGGCGGCCTGCCGGCATGGTTCTCGGTCGGTCGTCGTCCTTCGACCGGCGGCACCCCGTCGAACCTCAAGGCGAACTCGGAGAAGAGCGGCACAGCAGGCGTCCCCTCCTTCCTGATCGATTACGCCTTTGACGGCATGACGGTCGGCTATGCTCCGGACATCGAAGCTCTTCCCGGCGCATTCGCAAAGGTCTGCTACGGCCGCGGTTATGAGAGCGGTTACAAGTCCATCAACAATCCGACCTATCTCAAGGACGTCGATATGGTCGGCGTGAACGTCGTTCCCTACGACACAACGGCACTCCATGTGGAATTCCAGTACGACAAAGCCTTCAACATGATGTCCAACCCGCCGATCGACGCTTTCGGCCCGGTACAGTCAAACCTCGGCGACATCGAGCAGTACGGTGTGCTGCTGGTCGGCAAAGTCGATAATGCGGGCGGCGGCAATGCACTGAACTGGTTCCTGTCGGGCGCAGTGAGCAAAACCAGCCCGAATGACAATGGATATGATGCTCCGTTCTATGACATGGGCGGCGCTCCGCAGATGGCGCGGTTCGGTCTGCTGTACGATGGCGGCGCCGCGGTTGAAAGCAAGACCGGCTCTGCGATCTTTGTCGGCGCGCGGTATGACATCACCAAGACCCGCACCAAGATCGGATTGGAGTACAACCAGGGCTCGAAGAACTGGATCGCTTTTGCACCGGCTTCGGACGATATGATCGCGAGCAAGGTCGGCACCCGCGGCCAGGTCTACGAGATCTATGTGATCCAGGAGCTGAACCAGGCCCCGGTAGCGAAAAAAGGCAGCGCCTTCTTCCGCCTCGGCTATCAGCTCTACAAGTTCGAGTACACAGGCAGCAACAGCTGGCTCGGAGAACCGAAAAAGATCTCCGACCTGACCTCGAACCCGACGTCCATGACCGATGTCATGGCCACGCAAATGTATGCTCCGCTGGAAAAAGCCACGGATGTATACCTTACCTTCAACGTTCGTTTCTAATCGTCTCTCACGCGGGGAGGGGATGCCCCCTCCCCGCTTTTCTTTACCATGAACAAAGCACTCACCCTAGTCGTCCTCGTCCTCCTGCTCGCAGGTGTACTTCCGGTCCCGGCAATGGCGCAGGTTCCCGTCGCGGGAAAGGAAGCGCCGCTCTTCGCCCTTTCCGACCTTGAGGGAAAACGCCGGTCCCTTGCGGATTATCGGGGCGGAGTGGTACTCGTTGTCTTCTGGGCCACCTGGTGTCCGTCCTGTGTCGCGGAACTGCCGGCACTGGGCCGCATGCACACGACCTTTCGGGAAAAAGGATTTTCCGTTATCGCGATCTCCGTTGATGAATACCCGAAGAAGGTCAGGGATTTTATCGAGAAGAAAGGAGTCACCGTTCCCGTTCTCGTCGATGTCGAGAAAGAGGTGTCTTTCGATCTCTATGCGGTCACGGCCCTTCCCGCGGCCTTCCTTATCGACCGCAACGGCGTCATAGCGGAGAGGCTCGTTGGTGAGATCAACTGGGACGACGCCGCGGTGCGGGCACGGATAGCCGGCCTGCTCGACGGAAAGGAGAAAACACGATGAGAACAGGTATTACCTGGATGATCGCTGCCCTGCTCGGCCTTGTCGGGTGCTCGTCGACCTTTCTGGCCAGCAAGGACGGGAAAGGATACCATATCGGAAGCGGTTCCGACGCGGCGTTTGAGATGTTCTGCAAGTCCGGGGATATGGCCAGGATACTGAACGACACGAAATTGCCGCAGGAAACACGGGACAGGCTCTTTCGCGCGACATGCGCTGAGGAACGATCGGGAACGAAGGTGAAGGAACTCTACGGAACCATGTCACCGGAGCAGCGAAAAGACCTCAGGCAGGCATTCCGCAGGAACGGCTACGACATCAATTATCTCCCCTGTTGAGACAAGATCAACTGACATCCGGTCGGATGTCCCTTTCCCCGAAATAAAAAAACCTCGAAGAGGGGGATTCTCCGAGGTTTTCGGTATGCTTGGTATTCGGCAGCCACGGTGTGAACTGCGTGCGATCGCGCGTTCAGTCCGTGTCCCGATGGTACTGGTCGTTAGGCCGACTTCGAAACGTTGGCAGCCTGCGGTCCCTTTTCACCCTGGACGACATCGAAGGATACCTGCTGACCTTCCGACAGCGTCTTGAAGCCCTCGCCCTGGATGGCGGAATAATGCACGAACACGTCGCGGCCGCCGCCATCAGGCTCGATGAATCCGTATCCCTTTGCCTCGTTGAACCACTTCACTTTCCCATTCGACATAATGCCAGTTCCCTCCTTGCGTGTGCCTCCGCCCCGGTTCATCCGTGCGTGACGAGCGTACCGCGCATCGGACCAGGTGCGGAAATGCGGTTTAGAACAACAGGGCTGAGCCTGGTACGTCCCCCGCGCTCAATTCCCTGACGATCCCGTGCATTTCCGTTGTTGGGGAATAACTGCTCTGTGGAAGAATGACTTATGGTAGGAACACCCCCTGCATGACAACAAACGTCAGTTCAAGTACTTCGCAGGATTGACTGGCAGACCGTTGATCTTGACCTCGTAATGCAGATGGGGACCGGTGCTGGAACCGGAATCTCCGGCGTAAGCGATCACATCGCCGCGATGGACCCGCTGCCCCGCTTTTACATTAAGCCGGGAATTATGAGCATACAGGGTTTTTATCCCGTAACCGTGACTGATCTCGACCATGTTGCCGTATCCCGTGCTGAATCCCGCCTTGATCACCACCCCGTCGGCCGATGCAGCTACCGGGGTGCCTGTCTGGGCGGCGATATCGATACCCTCATGGAACTTCAGGATACCGCTGAATGGCGACGTACGTGTGCCGTAGCGGGAGGTCACCCAGCCCCGGACCGGCCAGACCGACGGCGTGGAGGCATACAGCGAACGCTTATCCTCGAAATATTCTATCAGCATCTGCAGGCTTGCTTCCTGCCGCGACGCCGCGCCCTTTAACTGGGACAGCTCCTGGCTCATCTCCTTGAGCGCGTCAGCCTGCCTCTTCTCTCCCAACGCGGCAAGGTTCTGGAGTCCCAACTCGTCAGGACCTCCGATACCCAGGACCTGCTGGGCCTTGTCACGGGGTCCCAGACTGACCACACGCCGCAGTTTCGTATCCAGATCACGAAGCAGGAACATCTGACGTTTATAGTCGAGAAGGTTCAGGGCGAAGTTCTGCACCTGGGCCTTCTGCTCCATCAGCTCTTCACGAACGGACTGCAGCTCGCCAACCTTGCCCTTCACATCGTGATATTCGTATGCAAGATAAAAGGAAAGCAGAAAAATGCCGAGCAGTGAATAAAGGGTTGATTTTATAGCGGACTTGGATATACGGATCGTGCGGACACGGGAGTTCGGACCCGGCACGATCATGATCGTAAAGTACTCTTTCTTCTTTATATGCCGGGTGCTGCGAGCCTTCATTATCCCTCCAGGTGCCAAGACGCACCTATCTCCACATAAAGATTAGCATAGTGGCTATCCCGTTGTCAACATTTTCTTTGTTGCGGCAACTGCTTACCCACAATCTGTAGTAGGGGCCGCTGATACACGTCTATATCTAGATACTCCATTCATCCGAGATCCGCTTCGCGGAACCATGTTCATGCAATGTCAGGATATCGTCGACTCGCTCACCCAGGTCAGATAGCTCGGGAGGCCTGCTATAACAGGTATGGCGATGACCTCGGGCACGGAATAGGAGTGAAGTTCCCTGATCCTGGCAATAAGGCGGTCAACAGCAGATGCCGCGGTTTTACAGATGAGCAGGCACTCCGCTGCTTGCTGGACCCTCCCTTCCCAGAAGAACCGCGACTGTATGCCTGGAATGAGATTTACGCAAGCCGCCAAATGCTCGGCCACGAGCGCATCGGCGATCTTCGCGCCCTCCTCTTCAGATCCCGCGGTGATCAGCACAACAACGGCATCAGTCATGGGAACCTCCTGCTGCGGGCAAGGTCAGAATTTCACTGCTCCCAGCCCCTTCAGGTCCAGGACCAGAAGATACTGGGTCTCCCCGGGTTTGGTAATATAGGATAAACCCAAGCCCCAGCATTGCGATGCGTAGTGGGTCTTATATTCCTGCTGAGTGGTCATACGGTTCTCCACATCACGCCAGACCTGACCGCTCAAGGTCCACTTGGCGATCTTGAATCCCAGCCCTCCGATCAGGAATGCTGTTCGGGGTTCGCGCAGATACCGGTGGGTGATATCGAACTGCACCACGTCTCCCTTGACCATAACGGTCTCCGATGACGAGGAAAGACGGTCGGTATAGGTATTGTAGTTGCCGTTTGCGGAGACCGCAAGGACCCTGGGCGTCTTCACCGACAGCTCGGCCCGTATCTCCGAGCGGGGCCGGGCATCGACGATCGCGCGGTCCCGCGCCTCATTGACATCATAGGATTGGGCCAGCCGGAACACAAGGGGATCGAATGTCCGGACCCCGGCCCCATCGCGATAGCGCGCCGTCAGGCGGTTGATGATGGACAGGGTCACCACGTTCTGCACCAGCACATCCTCGGTCGAATCGAGGAGCGGGACATCCCCTTTGTCGATCTTCGGGAGATAGAGATAGGAGATCGTGGGCTCGACCGAGTGACGGATGCGCCCGATGCCGGTTTCTTCGTCATTGCCGTAGACCCGGGACAAGCGCGCGTTCAGGTCGGCGGCGGCGTAATAATATTTCCGGTCCGTCGGCTCGATCGTCGTGGCGCCCCGGTCGTAGTAGGTCGCCCGCCCGCCCACACGAGGGGTAAGGCTCAGGCCGCCGGCGCTGAGCACGGTTTTCAACTCAGGCTGGAAATCGGCGCGGCGGACCGTTTCCCCTTCCCGGGCGGTCATGTTCGCTGCGGCGCCGGTAAAGTCCAGGTACAGGAACGGCGCCAGTCGTTCGCTGTAGAGCGTGTACCGAAGCTCGGGAACCTTCTGGATCGTCTTGTCGTTCCCCTGCGTGAGATCGGTCGTGTATTGGCCCAGCAGGTAAAGAGATGCAGTGTTCCAGCGTTCGACATAAAAGACATTGGAATCAAGCGACGGCAGCGACCGCAGGGAGAGTTTCCGCTCCAGGTCGCGATAATAGAACTCGTCGCTCACCAGGTTCACATCGGACCGCAGGGAGAGGTCCTCGGCAAACTCCTCGCGGTGCTGGAACTGGAGTTCCCAGCGCGCCGTATCGTCATGGAACGTGTCGAAATAATTGTAATAGGCCCTTCCCGAGGAATCGCGCGAGTTCACATAGCGATACTCGATGCCGGTGCCGTGACCGGTCCGCGCCCGGTAATCCGAGGTGAACGTCATGTCCTGGTAATCGGAGATCGCCCAGAACACGGAGTTCTTCATGAGAAATCCGTCCTTGCTGCTGAAGCCGATCTCGGGGATGAGCAGACCGCTCTGCCTCCGGACCGGGAACATCAGATAGGGCGTGTACAGGACCGGCAGTCCCCCCATGTTGAACGAGACGCCGCTGCCGCTTGCGTTCCTGCCGAGGTCCACGTCGATCTCCCGGGCCTTGAGATACCATTCATCATCATCACAGGTCGTAAAACTGCCGTTCTCGACGTGATATACCGTTTCCGACCGCCGTTCGATCCGCTCCCCCTTCAGGTGATAGTTGTCCTTGCTCATGAACAGGTCGCCGCGGGAAATGATCCCTGACCGGGTGTTCACGTTGATCTCCACCCGGTCAGCGGTCAGAACGTCGCCCTTGTCCTGCAGATAAACGTTGCCTTCAGCGATCGCCTCGCCGGTCTTGTTGTTCAGTACGACGCGGTCGGCCTCCAGACGGATGTCCTGCTGCTCGATCTTAACATGCCCTACCGCGGTATAGACATCGCTGGCGCGATCGTAATCGAGCTTGTCCGCCGTGACCGCCACGGGGATCTTCTTCGGAAGCTCTTCGGCTGATGCTCCGCCGGACAAGCCGGCAAATGCCTGCACGCAGATAGCGATCAGAAGAGGCAATGACCCTTTTCTGATCAGCCAGGTATGGAGGAGGGACGCTCGGTCCATGATCAACCCTTCAGCTCCTTAAAGGGACCCGGAGACGGGTCATTGCACAGCGCGGCGCGCGCGTCACCCACCGTGTAAAGGGAGCCGGTGACCACGACCAGTCCATCTGTTCCGGCCTCGTGCCTCGCACGGGTGATCGCATCAGGCAGCTCGCTGACTGTCACCGCATTCTTCGTCCTGCGACGGACCTCCGCGGCCAGCACATCGACATCCATCGCCCGCGCGTATTGCGGCTTCGTCACGACCACCTGGTCGGCCTGCGGAAGGAGCCGGTCGAGGATTCCCTGCCAGTCCTTATCCTTCAGTATCCCGATGACGAGCACGCACCGGCCGTATCCCCTGCGCAGGTCCTGAAGCGCCTCGGCAAGGACGGCCGCTGAAGCTGGATTATGGGCGCCGTCCAGAAAGACCGCCGGGCCCTCGGCAACCTGTTCCAGCCGGCCTTCCCACGACGCCCGCTCGAGCCCCGACCGCATCGCCTGTTCGGGCACCGAAAATCCCCCGTGCCGAAGACACTCAAGCGCACCCAGTGCAAGGGAGGCGTTCCCTATCTGGTGCTTTCCCCGCATGGTGATGCGAAGATCGCTGTAGGACGATGAGAATCCCTGATACCGGAACTGCTGCGGAGCGCCGGGCATGATATCGGCCGGCCCAATGTCTGCCGGCATGCGGTACAAGACCGCTCCCTGACGTCCTGCTTCCGCTTGAAGCACGGCAAGTGCCTCGGGCTGCAGAACACCGGTCACGACAGGAACGCCCTGCTTGATGATACCTGCTTTTTCCGCGGCGATCTGTCCAAGGGTCGTTCCCAGGAACTCGGTATGCTCCAGATCGATCGTGGTTATCACGGACACCAGCGGAATGATCACATTGGTGGAGTCGAGCCTCCCGCCCATCCCGGTCTCGACCACGGCAATGTCCACAGCCTGCTCGGCAAAATAAGCAAAGGCCAATGCGGTAGTCACCTCAAAGAACGTGGGAGAGAACGCGCCGCCGTCCTTCTCGGCAGGCAATCCGGCGGCACGGGACCTGATCTCGGACGCGAGCTCGACAACACGGGATTCGGAGATCGGGACGCCGTTGATCCGGATGCGCTCCGTGAAACTGACGAGATGCGGTGAGGTATACAAGCCCACACGGTACCCTCCCGCACGCAGCATGGACGAGAGAAACGCGGCGGTGGATCCCTTGCCGTTGGTCCCTGCGATATGCACGGACCGGAACCGCTGCTGTGGGTCGCCCATCAGCGCCATAAGCTTGTAGCTGTTGGATAGGCCGAACTTGATGCCGTGCTTCTGAAGACCGAAGAGATATTCGATGGTTTCCTGATAGGACATGCTCTTTCCGGTTTCAGCGAGCAGGTTGGGCTGGAGCAGCGGCCTGTTCGTCAATGGTTTTCAACGGTTTCCCCACAGGATTCTCCACAGGGATATCAACAGGCTTTTGCACAGGGTTCTGTACAGGTTTTTCCCCAGGTTTCGGCTGCTGCTGTTCGCTTTCCCTGCGCGCGGGAGCCGCGTGGGTCTGCAATTTGATCACAACAGGTACCAGTTCGCCCTGGGCCAGGGACGTAAGACGGGAGCGCTTATACAGGACCTTCGCCGCCCCCTGAATGCGGTTGAAGAAGGTGTGCAGTTCATCTGCGGTGAGATTGCCCGCGACCTCGCGCACCTTGTCGCTAAACCGCATGGTGCGGAGGAGCGCATGTTCTTTCATGGCATCGTTGATCTGTTTGAGGCTTTCCTTCTCGTGCTCTTTTTCCACGGAAATAGTGACCACAAGCGAATCTGCAGCCGGCGCAGGCTCCTTCATCTGCTCGGGCCTTGCCTGCTGTACCGCGGGAGAGGTCGTGGGTGTGGGAGCGGTCTGCACCGCAGCCTGCGGCACGGCTGGCGCCAAGGTCACGGATCCGGTGTCGAGCTTCTCAAGATCGGGGTCGTGGAGGATCGGGTCCACGACGTAGCGATAGGCTGCCAGCACCGCAATGACGATCAGCGCCGCCCAGAGGGGGCGGAACAGGAGACGGGACCCGGCCGACGCGAGAGAACGCACCTTGCCGGGGACCCCGCCGGTCCCTTCAAGATCGACAAGGAACCGCTCGGTCTCCCGGATGCGGTTGAGCGCATCGAACTCGGAACGACACACCGGACACTCCGCAAGATGCTGTTCGATCCGGGACTGCTGCAGCTTGAACAGGTGCCCGGTCTGGTACCGGGATAGACGGCTCCGGGTATATTCACACGCTGTATTCATGGTCCCCACTATTCTCGACCCGCAGACGATGCCCGGGACGGTCCTTACACTCCTCCGACACGCACCTGCTCGGCTTTCAGGCTTCCTTCTCCGAGAAAGAGCGTTCCGATCTTTTCGAACCGGGCCGGGGTGTCGGTCACGAAAAACTTGCGCACCGCCGTTCCCCCATCGGTCCTCTTCCATTTGAGCTTGTCCAGGACCTCGGACACTTCCTTCGCTGTTTCGGTGGCCGAGTCGATAAGACGGATGCCGCTGCCGAGCACGCGGCTGATGACCCCTTTCAGGATCGGATAGTGCGTGCACCCCAGCACCAGGGTATCGATCCCCCGCGCCTTGAGCGGCGCAAGGTACCGGTTCGCCACCAGCTCCGCCACATCGTTGTCGAACCATCCTTCCTCGACCAGCGGAACAAAGAGCGGACAGGCCATGCTGAAGACATCGATCGCGGGATCGATCTTCTTGACCGCCCGTTCATAGGCGCCGCTTGCGATCGTGGCCTCGGTGCCTATGATGCCGACCTTCTTGTTGCCCGTGGCTGCGGCCGCGGCGCGAGCACCCGGCTCGAGCACGCCGATCACGGGAAGGGGGAACTCATGCTTGACCGCGTCAAGACTGATCGCCGATGCCGTATTACAGGCAACCACGAGCATCTTGATCTCCTGCGCCAGGAGGAACCGGGTGTTCTCAAAGCTGTACCGAGTCACCGTCTCCGCGGAACGGATGCCGTAGGGCACCCGCGCCGTGTCCCCGAGATAGATCGTGTGCTCCCGGGGCAGCGCCGCGATGAGCTCCTTCAGCACCGTGAGCCCGCCGATACCCGAGTCGAATATGCCGATCGCTTTTTGCATGGTCAATAAATCACCCTACCGCCGCACCGTGACTGTTTTCCTCAACGCCATTCGTATGTTCCACGGTATCCCGTCACTTACTCCGCACTTTGCACTCCGCATTCCGCACTTGGATCACGGTCTCACCAGGTCCATCCTTTTGCTCAGGAACCGGGAGAGATCAATATGCCCGGCCAGGGTCTGTGCTTCTCTGCCGTCCACAAGGATCCTGACCTGCCGCACTTCCGTGAAATTCTGGGTGAGCGTGTTCACCACAGCATAGATGGCCAGCAGTTCCTCCCGTGCCGATGCGCGGATCTCCCGCTGTCCCGTGGGCGCAAGATCAACATACGCTGTCCCGCCCGCGCCAAGATACCATCCGCGCAGTGACAGGTCCCGGAGCACCGGCGGTGCATCCGGCCCCGCACCGAGCAGCGCGTTGACCGCCCCCCGAGCCTCCAGCCGCATATCGGGCTGCCTGGTGATCGTTGTGGCCACCGCATGGAGCGTGTCATTCTCCGGAATGAACAGGGTCACGGGCAGCTGCTCACCCGGGACCGCCGCGGCCGGGACCGCATCAGCAGCAGGAGACAGCGGCGCTCCGGGAGCGACAGGGCGGTAGTGATTCCAGAAAAAGTACCCCACTGCTGTCGCAACGGCCAGCGCCGCAAGAACCATGAGTATCCGCAGCGGTCCGCTCGTGCCCATGCTTCTATCGCTTTTCGTGAACATACCGTTCGATCCCCTGGGCAATACGTTTGGCAGCGGCTGCGCGGTCCATGCCGAAGCCCGTCTCCACAAGCACCGCCGCCGCATCCACCGGACGAAGCAGCGCCAGGGGCGCCTGGTCCGGCTCGGCTTCCTCGCGCAGGGAGAGCGAACGGATGATCGCCCGGCCAAGGCGGCCGCTCTCCGGTGCGTGGCGCGCCTGCTGGGAGCCCCAGAGCATCTGTTGCTGTTCGCTCACCGCGTCAAAACCCATGAAATCCGCGGGCCCTCCGCCCAAGGTCACCGCCTGTCCCTCGTCGGGATCAAGGAGGAGCACACGGGCTTCCGTCCCCTGCCCCATATGCAGGCTCACGAACACCGTTGCCTCGCCGGCGTTCGCAGCCGCGGCCCGTTCATCCAGCGACAGGGCCAGGTCGGAGTCTCGCGTCAGAAGAACCTTCATTTTTACCGCGGCGCCGCGCAGGATCCTGCGAACGGCAAGGGCCATTTCCAGAGTTGCGGATTTTTCCACACCCTGTCCGGTCACCAGGCCGTTCTGCTGGCCGCCGTGTCCGGCGTCGATCACGACCACGGGAACCGCGCCCACGGCAGTCACAGCAGGCGTGCCCCGCAGGATATCAACGACAATGCGGTCGGGTCCGCGCAGCACGAAGTCCTTTGCCTCGCCCGCGCCCTGGGCCAGCACTATGGCGATCGTCCTCCGGTCGCCGTCCTGCCGGTTCTCGAGCTGCTTCACCACGCCGTCGTTGATGACCGGAAGCTGGGCCGCGGAGACCGCAAAAGGACCGCCGTAGGAACTGAAGGACAGCGTGCGTCCGTCGCCGGAGCGCGTCAGCACATACGGCGCCGCGGCATCGATCTCGAACACCACACGGGTGAAATCGGGATAGGAAAAGAACCGGATTCCCTTGACCGTGACCCCCTTTTCCGCGGCAAAAGCCGCGGAAAAGCAGCACAGCATGAGCACACAGAAGATCACTGACAAAGTCCGCATATCGGCAGGCATAGTAACATAACCCGATTTATTGTGCAAGAAAAAGGCCCATCCTGCCGCGTACTTACGCTGTTTCGCGCAACCAGCTCACCGCTTTGACAACCGGCTTTAGCGCACCGGCTTGACACCCGGCTTTAGCGCGCCTTGACAAAGCACAAGGAGAGTGTTAGCCTCAATGAAAGCGGCAGATGACCGCAAAGGAGCAATCATGGTTCTTACAGGACCGTCAGCAAACCGCATCTTTCTCATCGTCATGATGATCTGCTTCACGTTCACCCTCTTCGGCTGCGCCCAGGCTGCCGTCCGGACCAGGACAAGGCTCCCGCTGCCGCTTCCCGAGATCAAGAAAGACTGCTCCACCTGTCACATCATGGAAGGGGCCCGCAGGACCGACAGCGTCAAGAAGCAAGGCTCGGCGCTCTGCCTCGACTGCCATCCGGACCGCATCGCGCCGCAGGAACACAAGGTGGACATCGTACCGACCATGCAGGTCAAAGGTCTTCCGCTCCTGGACGGCAAGATGACCTGCCTCACCTGCCACGATCCTCACAGCAACAAGTACGACGCTCTTCTCAGGAGGCAGGAAACCGATCTCTGTCTGGTTTGTCACCCCTATTGAATCCAGCAGCGAGCGCATTCTCCGCAGCTTGCTGCAGGGAGCGTCTATCCAAACCTGTTCGAGGATTTGAACGCTGCAGCAATTTTCATCAGAAGCGAGCATGAACAACTCAACGAAAATCTGCGTTAAATTGTTTGACCATGCATCGCCGTCTGTCAAACGCCCATTTGGTCAAATTGACAGTACCGCATTTTTCTGCTACTTTTGAATCAAAGCCAAACATCTTTAGTGCAGGGAGGCATCACCATGAAGATCGCACCTCAGATCACGATGAAGAATGTGCCCCACTCAGCAGCCGTTGAAGCTAAGATACTGGAAAAACTGCAAAAACTAGAGCAGTTCTCCGACAGGATCATGGGCTGCAAGGTTACGGTCGAAGAATCCCAGCGCCGCCAGCATCAGGGCAAGCTGTTCTCGGTGCATATAGATATCACGACCCCGGGCAAGGAACTGGTGGTCAATAAAGTGGAGAACGAAGACCTGTATGTAGCTGTGCGGGACGCTTTTAACGCGGCAAAGCGCCAGTTGGAAGAGCACTCCCGCAAGCGGCGGGGCGATGTGAAGACCCATGTGGAGGCCCCGCGCGGAAAGGTCGCCAAAATATTTCCCTTTGACGGCTACGGGTTCATCGCAACGCATGACGGCAGGGAGATCTACTTTCACCGGAACAGCGTGATCGAGCCGACCTTTGACCGCCTGGAAGAGGGAGCGGAGGTAGCATTCCTTGAGGAGCAGGGCAAGGAAGGACCGCAGGCCGTACGGGTGGCAGCGCGGTAAGACTTGATGCCCGGGTTTCGACCCGGTTTTGCGAAGATAAAAAGCCGGCTGAAGAAATTCAGCCGGCTATTGTTTTGCTGTTCGTCAAACAGTTCGATGGTTCCTCAAAGGGTACTCAAGCAGTTTTCCATACACAAAGGAAGCGATCTTCTGTTCAATATTCTCACTTTCTTTATGAAACCGTTCCGCGATCACTTGCGATGCGAACATGCCGTCGGGCACCAGGATCGGCGTTCCCTTGAACCTGCCGGGCCTGTTCTCCCCGTCATCGATCCGTTCGTGAATGAACCCCTCATTCTCGAACCAACGCACTGCGCGCTCGTCCTTGCCCTTGTCGTAGCAAAGCTCGAATCCGCTGATTTTCCCTTCCCGGTCGACCCAGACGGTCAGGTCCATGTCCGAAGACGAGAACCAGCGGCGGGGATTTTCATTGGCGATCTGCCTGACCGGGGATACTTCCTGGAGCATGCCCCCCTCCCTCGCTATCAACTGCGGAATCTGGAACCCTGTTCTCACACGAAGGCACGAAGCCACAGAGAATAAATGACAACAAGTATTTACGTCGTTCAAATCCCCGGGTTTAAGACTTTCTTCGTGTCTTCGTGGCTTCGTGCGAGCAAAAGCAGTGCGGTTCTTTCCGTGTAGTACTTGACGATCATCATAGGAGAGAAGCAAACGGAAGGCAAGGTACTGTTCACATCACGATCTGTTCCGCACCAGTTCGATCACCGTCACTTCCGGCGGCGACAGGAAGCGGATCGGCGGGCCCCAGGTGCCGGTGCCGCGGGACGTGTAGACGATGGAACCCTTGCCCGCGTCATACTTGCCGGCAAGGAATGGATGAACGCGTCCGGCAATATACCGGAAGGGCCATATCTGCCCCTTGTGCGTATGGCCCGAGAGCATGAGATCAAAGAGCCCGATAGCGTCGGGATCAGGATGGGGCTGATGCTTGAGGAAGAGCACGAAATTCTTTTTGCGGTCGGTCCGCTTGAGCGCCTCGGAGTCCGAAACCGGTCGTTGCGCGTGCACCTGGAGCGCGGTACGGTCGTCCACTCCCGCGATCTGGATAACGCCGAGGTCCCGCGACTCTCCGCGGAGCATGGTGAATCCCGCGTGGGTGATGAACTCCAGCGCCTTCTCAAGCCCGGCGTAGTACTCATGGTTCCCCGTGATGGCGTACTTGCCGTAGCGCGGCTTGATGTCCTGCAGCAGCTCGCGCAGGCCCGGCAGGTGGTTGATCTGGGCGTCCACGATATCACCGGTCGCAACGAGAATATCGGGCTTTGCCGCATTCACGACCTCCAGAATGCTTACCAGGCGGTCGCACCGGATGATCAGGCCAAGATGCACGTCAGTGATCTGCGCGATGGTCAGCCGGTCAATACCAGCAGGAAGCTTGTCCGTGATCAGGGTGAGTCGTTCGGTGCGGATATTCTGGGCCTCAAAGTAGCCGTACAGGCAAATGAAAAGGGAAAGACCAGTGCAGATCAGGAAGGACAGGTGCGGCGCGATCAGAAATCTGGCGAGTTGGTCGCCGGCAAACAGGGACGTTCCGCGGAGGATTAGGTTGTACAGATCAAAAGCCAGCGAGAAAATGAAGAACAGGAAAATCGCCGCAAGCCAGATATAGCCCACATAGGACAGGACCCGCGCGGAAAGCTCGTACTCCGCCCGCTCGAGTCCCCTGATCAGGAAAGGCACCACGGTCATGGCGACCATGAACAGCGCCACGGCCGTACCGATCACCGGCCCGAATCCGAGCGCGGCCCGCGCCCGGAGGAACGCGTAGAGATGCATCCCTCCGTATATGGAGAAAAAGGTTATGACGAAGAGCGTCATCTGCCGAAGCTCACCCCGATACCCTCGGCCATCTTCACCATGTCTCCCTCGGGGTCCACGAGCCGAAGGGTGTCGATGGCGCTCTCGATGGGCACCGAGGTGATGTCCGGCGGCTGCCACGAGACCATGTGGCCGAACTTCTTCTGCGCGATCAGTTCCACCGCGGCAGCGCCGTACCGCGTGGCGAGCAGGCGGTCAAAGGGGTCCGGGCTGCCTCCGCGCTGCAGATGGCCGAGCACGGTGACGCGCACATCCACGCCGGTCCGCTTGGCGATCTCGCTGCCCACGAGCTCGCCCATGCCGCCGAGCCGCAGCACATACCCGTCCGCTGCTTTTTCCCGAACCGCCATCTCTCCGCCTTCGGGCTTGGCGCCCTCGGCAACGACCACGATGCTCGATTTGCTGCCCGCTTTTTTTCTCTCCAGCAGCTTCTCAGCGACCTTTTCCCACTTGAACGGGATCTCGGGGATCAGGATCACGTCCGCGCTGCCGGCGATCCCTGCTTCGAGCGCGATCCAGCCAGCGTAGCGGCCCATGAGCTCAAGCACGATCACGCGCTGGTGGCTTTCCGCGGTCGTGTGCAGCTTGTCCAGGGCCTCGGTGGCCGTGTCCACCGCGGTCTGGAAACCGAAGGTAACGTAGGTCGCCCTGAGGTCGTTGTCGATCGTCTTGGGCACGCCGATCACCGGCACGCCGAGCTTGTACAGGCCGTGGCCGATCTTGAGCGATCCATCGCCGCCGATCACCACGATGCAGTCGAGCCCGAGCTCCTTGATGTTGTTCAGCACCAGCGACGACATGTCCTCGGTGATCTCCTTGCCGTTCACCATGGTCTTGTGAGCAAAAGGATTGCCGCGGTTCGTGGTGCCCAGGATCGTGCCGCCCACGAACAGGATGCCCCGGGTGTTCCAGGAGGTAAGCTGACGGGTCTTGGTCGGGCTCATGAGCCCCTCGAACCCGTCGATGATGCCCGTCACTTCCCAGCCATACTTGAAGATCGCTGTTTTGGTTACGGCGCGGATGACCGCGTTCAGCCCCGGTGCGTCGCCGCCGCCGGAAAGGACACCGATGCGCATTATTACCTCCAGAAAAGAAGAATAAGGATTAACAAAATACGGATCCGAAGGATTACAGGATTAAAGGACGAGAGGGTTCTCTCTTAATCCTTTGCTCCTCTAATCCTTATAATCCTAGCAATTCCCTGCCGCTCCCGCAGGCTATCCCTTCCACTTCTTTATCAGCGATGCCCGCTTGCCGGAAGTAATCCAGCTCCGCTTCATAATACTCGCGATACCGCGGATCAGGCAGAACCGCATCAGTGCCGATCGCGAGTTTCACGCCTTGTTCATGGGCTTTCCTGATCATTGCCAGGTGCTGCATGATGATCGTATCGATCTTCTGCCTTGCGTCACCTGAGACGTTCGCACCCGCCGCAGCCCGCTCAAGAGCGCCGATAGTCGGCACCCACCAGATCCCGGCCTTCGCAAGTTCCGCAAGGGCCCGTTCGGTCATAAAGAACCCATGCTCGATCGACCGGACGCCTGCGAGGGCTGCGCTCATGACGGCCTCTTCGCCATTGGCATGGGCCATGACACCAAGCCCCAGGTCGTTGGCCTCGTTGACGATCGCGACCAGTTCAGCAGCTCCGAATCCGCCCGATGTGATCGTTCCCGGATCAGAAAGGCTCACGATCCCCGATGCCATGACCTTTATTATACCAGCTCCGGCATTCCGGAGCGCTCTTATTTCCTCTTTGATCTCCGCTTCTGCTTCAAAGCCCTTGCCGAACATGCCTCCGTAGCCGCCCTTTTTGGAAAGCGCCCGTCCGGCTGATCGGATGACGATTTCGGAGGATGCGCTCTGGAGCGCAAGCCCGGCGCTGTTCTTCGTGCCTGCGTCACGGACGGCGGAGATGCCCGCGCGACGCAGTGATTCCAAAGCATCAGGACCGGTGAGATGCACGTGAGCGTCGGTACGGCAATGAGTGGTGATTGACATGAAGTCAGCTCTTTTGGGTAAATATCTTCGGACGGAACAACAAGAAAGACAAGAAGATCATTTCTCGCGCAAAGCCGCAAAGTCGCAAAGTAAGACAATAACCGCGTAATATTGAAGAGTAGAATAAGTATATACTTACGTCATCGTATGGTCATATGTCGCTTCTCTCACAGTAGCTTATTCTTTTAATAGTTAATCTTTTCTTTGCGTCTTCGCGGCTTTGCGCGAGATCGATTCTTTTGTTTTATTCTTTTAAACTCGCCTGCGTGATCAATCCGTTGTCCCGGAAGCTGAAATGTCCCTCATTACCCACAATCACATGATCGAGCACCCTGATCCCGAGGAGCTCGCCGGCCTGCACGAGCCGCTTCGTAAGCAGGATGTCCTCCTGGCTCGGCCGGGTATCGCCGCTGGGATGATTGTGCACAAAGATCACCGCGGCAGCGGACTCGCGCACCGCGGTCTTGAAAGTGTCCCGGGGGTGGACCAGCGATGCCGTAAGGCTGCCGATGGATACGGTCTCATCCTTGATGATACGGTTCTTCGTATCCAGCAGCACACACCGGAACTCCTCGCGCTTCGCGTCCTTGAGCCGCGGAAGGAAATATCCCGCCACCTCGCTGCTGGCGCAGAGCGACGCGCCGGCCAGACTCGGTTTCTGATGCCGCCGTCCAAGCTCGAAAGCGGCCTTGATCTCGGCGGCTTTGGCCGGTCCGATGCCCTTGACCGTGCAGATCTCGCTGGTCCCGGCACGGGCGATCCCCGCGAGATCGCCGAATTGCTCGAGCAGTTCCCGTCCCAGGTCCAGAGCGGTCCTGCCGCCCTCTCCGCTCCGGATGATGATCGCAAGCAGCTGCGCGTCTGTCAGCGCCTCTGCCCCGTGCTGCAGCAGCCGTTCCCGGGGTCTCTCGCCCGCTGGCCAGGATTTCAAATGATTCGATCTGTTATTTTCCATTATTTTTCCTGATTGGTGCTGTCGATTATAGTAGCTTTGGCGCACTGTGTCAAACAACTATCCTGTTTCTTGTCACACCCTTATAAAAGCCCGCCTTGTCCCCCCCGACAGGTGAAATATTCCCTGTTGCAACAAACGGTTTACAATATTAAATACTTGTTGACTTACCAGTAAAACGATGTTACAAAATTGCATGTTCTTGCATATACTGAAAGGGGGGTATTCTTATGGATCATCTGAATTTCAGAATTAGAAAGGCTGCAGCACTGCTCGTCATTGCGTTCTTCCTTTCCTCCTCGTTCATCGCAGTTCCCTCTGCTCTCGCAACCAATGGTATGAACCTCGAAGGCTATGGCCCTGTTGCCGCGGGTATGGGCGGCGCGTCCATGGCCTATGACAACGGCTCCGCCGCGGTCATGAACAACCCGGCCACGCTCTCCCTGATGAAGCCCGGCAACCGCCTGGATGTGGCCCTGGGCTTCCTGGGGCCGAATGTCTCCATGTCGGCAACCGGCGCTCCTGATGCAGATTCATCGGCAGACGCGTTCTACATGCCCGCTATCGGCTGGATACAGAAGTCCGGCTCCACATCTTACGGCATCGCCTTATTCGCCCAAGGCGGCATGGGAACGGAATTTGACGCAAGCTCCTTTCTTGCTGCCGGTTCCGGGGACAAGGTCCGGTCCGAGGTCGGTGTGGGACGGCTGCTCATCCCGATCGCCCATGAGTACAGCAACGGCTTGGGCGTCGGCGCGACTCTCGATTTTGTCTGGGCAACCATGGACCTCAAGATGGCCATGCCCGGCAGCATGTTCATGGATATGGCGGGATTCCCCGGCTCGACCCAGACCTTCGGCACGGTCTCAGGCAGCATGATGGACGCCTTCGGCTGCGCGACCATGGGTGGCGCAGGCTGCACCCTTCCTGCAGGCATGATCAATCCGATGGACCCGGTAAACTGGGGCAGGTTCGATTTCTCCGATGACAGCGCCTTCTCAGGCAAGGCAAAAGGCACGGGTTTCGCGGGCAAGCTCGGCGGAGTTTACAAGGTCAACAGCCAGCTCACCCTCGGCGCCACTTACCACAGCAAGACTGCTTTGGGCGATCTCGAAGCAACTGGAGCAACGGTCGCGTTCAATGCCAATGTGGACAACAATGTCCTTGCCGGCGGCGCGCCCACCGGAGCGGGTTATACGGGCGTAACGATCCCGATCATGGGCAAGATCGCGATCAAGGACTTCCAGTGGCCCCAGACGATCGGCGTGGGCGCTGCCTATCATGCCTCGGACAAGCTTGTGCTTGTGGTTGATTACAAGTGGATCAACTGGGAAAGCGTTATGAAGAACTTCCAGATGACCTTCACCGCCGACCCGGCGGCTTCGCAGTACAATCAGTTCGCGGCAGCCTTCGGCGGCACCGCGCTGAACGCCACCCTGTTCCAGAACTGGAAGGACCAGAACGTGTTCATGCTCGGCGCCGGATACAAGGCGACCGACCAGTTCACCGTGCGCGGCGGTCTGAACATCGCGAACAACCCGATCCCGGACACGTACCTGAACTCGCTCTTCCCGGCCATCATCAAGAACCATGTCACCCTTGGCTGCGGGTATGACATCGACAAGGCGCAGGCAGTGAACCTCTCCCTCGCCTACGCGCCGGAAGTGAAAGTGAACGCCGGCTCGGGTATTACCAACAAGCACAGCCAGAACAACGCACAGTTGATGTACAGCTATCGTTTCTAACATTCCTGGAAACGCAAAAAGGCCGGAGGGAAACCCCTCCGGCCTTTTTTTGTCAGAACGATACGTTACGCCCGAACGAACGCCTCTTTAGGCGCATTACAGACCGGACAGGTCCAGTCATCAGGAAGATCTTCGAACTTCTTTCCTTCCTTTGCTTCGTCGTACACATAACCGCACACGGTGCATCGCCACATGGTGTCCTCCTTGGTGGTTCGGTATGAGGGAGCCTGTGTTACTCCTGCCACGGGACCCCGGCTACAGGCTACAATCGTTTCCTACAGCTGTTTCCCGGGCCGGCACACGCCCGGCTCGTCTCCCTGCAGCTTTCGCTGGTACTCCAGCACCCGCTCGGCGAACTGCTTGCCGAAGGCGAAGCACTTTTCATCGTCCTCAACGCTCGGCCGGTACATGACCTGGATCCCCGGCTCCACGGTCTCGAGCCCCATGGCCTTGAGGACCTCATAGGCCTCCTTCACCGCGCCGCCGCCCCAGCCAAAACTCCCGAAAGCGCCGACCATCCTGCTTTTCGGCCGAAGTCCCTTCAGGTGCTGCAGGAACTCGGCAACGCTCGGGAACATGATGTTGTTCAGCGTCGGCGTGCCGATCAGCGCTCCCCGGCATTCCCAGAATTTCTTGATCGCCACGCTCATGGGCGTGGACCGGAGCTTGACCACCTCCACCTCGACGCCGGCCGCTTTGATACCCTCGGCCAGGGGGGTCGTCATGTGCTCGGTGCTGTGCCACATAGTATCGTAGATGATCACGATCTTGCGCGCGGCTTTGCCCTCGGCCATATCAAGATACATCTTCAGGATCTTCGCGGGGTCCTTTCGCCAGATCACGCCATGGTCCGGGGCGATCATGTCGATGTCGAGCCCGAGCTTCTGGACCTCGGCAAGCTTTGACTTGACGAGCTGGCCGAAGGGCATGAGAATATTGGCGTAGTAGTCCACCACCGCATGTTCCAGTGTCGTGACAGAATACTGGTCGCAGTACTCGTCATCGAACCGTACTGCCGAGGCGATGTGCTGTCCAAAGGCGTCCTGACTGATCAGCAGCTTGTCCTCTTTCACATAGCTCATCATCGAGTCGGGCCAGTGAAGCATCGGCGTTTCCAGGAAGACGATCGTCTTCGTGCCTGTGCTCAGCGTATCTCCGGTCTTCACGATCTTGAAGGTCCATCGCGAAGTGTCATAGAAACGGTCGAGGCCCTTCTTGCCGCGATCGGTGATGTAGATCGTTGCCTTCGGCGCAAGTTCCATGATCTGGCCGATGCTCGACATATGGTCGTTCTCGATGTGGTTGATGACCACGTTCTCGATCTTCGCGGGATCTGCGAGACTCCGGATATTCTCGACCGTGTACTCGGCGAAATCGTGTTTGACCGTGTCAATGAGGGTGATGTGGGTGTCGAGGATGAGATAGTTGTTATAGGTCGTGCCGTTGGGTGTTACATACCCGTGAAAATCACGGACCGCCCAGTCTATGGCGCCGACCCAGTGGATGCCCGGCTTGATCTCGGTCGTTCTCATGGTGCGTTCCCTCCTGTACCGGCCTGAAATCGGGTCCGGACCGCTCAGTTGCTCCGCTTCTTCTTTTTACAGTGACCACACAGGCCGCGGAACTCAATGTGGCTTCCCGTGACGGTAAAATCGCTTGTGATGCTCCGCGGAATCTCCACGGGGATCTCGGCGAACACATCCTGCACCGTGCGGCACTCAAGGCAGATCAGGTGGTGGTGGTCGCTCGTGTCGGGATCGTAGCGCTTCCGGTCGGGATCGATCGTCAGTTCCCGGATCGCGCCGGCCTGCACCAGCGTGTTGACCGTGTTGTAGACCGTTGCGAAGGAAAGCGAGGGATTCTTCCGGCCCACGGACTTGTAGATCTCCTCGGCCGAGGGATGGGAGGTGTTCCCGTCGAGATAATCCAGGATCGCGAGACGCTGCGGCGTGCGCTTGAATCCCTTGACGCCGCCCTTTTGTCGAAGCTGTTTCAGCATAGGGTAGTGAAATATAGCCTGAAGCCGGAACGGTGTCAAGGATTAGAATGAGACCAAGGAAAGAACGGCCGGAGTGCAAGCGGGTGCTACAGCTGGAACGCCGAGCCGCTGAGGTTGAACATATGCCGGTACCGGCTGTCGGCGACCGTGAACACCTCGACGATCCGGGGATCGAACTGTTTGCCTGCATAGGCCGTGAGTTCTTCAAGCGCGCGCTCATGGCTGCCCCCGCTCCGGTAGGGCCTGTTCGAGACCATGGCGTCATAGGCGTCCGCTATGGTGACGATGCGCGCCAGCAGCGGAATATTCTCCCCGGCAAGGCCATAGGGATACCCCGAACCGTCGTAATGCTCATGATGGTGCAGAACGACGGGGAGGAATCGTTCAAACTGCTTGATCGGCCGCAGGATCTCGAACCCCTTCTGGGGATGGCTGCGGATGAGATCGCGTTCTGCGCTGGTGAGCGGGCCTTTTTTCCCGATGACCAGGTCCGTGATGCCGATCTTGCCGATGTCGTGGAGCATGGCGGCGTCGCGCAGCGTGTTCCGCTCGCTTTCGGGCAGATCAATGGCCGCGGCGATCAGCATGGCATAATGGGCGACCCGTCTGCTGTGGCCGTACGTGCCCTGGTCCTTTTTCTCCACGGTCTGCGCGAGCGTGGACAGCACGGACAGATGAATCGTGCTCAGTTCCTCGGTCTTCTGCTCCACCGTTCGCCGGAGGGTGTCCTCCAGGCTTCGCCGTTCCTCGTCGAGCGCCCGCTTGCGCTTCACATAATCGATGCTCTTCAAAAGTTCGGCCACGGTGAAGGGCTTGGTGATATAATCCGATGCTCCGCGCTTGAGCGCCTCCACGGCAAGGTCGGTGTTGCCGTTGGCCGTGAACATGACAAAGGAGAGCCGCGGATCCCTGGCCGCCATGGCAGGGATGAGGTCCAGACCTCGGTCGCTGCCGAGGAAGTGGTCGACGAAGACGATGTCGAACCGCTCCTCGCCGATCCGCGCCAGGGCCTCGGAGGCGCTCGCCGCACCCGCGGTGAAATAGCCCTGGTCCGCGAGCAGGCTGGCATAGATCTCCCGGATGTTCCGCTCGTCATCGACCAGCAATATTTTTTCCTGAAACTCGCCCATCATCGTTCTCCGCACAATTCTCTGCCGCTTCAGTTCGTCCGCATCGCCACGTTCACGAAGATCTCGCCGTGGGACGACCGGATCGGGATGCGCACCATCTCCACGCCCGCCGTCTTCTCCCGGAGCTGTGTCGCCGCCAGCACGATCGGCGGGGACATGGTGAAATCGTAGCCCAGATCGTTCAGCACGCTCGTAGCGTTGCCCGTGATCATGTTCGCCAGTTCAGCCATGATGTCCAGCCCCTCGCCGGTGAGGGACGCGCAGGGCGCGCCGCTCATGGCCGAGCACACGTTGACGGCGGTCGGAGAGTCCATGCTCAGGATGACGCTCCCCTCGGACTCGCCGGCCACATGGACGATGATCATGACCTCGCCGTTGATCACCCCGCCCTCGACAAGCGATGTCCGGCCGCTGGCAACTTCGGAGCGCAGCACGCCCTTGAGCACGTTCTTCGTGGAGTTCACGAACGGTTCGATATACTCGAATCTCATGACTGCGTCTCCTTGCCCTCGATCACGGACTTGATGATCGTCCCCACATAGTCCTGATCAAAGGGCTTGGTGATGAAATGCTTGGCGCCAAGGGTGATCGCCTTCCAGATCATCTCCTTATGGCCGATCGAGCTGACCACGACGATCCTGGCGGTCTGGTCCTTCTCCATGATCTGCCGGAGAGCGTCCACGCCGTTCTGCAAGGGCATGGTAATGTCGAGCAATACCAGGTCCGGACGGAGCCTGTCGTACAGGTCCACGGCCTCCTTGCCGTTCACGGCCTCGCCGACCACGGTGCCGCCGAGCCGGGCCACGACACCGGCGATATTCTTCCGAGCGAAAGCCGAGTCGTCGGCAATGACGCACCGAAACGACTTCCCTTCCGTTTTAGCGACTGTTTGTTCCATGAACGACCTCCTCCTGTGCGAACAATCCTGTCAACGCCGGACCCAGCTCGTCGAGCGGGACCGTCTGTCGTATATGGTTCTTTTCCACTGCGGACTTGGGCATGCCGTAGACCACGCAGCTCTTTTCGTCCTGGGCGATGGTGTGGCCGCCCTTTGCCTTGATCTCCCCGATGCCTTCCGCGCCGTCGGACCCCATGCCCGTCATGATGAGGCCGGTCGCGCTCGCCCCGTACTCCGCGGCAACGGACCGGAACAGCACGTCGGCCGACGGCCGGTGGCCGCTCACCGCGGGGCCGTCGGACAGCACGGCAATGGCGCCGAGCGGAAGACGCTTCACTTTCAGATGCCGGTCCCCGGGCGCGATCAGCGCCCGTCCGGGAAGGACCAGGTCCCCGTCCTGGGCTTCCTTCACCTCGATGGCCGAAAGCGAGTTCAGCCGCGACGCGAACATCTCGGTGAAACCGGCCGGCATGTGCTGCACGATCACGATCCCCGCGGGAAATTCCTTGGGCAGGAGCGGCAGCAGATAGCTCAGCGCGTTCGGCCCGCCGGTCGAGATGCCGATCGCCAGGACCCGCTCCGCCGTCCGGGTGAAAGGCTGCCGCCGTTTCTGGCGGAACGCCTCGGGAGGCGTGATCCGCTTGAACCGGAGCCGCGCGTGCGGATTGTCGACCGCCGCGCGGATCTTCCCGATCAGCTCATCGCTGATATCCTTGATGTGCAGCGAGATCGCGTCCTTTGGTTTGGTCACGAAGTCGAATGCGCCGACCTCCAGCGCCCGGAAGGTCAGCTCCGCGCCCTGCAGGGTGAGCGAGCTCACCACGATGACCGGAATGCCGTACTCCTCGACGATGCGCTTGAGCGTCTCCATCCCGTTCATCCTCGGCATGTCCATGTCCAGGGTGATGACGTCGGGCCGCTGCTCCGCGATCTTCTTGAGCGCGAACATGCCGTCCATGGCCGTGCCCATCACCTCGATGCCCGGGTCCGTTGCCAGGATCTGGGGGATCATCTTCCGCATCAGGGCCGAATCATCGACCACGAGCACCCGTATCCGCTTCATGCGGCCGCCAGCCTCCTCTTTTCGTCGTCGATGGCCTTCCGCAGCATGGCCTGCTCGTCCAGGATCAGCACGACCTTCCCGTTCCCGAGGATCGAGGCGCCGGCCACGCAGGGCGATGAGACCATGTCCTCGTCCACTGCTTTGATCACCAGTTCCTGCTGCCACATGAGCTTGTCGATCAGGAGGCCCATCCGGCGGCTGCCGGAGCCGATGATCAGGGCGTATTTGCGCTCGCCCTCGGTCCCGGCAACATGGAACAGGTCCTTGATGTCAACCATGGAGATCACCTGGTCGCGGAGCAGCAGCGTCTTCCTGCCGTCCACGGTCGTGAGATCCCTGCCCATGACCTTGGCGACCTCGGAGATCACCGAAACCGGAAGCGCGTACAGCCGCTCGCCGACCTGGAAGAGCAGCGCCTTGATCACCGCAAGGGTGAGCGGCAGCCGCAGCCGGAACAGCGTGCCTTTGCCGATCTCGGACTCGATCTCGATGGACCCCTTGAGCGATTCGACAGCGGACTTGACCGCGTCCATGCCCACGCCCCGGCCCGAGGTGCCGGAGAGGACCGCAGCCGTGCTGAGCCCCGAGAGGAAAATGAGGTTCATGGCATCCGTTTCGTTCATCGCTGCTGCGGCAGCGGCGTCTATGAATCCTTTTTCCAGAGCTTTTTTCTTCACGGCCGGCGCGTCAATCCCGCGGCCGTCATCCGAAGCTTCGATGACGAACTGAGACCCCTCATGAAATGCCCGGAGCGCGATCACGCCTTCCTCGGGCTTGCCCAGCACGCTCCGCTCGCCGGGCAGTTCGATGCCGTGGTCGATCAGGTTTCTGATGATGTGCGCCAGCGGCTCGCCCAGCGCGTCCACGATCCCCTTGTCGAGCTCGGTCTCCCGGCCCTTCACCTCGAGGCGGAGCTGCTTGCCCTTCTCCGCTGCCAGGTCACGGACCATTTTCGGAAACTTCCGGAACACGTGGTTGATCGGCACCATGCGCATCTTCATGACCGCCTTCTGGAGGTCTCCGACCGTGCGCTCCAGGTAGGTGTTGATGGAGTAGAATCTGGCCGCGGCGTCCGATGCGGCAAGCCCGTCCTCGAGTTCCCGCGTCGCCTGCTCCATCATCGAGCGCCCGATGATCAGTTCTCCCACCAGGTCCATGATGCGGTCGACCCGCGACGCCTCGATCCGGACCATGTCGTTCTGCGCCGCGGCAGACGCCGGGAGAGGGGTCCCCGCGGCAGGCCGGGAAATCGTTTGCGCTTCTTCCCCGAGCAGGCCGACCCGCACGCTCTCACTGATGCCGGTCAGGGACAATGCCTGTTCGATTGCCGCGGCTTCGCGCGTCGCAGCGATCACCAGGCGTATCGCCGCCGCCTGCTCGATCCCGGGATTTTCAACTGCCGGGAACGACCGGATCAGCTGCCCGATGGCCGCGACACGGGCGGCCAGCATGCGCGCGGCCACGCCGCGCTCGGCACAGCGCGGGTGGAAGCGCACCTCGGCGTCGAACACCGTCTGGCCCGCGCTCCGCGCGTTCGCGACCTGGAGCAACTCGTACTCCGTCAGCGCGGCCGTCTCCGCCGGCGCCGTGCTCCGCCCTCCCGAGCAGTGGATATCGAGATAGCAGTCGATCCGGGCCAGCATGTCCTCGCCGCCCGCCTCCTCGCCTCCGGCCTCGCTCGAAGCGACCAGACGCTCGATGGTATCGACCGCCGCAAGCAGCAGGTCCGCTGCCTCATGATCGATGCCCCCCGTCGTGAGCGCGTGAGACAGGGCGTCCTCCATGCGATGGCACAGAGCGCCCACAAAGGTCAGTCCCATGGCGTTCGAATCGCCCTTCAGGGTGTGGACATTGCGCTTGACGGTCTTGAGCACTTCGTCGTTCGACGGCTCCGTTTCCAGCGACATGACGAGATCGCGCAGGTCCGCGATGATCTCGCGGGTCTGGGCGAAAAAGACCTTCCGGAGCTCCCGGTACTCTTCGTCGCTCCACTGCATGGCCTGCTCGGTCATCGTTCTCCTCCGCCGCGGCGCCCCCGGTGCTTTTCGATCTCCTGCCTGAGCGTCGCGATCGAGATCGGTTTGGTCAGGCACCGGATGGCGCCCGCCTTCACCGAATCGGCCATCTCGCCGCTCCCCGCGTTGCCCGAATAGGTGATGGCCGGTACGTCCCGGTCGATCTTCTTCATGATCCGGAGCGCGTTGATCCCGTCGAGCTTCGGCATCTTGATGTCCAGGAGCACGAAATCGTACTTGTTGTCAATGAACCTGAGCACGGCTTCGACGCCGTCGGCGGCAAGGTCCACCTCGTAGCCTGCGTCCGCCAGTTCGTTCTTCAGCACCATGCCGAAATTCTTCTCATCTTCCGCCAATAGAACCTTCATACTCCCTCCTGCGCCGGCTTCTTGTAGGCTGTTCCTTTGTTCTGGTAGAAGAACTGGAACTGCGTGTGCATGCCCTGAAGGCTTTCCGCATGGCCGATCAGCAGATACCCGCCGGGATTCAGGCTGCGGTAGAACTTCTCCACCACCCGCTTCTGTTCTTCTTCATCAAAGTATATCATGACGTTCCGGCAGAAGATCGCATCCAGCGCCGTCAGGCCGTTCTCGTGCTTCAGATTGTGGTAGTCGAACACGACGAGCCGTTTGACGTTGTCCTTGACCCGATACCCGTCCCCGACGCGGTCGAAATATTTCGGCACCAGCTCATCGGGAACGTTGTGTTTCACCCGCTGCTCCGCGTACACGGCCCTGCTCGCGACCTCGAGCGCCTTCATGCTCAGATCGGACGCGAAGATCCTGATGTCCCACTTCTCCGGGTCCGGGATCGCTTCGAGCACGCATATGGCGATGGTGTAGGGCTCCTCGCCGGTCGAACAGCCGGCGGACCAGATGCGGAGCTTGCGCCACGCCGTCGTGGCCTTCTGCGCCAGCAGGTCCTTCATGATGTTCTTCCGGAACAGGTCTATCTGCGGCCCGTTCCGGAAGAAGGAGGTCTCGTTGACGGTCATGGCGTCGAGGAGCGAGGGCAGCTCCGTTTCCCGGTTCGCCGTGACGTGCCGGTAGTACCAGTAGGGCGTCGCCGTCCCGGTCGCCTGCATCCGTTTCTGGACGCGGTGCTCCAGGAAGTCCTTCTTGGCTTCCTTGAGGTACATTCCCGATTCGTCGTAGATCATGTTCCGGAACAGCCGGAACTCCTCGTCCGTCAGCATGCTTACGCCGCTCCGATCAGCTTATGCTGTCCCCGCGTTTTGTCTCTGCCGTTTCCGTCGTGGTGCGGCAGTTCCTTCTGCCGGGCGGGACGCTTGCCGGCCGCGTCCTCGTCGCCCACCGAGAACCTGCCGATGATGTCCTGGAACCGCTCGGCCTGGGAGCGCAGCTCCTCGGCCGACGAGGCCAGCTCGGTCGTCGCCGCCGCGTTCTGGTGGATCATCTCGCGCATCTTTTCCATGGTCTTCACGATCTGCTCCGCGGCGGACGCCTGCTCGTCAGTGGCCGAGGAGATCTCGTGGGTCACTTCGCGAAGGTTCTCCGCCGCCTTCCCGATCTGGGTGCTGCCGCTGGACTGCTCCTGCGTTGCCGCGCCGATCTCCTTGGAATAGCGGTCCACCTCCACGACGTTGTTCTCGATCGCCTTGAGCGTGTTGCCGACCTCGCTGCTCAGTTCCACGCCCCGCTCCACGAGTTGGGTCGATTTTTCCATCACCTTCACCGCGTCCTGGGCCTCGCGCTGGATGCCGCTGATCAGCTCCGCGATCTCCTTGGTCGACTTGGCGGACCGCTCCGCGAGCTTCCGCACCTCGTCGGCCACCACGGCGAACCCCTGGCCCTGCTCTCCCGCGCGCGCGGCCTCGATCGCCGCGTTCAGGGCCAGCAGGTTGGTCTGTTCAGCGATCTCGTCGATCACGTCCACGATCTTGCCGATGTCCTCGACCCGGGCGCCGAGCGCCGAGATGGTGTCCGACGACCGGACGATGGACCGGCTGATCTCATCGGTGCCCTTCACCGATTTCGCCACGGCGTCGAGGCCCTGCTCCACGGCCTGCTTCGTCTTGGCCGAGAGCTGCACGAACTGGTTCACCGTGTCCGCGATCCGCTGGATCGACGCCACCATCTGCTCGATGGACGCCGAGGTCTCGGTCACCGACGAGGACTGGTTCTGGGCGTTCTTGGCCACGTTCTGGATGTTCGCCGACATCTCGTGCATGGTCGAGGTGGTCTCCTCCACCGCCGTTGCAGCGGACTCGTTGTTCCGCGCCGTCTGCTCCGAGGTCGAGGCGATCTGGCCCGACGCCGAGGCGATCTGGTCCGCGCCGCCCTTGATCTCGGTCACGATGGACCGGAGGCCCGATACCATCTCGTGGAAGGCGTTCCCGAGCACGTCCTTATCCGACTTGGGCGTGACTTCCCCGCGCAGGTCGCCCTGCGCGATGGCTTCGGCCGTGCCGGCCATTCCCTTGAGATAGACGACCATGGCGCGGAACGAGTCCGCCAGCATGCCGATCTCGTCCTTGCGCTGCGCCTTGATCTCAACGGACAGGTCGCCTGCTGCGATCCTGTCGGCGATCTCGGCGATCTCCTTCACCGGAACGACAATGCTTCTGGAGGTGGGGATGCTGACGGCAAAAGCGATAGCCGTTGAAACGATGATCAGCACGCCGATGAATAGGAGGGTGGTTTCAGCTCCCTTGATCACGCCAGCCTCTGTTCTTTTCATGTTCTCGCCGATGTGGTCCTCAAAAGTATCGATCAACGATTCAAGACCGCGCACATTATCCTTGAATGCGCCTAGAGCCGCGTTCGCGGCCTGGGCGGTCTTGAGAGTGCCGTCCTGGATCTTTGCAAAGACCGACCGGAAACCTTCGGCGTACTTGGCAAGATGTTCCGCCAACTCCTTCAGGGCCTTCGTCTGCTCGGGATTCAGCTCCTCCTTTTCCAGGGACTTCAGCAGCTCGCCCAGGTCGACAAGCTCTTTCTCCCATTTCTTGCCGTATTCGGACACCTTTTCCCGCGAACCCATGTTCAGCAGCACGTCCTTTTCATATCTCCGGAGGTTCAGAATGTGCGGATGCACCTCAGCCGCCGTGCGGGCAACACGCCCCTCCTCCTCGACCAAGTGCTGCGTTTGCGTCTTGATGCTGCTGATCCCCAGGAACGCGCTCGCGCCGACGATCACGATCATCAGCACGAGCAATCCGAAGCCCAGATTCAGCCTATTCCCGATCTTCATATCCTTTAACATAGCATCCTCCTCGATCAGTTATCGCCGGAACGAGCCCTTAGGCGGCGCTCGCTTCCGCGATCCGCTCAGCGGTTGTTCCGACCCTCTTCATATCCTCCACGTTCAGCACCCGGCCAAGGTCGATCAGCACGATCAGCCGGCTGCCGGACTTGACCACGCCGGTGATGTACTCGACGCCCACGGACGCGATCATCTCGGGCGGCGCCTCCACCGCCTCGGGCGGGACCTTGATCACCTCGGATACCGCATCCACCAGCAGCCCGATCCGCTTCCCGCTGTTCTCGATGATCAGGATGCGCGTGGATTTTGACCGTTCGCCGGTCCCGAGCCGCAGCCGCTTCCGGAGATCGATGACCGGAACGATTTTGCCGCGCAGGTTGATCACGCCTTCGAGAAAGACCGGCGCGTCCGGCACTTCGGTGATCTCTGGCACCTTCACGATCTCATGCACCGCCTGTATGGCTACGCCGTAGAGCTCCTTGCCTGTGCTGAACACCACCAATTGCAGATCTTTCGCCATAATATCCTCCCTGTCGTCCCCGGATTCCTCTGGACCTTAAGAACGCTTGTTCTTCTTGACGCATCATATTTAGCAATCTTGATGCCATGATCTATCTGATTGAATTAATGGGTATATTCGCTTTGGCAAGATTTGATTTCTCAGGCACTGTGCCTGAGCTGTCGGGCAAATTGCCTTGCTCTTTGAGGGTGAGAAGGAAATTAACCTGCTACACACGCAGGATCCCGGACATCGGCTTCCCGATGAAGTACCCCTGGGCGTAGTCCACCCCAAGGCCGCGCAGCATGTTCAGGATCTCCTCGTTCTCCACGAACTCGGCGATCGTCTTGATGCCCATGCCCCGGGCCACGTCGATGATCGCCTTTACAAAGAGCTGGTCGTTCCTGCTGTGCGGCAGGTTCCGGATGAAGGAGCCGTCGATCTTGATATAGTCCACGCCCAGTTCACGGAGATAGAGGAACGAGGTGAATCCGACGCCGAAATCGTCGAGCGAAAACCGGCACCCCGTGGACTTGAGGGAGTTGATGAACTTCCGGGCCCGTTCGAGATCGTGGACCGCCGCGGTCTCGGTGATCTCAAATATCAGGTTCCCCGGATCAGCGCCGGTCTCGCTGATCTTCTGCTGCAGGTAGGCCAGGAGCTCCTCGTCCCCCAGTTCCTTGCCCGAGAGGTTCATGCCGAAATGGAGGTGCTGTCCCCGTTTCGCGCATTCCCGCTGGAGCAGCATGGTCTTTTCCGCGATTGTCCGGTCGATGGTCCCGATAAGGCCGAACGCCTCGGCGGCGTCGATGAACTCCGCCGGGTAGACGATCTTCCCGTCCTGGTCCCGGAGCCGGGCAAGGGCTTCGTAGTGGCTCACCACGCCGTCGCTGATCCGGAGGATCGGCTGGAACCAGGGAAGGAACCGGTCCTCGGCGATCGCGGACTGGATGCTTTCCTTCTGCCGCAGCCGTGAGTGGGCGTACTCCAGATCGTGGTCCTCGGCCCGGAAGAAGCGGATCTGGTTCTTTGCCAGCCGCTTGGACCGGTAGAGCGCCGCGTCCGCCTTGGTGAACAGCTCCTTGACCGTGCTGCCGTTGTCCGGGTAGACCACGGCGCCGATGCTGGCCGTGAGCGGCGCCGACAATTCCACGGGACGGAATCGTTCGATGGAAGCGCGCAGCCGCTCCGCCGCTTCCTGGCCCGAGGCCGCTTCAAGGCCGGGCAGGAACACGGCGAACTCGTCGCCGCCCAGCCGGGCCAGTCGGATACCGCCCGCCTCCTTGCGCAGCGATGATTCCATCCCGGCGAGCATGGACTGAAGATGATGCCCCATCTGCTTGATGATCTCGTCGCCCGCGGCATGCCCGCGCGTTTCGTTGATGTACTTGAAGTCGTCGATGTCGATGATCAGCAGGCATCCGCGTTCTCCGGTATAGACGGCGTGGTGGCCGATCCATTCCTGGAGCGTTTCCATGAATCTGCTCCGGTTCAGCAGGCCGGTCAGCTCGTCATAGGCAGCGAGGTACTGGAGCCGGTCCTCGGCGATCTTCCGCTCGGTGATGTCCTCCTGCACGGCGAGAAAGTGGGTGATCTCGCCTTTCTCGTTCGAGATCGGCGTGACCACGGAATTACCCCAGTAGTACTGCCCGTCCTTCTTCCGGTTCTGGAACGCGCCCCGCCAGGTGCGGCCCGACGATATGATGTTCCACAGTTCCTCGTATTCGGCCCGCGTCGTCTTGCCGGACGCGAGGATGCGCGGATTACGGCCGATGGCCTCCTCTTTTGTCCAGCCGGTGGTTCGCTCGAACGTCGGGTTGACGTATTCGATGTTCCCGTCGCGGTCGGTGATGAACACCACGTTCACGCTGTGTTCGATGACCGCGGAAAGCATGCGGAGCTCCTCCATCGATTTCTTCTGCTCCGTGATGTCCCGGTACACGCCGATGATGTAGCTCCGGTTGTTCAGGGTCATCGGGGTCGCCCCGATATCGGCGTAGAAATCGCTTCCATCCCTGCGCCGGAGCCGCAGTTCACTGACCGCGGTGACTTCGCCGGCCCGCAGTTTGTCCAGGTGCCCGAACAGCGACGGCAGGTCCTCGGCCGGATGGACATCCTCGATGCCGAGGTTCGCCAGCTCCCGGAGATCGTAGCCCAGCATGGCGCTGATCGTTTCGTTGGCCAGGAAGAACCTGCGGGTCTCGGCGTCGATGACCAGGATCCCGTCGTGCACGCTGTTGAAGATCGCGCGGAACCGCTGCTCCGACTCCCGGACCGCGTCCTCCATCCGTTGGCGCGTCGTGATGTCCTGGACCGTCCCGACCATCTTGACGGCCCTGCCCGTCATGTCATAACGCACATTGGCTTTTTCCTGCACGAACAGGACCGTGCCGTCGCTCAGCAGGATGCGATGCGCGAGCTCGTAGGGCAGCCGGTCCAGGATCGCCCGGTCCACGCCGTCCCGGACCAGCGTCCGGTCGTCGGGATGGACCCGTTCAAGAAAGGCATCGTAGGTGGCGGGGAATTCGCCGGGGCGGAGACCGAAGATGTTGTAGATCTCATCGGACCACCACAGCTCATTGGTGGTCATGTCCCATTCCCAGGTCCCCAGATGAGCGATCCGCTGGGACTCTGACAGCCGCGCGGTCTGCAGCCGGAGGGACTCGAGCATCTTCATGTGGTCGGTGATATCCCGGGCGGCGCCCCACCATCCCACCACCGCGCCCTGGTCGCCGATCTCGGGCACGATCCGGTCCTCGATCCAGACCTCTTCACCGCTCCCGTTCCGCCGGATCCGGTAGGTCCGGGTCCCGGGAGCGCCGGAGTTAATTATCTCCATGGTCGTTGCCCGCGCCAGGATCAGATCATCGGGATGCACCAGGCGGCTCCAGAGGCCGGGATCGGCCAGGAACTCGCCGGCGTTCCGGCCTGTGATGGATTCGCACCGGAGGCTGATGAACTCGAACGGACGGCAAGAGGATCCGCGCCGAGCGAGGCCTTGTAGATGATCTCGCTGGTATTGTTCAGGATCTTCCTGAGCCGTTCTTCGCTGGCGCGGACAAGCTCGGTCCGGCCTTTGATATCCCGCGCCATCTCGTTGAAGGCGACGGCAAGTGTGCCGATCTCATCGGTCGATCCGATCGGCGCCGTTACCGCGTAGTCGCCGCCGGCGATCCTGCGGGATGCTTCGGTCAGCGCGCGAAGCGGCCTGACGACCGTGCGGAAATAGAGGAGGAACAGTCCGGCCAGAACGCCGAACACGGCGACTGCTGCAAACAGCATGTTCCTGCGCATCTTACGGAGCGGCGGCATAAGCACGTCGGCCGTATCCGCCTCGACAAGCAGCGTCCACTGGAGCGCGGGGAAGCACATGGAAGCGCCCACGACCTCTTCGCCCTGGTGATTTTCATAGATCCCGGTGAACTCGTCACGGTCAGCAAGACAGCGATCGACCGGCGCCGTGCGGATACCCTGGTTTGCGACGACGTCAGGCTGATGCAGGAACCGCGTCAGCATGCGGCCATCGCGATTGACCAGGTATATTTCCAGCGTTGCCGGCCTCCCCTTGTCCCAGGAGAGAGCGCCCAGCAGTCTGCCGTACTGGCCGGTCACGATATTGTTCAGGTCCTGGAGCGAAATCACATTGACCAGGACGCCGATGATATTGCCGGTGCGCGAGGAACTGATCGGCGCGGCAGCATAGAGATTCCCCCCCTCCTCGCCGACATGCAGCTCCCGTCTGCCGGCCGTGAATTCCGGCTGATCCGCATAGGTGCGTCCGGCGCGGGAGGGATCTGTTGACGCCGCGACCTTGCCGTCCAGGGTGAGCACGCGGATCTCCCGGATGGACCGGTCCACCGGCAGCTTGTACGACACCAGGTGTCTGTTCAACGCCTGTCTCGGGGCAGGCGCGCCGTCCGCGACATCCGTCAGAAGGGACCGGACCACGGGATCGGTGGCGAAATCAGCCGCGTGGGTCCGGCACCGGTTCAGGAACTGGTAGACCTGGGCCTCGTAGGATTCCGCGATGACCGCCAGGTTGCTCTGGATGTTCGAGCGGAGATAGTTTTCCGATGAATGGAAACTGAAAAAATAGGAGACCAGGGGGGGAAGCAGGGCCAGGGTCACGGCCAGGACCGCTTTTCCAAGCAGGGAACCGCGTAGCAATGAGGTGATCGTTGAGCGCAACATACGGATAAGATAATACTCGTTTCGGAACGCGGCCGTCGCGGTCCGGGATTTTACAGCTTACTTCTAGGTAAGTATAGCAGGAATGGGCACAGAGAGTCCCTGCATCCGGTCCCCGGTGCAAAGACAGGGTGTTTGCCCGGGTGCAAGGACCTCGTTCCCGGAGATGGCAGGGAACGCAGGTCAGTGCTTTGGATAGCCGCAGTTCTTGTGTTCCCAGCAGTTCAATTTCCTCATCCGGAGATCTCCTCCCGTATCTTTGATGGCACCGGCAAGGTGAGCGTGAACACCGCGCCTTCGCCCGGTTTTGACGATACCGTAAGGGCGCCCTGATGATTTGCGATGATCCGATTCGCGATGGACAGCCCCAGCCCGCTCCCCCCCTTGCCCGTTTTGGTCGTAAAAAACGGCTCAAAGAGCCGGCCCAGGTCTTCCGGAGCGATCCCGGGACCGGTGTCCCGGACAGTCACCCGGAGGGCGCCGTTGTCCGCGGCCGCCTGGATCGTCACGGTCCCGCGCTCGTCCATGGCATCGAGCGCGTTCGTCAGGAGCGTGAGAAAGACCTGCCCGAGTTCGCCCTCGCTGCCGTAGATGAGCGGAAGGTCCGGGGAGATCTCCTGGACGACCTCCGCGCTTTTCAGTCCTCCCTGGAAACCGATCAGTTCGGTCGCTTTTCGCACGACATCCCGCAGGTCCAGTAATTTCCGTTCAAAGGACTCCTTGCGCGTAAAGGACAGCATGCTGGTGGTGATGCTCTTGCACCGGTAGACCTCCTCCTGGATGATCGAGAGGTACCGTTTGAACATCTCGGGGTCAATGCTTTCCCGCTCCATGCGGTTCAGAAGACCCTCGGCACAGCCGGATATGGCCGCAAGCGGATTGTTGATCTCATGGGCGATGCCGGAAGCCATCCGTCCGAGCGCGGCGAAACGCTCGCTCATGGCAAGACGTTGCTCCTGGTCCTTCTGCTCCGTGACATCCTTGGCAATATGCACCGATCCGAGCAAATCGCCGTCCTCGCCGTGGTACGGAAAGGTCGTGATCTGGAACAACCGGTTCGTTCGGGGATCGAGCACCTCGCGGGAGCAGGACACGACTCCCTGGAGCGTCGCAGTGTGCGGACAGTTCTTCGAGGGGTCGCAGGCAAGACGCATCATGTCATAGCATTTTTGATTGACGATCGAGGCTGCTTCGATCCCCGCCAGTTGCGAGAACGCCCGGTTGGCCCGGATAACCCGGAACTGCCTATCGTGGATCGAGACGGGATCGGTGATCGCGTCAAAGGTGGCCTGCCACTCCCTCTTGGCGCGGGATATCTGCTCGACATGGTTCTGCAGTTCCCCGATGAGCCGTTCGCGTTCGGCCTCCATGTGCATACGCCCGGTAATGTCCCGCGCCACTTCGATGCCGGCCATGATCCTGCCCGCTCCGTCCCGGAGCGGCGTCGTGGCGATCTCGACATGCACCATGCCCCGCCCCTCGATCGGCACGGACCGGACGACGACATGGGGCTTCCCGTCCCGGAATGCCATGGCGAGCCCGCAGCCGTCGCAGACCCCGTCGTTCCGCTCGTACGCCTGGTAGCAGAACTCCCCGGTGCGGTCGCCCAAGATCTGCTTGTGCGCGGCGTTCTGGTACAACACCCGGAACTGCGTATCCTGGATGCTGATCGCATCGGGGATGGATTCGAGGATCTCCTGGGTCCTGGTTTTTTCCTCGGAGACCGCGGCCATGGTTTCCTTGAGCGCCTCCTCGGCGCGGTTCCGGGCGTCCGCCATGGCGTTGAACTGTACGGCGATGGCGTGCAGTTCGTCGTTTCCCTCGGAATGGATCCGTGCGGTCAGGTTCCCCTGCTCCATCTGCTGCATCCCCTTCGTCACTTCCGCGAGCCGCTTTCCGACCCGTTCCGCGAAGAGCAGGCCCGCGGTAAGAGACGCGAACGTCAAGACAAGGAAGACCGCGATGAACCGTTTTCCAAAGGCATGGGCGTCCTGATATACCACGGTGAGCGGGATGGCCATGATGACCTTCCACCCGCCCGCGGTTGTGTCAACAGCGGTCAGAAGATGCGGTACGCCGTTTCTGTCATTCTCGATCGTCCCTTCGGACGAGGCGGCATTGACCGGGATGCTGTGATCGCCGGGGCCTTTTTCTTCAGTATCAATGAGCATGTTGCCCTGGTTGTCAAGGACGTGCAGAATAGCGCCTGCGGGCAGCCAGAGTTTTGTCTTCAGCGCGCCGCCGACGCTGTCAAGGTTCAGGGGCGCGGCAACGGCCCCCGCGACCCTGCCTGCTTTGTCGCGGACCGGCAGGGCGACCATAACGGTCTTTGATTCGGACAACCGCGAGCGGTGATAACCGCCCGTAAAAGGACCCTTGAGCGCCTGTCGGAACCACGGCGAATCCCCGTGGTTCAGCATCTGCGCTGCATGGGGACGGACCGCGCTGCCGAACATGCGGCCCTTTGCATCCACGGCAATAACATTCAGCAGATGCGGCTCCGCGCCGAGCAGATCGACAAACAGGCGATGGCTTGCCATGCTGTCATGGCCGATCACCGAGGGATGCCGGGCAACCGCCCGCAGCAGCGTGAACGTGCGGTCGACAAGTTCATCAAGCATTCGCGCCGCGTCGGCAGTCACCTCGCGTGCCAGTATGCGCGAATGCCGGGTATCATGTTCTACGATGTCGGTATAGTGATACCATGCGTACCCTCCCGACATGAGCGCAAGAAGGAGGATCAGCACGATGATCTTGATTTTCAGGGGAAACAATATGCCCATAGCGTACCCGTGCCCGCGCCTCATCAGCAGCATCCGGCCGGACGCGCTGCGGAAACCGTGCGTCCCACCAGGCCGGGCAGTTCCCGCAGGTTCTCGTACTTTGAAACAGCGCCGGACGCGCCCAGTTCAAGGCCGCGCGAAACAGCTGATTCGTCGCCGCGCTGCGACAGGAGAATGACCGGAACATGACGAAATGCTTCCGTTTCCTTGAATGCGGCAAGTACGGCCAGACCGCTTACCGCAGGCATATGAATATCGAGCAGCACCAGTTCCGTGTCAGGATGCAGCTTCATCATCTCAAAAGCTTCGCACCCGCTCCCCGCGGAGAGAATCTCCCGGGACCGCCCCTTGAGCATGTTCCTGCACATTTCCCTTATCAGAGGGGAATCATCCACTACCAGGACCTTGTTCAGCATTAAGAATCTCCTTTAGCAACAGCACCCTTTTGACGGGGATGTGGTTTGTACGATGCATGCAGAGATAAAACGCACTGATTCTCTCTTGTATCAAGATAGCAATACCCATGCCCGCATCGATTTATCATGTTTTCAATGAGTTCAAGGCGGCTGCGGTCAAGGTAACGTGGCAGAATGCCCTGTTCACAGGGCATTCTGCCTGAATGGCAGGCTTATCCGCGGATATCAGGAGAGCGGAAGGGTGATCGTGAAGGTGGTGCCTTTTTCCGGCGCGGAAAGGACGTCTATCGTGCCGTTGTGATTGGCAATGATCTTCTTGGCAATGGACAGGCCGAGCCCGGTGCCTCCGGACTCGGTCTTGGTGGTGAAAAAGGGATCGAAGATCCTGGAGAGGTTCTCAGGCAGGATGCCAGCGCCGCTGTCGGCGATCGAGATTTTCGCCCGGCCTCCGTCCGCCATGATCCCGATGGTGAGCACGCCTTTGTCCTTCATGGCATCGACGGCGTTCGTGACCATGGCCAGCAGGAACTGGCGCACTTCCCCCTCGCTGCCCGGCACCGCAGGCATCGGGTCCTGATAGCTTTTGATCACGTCGACTTTCTTCAGCCTGCCCTGGATGCCGATGATGGCGAGGGTCTTGTCCATGAGGCCGGGAAGGTCGAGCGGTTTGCGGTCCGGGCTCGCCATGCGCACAAAGGAGAGCATGTTCGTGGTGATGTTCTTGCACCGACTGACCTCTTCCCCGATGATGTTCAGATAGCGAACGAAGAATTCCGCGTCGTACCGGTCCTGACCGATCCTGCCCAGGAGCCCCTCGGTGCATCCGGATATGGCCGCCAGCGGATTGTTGATCTCATGGGCGATCCCCGATGCCATCTGGCCGAGCGAAGCGAGTCGTTCGGCGAGGATCAGGCGCATTTCCCGGTCCTTCTCCCCGGTTATGTCCTTGGCAATGTGGATGCTGCCGGCCACAGCGCCGGCATTGTCGTACCAGGGAAAGGTCGAGACCTGGAGCGTCTTGCCGGACTTGGGATCGTGAACCTCCTCGGTATGGGTGTTGCCGTCGCCCAGGGTCCGCACATGGGGACAGCCCGTGAGCGGGTGACAGGTGCCATGCATGATCTCATGGCATTTCCGGTTCACGACCTCCTGGGGCTGTTTTCCGAGGAACGCCGCGAATGCCCTGTTCGCCCTGATCACGGTGCACTGCGTATCATGGATCGAGATCATGTCCCCGATGCCGTCGAAGGTCTGCTGCCACTCCTTTTGGGAGTGGGAGACCAGGGCAACGGTCTTCCGGAGATCGTTGACCAGCAGCTCCCGGTCATCCTCCGCCTCCTGCCGCTGGATGATCCCGGCAAGAGCATTGGCGACAGTAGCAAGGAACTCCTCTTCCATTGCCGTTCTCACATGCCCCTCCCGCACGTAGATATTGATGACGCCGAGCAGGGCGCCGCCCTGGAGGATGGGAACGCAGTAGTGGCCGTGAGGAGTATCGCCCTGATGGCGGATCTCGTGCCGTTCGTCGATCCGGTCGGCAAAAACGAGCTTTTTCGTTGCGGCCGCGCGGCCGCAGAGACATCTCCCCTGCGGCACAACGGAACACCGCTCCCGGCGGAACGCTTCCATGTTCTTCTCGGCCAAAAGGAGCAGTTCGCCGCCCTCCCCCGTGGAGCGGAAGATGCCTCCTTTCGATTCAAAAGAGAGCCACGGAATGGACAGGATCAGGTCGAGGGCGCGCTGGAAAACGGCCTGCAGCGTCACCTCGGTCAGGGAGAAGTTCAGCAGCTCGGCGATGACGCGCTGGGTGTCGTAGTTCCTTTGGACCTGCGTTTCCGCTTTTTCGCGGGCAGCCCGTTCGCGGATCGCCGCAATGCCGAAAGCGATATCCTCGGCAAGCTCCGTCAGCAGTTTTACCTCGTCATCGTCGAAAGCGTCGGGCTCCATGTCGTAGATCGTCAGCGCGCCCAGGACCGTGTCCCCGGTCTTCAGCGGCAGCCCGATGATCGACTCGTACCCCCGTTTGGCGGCCTCCTCTTTCCAGAGAGCGAAACGGGGATCGGTCTGCACGTTTTGCACAACGAGGTGCCTGCCGGTCCGGATGGCCGTTCCCGTGGGACCGCGGCCATATTCATTGTCGGCCCAGCTGATTTTCACGGTATTCAGGTAGTCGTCCTCGAATCCGCGCCACCGCACGGGACGGACGGTCTTTGCCTCATCGTGCTCCGCATATCCCACCCAGGCCATACGGTAGCCGGTCTCGGTCACGATGACCGAGCAGATGTCGTGGAGCAATTCTTCTTCATGTTGCGCGTGCACGAGCTTTTCGTTGCATCGGCTGAGCGTCCGGAGCGCCCGGTTCAGGCGGATGAGCGATTCCTCGGCCAGCTTGTGTTCGGTGATGTCAACAAAAACGCCGTTCCAGACCGTGGACCCGTCGGGCTCCCGCTGCGGCAGGGAATTGCCCCGTATCCATTTTCGCTCGCCCGTTGCCGTGAGAAAGGGAAATTCGTGCAGCCACGGCGAAAGCGCCTGGCGGGAAGCGTCGATCGATTCCTCCATGCCGGCGCGCTCTTCCGCGGGGACCCGATGGAAGGCCGCTTCGACATCGGCCATGATCTCCGCGGGCGTCATTCCGATCATGGGGATGATGCCGTCGCTGATAAAAGGCACCGAGCGCAGGCCCGCGGGGTCCACGCGAAACGTATACACCGCGCCGGGCACGGTCGCCACCAGCGACCGGAACCGCAGTTCGCTCTCCCGGACCTGCCGCTCCAGGCCGATCCTGTGGAGCGCCATCTCGATCGTCGAATGCAGGGTGCGGTCGTCGAAAGGCTTCACCAGGTAGCCGAAGGGAGAGATCTGCTTTGCCCGCTCCAGAAGCAGGTCGTCCGCATAGGCCGTCAGGAAGATGACGGGAATGTCGCGGCGCTCGCGGATCCGCCCGGCGGTCTCCACGCCGTCCAGCTCGCCCGCAAGCTTCATGTCCATCAGGATCAGGTCCGGCGGCGGCGCCGCCTCGATCCGGGCCACAGCATCCTCTCCCCGCGAGGCGGTGCCCGCGACCGCGTAGCCGTGGCGCTCGAGCCGGTCCTTCAGCTCCATGGCAATGAGGGCCTCGTCCTCGACAATGAAGATCCGTTCTTTTGTCATGCACTGCCTCCCATGCTCGAGGAGATCGGGAAGGAAACGACGACCCGCGTGCCCTGCCCGCGCTCGATCGCTACCGAGCCGTTCAGCTGCTTCGCCAGATTGCCGACCAGCTGCAGCCCGAAGGTCGCGGGCTGATCAGCGCTGACGCCCACCGGGATGCCGGCTCCATTGTCGCCGACTTCGATGCGAACGGTTCCGCCCTGCCGATCGATCCGGATCCAGGCATCCCCCCCGCTGCCGGAGGGGAAGGCGTACTTGAAGATATTCGTCACGAGCTCATTGATGATCATTCCCGCAGGCAGCGCGGTCTCGATCGGCAGGTACAGCTCCGGGACCTTCACGTGCACCTGCAGTCCCCGGCTCTTCTCGGCATGAGAGATACGCAGCTCGTCGACGAGACTCTGCAGGTAGTCCCGGATATCGACGTGGGCCAGGTCCCGGGACCGGTACAGCTTCTCGTGCACCAGGACCATGGACCGCAGCCGGTTCCGCGCTTCCTCGAACACCGCCAGGCTGGCGGGCTCCACGATCTTTTGCGCCTGGAAGTACAGAACGCTGGAGATGATCTGCAAATTGTTCTTCACCCGGTGGTGCACTTCCTTGAGCAGCGTCTCCTTTTCGCGGAGCGACACTCTGATCGCGTCTTCCGCGCGCTTGCGCTCCGTAACATCCTGCAGGAAGGCGATGAACATCCCGCCTTGCTCCTTGGAATACTGCACACTGATCTCCATGTCCATGAGCGTTCCGTTCTTGCGTCGGTGCTGGGATACGAACCGGTCGGAGCCCTGCGACATGATCTTTTCGATGTGTTCGCGTGTCTCTTCGGGATTTTCCCCGGCTTCGAGGTCCGGAATGGCCATGGTGAGCAGCTCATCGCGGCTGTAGCCGCTCATCCGGCAGTAGGCGTCATTCACCTCAAGCAGCCGGCCCTTTGCATCGGTGAGCCAGTAGCCGTCAATGGCGGTTTTCAGGATGTTCCGGTGCCGTTCTTCAGCATGTTTCCGCTCGGTTATGTCGATCCCGAAGGACACCGTCACAATGCCGTTATTCGTTGCCAGCGTGCTGTTCTGCCAGGAGATGATGCGCTCAGCGCCGCTCTTCGTTACGATGGGGTTGCTGAACGTGCTCGCGAACTCCTTCATCTTCGTCAGCCGCAGGAAATCTTCCCAAACCTCGGGGAACCGGTCGCGCGGCGCCAGGACATCGAACCACGACCGGCCCAAGATCTCCTCCTGCCGGTATCCCGTGATCTCCTCTCCTGTTTTGTTCAACTGGAGCACTTCCCGCCGGGAGTTCAACACCACCACAAGGACATTCGCCGTCCGGATCAGGCTGTCGCTGAACTGTTTCGCGCTCCAGAGCTCTTCCTCGGCGCGCTTCCACTCACTGATGTCGGTGATGATGTTCGAAAAAGCGACTGGATTTCCCTGGCCGTCCCGGATGAGATACAGGTTATGGATCGTCGGAATGCTGCGGCCTGATAACGCACGGAGCGGGACCTCACCCGTCCAGCTGCCCTGTGACTGCACGGCAGGGAGTATGGTCTCCGTCAGGTAATCCAGATCGTCGTCCGCGTAAAAGTCCTTGAAGGTGTACTTCCGGAACTCCTCCAGCGACGCGATCCCGAGCAGGCCAAGAAGCGCCGAATTGCCGTAGGTGATCGAGGCGTCCAGGTTGGCGGTCCCGATCGCCTGTTGGGAGTATTCGACCATCAGTCGAAACCGTTCGACCTCCGCATAAGACTGCTCAAGCTCCTCGGCAGCACGCTTCCGCTCCGTCACGTCACGGAAGAACCCGGCAAGATAGCGGTCGCCTTTCATCTGGAGCCACGATGCCGATCCTTCCGTGATAACCACCCTGCCGTCCTTGTGCAGCAGCGGGATGTTATCGAAATGATCGATCTCGCCTTTCACGATCTGCTCGAAAATGCCCGCAACGCGCGACAAGGCATCCGCAGGATGGATGTCGGCGACGCTCAGCCCCGCCACGTCATCCCACTCGATCCCCAGCATCCGCATCATGGAAAGGTTCATTGAGATGAATCGCTGCGTCCGTGGATCGGCAATGATGATCCCGTCCGATGCGGCATCGAATATCGTCCGGTACTGCTCCTCCGAAGCGCACAGGTCCCGTTCCCTGACCAGCACCGCTTCGATCATGATAGAGAACTCGGCATCAAGCTCTGCTACCTCGTCCAGCCCTCCTGGTCCTCCACCGGGGAGAACCTCCGAGAGCGCAGGAGGAGATCGTTCCTGGGTGAAAAGACGCGCCCGGTTTCTCAGAACTTCGACACGCTGCAAAATGCGCCCCAGCCACGCACCAAGCAGCCAGTAGAGAAGCGAGATCATGGCCGCAAGCGCCACCAGGGTGATCCCCGTGACCTCAAGAAACGGCAAGTTATCGGGAACCCTTATCCAGGCATTCAGGACAGGGGCTTTTTCCGCGGCCGTTCCGCGGCCGATCCAGGGAATTGTCACCACCGCCTCGTAGTTGAGTCCTGAATGCACCTCGCCCGAACGGCGCACAAAGTTCTCGCCCCCCTCCTGACCCCGCGACGAGGCGATGACCTTCCCGTCCCAGAGCAGATAAACAACGCTTTCCGGATGGGCCCCTTCTACCAGCATGCTGTTCCCCAGGGGCTGGAACAGGAACAACGCACCTGCTCCCCTTTTACCGAGCCGGAGATTTTGTTTTGTTACTCGGTACAGCGTTCCCCGGTCGGCCTCAAAATGCCAGTCTGCGGAGCGTGCCGGGAATGCACCGATCGCCGGCAGTTCGTCCTTCGGTCCCGCCTGGACGACCGTTCTGCCTGTTTGATCGACGACGATCGCGTGGGTGAACTGCATACCGCTGCTGCTCAGGGACAGGAAGTAGGCCTGAAACCGCTCTCTCGCGCCAGAGGGCAGGTCAAGCACCCCGGAGAACTCGATGCTGGTGCGAATTGCGAAAGCTGTCTGCGCGGTTCTTTCCTCGTACGCTGCCATCCAGTGCTTGTGATATGCGGTCAGCACCCGTATTCTATTTTGCCGGGTATGCTCTAATGTGCGTTCATGGAGCAGATATATGCCTGCGGAGACCAGCAAGGCCATGGTCACCAGAGCCGTGATAAGCCTGATGGTTATCTGTTTTTGCAGTGATTGTATCATGGCATGTCTTCGTGCAGGTCCCGCCTATCCTCTGCTCCCGCTCCAGAGATCTACGATCATGTCCTTCAGAACGAACCCCGACTGATCGGGATTGGCCTCGCGGAAGAACAGCCCAGTTTCCTCAAGCTGTTTTTCCGAGAACCTGCCGTCGGGACTGTACCTGTGCGGGTACTTGCGGAGCGTATGAAGCAGCCAGCGGCGCTCCACGGGGCCGCGGACCTCCGCCCGCCAGACGATTTCGTCGGGTGGTGCCTTTGCCATCCATTCCAGCGTGCGCCGCATGATGCGCACCATCAACTCGGCCTTTTTCGGTTTCTTCGCCAGGAGTTCGTCGCGCGTTTCGAGCGTAGCGTGCAGGAACCCGGCCCCCGGGACCGCCTGCGCGTCCTTCATGTCCATCAGGATCAGGTCCGGCGGCGGCGCCGCCTCGATCCGGGCCACAGCATCCTCTCCCCGCGAGGCGGTGCCCGCGACCGCGTAGCCGTGGC
>JAOUEV010000083.1 GCA_029858565.1 Nitrospirota bacterium | reverse complement strand
AGGCGCCGGAGGATGCGAGAGCTGTAAACGAGGGGATAAGCATGTATGAGCTTTCAGCTGATGGTTTTCGGACGCGGGTTCAATTCCCGCCGCCTCCACCATTTAACAATCCAAGGTAGTCCAATGAAGTGCAAAAGCCCCTTGAAAATAGGGGCTTTTCTTATTTCTGTGTCCGAGGGGGTCTTCACTGATTTCTTGACATTTGGGGTAACTTTGGGGTAACTTTGGGGGTAACAGCAACAGTGAAAACGGCAGTTACCCCAATTGGAGGCGTTTCCCCTGTGTTATCCGATATCAAGGTCAAGAGCGCGAAAGCGAAAGCCAAGCCCTATAAGCTGAACGACGGCCAGGGCCTCTATCTGCAGGTCGCTGCGAATGGCGGGAAGTGGTGGCGATTCAAGTACCGCTTCGACGACAAGGAGAAGCTCATCTCCCTCGGCACCTACCCCGAAATATCCCTCGGAGACGCACGGGTGCGGCGCGACGATGCGCGGAAGCAGGTCGCGAACGGCATAGACCCCGGCGAGGTCCGCAAGGCACAGAAGGCGGCGCGGGGCCAGGTGGAGAACAGCTTCGAGGTCATCGCGCGGGAGTGGCACGAGAAGTTCTCTCCCCGCTGGACGCCGGTCCATGCAGAAACTACGATCAAGCGGCTTGAGCGGGACGCCTTCCCCTGGATCGGGGAGCGGCCGATTGCCGAGATCAAAGCGCCGGAGTTGCTGACCGTCCTGCGGCGCGTGGAGTCGCGGGGAGCATTGGAAACTGCCCACCGCGTAAAGAGCATCTGCGGACAGGTCTTCCGCTACGCCGTGGCGACAGGCCGGGCGGAGCGCGACTGTTCCTCTGACCTCAAGGGTGCGCTGCCGCCGGCAGCGAAGACCCATCTTGCGGCGCTCACGGACCCGAAGGACGTTGCCGCCCTGCTCCGCGCGATCGACGGCTATGTCGGATCGTTCGTTGTGAAATGCGCCCTGCAACTCGCGGGCATGTTCTTCGTCCGGCCCGGGGAACTGCGGAACGCTGAATGGGCCGAGTTCGACCTCGAGGCGGGCATCTGGTCGATTCCCGCTGAAAAGATGAAGATGCGGCAGCCCCACATCGTGCCGCTCTCACGCCAGGCTGTCGAGGTGCTGCAATCCCTCCAGCCGCTGACCGGACGCAGCAAGTACGTGTTCCCGAGCCCCCGCACTAATCAGCGCCCGATGAGCAACAACGCGATCCTCGCCGCGCTGCGGCGCATGGGATACGGCACGGATGAGATGACCGGCCACGGCTTCCGGGCCATGGCCCGCACGATACTCGACGAGGTGCTCCACGTCCGCCCTGAGTACATCGAGCACCAACTTGCGCACGCTGTACGCGATCCGAACGGCCGCGCTTACAACCGTACGGCCCACTTGGACGAACGGCGGAAGATGATGCAACTCTGGAGCGATTACCTTGATGAGATTAAGGCGGGCGCGAAGATCCTGCCGTTCCAAAAAATGGCGGGGTGATGATAAAGACATAGATTAGCTAAAGCACGGCCTTGGGGCACCCCAAGGCCTTTTTCGTGACACTGCTCGTACTTCACTATGTATCCTGAATCATCCCGCTATATAAGCATTGACACCCCTGGGTATATCTGATAGCATTGATATCAAAAATTCCCCCCGGAGATAAAAAGCCTATGTCGAAAGATATTCTTATTCGCTCTGTCCCTGACACTGTCCATAAATGGATTGAGGATGAAAGGGACAGACTCAGGATGACCCAACAGGAATTCGTTCATCAGGTCCTTGAAAGTGCAAGCACTTATGGTCAGCCCTCCCTTTTTGATCGCTTTGCTCCTGCTTCTCAACCTTCGCCTGGGCGTATACCGTTCACGTTTATTGATCTGTTCGCTGGTATAGGCGGTTTCAGACTGGGTCTTCAGAGGGCCGGTGGTCGCTGTGTATTTACCAGTGAATGGGATCATTATGCACAGAAAACGTACCAGACTTGGTTCGGTGATCTGCCTCATGGTGATATCAGAGAATTGAATCCGTCAGATATCCCGGATCATGATGTTATGGCTGCCGGTTTTCCCTGTCAGCCCTTTTCGATTGCAGGGGTATCCAAAAAGAATAGTCTTGGAAAAGCGCATGGGTTCAAGGACGCGACCCAAGGAACACTGTTTTTTCATCTCGCCACTATTATCGAAGCAAAGCGTCCTCCGGTATTGTTTCTTGAAAATGTGAAAAATCTGCTTTCTCATGACGGCAAGAAGACTTGGGCTGTTATTGACAGCACACTCAAGGATCTCGGATATCATGTTTTCCCGCAGGTCATAGATGCGAGTGCATACGTCCCACAGCACCGAGAGCGTATTATTATCGTATGTTTTGACAGAAAGGTGTTCGGGGACAGAGTTGATTTTAAATTTCCGGAAAAACCTTCTGTAAAATATCGTCTGAGGGATATCCTCGAGGAAAATCCTGATCCGAAATATACATTGTCGAATCATCTGTGGTCATATCTTCAGCAGTATGCTCAGAAGCACAAGGAAAAGGGGAACGGGTTCGGCTTCGGTCTCTGTGACCTTGATGGAATCACGAGGACATTGAGCGCGCGCTATTACAAGGACGGGTCGGAAATCCTTATCCCGCAGGGAAAGGGGAAAAATCCGAGGAGGCTGACGCCCCGTGAGGCAGCGCGGCTCATGGGCTTTCCTGACGAACTTAAGATCGCAGTATCAGATACTCAGGCCTACAAACAATTTGGTAACGCTGTTGTGCCGACAGTAGTTGAAGCTGTTGGCAGGCAAATCGTCGAGGTTCTGTACTGGCATGTCAATATGAATGGATTATTAAAGGGCAAGAATAGAAAGAAGAACAGTAAACAGAGTTACGCGGAGGCCGCCCGATGAGTTCAACCATTCTCGAGCTTGCGATTGCAGATGCGATTCAGCACGGGAAGGCCCTTCTTAAATTCATTTCTCCGAACGATGTCGGTACCACGGGAAGTCACCAGACCGGCTATTACCTTCCTAAAAAAGCAGCTCACCTGTTCACGCCACATCCCGCCGACAAAGGACAGAATCACAATCATCCGGTTAAGATTCTCTGGCAGGATGGACGCGAAACTGAATCAATGGTGAAATGGTATGGAAAGGGGACTAGAAGCGAATATCGAATTACTCGATTTGGCAGAGACTTTCCCTTTCTCACACCTGACTGCATCGGCGATCTCCTAATGCTGGTCCCGCAGGACGAATCAACTATTCACGGCTATGATCTCGATCGTGATGATGATATTGAAGAACTGCAGGCGGCTCTTGGCGTTGATGTAATCGGTACATGGGCTCTTTATGATGCGTCGGCTCCGCCATCGCCGGAGTCTGAAGAAGAGTGCATAAGCAGACATTATGCTGAGTTCAGCCGGGTCCTGACGGCTTTCCCGTCGACCTCGCAGTTTTCAGAGCAGGCAAGGATGGCAATCCTTGAATGCCTTCCGGATATCACAGGTAAAAAATCAGACGTACAATTAATAAGATATCTTGAGTCGGAGTATGCCTTGTTCCGAATTGTGGAACGTCTACTTTGCCAGAATGAGATCACGCGACTGTTCAAGGATGTTGATGATTTCATTAAAACCGCTGCGAAGCTGATGAATCGACGAAAAGCCCGAGCGGGTCGTTCACTGGAAAATCATGTTGAATTCATCTTGAGAAAAAACGGTGTGCCTTTCGATATGCGGCCTGATATAGATGGCAAACCGGATATAGTTATTCCCGGCAAGGCTCAATATGACGATAACTCTTATCCGACCTCAAAATTATTTATCGTTGGCGTGAAAACAACCTGTAAGGATCGCTGGCGACAGGTCCTGAATGAAGCGAAGCGCATCCCTCACAAGCACATTCTTACCACACAGGCAGGTATATCGAAAAATCAGCTCACAGAAATGCATAAGAGCAAGGTGTCTTTAATCGTTCCTGAGTTAATACAAAAACAATATCCGGCTGACTCTGGTATTAAATTACTGAGTCTTGACGGGTTTATCAGCTTCATACATGGAGTGATACCGCAATCATGACCGACGTACTGACTCCGGAGCAACGCCGAAAGTGTATGTCGCGTATAAAGAGCAAAGATACAAAGCCCGAAATGGTTGTCAGAAAAATGGTGCGAGCCCTAGGTTATCGTTATAGGCTGCACCGCAAGAATCTGCCAGGAAAGCCTGACCTTGTATTTTCCCAATTTAGAAAAGTTATATTTGTTCATGGATGTTTCTGGCATAGGCACCGGTGCAGATACGGTCGGGTGATTCCGCAAACAAACGCTGCGTTTTGGGAACAGAAAAGAGAATCAAATAGAGCGCGCGATCTTCGTAATAGGCGTGATCTTAAAAAGCTGGGATGGAATGCGCTTGTAGTATGGGAGTGTTGGATAAAAGATTCGATAAAAATGAAACGGCTTGAAATCCGTATGCGGTCGTTTCTAGATAATGTATAATTGCAGACTGATGCTGTAGTTGATTGACACGTCTGATTAATCGGAGAATCAATGAAGAAGTCGGACCAGAAGTCTTTGAAGGTAAATGAACTTGAAATAACATCAACTAAAACGATACAACCTACTCCCGATGTTCTTGATGCGCTCAAGGTTGATTATCCAATTGAGGCGAGCATTGCAGATCTGGTGGACAACTCCATTGACGCTGATGCGGGAAAAGTGCTAATCCGGATTTTTCGAGAAAAGAATCGTCTAATTAGTCTTTGCGTTGTCGACAACGGTCACGGCATGGATGATGACGAAATCGATCGCGCAATGCAATTCGCACGTAAACGTGATTATAACCAGGAAGCACTGGGGATGTTTGGTATTGGCATGAAGACGGCATCTCTGACGCAGGCTGATACGGTTTCTGTTCTGTCGAGGCGCAAAGGGAAGGGATATGTTGGAAGACAGTGGACCGAGGCGGGGATTAAGAAGCGGAATTGGCAATGCGCTGTACTTGGACCGGATTCGGTAAAAGCACATCTGACCAGGTCCTGGGGTTCTCTTGGGACACTGTCCGTCGGGACAGTAATACAATGGGATAACGTGAGGGATTTTCAGAGACTGCACGGAAATCCGGATGCTTATTTGGAAGAAATCAAGCGTAAGATCAGGAATCATCTTGGTCTTAAACTTCATCGCTTCCTGCAGAAACGAGCGGTATCGATTCAAATGGACGTAGAGGATATTTCAAGTGGATCGACGTTTCTGCCCAGCCGAGTTGAAGCTCTCAATCCGTTTCCCGTAATAACAGCGGTAAAAGGTTACCCCAAGAACTTTTACATGAGTGCATCAAAAAAACTGGGGTCGCTGGTTTTGCGCGCGCATATTTGGCCCAAGAAATCAAAGGATGAGGGATACAAGCTGGGTGGCGGGAAGGTGGCTGAACACCAAGGCTTTTTCTTTTATCGTCACAATCGGCTTATCCAGGACGGCGGATGGAATGGCTGGATCGGAACAATGGATCCACATATGAGTCTTGCACGCGTCGAAATTGATATACCTGACTCATACGCGGGTTACCTTCAGGTACGGCCAAATAAGGCCGCGGTTGATGCTCCGGCATCTTTTACAGGCTATCTTGCCAAGGCGCGGGCCAAGGATGGTACCACCTTCAAGCAGTATACGGAAACAGCGGAGGAGGTATATCGTGCAAAGGGCAAGAAGAAACTCCCCCCCATACTGAAGCCTGGAACAGGTGTCCCGGCTCCCGTTCGAGACGTTATTCTGCAAGCTGCAATCCCGTTGCGCCAGGGTAATGGTATCGCTCTAAGATGGGATAAAATACGAGGAAATCGATTTTTTGAGGTCGACCGAGATAATAAGGAACTTATATTGAATAGAAAATACCGAGATGTCCTTCTTGACGGAGATGCGGCAGGAGCCGCTGATATCCCTGTCATTAGGACGTTGCTCTATTTTCTGTTGAATGATACCTTTCGTCTTGTTAATGAAACGCAGCTTGAGAAGAAAAAGCTTGATGTTATCAATGATGCCTTGGTAAAGGCGATCAATCTCGAAGCGAATCGATGAAAAACAACCTCATAAAAAACACTCGTACGTATAAAAGAAATCCCAGGCATGTTCACTGGGAAATTTTTTCAGATCGAATTGAAGAGGGCGTCCCCTATCTTGAAAGAATTCCCGGTGAGCCCCGCGTTGACACATTCATTGACACTTCAGGCACGCGTATTGGTGTGAGAATTTATTCCTTACCGAAGGTAATGCCGGTAAGTCCGCTCGGCGAAGTGTCAATCATAAGAAAAGAGATATCCAGTCGGAACGTTGTGGAAATATCTACAAGCAATTGTCAGCTCTTTAGGGAATTCTATAACCTTGTAAGAGATATTGCTGATCGTGTGCAGGTTGACAAGCAGGATGTTGGTTCGGCAATAATAAAAACTCTCCATGCTTGGGCGAGTCTTCTTCAAAAACTCTCAATTCTCTCAGATGAGCGCCAAATCGGCTTGTTAGGTGAACTATGGTTTCTTGATTACCTTGCTCGTCGATCAGGTTGGTCGACGGCAGCAGATGCATGGAAGGGGCCCGGTGCAGAAGAGCACGATTTTACCCTGGCAAGGACGGATATAGAGGTTAAATCCACACTTAAAGAAAAACGTATTCATCAGATAGGTTCCCTTACGCAGGCTGTACCAAAGAAGGGCAGGCAACTTTACATTCTATCGATACAATTCACGCCGGCTCCAGCGCCTGAAGGACGAACATTAGCTGCAGCGGTGTCAGCAATCTTGTCAGTGTCTGCAAAGAAAAGTCCTTCCGCATCCGCATTGATAGAAGAGAGATTATTCAGTTGTGGTTGGCGAGAGGAGCATGCATCACATTACATTGACAGCTATACTTTGCGAACTCCGCCATCTCTAATACCTGTTGATAAGAAATTCCCTGCAATAACTGCTGACACCCTTAATACTTTGGGCTCGGATCTAATTCAGCGGATTGATCGGGTTTCTTATGGTGTGAATCTAGAGGGTATGGGAATACTATCTACACATTCTTCATTTAACGCAAAATTAGTTTAGGAGAATTCAATGACTGATGTTGTCTATGATATCGTTAAAGCCGCCCTCGGAGGGATGAATGCCTCTCCCATGCCTCTTTCCGCTGCTCTATCTTTTTATTCAAAGCAATCCTCATTGAAAAAAGAGGTTACTGAAAAGCAGGTTATACAGAGGGTCTCAAGCGATCCAAACGACCTTGTTAGATCAGAACTGCACAGGAAGCTTGCTGAATGGGATCATACGAGGACGTCAACGTGGACAGGAAGCACGCAACCCAATAGCGAGAGTAGACGGCAGTTAATTTACAAATTGCTTAAAATAAGCTCCGAGAGCAAAACCATCATAAGTGATGTGCTGCCTTTCTACGATAGCCCTCCCCCGATTCTGATCGAGGATCCTGGCAAGCACGAAAACTGGTATGCGGCTGTAAGTACGAACGACTTTTATTGGGGGCAGTTCAAGAGCTATCTTGGCACGACAAAGAAGTGGACTCCGGAATCCCTTGAGCTGCTGGATCAGTCAACATATAGTGTTGTTGAGCGACTTGACTGTCCTTGGTTGCTGAAAGATCGTCGCAGTCGCGGGCTAGTGGTCGGATATGTTCAAAGCGGGAAAACGACTCATTTTACCGGAGTGATTGCCAAGGCAATTGATGCCGGGTATCGACTAATAATAGTGCTGTCCGGGACAATGGATTTGCTGCGTAACCAGACACAGCGTCGTCTCGACATGGATCTCGTCGGTAAAGAGAATATTTTACGCGGAAATGAAGAAACGGAAGTGGCTGATCATGACTACAGCCTTGATAGAGATTGGCCCAGATTTATGAGCCATGGATCCTTGCCAAGCAGGCTTGGTTCGGTTGATATCTTCAGGTTGACAGGAGCTGTGGATGACTTTCGCAGCTTGGCGCAAGGAATAAGCGCCTTGGAGTTTGAGAAAAAGGAAAAGAATAAACCGCTATATTATCGTGAGAATTTGGGCCATGCAAATGCACGACTTATTGTCGTTAAAAAGAATAAATTACGCTTAAAGCAACTTGTAAAAGATCTGTCTGAAGTTAACAGAGAATCCCGCGATTATGCCCCGGCATTAATTATTGATGATGAATCCGATCAAGCATCAGTCAATACATTAAACCCGAAGAAAATAACTGATGAGAAAAGCAGGACTGCTATTAATAAACTGATAGTAGATCTACTTAAGAAGTTGCCTCGTGCACAGTATGTTGGATATACAGCCACGCCTATCGCGAATGTATTTGTCAGTCGGGCGGATTCAGATGATATTTATCCAAAGCATTATATTCTTTCTCTGCGCAAGCCCGAGGCGTATATGGGGGTAACCGATTTCCATGATTTTGAGACACGGAGCTCAGGTATTTCAAATAAGTCAGCACATCTAAGAAGCATTCCACGTAATTATCAGGATATTGCCGAAGATGGAGACGCTACGATTCTCCTGCCTGATAACTGCTACTCTGGAAGTATGTCATGGAATAGTGAAGACAGGAATGATATCGATAGACTTCTGGAGGCTATGGATGCGTTTGTTCTTGCAGGAGCCATAAAATTGTTCAGAAAAAGCAGGGGTGTCGCAGGTGAATACAGGCATCATACAATGCTTGTGCATGAGTCACACCTGCAAATAGACCAGCGGAATAAAAAAGAACTTCTCGAAAAACTGTGGAAGCACAAAGGATATGATTCCACTGCAGGTATGGCACGATTAAAGATGCTCTATGATAATGACTTCGCCGAGTTGTGGCGTCGCGACCGTGATCGTGCAGCAGGACTACCTGTTCCAGAAAGCTTTAATTCACTCAAGAAATATCTTGGGGCAGCAATCGATAATATCGGCGGTGATAATAAGCCAGTGTTAATAGTAAATGGTGAAAGGGATGCGGATACGCCAGATTTTGATTTACAGGACAAAGTATGGAAAATTATTGTTGGCGGTGCGAAACTCTCTCGGGGTTATACGATTGAAGGCCTAACAGTATCTTACTTTAGGAGAAGGGCTCAGGCAGCGGATACATTAATGCAGATGGGAAGGTGGTTCGGTTTTCGTAAGGGGTACCGTGATTTGGTTCGCTTGTATATGGGCAGGATGGAAAATGACGGTAAGCAAAATATGGATCTTTACGAGGCATTTGGTGCTATGTGCCAGGACGAGGAGAAGTTCCGCAGCCAACTTGATCAGTACAGTGAACCGGGCCCCGATGGTAAATATCTGACGCCACTCGAAGTTCCTGCGCTTGTGTACAATAGTTATCCCAGACTCAGACCGGCAGCAGCAAATAAAATGTATCATGCTGAACTTGTATCTGCCAGCTTTTACGGAAAATGGCGCGAACCGATTAAGCGCCAAATGGATGCCACATCACGAAAGATAGGTGCGGCAATTTTTGAAAAAGCGCTCTTAAGTGCTAAAATGCACGAGGGTAAGGTTGGGAAACCTGGTACTGCGTTCCAGATTAAGTGGTTGGAATTGGGTGCCGATACACTGGTTAATATTCTCAAAAGGTATCCTTGGCCTGATAAGATTTCTCCAATACAGGCAGAACTCAATTTTCTGCATAAGAATAGAAAAGAGATTCCTAAGTGGGTGATTGTAATTCCCCAACTTACAAAAACTCGTTTTCCTGTGTGGAACATAGGTGGCCACGAACTTTCAAGCTTTGGTCGTACTGTGATAGCAGGAACTGATCGTTTCAAAGCTTTCAGTGAACCGCGTCACGCTGATTTTGCGCACTGGCTGGTTGATTTGGAACGAAATGAGGGGGAGGGGTACACTGTCACAGCCGGTCTCAAGAAGGATCGTAAAAGGGGCGTGATGTTATTATATCCCGCATATCCGATGGATGAATTGGGAACAAAAGCGATTCCCCTGCAACCTGTCATGGGTTTTGCTTTGCTTCTTCCCAAGCCGGAGAATGTCCAAGGTAATAATTTTGAAATTGTTTATAGGGTGAAGGGCGGGTCTGACATTAAACCGGCTGCTCCAAAGAAGAAAAAACCAGCTGTTGTACGCAATCGGAAATAATATCAAACGCTGATTGCTCCAAACCATGACAGATTGTGGACCAATGCATTTGCTCTGGCTCAGCTATTCAGCACAGGTTCTCCACATTCGACAAGATCTTTGACCTGATAAACGTATGTCGGATTGAGCTGCATCCCGACCAACGCCTCTACCAAAACTCGACCGCCGTCAGGATCTTCCAATAGGCGCATTCTCACTTTCTCGTCGCCTACATCAACAGTCTCTTTGAATTTCACAATGTCGCCCTTCTTCATTTTGCGCCTCCGCTACTTGTAACGCTTCTTTTTCTCCATCACCACCCCGACAATTCGATACTCTAAATCCTTGTTCAGAACGATATCGGGGTATTTCGGATTTAGAGGGTGAAGGACTCGTGTGGTATCGAACTTCTTGTACTGCTTGAACGTCGCTTCTTCCTCATCATTCTTCGCAACGATGTAGTCGCCGGTCACTGCCTTTGCGGTTGGGCTGACGATGATGATATCCCCATCGTTAAATTCCGGCTCCATTGAATCGCCCTTCACCCGCAGCGCGAAGTTGTGCTCTCCCTTGATGTCGCTCTCGATCCAGTCTACTGCATCCTCCTGATGGAACGACTCGCCTGTTTCGGTCCACTTGCCAGCAGTCACCCAGGACACGACCGGGACCTTCCGCATCTTGCCGGTAGCAGCGGGCTCAACGTTCTTCGGCAGGTAGCCCGTCTCGCGCAGGAAGTCCTGGACATCAGATCGGTAGGCCTGGAGCAGCTGCATGACCTTGTCGAAGGCGGGGGACTTCTGGCCCTCCTCGATTTCCATGATGAACGTGTGGTGAAAAAGAGGCGTTTCAGCTTGTCATCCTGTATTGAATCGTGATATTGTAAGACATGCAGAGGAAAAAAGACAGGGTAAATACCAAAGGATTGCAGGACAGCAAGAGGATATTTATGCAGCTGGCAGCGAAACACTCGATTGCCCTTCCTGAGGGGTATGTGTTCAATCGGGACGAGATATACGAAGAGCGATTAGGCAATGTTAGGGCTACTGCCCAGGTTGAGAAGGAAGATCGACGATAGGATCGTAACGAATGCTTCAGATACAGCAAATAGCCGAAAGTATCAACGCCAAAACGTTTCGCGTTTCCGATCACGCCGATGAAGAAGCGTATAGCGACAGCTTGACGTTCGATGAAATCTACGCCGCTGTCAGGACAGGTGAGATCATCGAACAATATCCCGATGATAAGCCGTACCCGAGTTGCCTGATATATGGCAGGAATAAAAATGGTGAGCCCATTCACAGCGTTTGGGCGTATAATGTCGAAACAAAATCGTCTGTCCTGATTACCGTGTACCGGCCTGATCCGGAGCGGTGGATAGATTGGAAGCAACGGAGGAAGCCATGAAACTTTTTGATAAATGCCCTGTATGCGGTGGTGAATTGATCGAAAAAGATTCCGAGAAAGTCCTGATGGGCGGGAGCAATACCGCTTTGATTCGAGTGAAGGCCGAAGTTTGCCTGCATTGCGGGGAGCGGCTGTATACTCCCGATGACATCGCCCGTTTTGACGAGATCAGAAAAAAACTGCGTGAAGATAATGTCGAGAAGTTCATCCAGATCGGAAAGACATTCAAGGTGGCTTGACCATTCGAGATCCGACAAGTAGCCTTTCGAGCATATCGAAGGTCGTTGCATTGAAATGGAGCCGTAGAGGGTCTAATATTTTGACATTTCCCGCCCTCTTTGCTATTGTTGCTTCATGCCACGCAAACCCCGCAGCGAATACCCCGGCGCGTCACTGTCCGCGGGAACCAGCGGCGGCGGATTTTTAAGGATGCAGCCGACTATCAGAAGTATCTCCTGACGCTTACCGTCTATCGAAATCGGTATCAATTCCATCTGTACGCCTGATGTATTCGAAATAATATTCGATTAAATGAAAGCACATATATTCTCAATGGCCGTGAAATCGGTTGTGCTGGTCTGCTTGTCGCAGATCCACATGTCGATTTTTATCGTCCCGCTAAACCGCCGTGATGGTTATGGGGCGATTGCTGACCATCTGCCGTATATCGAGGCGGGATAAAGGGAAGTAAAAAAACGGACAACTGTCAGATTTTCTTTGGACAGTCTGGCGTTCGGCATTCCTCTAAATCGTCCTTGCGTTTTGTAGCTTATATGCTACAATAGCCCACGTGGAAAGCTTCCCCTACACAATAGCGTATTACCTTACCGAGGCCGGCGATAAGCCGTTCAAGGAATGGCTTGACGGGCTGAAGGATATCATGGCCCGTCAGAAGATCCGTATTCGGCTTGACC
>JAOUEV010000082.1 GCA_029858565.1 Nitrospirota bacterium | reverse complement strand
GTGCGGTCGGGTCTGGTCAGGATTTTCGGTCACTTCCCGATCAGAGCGTGGTGGGACCGGAAGTCCCGGAAATTCGGGCCGCCGAAAGAGCCGGAAACAGCCGCATCGACGCGGAAACTGCCAAAAGCCGCGTAGATGCTATGTGAAAGATCAATAGGGCAATGCTGAAATCGTCGTAAAAATCGCGACGAGCGGGTCAGCTCGCTCGAAACTCTAGGATAATTGATATCATTAAAAATAGGCGGAGCGTGCGAGATTTCACGGACCAGGAAATACCTGAGAGTGCGATTGATATCCTTATTGAAGCACTCCGCTGGGCGCCAAGCGCCGGAAACCTCCAGAGCAGAAAATTCTATTTCGTCTTCAATAAAGATATTCGAAAGAAGCTCGCACAGGCGGAACTCAAGCAGAACCTTGCCAGTTTCGTCGCGCATGCGCCACTTGTGGTTGTCGCATGCGTTGACCACCACAGCGCCTCGCGTTACGGAGACAGGGGAAAGCATCTCTACTGCATCCAAGATACCGCTGCGAGCATTCAGAACCTGCTTCTTGCAGCCCACGATCTCGGCCTGGGGACCTGCTGGGTCGGCGCGTTTAAAGAGGAAAGTATAATGGGCATTCTGGACTTGCCCGATAATCTAAGGCCTGTTGCAATCGTTCCAGTCGGCTATCCTGCACGAACTCCAAAAGCTCCAGATCGTGTCTCCAAGATTGAAGCGGTGAAATTGTTGCCCTGATTTCTTCCTGAAATCATGATACGGCAGATGGCACCATGGATTGCATGTTACGGTTCGTATTTTGTAGGTTGGCAAAAAGGTGTCCCTTGCCCAACAGCTTATGATCAATATGCTGAGCTTCAGAGAATCATACAACCCAAACCTATGACAGAAGGCGGTTGGCGCAAAGTGTGACCCCGTGCAAAAGCTGTGGCGTGTGCAGTGTGGATTGATTCGCGGGGACAGGGAGTTGATGGCGCGGGTTGTCAAGGAGTGAGAAGATTGTATGAAAGGTCCTATATTGGGAATATCGCAGCTTCCCAATATAAGGCATAAATTCCTTATATTGGCCACGTATGGCTTATATAGGGAAATGTGATAACTACATGTTAGATTGCGTCAAAGGCACGTATTGTTGAGACTGAGGGGGTAATATGGAAATCGATAAGGACCTCGAAGAGCACTTTAAAAGTCAACAAGTCAGAATCACTATTTTCCCCGACAAGGAAGAACTGCATTTTGTTAGCCTTGAGCATTTTATTGATGTAATGAAAAATGAATTGAGCTTCTGGAGTTCCTGTAATAGTGGAAATATCGCCGGCATTCGAAACCATTTTCAAAATATCGTTAACCAGCTAACGCAGGCGCTGCAGCCGAATCGTGATGCAGGATCGGCACGGCATGATCTTCAACATGCAATAGATAATGCGCGAAAGAACTCATTTCCTGCGGTTTACTCGGCAACACCAACGGCACAGTTCCTAAAGACGATTTACGGTAAAAGCCAACAGCATGCAGACGCTGCATGCGAATACTTGTTTGAGAATAGGATCGGTAATATTCAAGATAAAAATAAGTTTCAGGGATATTTGATGGCATTTCTTTACAAGGGCGATGATAAATCTACGGGTGTATCAGCCGAAAAAAATGAATATAAAGCGCTAGAAGAACTTAGATCGCGTTACGTACAGGAATTAAACCTTCTCCACGCAGACTACCTCAAGCGCACTGATGACATCGGGGGCTCCTATGCATCATTTCAAGAGAATCTTACTAACTGGAAAAATGAAACTCAGAAAGCATTAGATAAATTAATTAAAGATAGGTCGGAGAACCTCGACAAATTAGAACGAAATTATCACGAAAAGCTTCGGTTGGAAGGTCCGGCACAATATTGGAGTAACATGGCGAAAGAGTACTTTGACAAGGGAAAAATGTGGAGAACCTGGGCTATTACTGGAGCTGGATTGTTGATACTGCTATTAATGTCGATACTATACCAGCTTCCTAATGGATATATGGGTAGCAAGGGTTTAAGCTTAGACAGCCTTAAGATGACAATTTTGTTGGCTCTGATCGCATCAATAGGCGTGTACATTGTTAGGCTGTTTACCAGGCTCTCGACTAGTGCGTTTCATCTTTCGCGCGATGCTAAGGAACGACACCAACTGACCCACGTTTACCTATCTCTACTGCATGAGAAAGGTGTTACAGATGCTGACAGACATATCGTTCTGCAGTCGATATTTAGTCGTGCAGATACAGGGTTGTTGAAAGGGGATTCGAGCCCAACATTACCAGATAATATAGTCAGCCAAATACTGAAGAATATGTCGAAAAAGTAACGATAGCTGGCTTCTGGCGAGGCAAAGCGACAGCACGCGCCAAAAGCGGCGCGTCAAACGGCTCAACATTACGGAGAAAGAATGCCGAAGAAAAAGAAAACAAGAAGAACATTAATCGTTATTTCCGATAAAGAAGGTTCCACTGTCAGTCAGAATCCCGCTAAAAACAGATGGCATGAGAAACCTATCGGATACGTCGTCTTGACTGTGATCGCAGCTTTGATTGCAGGCTACTTGATTTATTATTTTGGGTGGAACGCCCCAAAAGAAACAAATCCCCAGGTAATGCAGGAACGAAAAGCGTTGGCCAAGAACGCATCGTCTGTCGCCGAATCAAAAAAAATAAAAGAGTATATATTCGGAAACCAGTATTTTTATCTTCAAGTTTTGGCTGACACCTCTGGTCGTGTTCTTGCGTATGGGGTTACTACCCGCAAAGCAGATTTCAATCCTTCGTTCAGAATCCTTGAACACGCTTTTACTGGTGATAAATCGGCTCCCGAAGATATTAAAAAAGCCGTCCCACTTGCCTTTAATATAATTCTTGGCAAGACACGCTTTGGCGATTTTCCGCACACCCCGGAAAATATAACTGCGAATCTTGGTGCCCGGCGCATTCATTACCATGAAGAGTATTACTTCGGAAATCCGGGCGACTATCAATCATATTTTATAGGTGTTAATGATAGCGGCTATGTGGATATAGATCATGATAATATGGATTTTTTCTTTAACAAAGAAATTGACCCCACCGATAAGAAAGTAGAAGCGTTTCGTAAGAAAAGCACGATCAACACCTTTTTTGTTACATTTCCGTTGGGAGGGGACGAACCTGCTTTACGAGAGCATTTGATCGGGCCGAATTATGATCAAGTCCGAGTAATCCCTGATGCAACCGCAACAACCAAAGAAACAAAGCGTTCCCTGTTAAGCAAGATGAAAAGCCTGTCTACAGAAGTAAATATTCAACTTTACATAAATCTATTTGGCCAGCCCCTGATAATAAATGATCATTCTTAGTGAGAGCAATAATGCGCAATCGATATGAAATACTACATCCAAGAGTCACATTGCCTTTGATCCGATGAGTCGTCTTACTCAGAGTGGATTTCTATGGAATAGAGTTGCCGGTAGATATAACGAACACGAAATGCTGAATCCAACCTGCGCCTCGAGAGAAACGCTATCGCGTTCCTCACGCGCGCGTGGTCCAGGACAAAAGCGGCATAGATCAGCGTCAAAATAAAGGAGAAGTACCATGAGCATGACCAATGATTACGGTCTCTGGCAGGAGTTTAAAAGAGCTTGGCCTGTCGATAAAATAAAATCAATGACGCTTCCGGAATATACAAATTGTGGAAGGAAAGATACGTTCACTTACTGGATAGAGGCGAAACTTGAAAAATTAGGCTCCATTTGGGGCGGGTCTTCTTTCAAATTCGGCATCTATTCGCGTGATGATAAGGGTGAAAGAGAAAATGTCGGTGGACGGTTTTACTCTGACAGTTACGGTTGGATGCGCAAATATGGCGAGTCCGAAAAAGAAGCTTTCGAAAACGTCAAACTTCAGATTCTAGAAACGATTGACGCCGTTCAAAGGAATGAGCTTGAGCGCATTGATCAAGTGGACTTGGGCGATTCATACAAGTGGAAGATTGCGTTCCATTATCAAAATAGTCTCGACAAACCAAGCTGCATCAATATTTTTCGACGAAGAGTTCTTGAGGCTGCCTCGAAATCCGCCCCCGGAACGCCAATAAGCACAATGCAGAAGAAAATCGTGTCTGAGTGGGATGGCAGAGACTTCTTACCATACGCTCGGAAATTGTGGGAAACCTACTCGAAAGATATTCCTTCAACGCCTGAACAAATGCTTGAGGCAGAAGTTTATACCGAGAAAGAAGAGCCGCGTGAACCTGTCATTTCAACAAATGAACACACTGAAATTCAATATCTCCTATTGCGTCTCGGTGTGGACATGGGTTTTGACATTTGGGCGGCAAGAAACGACAAAAACAAACAGCATGACGGTGTGATTTTTTCTGACATCCCTCGAATAAAGCAGGAGCTTCCCCTCCAGTTCGACAGCCAGACGAATAAGACCATCGAACACATTGATGTTCTTTGGCTCAGAGGAAATTCCATTATGGCGGCCTTCGAGATCGAAAGCACGACATCAATATATTCCGGTTTATTGCGAATGTCCGACCTGATCGCAATGCAGCCGAATATTAATATCCCTCTCTATCTGGTCGCGCCCGACTCTCGCAGAGATAAAGTGGTGGCGGAAATTAACCGCCCCACGTTTTCTAAAATGAGCCCGCCCCTATCTGAAATGTGCCGCTTCATATCTTTTTCAAAAATCAAAGAAGAATTGCCAAAGATTAAGACCATCATCAAATATGTCAAGCCGGAATATCTCGCTGAAATTTCTGAGTCATGCGAACTTAATGATATGTGATTATTAATATGTGATTCCAACCTGACGCTACAGCGCCGTGTTAGTACGGAGGGAAAAGATGGCAAAAAAGGTGGCGATAAAAAGCGCTAAGGAACTTATAGAGGCTGGGAAATGGGCTGATTGCTGGATATGCACTGAGGTTTTTCGCCGACGACGGGAAACGGCGCGTTATTGCTATAAATGCCATCGCGGTTTCTGTGAAGGTGAACACGGCAATTTTTCTCGTGGCGTCGGTACGTGCGTTATTTGCGGCGTTCGTAAAACTGACAAAGTCTAATTGAGCGCGAGTAATAAGATGAAGATACTTCTCAGTGTAACGAATCCAGAACTAAAAGAAGAATGGTGTTCAACCGAAAATGGAGTTTTCCGGTTTGAAGACGCTTTAGCCAATTCGAATCGACGTGTTTGGTGGCAGTGCAAAAATAATCCTAACCACAAATGGAAAGGACGCATAAGAAATCGATCCATAAATAAGAGCGGCTGTCCTTATTGCTCAGGTCGATTTATTTCGCCTGAACGCTCGTTGGCAACGTTGTATCCTAGCGTGGCGGCAGAATGGCATCCAACAAAGAACGGTGCACTGCGACCAGAGGCGGTAGGTCCGTTTAGCAATAAGAGAGCTTGGTGGAAATGCAGTTCGGGACATGAATGGAACACCCTTATTGCCCATCGAACCAGAGATACCTCTATTTGTCCGAAATGCCGTCTTAACGAAAGTTCACTAAAATATACCAATCCTGAACTTGCAGCAGAGTGGCACCCTAAAAAGAATTTGCCTCTTTTAGTAACGGATGTTTCACGTGGAATGAACAAGGCAGTTTGGTGGCAATGCAAAGAAGGCCACAGTTGGCAAGCACGTATTGTAACACGGGCAAAAGATTTATCCGGATGTCCAAAGTGCCTTACACGAGATAAGAAGCCATTACCAATTTCCATGCCCGACATAGCTGTTCAATGGCATACAACAAAGAACTTTCCATTACTGCCTGAACAACTTACCGGCGGATCTTCTCGTAAGGTTTGGTGGATTTGCCCTCAAAATAAATCCCATATATGGGCGGCAACACCGCGAACCAGGAAAAAAGGGAGAGGCTGCCCAATCTGTAGCAAAAGCCCTAGTTTTGCCGATAAATTCCCTGAGCTTGCTAAAGAGTGGCATCCGACAAAGAACGGCGAACTTAAACCTTCCGACTTCACATCGGGTAGCTCGAAACGAGTATGGTGGCGTTGTTCAAAAGACCCAAGTTATGAGTGGCAATCAACGATAACTCAAAGAACGCACAGCAGAGGCGAAATGAAGGCATGCCCTCATTGTTCGGGACGTGCCGCAACAGAAAAGAATAGCCTTGCTCTCCACTATCCTTTAATTGCCAAAGAATGGCATCCGACAAAGAACGCTTCACTGACGCCGAATGAGGTAACTCGTGCAAGTGGTCGAAAAATCTGGTGGCGATGCAGTTTTAATCCCGAGCATGAATGGCTCGCACAAGTAAAGAATCGAACAATTCTTCAATCTGGCTGTCCATTATGCGAAAGTGAAAATCGACTAAGACGATTGTACGAAGCTTTGTATGAATCAGCTCAGGCTAACTCTGATTTCTTAAAGACTTTTACAAAAGAGGTATCGATTATCCGCGGTCTACTATCACAGAAATTACCGAGCCGTGCTCAGCTTAGGCAGCCTCTACTCAGAATGATATATGCGGCCGCAATAACGGCTATGGAAACTTACTTATGTGATGCTTTCTTCCACAAAGTAACTAACAGCGATGCACTCATAGAACGGCTATTGAAGACTGTCCCGGAATTTAAAGAACGGAAGTATGCCATCACCGACATCCTCGATTGGAAAAACCAAATCAACAAGAAAGTAAGCGAGTATCTTCTCGATCTTGTTTGGCATAATTTAGCTCGTGTTGAGAATCTATACGACAATGTGCTCCAAATTAAATTTCCAGAAGATATAGAGCTTATACATCGTGGCATTGCTATTCGACATGACCTTGTTCATCGAAACGGCCGGACAAAGTCTGGCAAATTTCACGTTCTCAGATTGGCAGAAATTGAAGTTCTTCTGAAATCACTTGAAGAATTCATATCTTCTATTGACACGCAATTGAAATCAATCGCTTCATGATAGACCAACCAGCCGCTCGACATCGATTCGCCAAAAGCGGCGAGTCAGCGGCGCGTTCATGTGTATGTTTCAATCTGTAATTGACAATTGGCTCGCCATACTGCAATTGCACACTTGTAGGTGTAATCATCAGTGCAGCTACAATCTCCCCCTTACCTCATCATCAATATCCCCGCAACAGCCGCCGCAATCAATCCCGCATCGATCAACATCCACGGCCAGGGCCGTTTGATCAGGAGCTGCGGCCGGAGAATGCCCGCGTCGGTGTGCACGGTGATGCGCGGACGGTATTCCCTGCCCATCCTGAGCTTCGAGCCGTCGACGCGGAACAGGAGCTGCGACGCACCGGGGTTGAAGGCCCCGGGTTTGGGATGGAGCCAGCGGTCGCTCGATGACAGCGTTCCTGTGGTGCCGTTGCACCCGAGCGCCACAACGGGCACGCGCACCCAGCTGGTCCTTTTCCACCAGGGGATGGTGATGGGTTTTCCGGCCTGGGCATGGATCACGCTGTTCACGCCTTTGGGAAGGGATTCGATGTTCATCAGCACGGACTGAACAGCCTGCTTCATGTCCAGCGCGGTCTGGTAGCGCCGCGGCATGTCCTGTTCCAGCGCCTTCATCACGATCTTCGCTGTTCCCTTGTTCAGCGCGGGATTCAGTTTGCGCGGGTCGGGAAAATCCAGGGGATGGAGGGACGGGTCCCTGCAGGTCAGGCAGTGGTGGAGCGTTGCGCCGAGGGAGAAGATGTCGGAGCGAATATCTGTCTGGCCCGTGCCGTACTGTTCGGGCGCGGCATATCCCGGTGTGCCGTACACATAGGTGTCGCCTTCCTTTTCGTCCTTGAAGAACCGGGCGATGCCGAAGTCGATGAGCTTTACCTTGTTGTTCTTGTCTATCATGATATTGCCGGGTTTGAGATCCCGGAACACCACCGGCGGCTTCTGCACAGCCAGGAACTGCATGGCTCGGCAGATCTGGAGCGCCCAGGACAGGGCAATCTGCTCGTCCACCGGCTGACCGGGGCGTCGGCTGAGGATCGATGCCAGGGTCGCGCCCTTCACCTGGTCCATGATGATGTAGTGCCTGTTGTTCGCACTGAAATAATCATGCACCTTCGGCAGATTCGGGTGGTCGAGCCTGGTCAGGATTCGCGCCTCGGTCCTGAACTGGGCAAGGGCTTCCTGGGCCTTGGCCGGGGACAGACCGTCGGACCGCAGTTCCTTTGCGGCAAGGATGCGGCCCTTCGCTTTTCGGTCAGCGACCTTGTACACGCATCCCATGCCGCCCCTTCCGAGGATGCCGCGTATTTCATATCTATTATTGAGAAGTTTTGTCATGGTTGTAGTTACGCAGCTTTCGCTCCGCACTTTGCGCAGAACTTGGCGGCCATACGAACCGGTTCTCCGCATTCCGCGCAGATCTTCGTGGTTCCTTCGTTGAATACGATGGTGGCGTTGCCCATGGTGATGACATCGCCGTCCTTGAGCGTCTTTGTTCCCAGGACGCGGGTCTTGTTCACATAGGTTCCCTGTGCCGAGCCCTTGTCCTCGATGACGTAGCCCGTGGCGCTTTTCTTGACCCGGGCATGCTGCTGGTCGATGCCGCTGTCTTTCAGCCCGAGGGTGCTGCGTCCGTCTCTGCCGATGGACGCTGTTGCTCCGACAGGGATGTTCGTTTTCGTTCCCGCTCCGCGTACCAGCGTCAGATGGGCGGTCTTGTACTGTTGCTCGATCCTGCGCAGGGAGAGGGCAAGGAGGCAGACGAGCGCCGCGAGGGTCGCTGCGAAAGCCCGGGACGGCGCCATGCCGCCGGCGCCGAAGAGCGAGGATTCAGGCTGGAAATAGGCGCGCTCAGCCGACAGCCCGGCTGCGAGGCTCAGCGAGATCTTCCGGAGATAATCGCCGCGCTTTTCCGCGGTGAAGGTCGCCGTATATTCGTTGTGGATCCTTTTGCTGATGGTCTCGTAGATCGCGGAAAGGCCTTCAGACGACGGCGTGAAGAAATAGGAACCGCCGGTCTCCGACGCGATCCGTTCCAGCCGCGCCGTGCGCACATCATTGCCCAGGCCGATCACGTAGACCGAGACGTATTCCGCGACAGCCGCTTCGATCGCCTGGTCGATATCAAGCGCTCCGCGGTTGGCAATGCCGTCGGTCAGCACGATCACAGCGCGTCTGCCTGTCGTGCCCCGGACCGAGGCAACGCCCGCGGCGACCGCGTCGTAGAGCGCGGTGTGGCCCTGTGCTTCGATGGCCTGCACGTTCTTTACAAGCGCTTCCTGATCATTGCTCAGGCCGGAGAGGGTCGTCACCTTGTCGCTGAACAGGACGAGCGATGCCTTGTCATCCTTTTCCATGAGCCCAAGGAAACGAATGACCGCTTCCTTGGCATGCAAAAGCTTGTCGCCGGTCATGGATTCGCTTTGGTCGACAACAATGCCGAGGCTCAGGGGTTCGGCTTCACCGTTGGTCCCGTTCATTTGCAGCAAGTCGATCACAACGGTCTTGCCGTTCTCCTTGAGCGTCATGCTCTCCCTGGTCAGGCCGTGCACCGGTTTTCCTTCCTTGTCAAGCGCCGATACATAGGCCTTCACCACCGGAAAGCCGCTCAGATCGAACTGGGTGATCTGGAGCGAAGCAGGGTCGGCGGAAAGAACGGTCCCCGGCAACGCCAGGGACAAGCCGACGAGCATAAGTATCGCCGCGAGCGCCGCGGTCTTCCTGATCGCGGTGAACAGCAGCAGGATGCTTCCCACGCGGATCACATCGCCGTCATCAAGACGTTTCTTTGTGGTCATGGCTTCATTCACATACACAGGCTTGCCTGTTTCATTGGTCTCGATCGTGAAACGCCCGTTGTCGCGCAGAATGGACGCATGCTCAAGCAGCACGCCTTCGGCGCCGGACAAGCACACATCAGCCCGGTCGTCGCGGCCCACCACGTTCATTTCCTTCAGAAGCGGGAATTCCCTGTTCAGGTGCCGGCCTTTGATCACTTTCAGCTTTGCCGACACAAAAGCCTCTTCCACAAGGCTGATGAATGCGCCGATCGCAAGACCCAGAAGCGAAAGTCCGGCCAGGGCCGACCAGACATTGGTCGCCGAAAGACTGTTGAACAGGATGCCGCCGAAGAATCCGCCGACAAGACCGCCGGCAAGGCCGTAGCCTGCGCGCTCGCGGGACCGGATCATTACCCCGCCGCTCATGCCGATGGCTGCTCCGAGGACCGCCCAGCCCAGGGCCACGGACAGGGCAATGCCCAGGGAAGCGCGGAAACCGCTGAGGTCCGCCACATAGCGTCCGAGCGCGGAGAATGCCGTTGTCCCCATGCCTGCGCCGAGCGCTCCGCCAACGATTCCGGCAAGGGCGCCGAAGGCCGCCCGCTTGAGCGCAGTCAGGAATTGCCTGGACATGACCGCCTCGTGGCTCCAGATGAATCCGCCGATGAACATGCCGGTCAGGGCTCCGAGGCTGATCTCGGTCAGGAGTCCCGTACGCATGCCCTGGGACAGGGCCAGGACCGGCGCCCAGGCGGCAATACCGCCAAGGCCGCCTGCTGCGCCGTAGAGAAGGGTCTTATAAGTGAGACGGTCCATGAATTCCTCCTTGACGCGGAGACGCGGGGAAGGGGGGACGCGGGGATGGAGCAAGGGTTTTGATTGTATTTAAGCCTTTTCTCCGCGTCTCCGTGTCACCGTGTCGCCGTGTCCGTTTCATCATGCTGCTTTCAGCGCCAGCGCCAGCTTGCCGAAGCGCACTTCGTCGCCCGGTTTTATCGCCTGCGGCACATGGGGCTGGACGCGCTTCTTGTTGACATAGGTGCCGTTGGTGGAGCCCATGTCCTCGACCGTGCAGTCCCCGCCGGAGCGGTGGATCACCGCGTGGGTGCGCGATACGCCTTTTTCCATTCCGCCGAGCCCGGTCAGGTCGATGTCCGGGAAGACCTCGCTGATGGGATCCTCCCTGCCGATGACCACCTCGTCCTTGGCCGGGATCTCGAGCGTTTCGCCGTCAGCGGAGGTGAACACCAGCGCCGGTCCGCTGCCCGACGATTCCACTGCCCTGTCCTTCATGTCGCTCGCGGCCTCAAGCTTTGATCCGCACTCCTCGCAAAAGAGCGCTCCTTCGATGTTCTCCATCTCACATTCTTTGCATTTCATGGCGATACCCTCCCTTTTCAAGTGCGAAGTGCGGAATGCGGAGTGCGGAATGAAAATCTCCGGATATCGCGCGCTTCACGGATAATTTCTATTTGACCATGGCTTTTGTCATTTGCTGCGTCAGCTTTCTCGTGCCGTATTCCAGCTTCTTGGCGCCCGCGGTCGTGAGGGCACCGGTCTTTTTGAGCGACCGGATCTCCGTTTCCGCTGCTGCGGCCAGTTCGTCCTCGCCCAGGTCCAGGAGCACCGTGGCCGCTGACTGGAGTTTTTTCGTGGCCCCGTCGATGTTGCCGGTCATGACCTCGGTAAGCGCCCGGGTCTGGAGCTTGAACGCGCTCACTTTTTCAACAAGGTTCATCACCTCGGCGTTCACCTTTGCAGCGGCAGCCGCGTCGTCAGTGAAGGTCACGGAGAGATCGGTCTTGATGCTCTGCCCTTTAATGGCTTTTGAAGGAACATCATAGGTGACCTCCACCTGGCCGAGCCGGAAGGTGCCGGTCTGAGCGGGCTGTACCCGGGCTTCGATCAGCAGCGACTGGCCCTTTATGCCGTCCAGTGCGCCCAGGTTCGCGACGATATTGCCGCTGTTCACTGCCGCGATGGTCCGGTCGCAGATCATCGGGACGGTCGAGTATACCTTGACCGCCTTGACGCCCTGGCCCATCCGTGCGGTTACCCGCAGGTTCGTGGCAGCAACCGACTGCATGCTCCGGACCTCCTGTTGGAAGGCATCGAGGATCGCCAGGGGGTTCTCTATCCAGTGCGAGTTGCCGCGGGACCGGTCGGAAAGCTCTAGCAGGAGCTTCTCGTTCCAGTCCTGGCCGATGCCGATGCTCGTGATCGCGATGCCCTGGCTGCCGGCCTGGTCAGCGAGCTCTGTGCAGGCGGGTTCGTCATCCCAGGTTTGGCCGTCGGTGAGCAGCAGGATGCGGTTGACGCGCTCCTTGGAAAGGCCTTTTTTCACCTCTTCCAGTCCGGCCTTGAGGCCGTCGGAGATCTGGGTTCCGCCGCGCGCAATGATCGTCCCGAGTTTTGACTTGATCTCTTCGCGGTTCCTGGCGGCCTGGCTGGGAATGAGCGTTTCCACCTGGTCGTCGAAAATCGTGATCGAGACAAGGTCGTCATCGTTCAAGTGGTCCATTACGTAGCCCACGGCTTCTTTCAGGTGGTCCATCTTTTCCCCGTCCATGGACCCGCTCCGGTCGAGCACCAGTCCGAAATTCGCGGGCATCGAAGTGAGGCATGCCTCTCCTGCCGGCTTGATGTTCACGAGCGCGTAGACCGCCTGTTCAGCACTGCCCGCAGGCAGCGCATCCTTGCTCAAGATGCACTTGATGTTCAGTTCGTTCTTCATATATTCCTCCTTTCGTAATTTCCGATAAGTCCTTTATTCCGCGATCC